>NZ_JAHXBH010000006.1:0-412579 GCF_020103775.1 Allostigmatella hybrida
TTGGCGGGCTCTGGCGGGAGCTGCGAGGCGACTGGGTGAATGGGGAGCCCTCGCCACTCGGGGCGCTCGAATCGAGCGAATTCCTCCAGCGGACGCCGCGCATCCTTCGCGGTCGCAGGCCGCGCCCTGGGCTCGCTGGCGATCAGGTGCATCGCATGGGCGCTCAACTCTTGCGGAACGCGCCCTTGCGTCACCTTGAAGGGAGAGGGCGGTGGCATCACTCCTCCGAGCGGGGGCCGCTTCTTGCTGCTCTCGGGTGAGGGGTCCGTCAGCACGTCGTAGAGATTGGCTCCGAGCGCGAAAATGTCGTCGGTCGCCTTGAAGGGGTAACGCGCCTCGGGGTTGTGACGGTTGGCCGTCCAGAAACTCACGGCCTCCGGGCTCCGGTTGCGAGGTGTCCCGGGAGGCAATGGGGCATCCGTCAGCTCCTCGGCGGTGGTGTAGTCCGCCGCACCAAAGTCGATGAGCACCGGTTCCCCGTCCTGGGAGACCATGATGTTCCGCAAGCTCAAGTCCCGGTGGAGGACACCCCGCCCGTGCAGGTGCTCCAATGCGTCGAACAGCTTCAGGAACAGGACGGCCACTTCATGCGGCGTTGGGTGGGTTCGCTCCACCCATTGCCCCAGCGTGTAGCCGTCCACGAAATCGAGGACGATGTAGAGAAAGCCTGAGCGAGGCTCTGGCCAACGGCCATGTGCCCACATGCGGATGATGTGGCGGTGATGGAGTTGCTGGAGACAGGCCACCTCGCGCTTCGCGCGTGCGTCCGTCTGTCTCGGGTCTCCACTCTGCTCACGGTGGCAGGCCAGCTTGAGCGCGAAGCGTTGCCCGTCCTTCTCCACTTCGTAGACAACCCCGTAGGCGCCGCTGCCGATGCGCCGCACGATGCGCCAGCCGTCCACCCACTGGCCGGGCTTGAGATCCCTTGGGTCCACTTGAGCCACCCTCTCCACCTTCACGCCAGACACCTCTCGCCTGTTGCTACAGCAGCACCCGGGAGAAGGACAGACAGCGGCTTCCGGCGGCGTCACACAGCCTCAACGCATGCGGCGCCCTCAGCCATTCTTGCGGCTTACGCACTGGCATTTCCACCTCGACAGCCACGCTCACCTCCTCCCCTGGGAGAATGGTGGCCCGTCTGGCGAGCACCGCACGGGCGCGGCGTGGCACCCCTCCAGAGTCGGGCGTGACTTCGGCCCACGCGGGCGCCCAAGGCGCCGCCCCGCCGTTGCTCACTTCGAAGACAAACACGGTCCACGTGGATGCCCCGAGCGCCCTGCACCGGGTGGGGAGAAACTCTCCCGGCGCATCGAAGCATGACTCCTTGAAATTCCTAGTCCTCATGCCTTCTTTGTCCACGAACTCCGCGAGCGCCACGGCGGCCGGACTCACTGTCAGCGAGCGGGCCCTCAACGCCTCCAATTCCTGGCGCTGCGTCTCGCAGCGCTCGCGTGTGACGGACAGTTCCACACGGCACGCCTCCACGGTTTGTGGCGGGCGGCTTACGTTGACCACGGTGTCCGCTTCACCGGCTCGCCCCGTGAGCAGGAACACGGCACTGGAAGGGGAACCTTCGCGGTAGGTGAACCGGAGCGCCAGCCGTTCCGTGGGAGCCAGTGGCGCCCTGAGCGCAAGCGTGATGCCCTGATCGGATGGATCCACCCGCGCGAATCGGGCGCGGTCTTCCACCTCGACGGACTCGCGGAGGATCGGCGCGTCCAAGAGGATGAAAGTGAAGGTGCCAGGCGCGAGATAAAGCAAGGGAGACTCGCCCGCTTTGCCCGTGAGCACGATGGAGCGCGGAGCCGGGCCTTCTACGGGCGCGGCCTGTGCCGCAGCAGGAAGGCCCATCAGCAAAGCGGCAAGTGCGATGGGAACGATGCAGGGTTGGAGCAAAGCGGGGGGACCTCCCAGGTAACCCCCAGACTAGCAGACCCGAGAGGGTGGTGGCGTTTGAGTCCCATTCATTCCGGTTGGCAAACCTCGGGCCTTCCGGGCCTGTTCTGCTTGCAAAGGTAGCCTTTCATACAGGGATGAGGATCTTGCGAATTGCAAGGGACTCTGCACACCCATGCATCGCAGATCAGCCCCGCACTGCAGGGAGGGTAGCCTTCACCACACCGCTCAACGCATTCCAGCCACACTTTGCCGGGGCGCGTCGAGTCGTGGCTCACTTGGCACTCACCGGCTCTGGGACAAGGATTCTGTTGGCAATCAGGTCCGTAGACTTCCGCGCACGCTGAGGCGCCTTCGGCACCATGAATGCAACGCTGCCCTGGCGGGCATCCTTTGGCCTTGCATGTGGGCAGGCACAGTGGCTCTGGCTCCGTGTCCGCGCAGAAAAAGCCCTCCGGGCACACCGTCGCATTTTCCTTCCGGCAGGGCTGAGCGCACCACCCCTCTTTTGAGCCGCAGAGAAGACCGGGGGCGCAGGCTGCTTCCCGGGTTTCTGGCAGCGCGATGCAGTGCTCGCCTTCTTTCCTCACGCCCGTGGGAATGCAGAGCCTTACCAAGGGGCCGCCGCCCGAAGAAGCGATGGGACGGCAGCTCTGGTCTTCGGGACACTCGGTGTCCTGGGTGCATTGGCTGTCGATGCAGTACTGCCGTCTCGCGCGGGCTTCCATGACGCAGCCAAGGGGAGGCTCACACTCCGAGCTGAGCCCGCAGTCGCTACGGTATGTCGTCAGCCTCATGCGGGCTTCGGCGGTGAGGACCGGGCTGACGCGGTTGCTGCCGGCTCCTCCTTCACGCAAGCCGGGCAGCAGCCCACCGCTCAGCAAGAAGACGAGTGGCAGCGGCAGCAACAGGCTCACGAGGATGGCCAGTGCTGCACGCCCATTCACTTGCACTCCTCGATGCATTCCCCGCGAGCCACTGACGGTATCAAAGGCAAGGAGCAAGGTGCCACGTCATAGGAGGCATGGTGCGCCGGTGGTGCGGAACGCGGCGAGGGGAGCTTCCCGCCCCAGCGCCTCGGAGGAAAATCCCGAGGCGTGGGGAGGGGTTACGGCGAGTGGGCCCTCCCGGATTCGAACCGGGGACCAATCGGTTATGAGCCGACAGCTCTAACCGCTGAGCTAAGGGCCCTTCACAAACAACGCGCTGCGACGCGGAAGGAGTATCCCTCAGTCCGTGCCGCTGACAAGAGGTGAGGCGGCCCCCAGCCCGGTAGGGCTCAGGTCTGCACGCGGAAGTGTTCTCCGCTCCGCTTCACCTGGACGCCCTCGGCCTTCAACCGCCGGGCCTGCTCAGGGGCCACCGCGGGCGCCAGCGTCCTATCCGAGCGGATGACCCGCCACCAGGGCACCCCCTCCAATGTCTTCAGCTCCCGGCCCACCCCGCGCGCCGCCCCGGGCTTGCCCGCGTAGAGGGCCACCTGCGCGTACGAGCGCACCTGGCCCCGGGGAATGGCGCGTACCGCGCGCCGCACGGCTTCGGAGAAGGGGAGGGGAGGCGTCACGGGCACCGCCGGACTCTAGAAATGACGAAGCCCCCGGTCCATGAGGACGCGGGGGCTTCTGTCATTTCAACCGGTCTGGCTCAGCTCTCCACGAAGGAGCGCAAGCGCTTGGAGCGGCTCGGGTGGCGCAGCTTGCGCAGCGCCTTGGCTTCAATCTGACGGATGCGCTCACGCGTCACCTCGAAGTCCTGGCCCACCTCTTCCAGCGTGTGGTCGCTCTTCTCGCCGATGCCGAAGCGCATGCGCAGCACCTTCTCCTCGCGCGGCGTCAGCGTGGCCAGCACCTTGCGGGTCTGCTCCGCCAGGTTCATGTTGATGACCGCGTCGGCCGGCGACACCAGGCTCTTGTCCTCGATGAAGTCGCCCAGGTGGCTGTCCTCTTCCTCGCCAATGGGCGTCTCCAGGGAGATGGGCTCCTTGGCGATCTTCAGGACCTTGCGCACCTTGTCGAGCGGCAGCTCCATCTTCTCGGCGATCTCCTCGGGCGTCGGCTCGCGGCCAATCTCCTGCACGAGGTAGCGGCTGGTGCGGATGAGCTTGTTGATGGTCTCGATCATGTGCACCGGGATGCGGATGGTGCGTGCCTGGTCCGCGATGGCGCGGGTGATGGCCTGGCGGATCCACCACGTGGCGTACGTCGAGAACTTGTAGCCGCGCTTGTACTCGAACTTGTCCACCGCCTTCATCAGGCCGATGTTGCCCTCCTGGATGAGGTCCAGGAACTGCAGGCCGCGGTTCGTGTACTTCTTCGCGATGGACACCACGAGGCGCAGGTTCGCCTCCACCAGCTCGCTCTTGGCGCGCTCGGCGCGGCGCTCACCCAGGCGGATGGCGTCGTAGTTGCGGCGCAGCGCGTCCACGGGGAGGTTGGCCTCCTCCTCCACGCGCTTGATCTTCCGCACCGCGGTGCGCACGTCGCGGTCCAGCGCCTCGAGCTGCTCCGGGGTGAAGTTCAGCTGCTTCTGGAGCTTCTTGGCCGTGTTCGGGTTGTCGCGCGACTCCTTGAGCTGCGGGCGCAGCTCCTTCATGGAGACGCCGTTGCGCCGCTCCAGGTCGCGCAGCTCCTCCTCGGCCTTGTCCACCCGCTCGATGAGCTGCTTGAGGTTGAGGACGATGCGGTCCACCTGCTTCTTGTTGAGGCGCATCTCCTCCAGGACCTCCATCATCTTGGTCCGAAGGTCCTTCACCTCCTGCTTCACTTCCTTCTTCTTCACATCGGTGAGCTTCTTCTTGCCGGAGAGGTCCTCCTCCAGCACCTCGCAGTCCTTGGCGAACTTGCGGAAGCGCTCGATCTGCTTGTTGATCTGCTCGATCTTGTTGAGCTCGCTCTGCGCCAGCTGCTGGGGCTGCTCACCCTCGACGCCCTCCTCGGGGGCCTCCTCGGCGCCCTCGGCCTGGGCCTCCTCGGGCGCGTCCTTGATGACGTCGCGCACGCGCAGCTTGCCCGTCTTGAGCTTGTTGCCGATGTCGAGGATGTCCGCCACCGCCACCCGGCAGGCCAGCATGGCGCGCAGCACTTCCTTCTCGCCGTCCTCGATGCGCTTGGCGATCTCCACTTCGCCCTCGCGCGTGAGCAGGCTCACGCTGCCCATCTTGCGCAGGTACAGGCGCACCGGGTCGTTCGACTTGCCACCCGGCTCATCGTCCTCGTCGTCGTCGTCGGCGTCGGCGTCCTGCTTGCTCTCCTCCTCGACGGCCACGGTGGGCTTGATCTCGTTGGACTGAGCGGCCTTCTGCGCGTCGACGATCTCGATGTCGTTGTCGCCGAACATGCTCATCACGTCGTCGATCTGATCCGACGACACGATGTCCGCGGGCAGCGCGTCATTCACCTCGTCATAGGTGAGGAAGCCCTTCTCTCGCCCCGCGGCCAGCAGGTCCTTGACTTCCTTGCGCTCGGCGATCGCCTCCTCCTCGACTTCGTCCTCGACGGCGTCGGGGTCCACCTCGACGGCGGCGGCGGCTTCCTCCGCGGCTTCCTCGGGATCGATGTCGTCGGCGGAGGCCTCGGTGACGGCCTTGCGCTTCTTGAGCTTCTCGAGGGCCTTCTCGGTGGCCTCTGCGCTCGCAAGCTCCTCAGCGGCCGCAGCCGCCTTGGCGCCCTTTGCCGCGACACTCTCCGGAGCCTTCTTCTTGCGGATCACCGGATCCACCTTCTTCTTGGGCTTCACGGACCCCTTCGAGGGCTTCTGCGTCGGCATTCGGGTACTTCTCCTTAGAAAACAGGTGCTTGGCCTGGAGCGAGCCGGCCGATCTATCGCAAATTGCAGGATACTTACAAACGCGAACTCAAACCGGTTGCATTGGGGCCTTTGTTCCCGTAGGCGCGGGGCGGAGCTCGTCGAGGACGCGTTTCTTCAAGGCCAGCAACTCCACGCGCTCGGTAAGCAACCGGCGCGTCTCCTCGGTCAAGTCGTAGGCTCCCGGAGCCTGCTTCGTGGCTTTCTCTATATAGCCAAGCTGCTCGTCGATGCGCCGCAGCATCAGCTTGCGGCAGACCGCGAGGAAGGCCCCCTCCAGAGGGGCGCCTGCCTCGGGCAGCTGCCGCAGGGCGGCCTCCAGGGCCTTTTTCACGGTCTCCGGCGCCTCGAACAGGGCGTCCTCGGCGCCCTGCCCGGAGGTGGCGTGGGCCAGCACCATGCGCAGCCCCGGGTGGGACAAGTCATCACACGCCCGGAAGGTGTCCCGGGCCACCAGCCGGGGCTCCCGGAGGGCGGCGGCAACGTAGAAGGACTCCAGGGCGTCCGGCGGGCGGACGGGAGGGCTCCGGGGGGCCACCGGGGCAGGCCTGGCCGGGGAGGGGGCAGGCTTCGGGGGCGCTTTGAAGCGCAGGGCCCCCTCCAGGTCTCCCACCGGGAGGCTGAAGTGCGCGGCCACCGCGTTGAGGAAGGCCGAGCGCACCAGCCCCGGAGGAATCTGGGCCGTCATCGGCTTGAGCCGCTCGATGGCCGCCATCTTTTCCTCGAAGCTCGCCTGCGCCCCCTGGGGAAGGACGCTGGTGAAGAGGTGGCCCGTCAGGGGCTGTGCCTCCTGGATCAGCCGCTCCACGCCCTCCACCCCTTCCCGGCGCGCGAAGGTGTCCGGATCATCCCCTTGCGGCAGCAGCGCCACCCGGGTGGACGCCCCCGCGGCCACCAGGGGGCCGGCCAGCCGCTCGACGGCATTCAGGCCCGCCTGGTCGCCGTCCAGCAGCAGCACCAGCTCCCGCGCCTCGCCCCGGTGCAGCGCCTGCAGGTGGCCGGGGGTGAGCGCCGTGGAGCACAGGGCCACGGCATGGCGGACGCCCACCTGGTGCAGGCCGATGCAGTCGAAGTAGCCCTCCACCAGGATGGCGGACTTGCGCCGGCGAATCTCGTCGCGGGCCTGGTCCATGCCGTACAGCGTGTCGCTCTTGTTGTAGAGCCGGGACTCCTTCGAGTTGAGGTACTTGGGCCCCTCGTCGGCGCCCACCAGCCGGCCGCCGAAGCCGATGGGGCGGCCCTCGGGGGCCCGGATGGGCACCATGAGGCGGCTGCGGAAGAAGTCGTAGTACCCGTCGGCGTTCGAGCGTTGCTGGACGAGCCCCGCCTTCACGCCCCACTCCACCATGCCCGCCCGGGTGAGCTTGTCGGCCAGGAGGCTCCAGGCGTTGGCCGCCCACCCCAGGCCGAACGCCTGGGCGGTCTCCTCGGAGACGCCGCGGTTGGCCAGGTACGCCCGGGCCGCGCGGCCCTCGTCCTGCCAGAGCAGGGCGCGGAAGTGCTCGGCCGCCAGGTCCGTGACTTCCTTGAGCTGCTGGCGCTCCCGGGCCGTGGGGTCCTGCGCCGCCTCGATGTCCACGCCCACTTCGCGGGCCAGGTCCTTCACCGCCTCGATGAAGGGCTTGCCCAGGTAGCGCTGGACGAACGACACGGCATCCCCGCTCGCCCGGCACCCGTGGCAGAAGTAAAAGCGCTTCTCCGGGATGACGTAGAAGGAGGGGGTCTTCTCCTGGTGGAACGGGCAGCGGCCCTTGTACTCCCGCCCGGACTTCTTGAGTTCCACGTAGCGGGAGATGAGACCGGCCAGGTCCACCCGGTCGATGATTTCTTCGAGTTTGTGCTCAGGGATGTTCACGGCGCCCGTCCCTCGGCTCCGCCTTGCCCGGACCGCGCTGTCCAGGGCTTGGAAGGAGAGCAGGAGAGCATGCCGGAGCCGTCCGACGTTCCAGGGCGGCTCCCGGGGCTCCGGGCACCCGTCCAGCAAGGGCGCGCTTCACGCCTGGGAAGTAGGATGGGCAAGGGCAGGCTCCCGCCCGCCGGGGAGCGCCGGCAGGCGCCCGTGACGGGTTCAGGAATAGCCCTTAACGGTGGGCTGGCGGGAGGGCAAGCTTCCGGCCAGCTTCCGGGAAACGCGGCCGGATCAGGCCAGCTTGGCCAGCTGGGCCTTCACTTCCTCGGAGACGGCCTTGCCCTCGGCGCGGCCCTGCACCTTGGGGTTCACCTGCTTCATCACCGCGCCCATGTCCTTGGGGCCCTTGGCGCCCACGGCGGTGATGGCCGCCTGCACCTCGGCGGTCAGCTCCTCGGCGGTGAGCTGCTGGGGCAGGTACTTCTGGAGGACGGAGATCTCCGCCTCTTCCTTCTCGGCCAGGTCGGCCCGTCCACCGGACTTGAACTGGTCGATGGAGTCGCGGCGCTGCTTGATGAGCCCGGCGATGACCTTCTCGATGCCCGCGTCATCCAGGGCCGAGGCTCCCGGCTCCACTTCCTTGTACTTCACGGCGCTCTTGAGCATCCGCAGGACGCTCGTGGACAGCTCGTTCTTGGCCCGCATCGCGTCCTTCAGGTCCGCGTCGAGGCGCTCTTTGAGGGTGGCCATGGGTGCTCTTTCTGCGTGGGGAAGGGGAGGGGACGGCAGCGGGGGGAAGAGCCGGGGCACCGCGACGGGGCGCCCCAGCCCTTCGGGGGCACGCTAGAACGACTTGCGCGCCTTCTTCACCGCGCGCTTCTTGGCGGCGAGGGCCTTCTTCTTGCGCTTGACGGAAGGCTTCTCGTAGTGCTCGCGCTTGCGGATCTCGGAGAGGATTCCCGCCTTCTCGGTGGCCTTCTTGAAGCGCTTCAGGGCGCTCTCAATGGACTCACCCTCCTTGACTCGGATACCGGGCAATGCAGTCACCTCCTTCCGCCGTGGCTTGTAAATGTCGTGAAAAGGGGTGCGGATATGGCCCAGGGGCACGGAAAACGCAAGGACGCAGGGGGTAAAAAGGAGGTGCGGAATTGACTAGAGTGCGCCCCGCGTGAGTTCCGCCCTCCTCGTTCTCCTGCTGCTCTCGGCCGATCCGCGTGGGGGCGTGGGGGCCACCGCCTGCTGGATGTCCTGTCAGCGCCACGTCCAGGACCCGGCCCTGCGCGCCTCGCTCTGTCAGGCCTGTATCACCCAGGGCCGCCCCGAGGGCTGGCTGGTGGCGCTCGGGCACCTGCGGCCCGTGCCCCGCGAGCCCCTGCGCTCGGCGCTCACGGATGAGCAGTGGCGGGTGCGCTGGGCGGCCGTGCGGCTCACCGCGAAGACACGGGGCGCCTCCGAGCCCCGCGCCCTGGCGGACTGGGTCCTGGCGGCGCAAGGCGAGGCGGAGCTGGCCGCATGCCTCACGGCCGTCCGGATCTCCGCCGAGGCGGGGCGCCCTCCCGCCGCCTTTCTCCAGAAGGCCGGAGAGCGGGGCGCCGCGGCGGCCGAGCGGATCCGGGCTCGCCAGGAGGCCCTCCGGGAAGCCCTGACGCTGGAGCTGTACGCGGAGGACGCCACGGTGCGGGAGGAGGCGCTCTCCCATCTGGCCGTCTTCCTGGGGCTGACGCCTGCCCAGGTGGTGCTCGACGCGATGGAGGGGCGTCCCGAGTCCGCCGATGCCGCCGTGGCCTCCGCCCTGAAGGCAGCTACCGAGCGCGGGCCTTCTTCCGTGGGGCGGATGCTGCTCGATGCGGCGGTGCCGGCCAACCAAGCCCGTGTGAACCGGCTCGTGGCCCTCTACTCCCAGGAAATCCAGGTGCTTCAGGGCGAGCTCGCCTCGAGCGACCCCGTGAAGCGGCGCTCCGCGGTGTCCGCGCTGCGGCCCTATGGGCCCCTGGCGCAGCGGGAGCTGGAGCAGGCCCTGAATGATCCGGACCGGCTGGTGCGCCAGTCCGCCGCCCGGGGCATGGCCCGGGCCGAGGGGTTCTCCCTGTTCGAGGCGGCCGGACGGCGCCTGCGGACCTCCGCGCCCCTGGGGGCGCAGCTGCCCTGGCTGGAGGCGGTGGCCCGCGAGAAGTCCTGTCAGCCGGCGCTGCTCGCCGTGGCCAGCAGCCCGTCCCAGTCCCCGGCGCTCCGGGGCGAGGCCCTGGCCCTGCTCTCCGAATGTGACATGGCGCCCCGGCAGCGGCTCGACGCGGTGTCGCCGTTTCTCCGGGACCCCGAGGCGCTCGTGCGCGCCGGGGCCCTCCGCGCCCTGGGAACCGGGGGCGCCGGGGGCGCGGAGCTGACCGGCATCCTGACCGCGGGCATGGAGGACCCCGCCCCGGAAGTCGTCGCGGCGGCCATCGAGGTCTCGGCCCTCCGGCGGCAGGTGCGGTGGGGGGATGCCATCGCCAAGCGCCTCCTGGAGGGCACGCCCCTGGTGCGGCAGGCGGCCGCGAGCGCCCTGGAGCACCTGGGCCGTCCCCACCACGTCAAGGCGCTGGCCGAGTGCCTCCGCCAGGACACGGTCGCGGCCATCCGCGTCTCGGCGGCGCAGGCGCTGGGCGTGCTCGGGGGGCCGTTCGCGGTCTCCGCGCTGAGCGAGGCGGTTCAGCGCGATGGGGATACCCACGTCCAGCACGTGTCGCGCGAGGCCCTGCGGAGGCTCGGCTTTCAGCGGTGAGGCCTGCCCGGGGGGCGCGGACGGGCGAGGCTCACGGGCCGCTGACGGCCTTGGCGTCCACCCGGTTCCGGCCCGCGCGCTTGGCGCGGTAGAGGTACTTGTCCGCCGAGGCGAGCAGGTCCTCCGGCTGCGCGAAGTCCGAGTCCAGCAGCGTCGCCACGCCCAGGCTGATGCTCACCTTGATGGGGGTGCCGCTGAAGATGAAGTCGCTGCGGTCCACCGCCTGCCGGCACCGCTCGGCGCACGAGAGCGCCTGCTCCTCGGCCGACTCGCGCAGCATCAGGGCGAACTCCTCGCCGCCGTAGCGCGCCAGCAGGTCCTCGGTCCGCACCGTGTCCCCCACGCGCTGGGCGATGCGCGCCAGCACGTAGTCTCCGGCCGGGTGGCCGTACACGTCGTTGATCTTCTTGAAGTGGTCCACGTCGAACATCACCAGGGACAGGGCCACCCGGTGGCGCAGGCAGTAGGCGAACTCCTTGCGCAAGGTCTCCGTGAAGTACTTCTTATTGTAGAGCCGCGTCAGGCCGTCCCGCGTGGCGGACTCGTAGATGCTGCGCTGGTACTGCTCCTCCAATTGGTCCTGGATGGAGAACTTGAGGACGGTGTTGGAGCCGATCTGGATCTTGTCCCCGTCGTAGAGCGGGGCGGTGTTCACCCTCAGGCCGTTGAGGTAGGTGCCGTTGGTGCTGCCCAGGTCCATGAGCTGGAAGCGGCCATCGCCCAGGGCGACCACCTTCGCGTGCTTGCGCGAGATGCCGTCGTCTTCCACCTGGAACTGGGCTTCCGTGCTCCGGCCGAGCACCGTCTCGGAGCGGTCCAGCTTGAACATCCGCCCGATGCCCGCCGCGGACTTCGCACTGATGACGATCAGATAGGCGCTCTGCTGCTGAGCGCTGCTCAGCAGGTCCGAGACGGAATGGACGGCTGTTTTCTCATCGGACATCGCCCCCCCATCTTAAGGGCCGGTATTTCTGGGCGGCAAGCTCACGCACGTCCGATCTCGGGGAGGGGGGGCGAATTCTCAAGACGTGCGAGTTTTGACCCGTTCCTTCCGGATCTTGGGAAAAGCGGCGGGCGCCTGCCACGGCGTCAGCTCGCCCGCCAGCGGCGTCTGGATGGCCCGGGCGATGGCCTGGGGTGTGCGGTGGTAAACGATCGTCTGCATCAGCTTCACCACCGCGGCCGACGGCGTCATGTCCCCGCCGCTGATGGCCCCCTGCTCGCGGGCGGCGGCCCCCGACTCGTACAGGGTGAGGTTCACCCCGTTGCGGTAGGCCTGGCTGACCACCACCACGGGGATGCCCTGCTGGCGCGCCTCGGTGAACAGGGGCAGCAGGGAGCGGCCCAGCGCCTTGTCGATGGGGAAGTTGCCCGCCCCGTACGCCTCCAGCACCAGCCCCCGGATGTGGGGCAGCAGCGCCAGGGGCAGGGCCGGATCCAACCCCGGGAACACCTTGAGCAGAAAGACGCGCGGATCCAACCGCTCGAACAGGCGCGGGGCGCCGAGGGGGCGCAGGCCCGGCTCGAAGGTGGCCTCCACCCCCAGGGTGCCCAGCACCGGGAAGTTGGGGCTCTCGAAGGCGTCGTACTCGGAGACCTTCACCTTCCGGGTGCGGTTGCCCCGGTAGAGGTGGGAGTCGAAGCAGATGGTCACCTCGCGCGGCCCGTGCAGCGCCGAGAGCACCGCGTCGATGAGGTTCAGGCGCGCATCGCTGCGGATTTCCCCCAGGGGGCGCTGGGAGCCGGTGAGCACCACCGGGCAGGGCAAGTCCCTCAGCATGAAGGACAGGGCGCTGGCGGTGTAGGCAAGCGTATCCGTGCCGTGGGTCACCACCACGCCATCGAAGGCGGGCATGCGCGCGTGCAGGTGCGCGGCCATGCGGCTCCAGAGCTCCGGCTGCATCTCCGAGCTGTCCAGGTTGGAGAACAGCTCCAGCTCGATGTCGGCGAGCCGGAAGAGCTCCGGGGCACGCTGCTTCAACGTCCGGAAGAAGGCCGAGGGGCGCAAGGCCGAGGGCTGCCCGCCGGCCATCCCCAGTGTTCCCCCGGTATGCAGCAGAAGGACTTTGGGCATGGGCCACCCCTCACTGACAAAGCCCGCCTTGCTTTACAAGCCTTGCGCGCATGGCTAAGACCGCCGCGTGCCCCTCATCTGTTGTTGGAAGCGAGTCGTCCCCCTGATCGCCGCCGTGGCGTTCACCGGCCTGGCGTGCACCAAGAACCCCGAGGCCGCCGCCGACAAAGGCCCGGCCTCCGCCCGGCCCACCCCGGCCGCGCCCCCTGCCGCTCCGCCCGCGGCGCCCCCCGTGGGGGGGGCCTCGGCGCTCGCGGGGATTCCCGGCATGGATTTCTCGGCGCTGCCCCCGTCCGCCCAGGCGGAGCTGGCCACCATCTTCAGCGACGAGTTCTGCTACTGCGGCTGCCCGCACACCCTGGGGGCCTGCCTGCGGCAGCACACGGACTGCCGGCACGCCAAGCGCATGGCCCGGCTGGCCGCCCGGAGCGTGTCCGCGGGCGTGTCCGCGGCCGAGGTCATCGTGGGGCTGTCCAGCTACTACGGCACCTTCCGCGAGGCCCGCGCGAACCTGAAGGTGGACGCGCGCATGTGCAAGGGCCCGGAGAACGCCCCGGTGACGGTGGCGGAGTTCGCCGACTTCGAGTGTCCTTCCTGCGGCCACGCCAGCCCCCTGCTCAAGGAGTTCGCCCAGAAGGGGGGGGACAAGGTGCGCCTGTGCTTCCTGCCGTTCCCGCTGCCCAGCCACCCCAACGCGCTGCCCGCGGCCCAGGCGGCCCTGTGGGCGCGCGACCAGGGCAAGTTCTGGGAGATGCACGATGCGCTCTTCGGCCAGCAGCAGAACCTCTCCCCCGCGGCGCTGCCCGCGCTGGCCGACAAGATTGGCCTGTCCGGCGCGAAGCTGCAGGAGGTGCTCAAGGTGGGCACCTACCTGAATGAGGTGGAGACCTTCCGCACCCAGGGCCGTGCCGCCAACATCTCGGGCACCCCGGCGGTCTTCTTCAACGGCCGCCCGTACCCGGGCGCGCTGGCGCTCGATCCGGAGCTGCTCGCCCACAGCCTGGAGGACGAGCTGGAGTGGCGTTCCAACAACAACGCGTGGGCCGCGGACTGACGGGACGGGGATGACGCACCGCTTTCGCATCGACGGGTCCTCCCAACTCGTCCCCGAGGACCGCCAGGGGCCGTCGCCGCTGGCGGGGCGCGCGGGAGTGTACGTGCTGATGCCCACGGCGCCGGATCTCCTGCTCTTCTCGCGCACCCCCGCGCACGGCGGCTCGGCGCCCGCGCCGCGCGTGGTGCTCGCGGGGGATGCCAGCGGCTTTCCCCTCTCGGACCTCATCGCCTTTCTGAGCCAGGCGCGCTGGAGCGGCATCCTCCGGGTGCGCACCCCCGGCGGCGAGCGCTCCATCACCCTGCGCGAGGGCGAGGTGCGCGGCGCCAGCTCCGATGACCCCGCGGACCGGCTGGGCGAGGTGCTCATCCGCCTGGGCTACGTGAAGCGCCCCCAGCTGGAGGAAGTGCTCCGGGAGCAGCCCCCCTCGAAGGTGGGCCGGGCGCTGGTGGAGAAGGGCTACCTGCAGGCGCACGATCTCTTCAAGTGCGTCACCCACCAGGTGAGCGAGATTTTCCACTCGCTCGTCCTGTGCCGGGAGGGCTCGTTCTTCCTCATCGACCACCCGCTGGAGGACAAGTCCACGCACAGCATCCAGCTGTCCACGCAGAGCCTGCTGATGGACAGCATCCGGAAGATCGACGAGATGGCGCACTTCCGGAAGCGCATCCCCCATGGGCGGCTCTACGTGGGCAAGAAGCGCCCCTCCGACGGCAAGCTGGAGGAGGACGAGGACCGGGTGCTGGCGCTGCTCAATGGCCAGCGCACGCTGCTGGAGCTGGGGCACACGGCCAAGCTGTCCGAGTTCGACGTCACCAAGGTGGTCTTCCGGCTGCTGGAGGGCGGCTTCGCGCTGCTCTCCGAGAAGCCCCTGGTGGCCTCGCCGGAGCTGGAGCTGTCCCCGCCCACCCCCGCCTGGCCCATCCCCGCGGTGCGCCCCGAAGGGGTGGACCACCGGGAAGTGGTCCGCGTCTTCAACCGCATCTTCCGGGAGATCCGCGACGAGGTGGCCCGGCAGGGCATGGACGGGGAGTTCATCGCCTCCGCCAACGCCGCGCTCTCCGGGCAGGCCCTGTCCTCCTCGCCCGTGCTCGCGGGGTTGGATTTGACGGCCGAGGGCACCTTCTCCGAGCAGCGGCTCATCGAGGCCTTCGAGCGCCACCGCACGAGCCTCGGCTCCGAGCCGCTCGCCTCCTTCACGCAGGCGCTCAGCGACGTGATGTTCTTCCTGCTCTTCCAGGCCGGCGACTTGCTGGAGGCCCGCTCGGACGAGGACCTCGCCCGGCGCGTGAAAGAGCTGCGCTCCACGCTCAAGATTCCGTGAACTCACTCCCACGACTGACTGCCGATGTCCCCGGATGTGGCGGGGCCTTCAAGCTCGTTCCCGAGGACTTCGAGGTGGAGGAGCTGCCCGCCTACGAGCCCAGCGGGCAGGGCGAACACCTCTACCTCTGGCTGGAGAAGCGCGGCCGGGACACGCGCGAGGTGGTGCGCGCGCTCGCGAAGGCCCTGGAGGTCCCCGAGGGCGACATCGGCGTGGCCGGCATGAAGGACCGCCACGCCGTCACCCGCCAGCTCCTCTCCGTGCCCGCGCGGGCCGAGGCCAAGCTGGCCGGCTTCGCGCTGGAGGGCGTGCGGGTGCTCTGGACGCGCCGGCATGGCAACAAGCTTCGGACGGGCCACCTGAAGGGCAACCGCTTCCAGCTGCGCATGCGTGGGGTGAAGGACGTGGACGCCGCGCGCGAGGCCTTCTCCCGGCTGGCCGCGCGCGGGGTGCCCAACTACTTCGGCGAGCAGCGCTTCGGCCGCCAGGGAGACAACGCGGACCTGGGCAAGGCGCTGCTCCTGGGCCAGCGCCTGCCCCGGAAGCCGGACCGCTTCGAGCGCAAGCTGTACCTCTCGGCCTTCCAGTCCCGCCTCTTCAACCGCGCCCTCGCCGCGCGCCTGAGCGCTGGCACCTTCGACACGGCCCTCCTGGGCGATGTGCTCCGCAAGGAGGAGACCGGAGGCCTCTTCGTCTGCGAGGCGCCGGAGGTGGATGCGCCCCGCGCCGCCGCGTTCGAGGTGAGCCCCGCGGGCCCCATGTTCGGCCCGGACATGACGCCCGCCGCCCATGGCGTGGCGGAGGCCGAGGCCGCCCTTCTCGTGGAAGAGGGCGTGACGCTCTCGGACTTCGCCCGGGGACGGGGGGAGACGGAAGGGGCCCGGAGGCCCTACCGGGTGCGCCTGGCTCAGCCGGTGTTCTCTCCGGAGGGCGAGGACCTGCTGCTGTCCTTCGAGCTGTCCCGGGGCGCTTACGCCACCGAGGTGCTGGCCGAGCTGCTCAAGGAAGCGTAGGGGACGGGGCGGGCGGCGGGGGAGGGCAAGTGCCCCTCACCCCGGCGGCCCCCGGCCTTACTGCTCGACGATGTTGAACTCGGTCCGGCGGTTCTCCGCGCGGCCCGCCTTCGTCGCGTTGGACGCGATGGGCTTCGTCTCGCCGTAGCCCACGGCATCCAGGCGGCCCGGATCGACGCCCAGCTTGATGAGCTGCGCCATCACCGCGTCGGCCCGCTTCTGCGACAGGCGCAGGTTGGACGTATCGGCGCCCAGCGAGTCCGTGTGGCCCTCGATGCGCACCTTCTTGAGGATCGGCATGTCCTTCAGCACCGTGGCCACATCCTTGAGGATGGCCTGGCTCTGGGCGCCGATGATTTTCGCCGAGCCGGTGCCGAAGTTGATCTGCTTCTTGATCTCGATCCGGTCCTTCTTGACGACCACCATCTTGTACTTCTTGGCGCAGCCCTTCTCCTCGGGAACGCCGGGCTCCTCGGGGCACGCGTCCAGCCGGTCCACAATCCCGTCCCGGTCCTTGTCCGCGTCCGGGCAGCCGCCGTTCTCCGCCGGTCCCGCCTCGAGCGGGCACTTGTCCTGGCCATCCGGCACGCCGTCCGCGTCGTTGTCCAGGTCCGGGCACCCGTCCTCGTCCTGGAAGCCGTCCTTGTCCTCGGGCTCGTCCGGGCACTTGTCCTGCGGATCATTGATGCCGTCCCCGTCCTTGTCGACGATGGGGCAGCCCAGGTTCTGCAGCGGGCCCAGCTCGTTGGGGCACTTGTCCGCGCTGTCGATGATGCCGTCGCCGTCGTTGTCCAGCTCGGGGCAGCCGTCCTCGTCCTGGAAGCTGTCGCGGTCCTCGGCCTGGTCCGGGCACTTGTCCTGCTTGTCGGGGATGCCGTCGCCGTCGCGGTCCTTGGGCGTCTCCTCGGGGCAGCCCGCGTTGTCCGCAGGGCCGGGGATGAGGGGGCACTTGTCCGCCGCGTCCAGCACGCCGTCCTTGTCGTTGTCCGGCTCGGGGCAGCCGTCCATGTCCTCGAAGCCGTCCCGGTCCTCGGGCTGGTCGGGGCAGGGGTCGTCCTTGTCGAGCACGCCGTCCCCGTCGCTGTCCGTCTCCTCGATGCGGACCACCACCTGGGAGGGCTGGGGCTGGGCGGGCTGCTGGGGCTGATCGGGCTTCTCGCGCACCACCACCTGCTTGGGCGCGCAGTCCTTGGAGAGCACCAGCGCCTTCTTGATGGAGGTGTCCGCCAGGCGGATGTGCTCGGAGGCGCGGAAGCTGCTGCCCTGGCTCAGCTCGCCCCGGGCGAAGTCCAGGTTGGCCTCGGCCACGGCCAGCTCCCGCGGGGCGCAGCGCTGGGCGCCGCTGCGGCGGGCACGCTCGACGTCCGCCTGGATGACTTCGGAGTCCGCGCGGATCTTCGAGCCGCTGACACAGGCGGAGAGGAGAAGGAGCAGCGCGAAGGGGAAAAGACGCGTCATCAGGGGCGCTCTAGGGAGAGAGGCGGCTACCGCCGGAGGAGGACTCGGAGCCCGCGGCCATGGCCTTCTCGCGAGCCTCGTTGGCGTACTTGGAGGCCTTCACGGCGAAGTCCACGCCCGCCTGATAGTCCGAATGGCCCACTTCCTCGCGGGCCTTGTGCAGGTAGAGGTTGGCGAGGGTCCACTCGTACGGGGCTTCCTTCTCGGCCCCCGCGGTGCGGGCCGCCTGGATCTGCACGTCGGCGTCCAGGAGGTTGGCGGTGGTGCGCACCGGGCCGCACCCGGCGAGGACACCCGCCACTGCCACCAGTACCGTCAGCTGCTTCATGGGGAGGCCTTGAGGTGAGGGCTGGAAAACGAACGTTCAGGTCGTATCAACCGGGCCCAGGGGGGTCAAGAATCGGGCACGTCTGCCAAGCGAAGGAGCAAGTAGGGGCAGGATTTTGACAGGCCGGCGCCCCCCTTGTCATCGTCCGCCTCCGTGCGCACGTCCCTCCGCTTCGCTGGCCTGGCCCTGGTCCTGCTTGCCCCGCTCGCCCTGGCGCTGCCCCCGTCCGCCCAGAAGCGCCTGCGCCACCGGGCGGAAGTCGATTCCCAGCTCCAGCAGCTCGTCACGGGCGCACCGGTGCCCACCACCATCTCCCGGCTGCAATACCTCAACGAGGAGGAGTACGCGGCGCAGGAGATTCAGCTGCTGATGCGCAAGACGGTGGACGAGCGCACCCGGCGCAACCTCACCGCGGTGCTCGCGGCCCTGGGGGCCCGGGGGGCCGAGCCGTTCCTGGCCCGGCTCGCCTCGGATGGGGACAGCCCGGTGCGCATGTATGCCGCCCAGGGGCTGGGGAAGGTGCGCAGCCGCCGGGTGGATGTGCTGACGCCCCTGCTTCAGGACAAGAGCCTGGGGGTCCGCAAGGAGGCCGCCAAGGCCCTGGGGCTGTCCGGCAACCCCAAGGTGGGAAAGACACTGGTGGCCCTGGCCCGCACGGAGACGGAGCCCGAGGTGCGCGCCGAGCTGCTGGTGGCTGCGGGCCGCTCCGGGGACAGCAAGCAGGCGGCCACCCTGAAGGAGTTTCTCGCCAGCGACTCGGAGAGCACCCGCTTCGCGGCCGCCCGGGGGCTGTGCCACTTGGGCGCGCCCGAGGGGTTCGCCTTCGCCCACAAGCTGCTCGGCGCGCAGGACCGGTTCGTGCGCCGCCAGGGGCTGGAGCTCTTCGAGGGGGTGCCCGCCCCGAAGGCCCGGGCCTCGCTCAAGCCCCTCCTGGAGGATTCCGACCGCTCCCTCGCGGCGGGCGCCGCCCGCATCCTCTACCAGGGGGGCGAGCCGAAGATGCTGGAATGGCTGGTGCTGGCCTCCTTCAACTCCGAAGGCCAGGAGAAGCTGGCCTACGAGAAGGAGCTGGAGGCGCTCCGGCTCGCCGATGACCAGCGCAGCGCCATCCTGCGCAAGGCGGGTGTGCTGAAATGATGGCCCTGGCGGTCTCGCTCACCACGGCGCTGCTGCTCGCGCAGGCCCCCGCGGCGGCCCCCACCCCCGCCACCCCCGGAGGGTGGGCCGCGCTGTCCCCCGAGCAACGCGCCGCGTTGCTGGCCCTGGAATCTCCCACGCCGCTCGCCGAGCGGCTGCTGCACGTGAGCGGGCGTTTCCTCGGCACGCCCTACCTGGTCTCCCCGCTGGGGGAGGGCACGGGGGTGGACCCGGATCCCACCTTCCGCGTGGATGCGGTGGACTGTCTGACGTTCGTCGAGCAGTCGATGGCGCTGAGCCTCGCCCGGGACGAGTCCGAGGTGGCCCCCCTGCTGGAGCGCATCCGGTACGCGAGCACGCCCGTGTACGAGGACCGCAACCACCTCATGGAGGCCCAGTGGCTGCCGAACAACGTGCGCAAGGGCTTCGTGGTGGACGTGACGCGGCGCTACGGCGGCGAGGACACCGTCCGGGTGCAGAAAGTCCTTACCTCGCTCACGTGGCAGTCGCGCTCCTCGCAGGCGCTGACGCTGCCCCCGGAGCGGCAGCCCAAGGGGACGTTCTCGCTGAACATGCTGCCCCTGGACCGCATCCTGGCGCACGCGCGGCAGATCCCCACGGGCACCATCCTGCTGGTGCTCCGGGAGGACCTGCCCCTCAAGGCCACGCGCATCACCCACCTGGGCTTCGTGGTGCAGAAAGGGCGGCGGACGTGGCTGCGCCATGCCGCCCGCAACCGCTATGGCCGGGTGGTGGATGAGGACCTGGAGTCGTTCCTGACGCGCAACGCCAAGTACGACAAATGGAGGGTGACGGGGGTGAGCCTCTTCGAGGTCCACCCGCCCACGGACGAGGGCCGTGAGCCCTCCGCCTCCCTCCGCGCGCCCTGAGCAGTTCGGCTCAGGCGGGCGGGGGCGCCGTGTAGCCCTCGCTCTCGAGCTCCTCCTCTTCGGCCGCGCGGATGGCCTCGGCCTCGGTGGCCTGGAGGTGGTCCTTCTCGCGGGCGATGAGCTCCATGGCCCGGGCGCTGTGCTCCACCGGCACGAGGATCTCCCACCAGGGCATCACGTTGCCCGTGGTGAGCGCGTCCACGCTGCCAGCCCGGCCAGGCCGGGTGAACACGGGGACCCGTTCCTCCTCCAGCAGTTGCACGTAGTCCTCCGCCGTGAGGGGATCCTCGGCGGTTCCCACGCGGACGAACTGCCGGGTGTCCCGTTCATTGGCGACGGGAAGACCCCGCTGATGCATGGTCTCCTTGTCCACCAGCTGGGCCCCCGGACAATCCGCACATGCCGTGACGCCGTCTTGGTACTCCGAGCCGCACTCGACGCAGTACTTCATCGTTGCCTCCCTGCCCAAGAAGCTGGGGACTGCGTTCGAAATTAGCACGCGGTTTCAGTGCCTGGCCGCCTCCCCCAGGCTTTCCACCGCCGCCGACAGCCGCTGCACGTCGATGGGTTTACGCAACACCACATCGCAGTGTTCAGCACCCTCCACTTGGGAGTAGCCCGAGACGAGGATGACGCGCGTGTGCGGGGCTCTCGCCTTCACGTGCTGGGCGAGCACCGTGCCGCACATGCCCGGCAGGGACTCGTCCGTGACGACGACATCGGCATGCTCCTCCTCGAAGGCCTTGAGCCCGGCGAGCCCATCCCCCGCGGTCTGGACATCGAACTCCTCTTCCAAGAGCTCCGCGAGCAACTCCCGGCTGTCCCCGTCGTCCTCGACCAACAACACCTTGATGCGCTCGGTATCCATGCACCCGTGCAACCCACGCCGGAGGCGAAACGTTCGTCCTGGGGTGGGGCCCTGGACCTTGGCTCCCCGGAGGGCAGGCAGGCAGGGAACGTCCCCCTCACCAGCCGGGGGATGGCTGCCCATCTTCAGGCCCGGAGGTGATGCCATGAAGGTGTTGATGCGAGGGGTCCACCTGTCCTTGTCGGACGGGCTGAAGTCATACGTGCAGGAGCATCTGGTCGACCATATCGAGCGGTTCTGTGATGACGAGGCAGCGGAGATCGACATCGCGCTCGTGGACATCAATGGCCCCAAGGGGGGCGTGGACAAGGAATGCCGGGTGACGGTGCGTCTGCCAGGATTGGCGGCCATCCACGTCACCGAGACCACGGAGACGCTGCACCAGGCCATCGATGCGGTGCGGGACCGTCTGGAGACGGCCCTCAAGCGCACCCTGGGCAAGCGGCGCGATGTGAGCGCCAAGCAGGGGCTGCCGGACGATACCGAGGCGAACGTCCCGACCTACTAATCCGGGACTCCTGGAGGGTGAGCAGTAGGGCGAGGGCTCGGGTTTCCAGGCAGCCCGCTTGGCACCCGAGCGCCTCGCGTCTTGCCATGCCGATTCTTGCTGGGCCGGAGCGGTGAACGCTATAAGCGAGCACCCCCCTCGGGCCAAAGGACGGCGATGGTTCGCGTCAAGTTTCTGATTTTCGCACTCCTGGTGCTCGCGCTGGGTCTGGTTCACCTCGCCGTGCTGTCGGGCCCGATGGGTGCCCGCGCCGTCGAGGGGGCTCAGGCGCAAGCCGCTTCGAGCACCGCGGAAGTGGTCCGCACGTTGGAGAGCCGGCGCGCGATCGCCCGGGCCCTGGCCTTGCGGTTGGCGGCGAGCCCCGAGCTGGTCTCGGCCGTGCAGCAACTGGTGAATGCCCAGGAGCAGGACATCCGCGGCTTCGCCTCCGTGCAGTCGGCCGCCGAGGCCCTGCTGCCCAAGGACATCCCCGGCGTGTTCTTCGCGATCTCCACGCCGCAGGATGCCTGGCACGCGCGCGTGGGGCAGCCCGGCAACGACAAAGTCGCGGAGCTGGACGTGAAGGCGCTGCTCCAGGCCGAGGCCCCCGCCGTGGTGGAGGCGTTCGGCGCGCCCCATGCCTTTGCCTCCGTGCCGGTGCTGTGGAACTTCGTGCGCATCCCCGGGGCGGAGCAGCTGGAGACCCAGCTCGCCGCGACGCTGGTGGTGGGCGTGCCGCTGCTGCCCGAGGGGCTTCTCGACAGCCCGGCGGTCAGCGCCGGCGCCGCCGCGCTCGGGCTGGTGAAGGAGGCCCAGGTGGTGGCCAGCGGCGGACAGGCGAAGCTCGTCGAGACCGCGGTCACCACGCTCAAGGCTTCGCAGCCTGTCGTGCAGCGCGGGGGGCTCCAGGTGCTGGGGCCCGTGAAGCTGCCGGTGCTCACCACGGGCAAGGACTACCTGGGCGGCCAGGCGCCGCTGGTGGTGGGGACGCGCCGGGAGCTGGAGGGCACGCCCTACGAGGTGATCGCCCTGGTCAGCACCCGGCCCCTGCTGGGCACGCTGGCGGACTATCAGCGCAACGCCCTCATGGGCCTCGCGGGCCTGCTGGGGCTGAGCCTGCTGTGGACCGTGCTCATGGGCTCCTCCCGGCGGCAGGCCGCGGCGCCGGCTTCCGGCAGCCGGGACACGCTGGGCCTGGCCGGTGCGCAGGCCTCCACCCCCGGGGGGGCGCCCGCGCTGGGGGCCGAGCCGGTGTCCGCGATGAACCTCGGGTCCTCTCCGCAGAGCCTGGAGAACACCCTGCACACGCCGCTGGCCGAGGCGTCCGGGCTGCCCGGTGGCTCGCCGGACCTGCCGTTCGGCGCCGCCCCTCCCCCGGAGAACGGCTACACGGCCCCGGCCCCCGAGGAGGCGTTCCCCTTTCCGCCCGCGCCCGAGCCGCAGCCCCTGCAAGCCGGGGCTGTCGTCCCCTTTGATCCCGAGCAGGGCCTCTCGCCCGTGCTGCCGTCCATCGAGGACCCGGCGTTCTCCACCGCCTCGCCGCGCGCGGGCGCGTTCTCCTTCGAGGAGATCCCCACGGCGGCGTACACGCTCCAGCAGGCCGCGGATCCGATGGCCGCCGCCGCGGCGACGATTGACAGCCCGGAGACGACCCGCGTGGCCACCATTCCGCGCGAACTGCTCCAGGCCTCCGTCCGCCCGCCCACCCGCGAGATGCCGATGCCGTTCGCGGACACCTACCCCACGGCGCCCGTGCCCGCGCCCGGCCCCGCGTCGGTGCCCTGGGCCGTGTCCCCCGCCGCCGGGGCGGCCGTGCCGTTGCCGGGTTCGTCGCTGCCCGGGGCCTCGACGTTCATGGGCAACGTGGCCGATGCCTTCTCGGAGGAGGACTACCACTTCCAGGAAGTCTTCCGGGAGTTCGTCCTCACCCGCGAGCGGTGCGGGGAGCAGGCCGACGGCCTCACCTACGACAAGTTCGTGCAGAAGCTCCGCAAGAACAAGGAGCAGCTCGTCCAGAAGTACACCTGCCGCACCGTGCGCTTCCAGGTGTACGTGAAGGAGGGCAAGGCGGCCCTCAAGGCCACCCCCGTCAAGGACTGACTCACTCCTGGCGGGGGAGCACGAGGCTAAAGCGGGCCCCTTCGCCGGGCTCGCCGCCCACCTCCAGCTTGCCGCCGTGCTCCTGGAGAATCCGGGCGGCGATGGCCAGCCCCAGCCCGGTGCCCCCCTGCTTGGTGGTGAAGTAGGGCTCGAAGATGCGGCTGCGGTGCTCCGGCGGAATGCCTGGCCCGGTGTCCTCCACCTCCACGAGGGCGTCGGTCTGCGTGCCCTTCACGCGCACGCGCACCGAGCCGCCCCGCTCCGCCAGGGCTTCCTCCGCGTTCTTCACCAGGTTGACGAGCACCTGCGTGAGCTGATCCCGGTCCGCCTGCACCACCACCCCCGTCTGCAGCGTGGGCAGCAGGGTGATGCCCGGGGGCGGGGTGGCGTAGAGCGACAGGATGCTCTGGACCAGCTCGCCCAGGTCCACCGGCGCCATCTGCGGCTTGGGCAGCCGGGCGAAGCGGCTGAACTCGTCCACGATGCGGCGCAGCCGGTCCACCTCCTCCAGCACCACCCCCGCGCTCTCGCGGAAGAGCGCCGGGAAGCGCGCGTCCTGGGCGCTCTGGGCGGCGAGCAGCGTCTCCAGCGACATCTGGATGGGGGTGAGGGGGTTCTTGATTTCGTGGGCCAGCCGCCGCGCCACCTCCTGCCACGCGGCGATGCGCTCGCTGGCCATGAGCTGCTCGGTGGTGGTGAGCAGCTCGGACGTCATGTGGTTGAAGGCGCGCACCAGCTCGCCCACCTCGCCGCCAGCCTCGGCCGTCACCTGCACCTCGCGCGAGCCCTCGGCCACGCGGCGGGCGCCCTCCGTGAGCGCCTCCACCGGCCGGGTGATGCGGCGGGCCACGAGCAGCCCCAGCAGCACCGAGAAGCCCAGCCCCAGCGCGGCCATGAGGAGGAAGGCGTTGATGACGCCCCGCTCGGCCTCATGCGCCGCCGCGTGGCTGAAGACGAGGTGCACCGCGGCCACGTCTCCCAGCGGGAGCACGCGCTCCACCGTGGGCGCCGTGGCGCTGCCGGCCCGGGCCACCACGGTGCCCTGCGAGAGCAGGGACACCTCGGCCTGGGTGAGCCGCGCCAGGTGCTGGGCGAGCCCCTCGTCCAGCAGCACGCCGCCCACGGCCCACAGCCGTGAGTCGCCGTAGTCCACCGGGCGGGCGGTGACGAGCGCGGGCATCTCCCGGAGGCCGCTGTCCCCGCGCACGCTCACGCGCACGGGGACGGGCTTGGGGGACTTCTGCTGGGTGACGGCGAAGAGGGCCGGGTCGGGGTCTCCCCGCCGCGCGGGCAGGTGGCCTGAGGACAGCGTGGTGCCCTGCCGGTCGAAGAGGCTGAGCACCGTGAGGCTCCGGCTCTTCATCAGCCCCTCGGCGGTCCCCGCCTGGATGGCCTGGGTGGGGCGCTCGCGGGCCTCGCGGGCCAGGTCCTCCATGGCGGTGCTCTCCACCAACTCCTCCACGGCGCGGCGGGCCCGCTCGGCGGAGCGCTCCAGCCCTTCCTGGGCGGAGGT
The DNA here is from genome assembly GCF_020103775.1 of Allostigmatella hybrida. NCBI lineage: Bacteria > Pseudomonadati > Myxococcota > Myxococcia > Myxococcales > Archangiaceae > Allostigmatella > Allostigmatella hybrida. Next base: position 24,557 of record NZ_JAHXBH010000006.1, read on the forward strand.
GGTGGCCCCTTGCATGCGCGCGTCCAGCTCGCGCGAGAGCGTGGTGCGCAGGCGGCTCATGGTGAGGGGCACCACCACCGCCAGCGGCACCAGCGCCAGCACGGCGAAGGCCAGCGCGAGCCGGGTTCTCAGGCGCATGGCCTTCTCACTTCCGGCCGCCGGGGGGAGCCGGGGGCTCCGGTGGCAGGTAGGCCCCTTCGAGCAGGGGCAGCCCCTGGGCATCCATCTCCAGGCCCTCGACTTCGGGGGCCACGCGCAGGCCGAGGCCCTGCGCATATAAAGGTAGCAGGGGCACGGAGGGGGCCAGGGCGAGCGCCCGCTCCCGGGCCCGGGTATCCCTCGCGGAGGCGTCCTCGATGGCGCCAATGAGGGGCAGCTCCACGCCCAGCAGGTCCTTCCGGCCGGCCGCGTCCAGCACCACCGCCAGCGCGGGGCCCGGCAGCGGCGGCAACAGCAGCGCGTGCAGCATCAAGTCAAAGTCCCCCTTGGCCCAGCGGGAGCGCAGGGTGGCGCGGGGCAGGGGCTCCAGCGCGACCTTGTAGCCACGCTCGTGGAGCTTCACCTGGATGCGCTCGGCCACCGCGCGCTGGTCCTCGATGCCCGCGTCGTAGAGCAGCGTCACCGTCCGCGTGCCCCCGGATGCGGGGGAGCCCGGGCGCGGCCGGGGCGCCTGGGCCAGCAGGGCGGGCGGCAGCAGGTGGGGCATGGGCACCGCGGGGGCGCGCACGAAGAGGCGAATCAAGTCGTCCCGGTCGATGGCGCTCTCGAAGGCCTGCCGGAAGTCCGCGGGCACCCGGCGTGGCGAGAAGGCGAGGTAGGTGGCATGGAGCGCCGCCCCCACGGGGGCACCGGCTTCCGGCAAGGCCCCCAGCGCCACGTGGACCTGCCGGGCGTTCCACATCCGCGTGAGGCCCCGCTCATCCGTCCGGGTCACCAGGAGGCGGTCGAGATAGGGACGGCCCTCGGGGTAGCCGAGCCGCGCGTCGAAGACGCCCGGGGTGGTGGAGGCGAAGGGCCCCAGGGACGGGGCGCCCGTGGTGACGGGCAGGGCCAGCGCCGGGTGGCACAGCGAGCGCTCCAGGTCCGGCCAGGGAAAGGACAGGGGCAGCTCCAGGGCCGCGCCCCGGGGGGAGAGCTGCCGGGCCTCGCCGTTCACGGCGAAGAGCAGCGCGCGGTAGGGCGACGGGGCGTCGGTGCCCGTGAAGCGCGTCCACGCCCGGGCCAGGGTGTTGGCCAGGCCCAGCGAGGGCAGGGCGATGCGCACCGTCTGGGCCATGGGCCGGGACAGCTCTCGCGCCACGGCGGGGTGGGCGGTGCCGTTCGCCTCCAGCCGGCAGAGCGGGCGGGACTGGAGGCCCAGGAGCGTGGCCTCCACGGGGGTGTCCGCGAGCGTGGGGTCCCCCTGGGGGGCCGGGCCCGTGTGGGCCAGCCGCAGCTCGCCCCCATAGGGAACGCGCCCCGCGGCGAGCGTGGGGGCGGCGCCGAGGACGAGAAGGCCTGCGAGAGCGTGCCGGAGTGTCATGGCGCCCCCTGGCGCATGAGGAAGACTTGGCCCGTGCCATCCGGGAGCCAGAGGCCCACGAGGACTTCCCGCCGGTGGTCCAGGTCCAGGTCGGCCGTCACCACCTGCAGCGCGCGGCCCACCGGCAGGGTGCTCTGCCAGAGCGGGCTGTGGGCCGTGGGGTCATCCCCGGTGAGCGCGTGGACGCGCACGAAGTCGGGGTTGGGGAAGAGGAGCGGGGAGGTGGTGATCAACTCGGGCCGCCCATCCCCATCCAGGTCGCCCAGCGCGCTGCCGGCGCCCAGCCCCTGCATGCGGATGGGCGGGGTGGTGGCCCGGGGATAGAGCGAGCCGCCACCATCCGGGTGGACGAAGAGCAGCTGGGAGGCGGCGAGGCTCGCGCTGACGAAGGGGGCGGGGACGGAGAGCAGCTGGCCCTCGCCCACCCGGACCTCCGGCGCGAACGTCGTCCGGCCCGGCGTGAAGCTGGCGCGCTCGTTGGCGCCCAGGGGCGCGGTGTCCAGCGGGCCAATGGGCCGCAGCGCGCCCTGGGCCCGGTCCAGCACCAGCACCTCCCCGTGGGCGAAGTGGGCGGACCAGGCCGCCAGCCGGGGCGGCTGGGGCAGGACGGCCACCACGCCGAAGGGCTCCCGCGGGGGGGTGGAGCTCAGGGGAATGCCTTCGATGTCGCGGCGCGCGAGCAGGCGCCCATCCGCCGCATAGACGGACACGGCCCGGTGGGTGAGGACCGCCACCTCGTCCCGGCCATCGCCATCCAGGTCTCCCGCGGCGAGGGCGGCGGGGGGCTGCTCCAGCTGCACCAGCACCGCGCCCATCAGCCGCACCTGGCGGGAGCCGGACACGGGGGCGAGCGGCATCACCGAGCCCGTGCTGCTGGGCGGAGGCACCACCGAGATGAGGGCCAGCGTGCCCGCGTCGGCCTCCACGGACCGCGTCACCGCCGCGGCGGGGCTGGCGGGCCGGGTCGGGGTGCGCCCGGACCAGAAGTTGGCCCAGGTGCCCAGCACATCGCCCCGGGCATGCAGCGCGCCCTCCTGAAGCGAGAGGGTGAGGCGCACGAGCGCGCGGGCGCCCTTCTCCCGGGCCAGCGCCTCGGCCGCCTCGGGGGAGGGGGCCTCCAGCACCATCGGGCCCAGCTCCAGCGCGGCCAGCCGCGAGGCGAGCAGGGTCCCCATCGCGCGCCGCATCTCGGGCGAGGCGCCGCTCAGGTGAAGGGCGACGGGGGCCTCGGGAGACTGGGCGCGCACGTCCTCGGCCACGAGCTGCGCGAGCCGCTCGACGGAAGGAGGCCCCTCCACGGGGGCGGCCACGGCAGCGGCCACGGCCAGGGTGGACAGCAGGAGCGGGACGAGAAGGCGGCTCACAAACCTCTCCGGTTGCCGTCCTCGAGGAAGAACCCGCTCGGGTCCACCTGGCCCGGGGGCGGCGCCTCGGCGGTGGGCTGGGTGCCCTCCATGAAGGATTCGAGCCGTCCGGGCACGGCGTTGCCGGCGAGCAGCCCGGTCGAGGGGTCGATCCGCACGGCGATGATGCCGGGGGGCACTTCGAAGTCGCGCACGGGCAGCCCCTCGTGCGCCACGCGCATGAAGTCCAGCCAGATGGGCAGGGCCGCGCGGCCACCCGTCTCCGTGCTGCCCAGCGGGGTGTTGTCATCGAAGCCCACCCAGGCGCTGGCCACGTAGTCCATGGTGTAGCCGGAGAACCACGTGTCCTTGGACTCGTTGGTGGTGCCCGTCTTGCCGGCCGCGGGGCGGTTCAGCTCGCGCACGGCCTTGGCGGTGCCCTCCTCGACGACGCTGCGCATGAGCGTCGTGGTGAGGTAGGCCACCGCCGGGGGCAGCTTCTCCTCGAAGGCGGGCTGGTGCTCCTCCAGCACGAGGCCCTGCGCGTCCTGCACGCGCAGCAGCAGCAGCGGGTCCGCATAGCGGCCGTTGGCCTGGAGCGTGGCGTAGGCGTTGGCGGCCTCCAGCATCGTCACCTCGCCGGTGCCCAGCGCCAGCGTGAGGTTCTCCGGCAGCGCCGAGGAGATGCCCGCGCGGCGCGCGTAGTCGATGACGGCGGCGGGGGTGAGCGACTCGATGAGCCGCACGGACACGGTGTTCTTGGACTTGGTGAGCGCCTCGCGCAGCGTCATGGGGCCATCGAACCGGTTGTCGAAGTTCTTCGGCTTCCACTGCTTGCCGGTGTACGGGTCGCGGATGGCCTCGGGCGCGTCGTTCACCGTGCTCAGCGGCGTGTAGCGGCCGCTGCCGAGCGCCGCCGCATAGAGGAAGGGCTTGAAGGACGAGCCCGGCTGCCGCTTGGCCTGCGTGGCGCGGTTGAACGACGAGCGGTCGAAGTCATAGCCCCCCACCAGCGCCAGCACGTGCCGGTCCGAGGGCCGGATGACGACGAGGCCCCCTTGGGCCACGGGGATCTGATCCAGCGTGGCCTCCACGGCGGCGGGCGCCGGGGTGGGCTTGGTGATGCGCACGAGCACCAGCTCGCCCGGCGTGAACACATCGGAGATCTTCGCGGGCGCGCCCTTGCCCTTCATCCGGGCCCACTTCACCGTGGGCAAGGAGACTTCCGCGGTGCGGCTGACGAGGTCCACCCGGGCCACGTTCCGCTTGTCATCCACCGAGGCGATGTAGCCGGCCAGGCGCAGCCCCTCCTTCAGGGGGACGAGGGGCACGGAGCCCACCAGGGTCTCCTCGGCGGAGGGCGGGGCCTCTTCCTCGGGGGTGAGCTCCGGGCGCTGCTCCTCGGCGCCCTCGCCGCCCGTGGCCTCGGGCTCGGGGGCCGCCTTGGCCAGCGGGGAGAGATCCGCCACGTACTCGGCGTCCTTCTGCCGGCGCCCGGCCTCGTCGATGCGGTGGGCGATGAGGTCCTTCATGCGCCCGAAGCGCTGCGCCTCCACGGTGCCCAGGGGCCCGCGGTAGCCCTGGCGCCGGTCGAGCGCCTCCAGGCCATTGCGCACCGCCTCCTCCGCCACCGCCTGGTGCTTGGGCTCCATGGCGATCTGCACGCGCAGGCCGCCTTCGAGCACCGCCTGCTCCCCGTAGCGCTCGATGAGCGTGCGGCGCATCTCCTCGGCGTAGTAGGCGCCCACGCGGGGCGTCTGCCGGGGCGCCAGGACGATGGGCTTCTCCATCTCCGCGTCCACGTCCTCGCGGGAGGCGAAGCCGTTGCGCGCCATCTGCTCCAGCACGTACTTCTGCCGCGACTTGGCGCGCACGATGTTCGTCACCGGGTTGATGCGGTGCGGGGACTGGGGCGTGCCGGCCAGCACCGTGGCCTCGCCGAGGCTCAGGTCCTTGGCGTGCTTGCCAAAGTAGAAGAGCGCGGCCTCCTCCAGGCCGTAGCGCCGCTGCCCGTAGTAGATCTGATTGACGTAGAGGTTGAGGATCTGATCCTTGGTGAAGGCCTCCTCCACGCGCGGGGTGAGGATCCACTCGCGAATCTTGCGCGTGAGGCTCCGCTCCGGGGTGAGCAGCAGGTTCTTCACCACCTGCTGCGTGATGGTGGAGGCGCCGGACTTGCGGCTGCCGGGGATGAGGTTCTTCAGGGCCGCGCGGGTGATGCCGAAGAAGTCCAGGCCCTCGTGCTTGTAGAAGTCCGCGTCCTCGGCGGCGAGGAACGCGTTGCGCACGTGCGCGGGCAGATCCTCGATGCGCACCAGCGTGCGGCGCTCGTTGTAGAACTCCGCGCAGAGCGAGCCATCCCCACAGGTGACCTTCGTCACCTGCGGAGGCTGGTAGTTGCGCAGGGCCTCCACCGAAGGCAGGCCCTGGCTGAAGTAGGAGTAGGCGCTCACGCCCGCGATGCCCGCCAGCACCAGGGCCACTCCCGCGGCGATGAGCAGCCGCTTCGTCCACTTCCAGATGCGGGCGCCGGGCCCGGGGCGGGAGGGAGGAGGGGGAACCTGGGGCGGTTCGGAAGGAGGAAGGGCGTCGGGAGGCGTGGACATCGCTCGTGCCGGGTTCATGGGGCTCGGGAGGAGGAAAAGCACGTTAGACCGATGGGCAGGGAACGGAAACCTGCCTGGACACAAGCGAAGGCCCGGGGCCCTACCGCTCCAACCCTTGAGAAACCGGAACCCGGGGCTCCTCCAGGAGGGCGGGGGTCCCCTGGAGGCGGGCCACGGCATTCATCCGGTGGGCGTTGACGCGCGCCTTGACGTAGCGCGGGGAGAGCTGGGTGGCGGCGGCGTAGGCGGCCTGGGCCTCGGCCATGCGGCCGAGCCGCTCGTAGGCCACCCCCAGGTTGTTGTGGACGTGGCCCACATGGGGGAGCAGGGCCGCGGCGCGGGCGAGCACCTCGGCGGCCTTCTGGTTCTCGTTGGCGCGCAGCCAGGCGAAGCCCAGGTTGTTGAGCGCGTGGCCGTGCTCGGGATCCAGGTGGACGGCCTGCTGGAGGCGGAGGATGGCCTCGGGGAGCGCGCCCGTGGCCAGGTGGGCCCGGCCGAGCACCTGGTACACCTCGGCCTCCTCGGGCTCCCGCAGGAGGGCCTCTTCGCCCACGCGCACGGCCTCCGGGAACCGGCCCAGGGTGACGAGCAGGCGCGCCTGCTGGATGAGCGGGGAGGCGTCCTCCGGGAACTGGTCCCCCAGGCGGGCCAGGGCCTGCAGGGCCAGATCCGGGCTCCCCGCGCGCGGCGCCAGGCGGGCCAGGAGCCGCAAGGCTTCCTCGTGTCCGGGGTCGTCGTGCAGGGCGCGCCGGCACTCGGTGATGGCCCCGGCCGGGTCGCCCAGCTCGCTCAGGGTCCGGGCCCGGGCCAGGTGGTTCACCCGGTAGAGGTGCTCGTGGGGAAGGCTCAGGGTGTCGGCGGAAGCCTCCGGGACGTCCGTCTGGGGCACATGCTCCGCCACCTCGGGACGCTCCACCGGCCCCAGGGGAAGCTCCGCCTCCGGCAGGAGGGCCCTGGGGACCGTGGGGATGGGGGCGGGAGGGGTCGAGTCCTGGAGCCCCTGCTGGGCGGCGAAGATCAGGGCTGCCACGGCGGGTAAGAGGGACGGCAGCAGGCGGGACTTGGGGGACCTCTTCTTCATGGTGCGACCCTCCCGGAGGTGAGGACGCCCTGGCAGGGGCACTCCGCGCTCCGTGCCCCTTCCTCAATGCGACCCGCGTGCCAGCGGCTTTTCCCTCGGGCGCCAGAGGGGAGTGTGTCCGCCGGGCCACGGAGGGGTGGGGAAAAGCGTGGAAGGGGCGCGGGTGGCATGCAACGGTGGCGCGCGATGAAGATCGCCAGCTGGAACGTGAACTCGGTGAGGGCGCGGCAGGAGCGCCTGGTGAACTGGCTGAAGGCCCACCAGCCGGACGTGCTCTGCCTCCAGGAGCTGAAGTGCGTGGACGCGGACTTCCCCACGGAGGCGGTCCGCGAGGCGGGCTACCACGCCGTCACCCATGGGCAGAAGACGTACAACGGCGTGGCCATCCTCGCGAAGACGGAGCCCACGGACGTGGTGCGGGGCCTGTCGGATGACGTGGAGGACTCCCACGCGCGGCTCATCGCGGCCACCGTGAATGGGGTCCGCGTGGTCAGCGCCTACGTGCCCAACGGCCAGGCGGTGGACTCCCCGGCCTACGTCTACAAGCTGGAGTGGTACGCGCGGCTGCGGCGCTACCTGGACACGCGGCACACGCCGGACCAGGCGCTGGTGCTGTGCGGGGACTGGAACGTGGCCCCCGAGCCCATCGACGTGTACGACCCGGCGGCCTGGGAGGGGCAGACGCTCTTCACGCTGAAGGAGCGGGACGCGCTGCAGCGCATGTGCGCCTTCGGGCTGGCGGACACGTTCCGCAAGCTGCACCCCACGCTGGAGAAGAAGTTCAGCTGGTGGGACTACCGGGGCCTGTCGTTCCCCAAGAACCTGGGCGTGCGCATCGACCACATCTTCGCCACCGCGCCCCTGGTGGAGCGGCTGGTGAAGGCGGAGATCGACCGGGAAGAGCGCAAGGGCAAGCAGCCGTCGGACCACGCCCCCGTCTGGTCCGAATTCCGGGACTGAAGCACTGCCCGGCGGCCAGGCGAGCCCGGAAGCACGCCATCCGCTAAGAAGCCTCTCCATCTTGGGATGGAGGCTTCCATGGATTGCGACTGGCTCATCATTGGCTCGGGGTTCGGCGGCAGCGTGAGCGCGCTGCGGCTGACGGAGAAGGGCTACCGCGTGCGGATGCTGGAGAAAGGCCGCCGCCTCCAGTCCCAGGACTTCCCGAAGACGAACTGGGATCTCAAGCGGTGGCTGTGGATGCCCCAGCTCGGCTGGCGCGGGTTGTTCAAGATGACCTTCTTCCGCCACGTCACCGTGATGTCAGGCGTGGGGGTAGGGGGGGGCTCGCTCGTCTACGCCAACACGCTGCCCATCCCGAAGGACTACTTCTTCCAGAATGGGGACTGGAGCCGCCTGGCGGACTGGAAGAGCGAGCTGGCGCCGCACTACCGCGAGGCGCAGCGGATGCTCGGGGCCCGGGTGAACCCGCTGCGCACGCTGCCGGATCAGCTGCTCCAGGAGGTGGGCCAGGAGATGGGCCGCACGGACTTCCAGCCCACCTCCGTGGCCGTCTACTTCGGGGAGCCGGGCGTCACCGTGCCGGACCCCTTCTTCGGAGGAGAGGGGCCCCCGCGCACCGGGTGCAACGCCTGCGGCGGCTGCATGCTGGGGTGCCGGCACGGGGCGAAGAACACGCTCGACAAGAACTACCTGTACCTCGCGGAGAAGCGCGGGTTGTCCATTCATGCGGACACGGAGGCCACCTGGGTGCGTCCGCTGCCCGGGGGGGGCTACGAGGTGGAGGCCCTGGAGGGCGCCTCGTTCTTCCGCCGCAAGCGCCGCTTCACCGCGCACCACGTCATCTTCGCCGGGGGCGTGCTGGGCACGGTGGACCTGCTGCTCAAGCTGAAGGCGAGCCCCGGCGGGCTCCCCCGGCTGTCGGACCGGCTGGGGGAGGCGGTGCGCACCAACTCCGAGGCGCTCATCGGTGTGGTGTCCCCCCGGAGGCAGCAGGACCTGTCCCGGGGCATCGCCATTGGCTCCATCCTGCATACGGATGAGCACTCGCACCTGGAGCCGGTGCGCTACTCGGCGGGCTCGGGGTTCTTCCGGATGCTGGGCGCGCCGTATGTCACGGGCGAGGGGGTGGTGACGCGGCTGGCCCGGCTCCTGGGCAGTGTGCTGCGCCATCCGCTCAAGTTGATGCGGGTGCTGACCGTCCGCGACTACGCGAAGCAGACCATCATCCTCCTCTATATGCGCACCCTCGATGGGCACCTGAGCATGAAGCGGGGGCGGGGCGCGCTGACGGGGCTGCGCCAGGGGCTCGTCACGTCACTCAAGGCGGGGCCCGCGCCCACGGCGAACATCCCCGAGGCGGCGGAGCTGGCGCGCCGGGTGGCCGAGAAGGTGGACGGCATGCCCATGAGCCTGGTCAACGAGACGGTGCTGGGCATTCCCACGACGGCCCACATCCTGGGGGGCTGCTGCATGGGCGAGTCGGCCGAGTCGGGCGTCATCGACGCCCAGCACCGGGTGTTCGGCTACGAGGGGCTCTACGTGGTGGACGGTTCGGCGGTGTCCGCCAATCCCGGCGTCAACCCGTCCCTGACCATCACCGCGCTGGCCGAGCGGGCCATGACCTTCATTCCGGCGAAGAAGGCCCTGGCCCCCACGGGGTGAGCGGCGCGGCTCAGGACGTCACGACGAGCCGGTCCCAGTTGGCGCTCATGGGCACCTCCAGCACCCCGTTCACCACGCCCCGCAGCTCCAGGGCGCCGGTGATGGAGCGCACGCCCTTGAGCCCGTAGATGCGCAGCGTCTCGGTCTGGCGCGCCAGGGGCAGGGTGCCCTGGACTTTCCGCTCCAGCACGAGGCGGCCCCGGTCGAAGCCGCCCGTGAGCGTGGTGAGGCGGTAGTCCCCATAGCCGTCCCCGGCGTCCTCGTAGAGCGTCGCGTTCACGCCCTCACCGGCGTGGATGTGCCACTCCAGGTGCTCCCAGTTCGCCGTCGTGGTGTGCGGGGCGGACTTGGTGAGCGCCACGGCGCCGCCCGCGCGCAGCCAGAGCGGCACGGTGTCCAGGGGGCCCTCGGCGATGACGTACTGGCCGCCCGGGACGATGGCGCCCGGCGTCTCCAGGTTGGGCCACTCCAGCCACTCGCCCTTGGGCAGGTAGGCCATGCGCTTGGTCTGGCCGGGCTTGGTGATGGGGGCCACCAGCACGTCCGGTCCGAAGAGGAACTGGTCGTACGCCCGCACCGCCTGGGGATCCGCCGGATCCAACATGAGCAGGGCGCGCAGGATGGGCAGGCCCGACTGCGACGCCTCGTGCATGAGCGAGTAGAGCGTGGGCAGCAGCCGGTAGCGCCGCTCCAGCGCGGCCTTGGCCAGGGCCAGGTGCTTCTCGCCAAAGCGCCACGGCTCCTGGAAGGGCATGGGCTTGGCCGCGTGGTTGCGCATGAGCGGGTAGAACACGCCCAGCTGCGTCCAGCGGGTGAACATCTCCGGGGTGGGCCGGCCGATGAAGCCGGGGATGTCCGAGCCCGTGAAGCCCACGCCCGACAGGCCGAGCCCCAGGAGCATGGGAATCGACAGCTCCATGTGCTCCCAGTGGCTGGAGTTGTCCCCCGTCCACACCGAGGCGTAGCGCTGGATGCCCGCGAACCCCGCGCGCGTCAGCAGGAAGGGCCTGCGCTCGGGCACCAGCCGACGGAACCCCTCGTAGCCGGCCTTCACCATGCCCATGCCGAAGATGTTGTGCACCTCCACGTGGCGCCGCGTGCCGTGGCGCGCCGCGAACGGCAGCGTCTTGCCCTCGGTGCGCTGCACCTCCTCGTTCATGCGCGCGCCCGTGGCGGACACGCTGCCGGAGGCCTCCAGCAGCGAGAAGCACGCCGGCTCGTTCATGTCGTTCCAGATGCCCGCCATGCCCTGCTGGAGGAAGTCCGAGTGCCACTCTCCCCACCAGTGCTGCACCTCCTCGCGGGTGAAGTCCGGGAACGTGGCGGGCTTGGCCCACACCTCGCCCACCAGCACATCGCCGCTGTCGGCCCGGACGAGGTAGTTGAGCTCCTTGGCCTCCTCATAAAGGGCGTAGCCGGGCACCGCCTTCAGGCTGGGGTTGATGATGGGCACCAGCCGCACGCCCTCGGCCGCCATGTCGCGCGCGAGCCCCTCCGGGTCCGGGTAGCGCGAGGGGTCCCACTCCCACAGCTTGTAGGCATCCTGGTAGTCGATATCCAGGTACACCACGTCCAGGGGCAGCCCCCGGGAGCGGTAGGCCTGCACCACGTTGCGGATGTCCTCCGCGCTCTCGTAGCCCCAGCGGGACTGCTGCGCCCCGAGGCTCCACAGCGGCGGCAGCGGCGGCTTGCCGGTGAGCTTCACGTAGCGGCTCACCACCTGCGCGGGGTGGGGGCCGGCGATGAGGTACGCGTCCAGCTCGGGGCCCCAGCTCTCCCACTTCACCCGGTGGGGGTCCGCGTAGGCCACGTCCACTTCCGAGCGCCACGTCTCATCCAGGAAGAAGCCCCACGCCACGCCCTGGCGCAGGCCGATGGAGAAGGGAATGGAGACGTAGAGCGGATCCGTGTCCGGGTGGTGCGGCTGGATGTCCGTGTTCCAGAACACGAAGCGCAGCCCGCGCTTGTCCAGCGGGCCCACCTTCTCCCCGAAGCCCAGGTAGGCCTCGTCCTCCGGCGCGTGCAGCGACAGCCGCGAGCGGTGGTGGTTGAGCGGCATGTTGGGCACGCTCTCGCCCGACACGGACTCGCACCGCGCCAGCGTGCGCCCCTCGGCGTCCCGGAAGCTCCAGGCCCCGGTGTCCAGCGTCAGCTCCAGGCTGACGCCCTCCGCGGTGACGTGGAGCGTGTTGCCCTCGCGGCGCGCCTGGAGCGGCAGGCCCTCGTCGGTGACGACGGCGAAGGGCGTCTTGGGGCCCAGCCGGGGATGGGTGAAGCCCGCGGTCAGCGAGGCGGGGATGTGCCGCAGGCGCAGCACGCCAGGCAGGGGACAGCGGATCTCGAGCGCGGCATGCGCGCCCCACAGGTGCAGCCGGTTGGGCTCGATGGATGTCTGTTCCAGACGCATGGGCCGCGATTCTATGGATGCGGGCCCATTAGGCGACTTGAATCGCCTGCTTGGAAAACCCACCGGGGGGGCCGGGACAGAAGTGACCCAGCCCACCCGGTGGGGTGCCTCAGAGCCGGACCTGGATTTCGTAGCGCCGGTTCTTCGCCTTCTTCGCGGCGGTGTCGTCGGGCTTGACCAGGGGCTGCTCCGAGCCCCGGCCCACCGCGGCAATCTCCCCGCGCGGCACGCCCCGGGCCACCAGCTCCTTCACGATGACCGCGGCGCGCTTCTCGCTGAGCGCCTTGTTCTTCGCCGCGTCACCGCTGGAGTCGGTGTGGCCGGAGACCTCGAACTTGTAGTTCTTCACCCCGCCCGCATCGAGCTGCTTCTTGGCCTCGACGAGCGCGGAGGTGAGGTTCTTGAGCTTCTGATCGCAGCCGGCCTCCAGCACATCCGTGCCGGACTTGAAGCTGCACTGGTTCTTGCGCGCATCCTCCGTCAGCTTCGTGTTGATCTTCTTCTCCAGCGTGGACTTGCTCGCGTTGCCCGCGGCCTTCTTGAACTGATCCAGCTTGCTCTGGGCGAGTGCTCCGCCCGGTGCCGCCAGCAGCGAAAGGGCCATGCAGAGCGCCTTCAGGCGCATGAATACCTCCGTGAGTGGGTGATGCCCTGGGGGGCCGAGTGTCTTCGATTGCTCAGTCCAGTCTAACTATAAATTAACAAACAAAACGAAATACATGCATTCGAAGTGAAACAGCCGAGAGGACGTTAATCAGTATTGACGGTCTCGAATGGTGACAAGTAGCGTTGCTTGGCCTTGTTCGAGGCGCGCAGGACCATCCCCCAAGACAAGAAGAGGCCGTCATGAAGCGGATCACGAAGGCTGCATGCACCCTGTCGTTCCTGGTGCTCGGTGCGTGTGGTGCCGAGATGGAGGAGCAGGAGGGCAGCCCCTCTGAGCCGAGGCAGCAGCTCGGCGAGATGGCGCAGCTGCTGCGCAGCCCGCGCGCCGTTCCCAACCGCTACATCGTCGTCCTGAAGAAGGACCTGAAGACGGTGGCCCTGGCCGCCGAGGGCGAGATTGCCCAGCAGATGGTGCTCAAGACGGGCGGAGAGGTGCTGCACACCTACACGTCCGCCATCAACGGCTTTGCCGCCCGCATGAGCGAGGCGCAGGTGCGTGAGCTGCTCGCCGACCCGCGCGTGGCCTACATCGAGGAGGACAGCTTCGTCGAGGCCGTGGGGAGCCAGACGGGGGCCACCTGGGGCATCGACCGCATCGACCAGTCCGCGCTGCCGCTCAACAGCACCTACAACTACAACAACGATGGCACCGGCGTTCACGCCTATATCGTCGACACCGGCGTGCTGACCACCCACACCGAGTTCACCGGCCGCATCGGCAACGGGTTTGACGCGGTGACGGCGGGCGGCGCGGCCACGGACTGCAACGGCCACGGCTCGCACGTGGCGGGCACCGTGGGCGGCACCGTCTACGGCGTGGCCAAGAAGGTCACCATCCACCCGGTGCGCGTGCTGGACTGCAACGGCTCGGGCACCACCGCGGGCGTCATCGCCGGCGTGGACTGGGTGAAGAACAACCACATCAAGCCGGCCGTGGCCAACATGAGCCTCGGCGGCGGGGCCTCGCAGACGCTGGATGACGCGGTCGCCGGCGCCATCAACGCGGGCGTGGTGTTCGCCGTCGCCGCGGGCAACGACAACGGCAACGCCTGCAGCTACTCGCCGGCCCGCACGCCCAGCGCCATCACCGTGGGCGCCACGGAGCGCACCGACGCGCGCGCCAGCTACTCCAACTACGGCACGTGCCTGGACATCTTCGCCCCGGGCTCCAGCATCACCTCGGCCTGGTACAACAGCACCACGGCCACCAGCACCATCAGCGGCACCTCGATGGCGAGCCCCCACGTGGCGGGCGCCGCGGCGCTCTACCTGGCGGCCAACCCCTCCGCCACGCCGCAGCAGGTGCGTGACGCGCTGGTGAACAACGGCACCGCGGGCAAGGTGACCAGCCCCGGCACGGGCTCGCCGAACGTGCTGCTCTACACCGGCTTCATCGGCGATGGCGGCCAGAACCCGGGCGACACCACGCCTCCGTCCACCTCCATCACGTCCCCCGCGGGCGGCGCCTCGCTCAGCGGCTCGGCCACCCTCAGCGCGGATGCCAGCGACAACGTGGGCGTCTCCCGCGTCGAGTTCTACGCGGGCACCTCGCTCATCGGCACCGACAGCAGCGCGCCGTACAGCATCAGCTGGAACACCGCCAGCGTGGCCAACGGCAGCTACACGCTGACCTCCAAGGCCTTCGACGCGTCGGGCAACTCGGCCTCCTCGGCGGCGGTCTCCGTGACGGTGAGCAACACCACGGGCAGCTGCTCCACCACCGAGCAGTTGCTGATCAACCCCGGCTTCGAGTCGGGTGCCGCGAGCTGGACGGCCACCTCGGGCGTCATCAGCGGCACGACGAGCGGCAGCGCGCCCCGCACGGGCACCTACAAGGCCTGGCTGAACGGCCGCGGCAAGACCGCGACGGATTACGCCTACCAGACGGTGACCATCCCGGCGACGGCGTGCAGCGCCAGCCTGTCGTTCTGGCTGAAGATCACCACGGCGGAGACCGAGAGCGTGGCGTACGACAAGCTGAGCATCCAGGTGCGTGACAGCGCCAACGCGGTGAAGGCGACCCTGGCCGGCTACAGCAACCTGGACAAGTCCACGGCCTACGCCCAGAAGACCTTCGATCTGTCCGCGTACAAGGGCCAGACGATCCGCATCTACTTCAACGGCGTCGAGGACACCTACCTGCAGACGAGCTTCTTCGTCGATGACACGGCGCTGACCATCACCCGCTAGTTCCTGGCGGCAGGGCTTCATTCCCGGCGTGGGCTCGGAGTCTCCTCCGGTCCCACGCCGGTGCCGTTTGAGCCCCAGGTGTAAGGGGCTGAGCGAAAGGTGGACGAAAAGCTCCCGAAGGGGGGGCGGAAGTGGCTGAATTCGCGCCCGGATGGGTATCTGGAAGCGGATCGGAGGGGGCGTCCTCCTGGGACTGGGCGGGCTGCTGCTGAATCTGGCGGCCGTCGAGATTCTCCCGGGAGTGCACCTGCTGCTGGGGCCTTGCATGGTCCTGATGGCGGCGGTGCTGCTGGGCCCTGCCGCGGGGGGGCTCGCGGGCGCCATCTCCGGCATCCAGGCCTACTTCCTGTGGGGGCACCCCTGGGGCTGGCTCAACATCGTCCTGGAGGGGCTGTTCGTCGGGGCGATGCGACGGCGCCTCATGCCCATCACCGCCGATGGGCTCTTCTGGCTGGTCAGCCCGCTCTACTTCCTGCTGACCTATGGCGTGATGGCGGGGCTTCCCCTCGAGGCCACCCTGGTGTCAGGGGTCAAGCAGGCCATGAATGGGCTGCTCGCGGCGCTCATCGTCCAGGTGACGCTGCTGGTGCCCGCCCTGCGGCGGCGCCTGGGGCCGTGGCTGCCCGCGCCCGTGGCGGCCATCTCCATGGGGCGGGCCTTTGCCCTGTCCTTCACCCTGGGGGCCCTCCTCCCCCTGCTCTGGGTGGGCATGGTGGAGGGGCGCGCGCGCTACGAGGCCGCCGTGCGCCATGTGGAGGAGGAGAACCTCCAGGTCGCGCGCGCCGTGGTGCGCGAAATCGAGAGGCGGCTCGAACACTCCTCGCATTCCGTCGCCCAGTTGTCCCTGCTGCTCAGCGAGCGCGCGACGCCGCAAGGCGGGCTGCCCAACGCGACGTTCCTGGAGGATGGGCTCGACTCGCTGGTGACGTACTCGCCCGAGGTCATCTACGCCTACGTGGGCAGCCCCGAGGGCCGGTCGCTGGCGTTCTCGCCGCGCCATGACGCGGAAGGGCGGCCCCTGGCGGGCTCCGATTTCTCGGACCGGGAGTACGTCCGGAAGGCCCGCCAGGCGCACGGGCCGCTGGTCAGCGATGTCTTCCTGGGCCGGGTGGGGGAGCGGGCGCCGCTGGTCGCCACGGTGGCGCCCATCCGGGACGGGGACCGGTACCTGGGCTATGTGCTCGCCGCGTTGGACTTGCCGAAGATGCGCGCGTATGCCCGCGACCAGGCCCACACGCTCCAGCAGCGCGTGCGGGTCGTCGATGCGCGCCAGCGCGTGGTCTTCGACTCGCAGGAGGAGGTCTCCACGGAGGTGCGCAGCATCGAGGGCACGCCGCTCGCGGAGGCGCTCGACCGGGTCGGCAGCACGGGCTCCGCCCGCTACCAGCGCCTTCCGGATGGACGTCTGATCATCCGGACCGGCTCGGAGCACCTGTTCTGTGTGCGGAGCGTGGCGCAGGTGGGCTGGCGGGTGGTCGTCGAGCAGTCGGCGGTCATCCTGCAGCGCGAAGTCGAGCAGACCTACGCCGGGCTGCTCGTCACCGTGGCGGGCGCCATCGGGGTGACGCTGGCCGTGTCCTTGTTCCTGGCGCGCGCGGTGCTCTCGCCGGTGCGCCGCGTGGCGGATGCCGCGCTCCGGCTGGCCGCGGGCGACCGCCAGGCCCGCGCCGAGGAGTCCACGCGGGATGCGCCCCGCGAGCTGCACGAGCTGGCCCGCACGTTCGATCAAATGGCCGCCCAGCTCTCCCGCCAGATGGAGACCATCGAGGGGGCGAGCCAGGAGAAGGACATCTTCCTGTCCATCGCCTCCCACGAGCTGAAGACGCCGCTCACGGCCATCAAGGTCCAGGTGGCGTTGCTCAAGCGCGCGGTGGGCAAGGCGCAGGCCGAGCGGGTGGAGATGTTCGACCGGCAGGTGGACCGGCTCACGCGGCTGGTGAACCAGCTCCTGGATGCCTCGCAGCTCGGCTCCGGCAAGCTGCCGCTGCAGCGCTCGCGGGTGGACCTGGCGGAGGTGGCCCGGCGCGTCGCCGAGGCGCTCGTGGGGGCCTCGCCCCGCCACAACCTCGTGCTGGAAGTCTCTCCGATGGTGGGCGCGTTCGACGAGATGCGCATCGAGCAGGTGCTCCACAACCTGGTGGCCAACGCCATCAAGTACAGTCCTGCGGGGGGCGCCATCGAGGTGCGGGTGCGGTCCCTGCCGGGGGGCGAGGCGGAAGTCGAAGTGGCCGACCGCGGCATCGGCCTGGGCGGGGAGGACAAGGAGCAGCTCTTCGGGCGCTTCGAGCGGGGCGAGCGCCAGGAGGTGGCGAACATCTCCGGGCTGGGGGTGGGGCTCTACGTGTCCCGGGAGATTGTGCGGCGCCACAACGGCTCCATTGCCCTGCGGCAGCGGGAGGGCGGGGGGGCGGTGGCCACGGTGGTGCTGCCGCTCGAGCCGTGAGCGGCCCGGCGCGGGCCAGGAGTTGGTGCCGCCGCGCGGCGCGCGCGATACTGGGGGCATGTGTGGACGTGTGACGCTTCAGACGCCGGCCGTGGACCTCGCGCGGGAATTCGCCCTCCTGGGCATCCGCGCCTCGATTGAACGGCCCCGCTACAACCTGGCCCCCACCCAGCTCATGGCGGTGGTGCCCAACGACGGCCAGCGGATGCTGGACGCGTACCGCTGGGGGCTCATCCCCTCGTGGGCGAAGGACGCCGCCATCGGCAACAAGCTCATCAACGCGCGCTGCGAGACGGTGGCCGAGAAGCCGAGCTTCCGCGCCGCCTTCAAGCGCCGCCGGTGCCTGGCGCTCATCGATGGCTGGTTCGAGTGGCGCCAGACAACCAAGCCCAAGACGCCCTTCCACTTCCGCCGCAAGGACGGCCGGCCCCTGGCGCTGGCCGGCCTGTGGGAGGAGTGGACGTCCCCCGAGACGGGCGAGGTGGTGCGCACCTGCACGCTGCTCACCACGGGGCCCAATGCCCTGATGGCCCCCATTCATGACCGGATGCCGGTGCTCCTGACGCCCGAGGGCCAGGAGGTGTGGTTGCGCCCCGGGCCGCAGGAGTCCTCGGTGCTGCAGCCGCTGCTGGTGCCCTTCGAGGAGGACAGCCTGGAGGCCTACGAGGTGTCGCGCGTGGTGAACTCGCCCATGCAGGATTTGCCCGCGTGCGTGGAGCGGGTCGCCGCCTGAGGCGGGCTCAGAGCCGCCGCCGCACCTTGGCGTCCAGGCTCCAGGGGCCCGGGCCCGCCAGCACCACGGCCAGGAACACCGTGAGGAAGACCAGGGCCTTCTCCATCGTGCCGAACGGGTCCACGCGGTGGCGGTAGAGCGCGACCGCCAGGGTGCAGGCCGCCACCAGGGCCGCGGGCCGGGTGAAGAGCCCCACCGCCACGAGCAGCCCGCCCACGAGCTCCGAGAGCGCCGCGCACCAGGCGAAGAACGTGGGGAAGGGGAAGCCGAGCCTCGCCACCCCTTCGGCGAAGCCCGCCATGTGGCCCGTCACCTTCGGCAGCCCGTGCCCCAGCGCGAGCGACAGCCCAAAGACGAGCCGCACGAGCGTCCACGCGGCAACCCCTCGCTGACCCTGCATTCCGTGTCTCCTCGTGGCGCGCGCGCGGGGCTCAGTCCCCGCCGGGGCCCGCTGCGGGCTCCTTGTCCGCGGCACCCCGCCGCAGGCCCAGCGCCTTCATCTTCTTGTAGAAGTGGCCGCGCTCCAGGTCCAGCAATCGCGCGGCCTCGGTGACGTTCTCCTGCGTGTGCGCGAGCGCATGCAGGATGATCTCCCGCTCCGCATCCTCCACCTGTTCACGGAAAGTGCGGTCCGCCCGGGGCCGGAAGCCCGTGGGGGCGGCCAGCTCGGCGGGCCGGGGCAGGGCGGGCCCGGGGGATGGCGGGGCGGCGGGCGAGGCCACCGGGAAGACGGGGAACACGGGGGCGCTGGCGGCCGGCGGCGCGGCGAGCCCGTGGGCGCGGGGCAGCAGCTCCTGGGCCTCCGGGCCGGAGACGGTGGGGCCCTCGCAGAGGATGGCCAGCCGCTCCACCAGGTTGCGCAGCTCCCGCACGTTGCCGGGGTAGGGGTAGGCGGCCATGACGGTGAGCGCCTCGGGGGAGAGCCGCAGCGGCTTGCGCCCGTTGCGCGCGCAGGCCTCCTGGAGGAACGTGTCGATGAGGTCCGGCAGGTCCTCGCGCCGCTCCCGCAGCGGGGGCGAGTGAATCTGCACCACGTTGATGCGGTAATAGAGGTCCTCGCGGAAGTGCCCCGCCGCGATTTCCTTCTCCAGGTTCTTGTTCGTCGCGGCGAGCACGCGCACGTCCACCTTGAGCGTCTCCGTGCCGCCCACGCGCTCCAGCTCGCCCTCCTGGAGCACGCGCAGCAGCTTGGCCTGCATGGCGGCGGGCATGTCGCCAATCTCGTCGAGGAACAGCGTGCCCTCGTGGGCCAGCTCGAACTTGCCGCGCCGCACGCTCACCGCGCCGGTGAAGGCGCCCTTCTCGTGGCCGAACAGCTCGCTCTCGATGAGCTCGTGGGGCACCGCGGCGCAGTTGAGCTTCACGAAGGGCCCGGCCTTGCGCCGCGAGTGCTGGTGGAGCGCGCGCGCGATGAGCTCCTTGCCCGTGCCGTTCTCGCCGGTGATGAGCACCCGGCCCTCGGAGGGGGCGGTGCGCTGGATGAGCGAGAAGATGCGCTGCATGCCGGGGCCGCTGCCCACCATGTCGTAGCGGCTCATCTGCGCGCGCAGCTCCTGCAGCTCCTCCATCACCGCCTGGTGCTTGAGCGCGTTGCGCAGCGCCACGAGCAGCTTGTCGCGCGCCAGGGGCTTCTCCAGGAAGTCGCGCGCGCCCAGCTGCGTGGCCTTCACCGCGGTGTCGATGGTGCCGTGGCCCGACATCATGATGACGGGCAGCTCGGGCTTGAGTTCCTGGAGCCGCGCGAGCGCCGTGAGCCCATCCATGTCGGGCATCTTCACGTCCATGAGCACCGCGTCCACGGGGCGCGCGGAGACGACATCCAGCGCCACCTGGCCGGAGCTGGCCAGCTCCGTGCGGTAGCCCGCGAGCTGCAAGGACTGGCTCAAGGTGAGCAGGATGTTCTTCTCGTCATCGACGATGAGCACGGAGGCGGGCATGGCGCGGAAGACCTCGGGGGGCGTCGGGTGTGGCCCTGGCTCCCACTGTCCGGGAAACCTCTTGGCGATTCAATGATTCCAAAGGATTCCCAAGGCCTTGGGGGGGAGGGACGGGGAAGACCCAGGCGGGGACAAATTGCTTTGACTCAATGGCTTGCTGCGACTACACGCGGGCCGGGGAACCTGTCTCAAAGAAGACGGGTATTGACCGGATTTTGGAGTGAACGATGCGTCGGATCTCGATGGTGGCGGGGCTCGCTCTCGCCGTGGCAGTGCTCTCCGGCTGTCCGAAGGCGTACCCCAACTGCGACAAGGATGATCAGTGCCAGGAGCGGGGCGAGGTGTGTGTCCAGGGCCAGTGCCAGGAGTGTGCCACGGACGCCAACTGCAAGGAGGGCTTCACCTGCCAGGCCAACAAGTGCGTGCCCAAGCCTCCGGAGTGCACGACCGACACCCAGTGTGGCTCGGGACGGATCTGCGAAGTGGGCAAGTGCGCCGACGCCCAGTGCAAGGATGATGCGCAGTGCCCCGGCGGCGGCAAGTGCGAGCGCGGCCGGTGCCAGGCGCCCTCCAACACCTGCTCGGCCAACAGCGACTGCGGCGAGGGCCAGGAGTGCAAGGGCGGCCAGTGCGTGACGGCGCAGGCCAGCGCCTGCGACTGGGAGCCGGTGCGCTTCGGCTTCAACGAGTTCTCCCTGGACTCCGAGGCCCAGGGCCGGCTGTCCTCGCTGGCCGACTGCATCAAGGCCACCCAGGGCCGCATCACCCTGCAGGGCCACGCCGACGACCGCGGCACCGAGGAGTACAACCTCCAGCTGTCCAACCGCCGCGCCGCCTCGGTCAAGCGCTACCTGACCGACCTGGGTGTGCCCGCGGGCCGCCTGGCCACCGTGGGCTACGGCGAGACGCGCCCGCTTAGCAGCGCCTCGGACGAGGAGGCGTGGGCCCAGAATCGCCGCGTCGAGTTCCAGCGCTGATCTGAGGTAGGCTGCCGCGCGATGGGCCTTATCGAGCCTGAAGCGAGACAGTCCTACCTTGTGTTTGCATGTGGGAGCAGCTGGTATGCGGTGCCTGCGGAGAGCGCGGCGGAGGTGGTTACCTTCCCCGAGCTGACGCGGGTGCCCGGCGCTCCCGTCCACCTTTTGGGGGTGTTCGCCCACCGGGGAGAGGTCATCCCGGTGGTGGACATCGGCCTGCTGGTGGGCAAGGGCAGCCAATCCACGCGGCGGGCGGTGCTGGTGCGCCTGCCGCGCGGCACCCTGGCGCTGACCGCCAGCACCGTGGCGGGCGTCTCCCAGGTGACGGGCACGCTGGAGCCGCTGGGCGCCAGTGGCGTCCACGTGCACCTGAGAGGCCCGGCCAAGGGGGCGCAGCGGGACGTGGCGGTCATCGAGCCTGACGGGCTGTTTGACTACCTCAGTCAGGGGGCGTGAGCCATGCTGGCCTCGCGCGCTTCCGGCATCCTGCTGTGCCATGCCGGCGCGGATCGCATCGCGTTCCTGGCCCAGGACGTGACCAGCATTGATTTGCCCTCGGCCCTGGACGGGCGCTCGCTCGCCGCGGGCCTGGCCTTCGGCCACCGCTCGGACCCGGTCCGGGTGCTCCTGTCCCGCCCGGGCGAGGGCGTGGGCGTGGACACGCTCGAAATCGACACCGAGCCCCATTTGATTCTGGGCCTGCCTTCCCTCTTGGGCCGCGCCGCCGGAGGGAGCCTGCGGGGCTTCATCCTGGCGCGCGGTCTGCTCTGGCCCCTGGTGAGCCTGGTGGAGTTCGAGCACTTTCTGGCGGGCTCCTCGCAGGAGGCCGCATGACCGCGGAGTCGGGCTTGAAGGGGCTGGCGCGTTGGATGACCCAGCCCTCGTGGGTGAGCGGGGGGCTGGGGCTGGTGCTCGTGCTGGTGTACGGGCCGCTCTCGAATGCCATCGACGCGCCCGCGTACTGGGGCCCCTTCCTGGGGCTGGTGGCGGTGGCGGTGGCGCTGGCGCTGGGGCTCGTCACGGTGCTGGAGCGCCGCGCCCTCAAGGTGCTGTGGGCGCTGGAGCAGGGCCGGGTGCCCCAGCAGCAGCAGCACCTGCGCGAGGCGCTCCAGGAGGCGCGCGCCGTGCCGGAGCGGTGCTTCTGGTTCACGCTCCAGGGGTGGCTGGGCGGCGTGCTGCTGGTGGCCGTGCTCTTTCCGCCCCTGATGGGGGTGGCGTGGAAGGTGGGGATGCGCATCGCGCTGGCGGGCGCGTCGCTGGCGCCCCTGAGCGCGCTGCTCGTGTACCTGCTGGTGGTGCGCCGCAGCCGCAAGGCCGCCGAGCGCATCGCGGACGAGGGGCTGTCGGCGCTGGAGTTCATCGCCGCGGTGCCGCCCCGGCGTCAGAAGGTCCGCCAGCGGTTGGTGCTGTTCACCGCCATCGCGGTGCTCAGCCCGTCCATCTTCATCCTCGACCTGACCATCCACCGCTCGGTGCGCGTGCTGGACCAGATGGTCCGGGTGCAGGATCCCCAGGCGCAGATGGCGGTGATTTCCCAGTTTCGGAACGAGGGCGGGCTGGCCATGGGCCTCTTGCTGGCGCTCGTCATCCTGCTGGTGCTGAGCACGGCGTACGCGGGCGGGGCGGTGCTGGCCGAGCCGCTGCAGGCCATCACCGAGGATGCCACCCGCATTGCCCGGGGGGACTTGCGCCCCCCGCGCGTCATCCCCGCCGAGGACGAGATGTGGTCGGCTTCGGCCGCCTTCGTGCAGATGCAGGCTCAGCTCGGCCAGGCGCTCGCGCAGATGCGGCGCGCGGGCATGCAGATCTCCAGCACCACCGAGCAGCTGGTGGCCACCTCCGGCGAGCAGGAGACGGGGGCCGACGAGCAGGCGAGCTCCCTCAACGAGACGAGCGCCACCACGGAGGAGCTGGCCCGGAGCGCGCAGCAGATCGCCGGCAACGCCGAGTCCGTGGCCGGCATCGCCGAGCGCACCTTCGCCGCGGCCCAAGGGGGCCAGCGCAACGCGGCCGCCTTCCTCACCGCCATGCAGCGGATGAAGGAGGACAACCAGTCCATCGCGGACGCGGTGGTGCGGCTCAACAAGCGCGTGCAGCAGATCGGCAAGGTGGTGGAGTTCATCAACGAGATCGCCGACAAGACGGACCTTTTGGCCGTCAACGCGGAGCTGGAGGGCACCAAGGCGGGCGAGGTGGGCCGGGGCTTCTCGCTGGTGGCCGCCGAGATGCGCAGGCTCGCCGAGAACGTCCTCCGCTCCACGCGCACCATCGAGCAGCTCATCGAAGAGATTCGCGATGCGACCCACGCGGCGGTGATGGCCACGGAGGCAGGGCTGAAGACGACCGATGCGGGCACGCTCCTGGCGGCCCAGGTGGACGAGAGCCTGAGCCTCATCCTGGAGCTGGCGCGGCAGACCTCGCACGCGGTGCGCTCCATCTCCCTGGCCACCCAGCAGCAGCAGACGGGCACCGACCAGCTCGCCGCCGCCATGGGGGACATCCTGCGCGTCACCGAGCAGAACGCCGCGGCGACCAAGCAGATGGTGGCCGCCAACAGCGACCTGTCCTCGCTGGCGCGGGACTTGAAGCTCGTGGTGGACCGCTTCCACCTCGCGGGCAGGGAGGGCTGAGCCGATGAGCGAGCGACGTGCCCGCCCCCGGGGCTCCTACAGCCTTCGTCTGATTGCCCCCGTCCCGCTGGCCACCGCGGTCGGGGTGGCGCTCTCGTGCCACTACGCCTGGCTCACGCTGGGCGACCGGCTGAGCGGCAGCTTCCACCTGTTCGTGGGGCTGGGCATGGCGCTGTGTGCCGCCGTGACGGGCACGGGCGTCTCCCTGCTGCTGCGGCGCCTGCGGGGCCTGCGCATCCTGGAGCGCGGAGAGGTGGTGGCCTCGCAGGAGCGCCTGGCCCGCGCCATGGTGGAGGCGGCCAGCGTGGCGGATGCCACCTTCGTCAAGTCCATCCTCAGCTGGCTGCTGTGCTCCATGCTCCTGGGCGTGGTGGTGGGCATCGTGGGCGGGGGAGGCTGGAGCGCGGGGCTGGGCATTGTCGGCCTGGGCGTGCTCTTCGGGCCCATCACCTCGCTGCTCGTGCACTGCCTGGTCACCCTGCGGGCGCGCCAGGTGATGCTGTGGCTGACGGAGCTGGGCCTCAGCCAGCAGCAGGTCATCGCCGCCATGCCGCGCCGGGCGCAGATCCGCGGGCGGCTGGTGCTCTTCACCATCATCTCCGTGGTGACGCCCGCCGTGTTCTGCTCGCGGCTGGCCTCGGCCCTGGCGGACCAGGCCTACGAGCGCGTGCTCACCTCGCCCCTTCGGCTCCAGGCCGCGCGCGCGCAGGACCTTCAGATGGAGGCTTTCACCTCCGGCGGGCTCCTGTGCCTGCTCGTCTTCGCGATGGCGCTCACCACCGCGTACCTGGGCGGCACGCTCCTGGGGCGCCCCATCCGCCAGCTCGCGGACGAGGCGCGGCGCATCGCCGATGGGGACCTGGCCGCCCCGCACCTCATCCCCGCCGAGGACGAGGTGTGGTCCGTCTCCGCCGCGTTCGCGATGATGCGCGCGCACCTGGCGGACGTGCTCTCCCAGCTCCAGCGCGCCGGGGCGCAGATCAGCGCCACCACCGAGGAGATTCTCGCCACCTCGGGCCGCTACGAGGCCGGTGCCTCCGAGCAGGCCAGCTCCCTGGACGAGACGAGCGCCACCACGGAGGAGCTGGCCCGGAGCGCGCGGCAGATCGCCGAGAACGCCGGCTCGGTGTCGGAAATCGCGCACCGCACGCTGGCGGCGGCCGAGGCGGGCCAGGGCAGCGCCGAGGCCTTCCTCGCCTCCATGGGCCGCATGCGCAACGACAACCAGGCCATCGCCTCGGCGGTGAACCGGCTCAACAAGCGCGTGCAGCAGATTGGAAAGATCGTCGAGTTCATCAACGGCGTGGCCGACAAGTCGGACCTGCTGGCGCTCAACGCGGAGCTGGAGGGCACCAAGGCGGGCGAGGTGGGCCGGGGCTTCTCGCTGGTGGCCGCGGAGATGCGGCGGCTCGCCGAGAACGTGCTCGAGTCCACCAAGGAAATCGAGGGGCTCATCGAGGAGGTGCGCGAGGCCTCGCGCGCCGCGGTGGCCGCCACGGATGGCGGGGTGCGCGCCACGGAGACCGGGACGTCGCTGGCGCAGCAGGTCTCCGAGTCGCTCAAGCAGATTGTCGAGCTGGCCAGCCAGACGTCGGACGCGGTGCGCTCCATCTCCCTGGCCACCCAGCAGCAGCAGACGGGCACCGACCAGCTCGCCGACACCATGGCGGACATCCTGCGCATCACCCAGCAGAGCCTCAATGCCACCAAGCAGGTGAGCACCGCCAACGGGGACTTGCTGGTGCTGGCGTTGGACCTGCGCGCGGTGGTGGAGCGGTTTCAGATCGGCCAGGTCCCGCCGCGGGGTGACGGGTGACGACCCCGCGTGACCGGCTGCTGAAGAAGTTCCGGGACCTGGTCGAGGAGCGGCTGGGGCGCATCAGCGCCTTCATCCTCACGCTGGAGTCCGGAGGCGACGTGGAGACGGGGCGCAAGGTGCTCCGGGACCTCCACGGCCTCAAGGGCGAGGCCCGGATGATGGGCTTTGACCGCATCAACACCCTGGTGCACGAGATGGAGGAGCTGGTGCGCGCCATCGAGCCCGCCCAGTACGCCTTCTCGCACGAGTCCGCCGACGCGCTGCTGAAGTCCTCCGATGCGGTGATCGCCCTGTCGGGAATGCTGGCCTCGGACAACTCCCCCGAGGTGGCCAAGCTGGTGGCCGTGCTCCGCGAGCGCACCCGCATCGAGCAGAGCCGCTTCCTGGCGGTGCCGCCCGTGCCGGACGCGGCCCTGCCGGTGGCGCCTCCCGCCGCCGAGGCCCCGGTGGCCCCGTCCCGGCATCAAGCGTCTCCTGGGATGAGGACGCCGACCCCGCCTCCGCTCCCAGGAAACAGCGCCCTGGTGGCGTCTCCCCGGGGGGCCAACGGGGTCCGGGGCGGCGCGGGGCGCAACCTGTGGACGCCCGTGCCCCTTCCCGCCGGGGAGGGTGTTCCCGAGCCGTCCTCCAGCACCCCGGGGGCCGGGCCCGCCACCCACCTGGTGGCGGAGACGATTCCGCGGATGCCGGACCCCTCCAAACCGGCCCCGGCCCGCGCCTCGCCGCAGCGGTCGCAGGATGCCCGGGCGGACGGCTCCATCCGCATCGACGCGCAGAGCCTGGACCTGCTCACCAGCGCGGCCACCAACCTGTCCCACGTGGCGCGCCGGCGGGAGCTGGCCAATGCGCGCAGGCTCCAGTTGACGCGCGAGCTGACGTTCCTGGCGCGCGAGGCCGAGGACCTGGGGCCCGTGGGCGCCGCGCTGGCGGCCCGCCTGGGCAAGGCCAAGGAGCTGGCGGCCGAGCTTCACCGCGAGGCGAAGCTGCTGGCCAACGAGGAGCTGAGAGACTTGGGGCAGGCGGTGGAGGAGGTGCACCGCATCCGCATGCTGCCGCTCTCCGTGCTCTTCGAGCCCTATCCCCGCGTGGTGCGGGACTTGGCGCGCGAGCTGGGCAAGGAAGTGGAGCTGGTGGTGGACGGCGAGGACACCCGCGCCGACCGGGCCGTGGTGGAGGCGCTCCGGGAGCCGCTCCTGCACCTCATCCGCAACGCGCTGGACCACGGCCTGGAGACGCGCGTGGACCGCGTCGCCTCGGGCAAGCGGCCCAAGGGCTGTTTGACGCTGCGCGCCACGCGCGAGGGCAACCGCATCGTCCTGCGGGTGGAGGACGATGGCATGGGGCTCGACCCGGCCATGCTGCGCCGGGTGGCGGTGCGCCGGGGCTTCCTGGACGAGGCGGCCGCGGGCGCGCTCAGTGACGCGGCGGCGAGGGATCTCGTCTTCCTCTCCGGCTTCTCCTCCCGCGAGGTGGCCACGGACCTGTCGGGCCGGGGCGTGGGGTTGGACGCCGTGCGCAGCGCGGTGCAGGGGCTGGGGGGCGATGCGAGCGTCGTGTCCGCGGTGGGGGTGGGCACCATCTTCGAGGTGCGCGTCCCGGTGTCCCTCACGGTGGCGCCCCTGCTCTTCGTGAAGGTGGGCCAGGAGACGCTGGCGCTGAGCGCCACCCACGTCTCCCAGGCGCTCAAGCTGGACCTGGCGCAGCTCGGCGAGGTAGCCGGGCGGCCCACGCTGGACGTGGAGGGCCGGGTGCTGCCCTTTGCCCACCTCTCCTCCGTGCTGGGGCTGGCCCCGGAGCGGCCCCCAAGCGACGGGGAGCTGGTGCTCGTGGTGCGCAGCCAGGGGGCCACCGCCGCCCTGGCCGTGGAGCGCGTCCTGGAGGAGCGGGTTCAGGCCATCCTGCCCCTGAGGGGCCTGCTGGGACGGTTTGCCCACCTCGCGGGAGCCACCACCCTGGCTGACGGCAAGCTGGCCATGGTGGTGTCGGCCGCCTACCTCACCGCCAGTGCCCAGGGCTCCGTCGCCCTGAAGCTGCCGCGCGCCGTGGCCCGGGCCCCTGACATCCAGCGCCGCCGCATCCTGGTCGTGGATGACTCACCCCTGACCCGGGAGCTCATCTCGGCCCTGCTGGAGGCGGTCGGATATGACATCACCACCGCCTCGGATGGCGTCGAGGCACTGCACATCCTGTCCCACGCGCCAGCGGATCTGGTGGTGACGGACCTGGAAATGCCGGGATTGGATGGGCTGGAATTGACCCGCCAGCTCAAGAGTCACGAGACCCTGAACCGGTTGCCAGTCATCATTCTCACCACCCGAGGGGGTGAGGAGGACCGGCAGCGGGGGTTGGCGGCGGGGGCGGATGGCTACATCACCAAGGGGGACTTGGTCCGCCAGGACCTGGTGGATGTGGTGAAGCGGTTACTGGGGTGAAGCTCCCCTGAGCGTGGCGCGAGCATTGGGTATACTCCCCGAGGCGCGCACGGGGTATGCACAGGCAATGGGCAAGAAAGTGTCGGTGCTGGTGGTCGATGACTCACTCATCTGCCGACAGCTCATCAGCGAAGCACTGAACCAGGACCCGGACCTGCAGGTCGTGGGCATGTGCGCCGACGGCAAGGAGGCCGTGGCCCGCGTCAAGGAGCTGCGCCCCAACGTCGTCACCATGGACGTGGACATGCCGGTGATGGACGGGCTCACCGCGGTCGAGCACATCATGGCCGAGTGCCCCACGCCCATCCTGGTGCTCACCGCGGACCCGCGGCAGCAGGCGCCGGAGCTGACGTGCCGGGCGCTGGAGCTGGGGGCGCTGGGCCTGCGCGTCAAGCCCTCCATCGACGATGGGCTCGAGGCCTGGAACCTGGCCAAGGAGCTGAAGCTGCTGTCCTCCGTGCGGGTGATTCGCCACGTGCGCAGCTCGCGCAAGGTGACGCCCGCGCGCCCCTCGGGCCCGGCGCTCGGCCCCGCGAACATGGGCGTGGTGGCGGTGGCCGCCTCCACCGGCGGGCCGCAGATCCTCCACCGGTTCCTGTCCGAGCTGCCCGCGGACTTCCCGGCCCCCATCGTCATCGTCCAGCACATCAACGCCGCCTTCGCCGAGTCGCTGGCGGGGTGGCTGGCCAACGCCTCGCGCCTGAAGGTGCGGCTGGCCCAGGACGGGGAGCTGCTGATGCCGGGCCACGTGCTCGTGGCCCCGCCGGGCACGCACATGGTGATTCCATTCCGGGGCCGCGTGGCGCTGCGGCAGGGCGAGGAGCGCGACGGGCACATGCCCTCGGGCACGGTGCTGCTGGAGAGCGTGGCCAAGGCCTATGGCCGGCGCGCCGTGGGGCTCATCCTCACCGGCATGGGCGAGGATGGGGCCGCGGGCATGTACGCCATCAAGCAGGCCGGCGGCATCGCGGTGGCCCAGAACGAGGAGTCCTGCGTGGTATTCGGCATGCCGGGGGCGGCCGTGGAGCGCAACGCGGTGGACTACCTCATCCATGGAGACGAGGTGGCCGCTTCGTTGATGAAGCTGGCGCGTGGTGAACCCCTCCCCGTGGGGCGCTGATGCAGGGGCCTCCTTCCCGGCCCGCTTCGCTGCTCCACGCGTTCATCTCCGCGCGCTCGGGCATGGCGCTGAGTGGCACGCAGCGCCGGCGGCTCGACGAGCGGCTGGCGGTGCTCCAGGGCGTGCTCACGGAGCAGCAGTACCTGCTGCACCTCCAGTCTCCCTCGGGCGCCGCGGACCTGGCCTCGCTCATCTCCGTCATCGCCGTGCACAAGACGGACCTGTTCCGGGATGAAGTCCAGCTCGCCTCCTTCCGCTCGCACGTGCTGGAGCCCCTGGTGGCGCGCTCCCCCGGGCGGCCCTTGCGCGTGTGGAGCGCGGGCTGCGCCACCGGCGAGGAGGTGGCCACGCTGCTCATCCTGCTCGACGAGGCGGGGGCGGACCCGAACAGCACGGTGCTGGGCACGGACATCTCCGAGCAGGTGCTGCTCCGGGCGCGCACGCTCACCTTCCACCCGGAGCAGGTGCGAAGGCTTCCGGCCCCCGTGCGCGAGCGCTACTTCCTGTCCGACGGGGCCCGCTCCCTCCTGGCGCCGGAGCTGCGCGCGCGCTCGCTCTTCCAGCTCCACAACCTGATGGAGGCGCCGTACCCCGCCCACGGCGAGGGCTTCGACATCATCTTCTGCCGCAACGTCCTCATCTACTTCACCGCGGAGGCGTTCGACCGGGTGGTGGAGGCGCTGGCCGAGCGGCTCGCGCCGGGCGGCACGCTGGTGCTCTCCGCCGCCGAGCCGCTGCTCCACGCGCCGCCCAGCCTGCGCATCATCCGCTGCGAGCACGCGTTCTTCTACGTCCGGACGTTCGACATCCACACCGCGCCGCCCCGGCGGCTGCCCGCCTCCGGGAGCCTCCTGGCGGAGCCGCCGCCCCGCCTCGAGCGGCGGCGGGACTCGGGAAGCTTCCCCGTGGTGGCGCCCCTGGCCCCGGTGGGGGAGTGGACCCGGGAGGCAAGCGGCGCTGCGGCCTCCTCCGCCACGCTCCCCTCCGAGGGCCGCCGGGACTCGGGCCGCTTCGCCACCGTGGCCGCCGGCGCCGCGCGGGACTCGGGCCGGTATGCCGCCATGTCGGCCCGGCCCGTGCGGGACTCGGGCCGCTTCGCCACCGTGCCCGCCAGTGCCGCGCGGGACTCGGGCCGGTTTCCGGCGGTGGGCGGGGGGAGCGAGCCGGCAGGCCCCACGCCCTCGCAGGAGCTGATCTTCGCCGAGGCCGATGCCCTGTTCGCCCAGATTCTGGAGGGGGCGGGGGACACGGATGGCCAGAAGGAGGAGTACCTGCGGCGCTGCCTGTCGCTGGACCCGGAGCTGGCCGCGGCGCGGTACCTGCTGGGGATGATGCTGGAGCTGCGCGAGGAGTTCCCCGAGGCTGCCAGTGAATACCGCCGCGCGCTCCGCTCCCTGGAGGAGGGGAGGGCCCGGGCCACGCCGTTCTTCCTGAACCCCACCCGCCTCCAGGTGGCCTGTGCCCGGGCCGTCGAGCGGATGGAGGAGGGCCGGCCCCGCTAAGCCAGCGGCCGGCCGGGAACCCGGGCGAGAAGGACTCGGACGCGGAAGGGATTTGCCCGTAAGATGCGCCGCCCTATGAGAAGGCTTGCCCTGCTGTCGCTGTTGACCCTGTCCGGATGCTTCTACCCGGCCAACCGTGGCCGCGCGCTCGAGACGAAGGTGGACCGGCTGGGGGCCGAGAACACCCGGATGGCCGAGGAGCTGAAGCAGGCGCGCGAGCAGCTCGCCGCCACCTTGCCCCGCATCGACGAGAAGGTTGCCGAAGTCACCCAGGCGCTGGACAGCCTGGACAAGGCCTCGCGCCGCAACGACGCGGACATCGGCATCCAGCTGCAGAAGACGGTGGAGGACATGGCCCAGCTGCGCGGGCAGGTGGAGACCTACGTCTATAAAATCTCCGAGCTGGAGACGTCCCTGGCGCGCGTCACCGAGGAGTCGGAGAAGCGGATGCTGGCGCTGCAGGGCTCGGCGGCGGTGAAGGAGGCCGAGGCGAAGAAGCAGGCCGAGGCGCTCCAGCGGCCCACGGACAAGAAGGAGTTCCTGGCGCTCGCGCAGGAGAAGGCCAAGGCCGGGGACGCGCTGGTGGCGCGCCAGCTCTACACGGAGTTCCTGAAGAAGTGGGCCAAGGACGCGCTGGCGGGCGAGGCGCACTTCGGCCTGGGCGAGACGTACTTCAGCGAGGACAAGTGCCGCGAGGCCCTCTTCGAGTACGGCAAGGTGATTCAGGACCACGCGAAGTCCCCGTCCGCGCCGGAAGCCTACTTGCGCTCCTCGGACTGCTTCGCCAAGCTGAAGATGAAGGATGAGTCCCGGCTGGCCCTGGAGGAACTCATCAAGAGCTACCCGAAGGCCGAGGCGGCGAAGAAGGCGAAGGCGAAGCTCGCCGAGCTCGACAAGGCGAAGAAGCCGGCCCCGGCCCCGAAGAAGGTGAGCAAATGAGGTTGCCCTCGCTGTTGCTGGCCGTGCTGGCGCTGTGGCTGGCCCCCCTCGGGGCGGGCGCGGCGCCCCAGAAGGCCGTGTTGCTCTTCACGGGAGACAATGGGGGCGAAATCGCCCCCTGTGGTTGACGCCACAACCCGTCTGGCGGTCTGGCCAGACGAAAGATGGCGATTGGCGAGGAGCGCGCGAAGGGCGTGCCGGTGCTCGTGTTGGATGCGGGCAATGCGCTCTTCCGGAGTCCCGTGAGCAGTGGGGACCCGAGCGACAAGGCGCGCGCGGAGCTCCTCTTGGAGCAGATGGATGCCATGGGCACCGCGGCCATGGCCGTGGGGGCGCGCGACCTGCCGCTGGGCGTGGAGTGGCTCCGGAAGCAAGCCCGGGAGAAGAAGCTGAAGCTCCTGTCCGCCAACCTGGTGGACAAGGACGGCAAGGCCGTGTTCCCGGCCTCCACGGTGCTCACCGCGGGCAAGCTGAAGGTGGGCGTCATCGGCGCCTCGCCCGAGGGCGAGCTGCAGGGCGCCCAGGGCAAGCCCGCGCTGCCGGCCGTCCTGGCCGAGGCCAAGCGCCTGCGCGAGAAGGACAAGGTGGACGTGGTGGTGGTGCTGGCGGCGCTGCCCTATGACGCCAGCCGACGGCTGGCCCAGGCGGGGGAAGGGGTCGACTTCGTCGTCCAGTCCCACGAGGGGCGCGGGCCAGGCATCGCCCAGAAGGAAGGGCTCGCCACCCTGGTTCCCCCGGGAGAGCGCGGGCGCCAGCTTGCCCGCCTGGAGCTGACCGTGGACGGGAAGGGCGCCTTCACGGATGCCGCCACCGCCCAGCGGGACCAGGAAAGCCTGAAAATGATCGAGGCCAACATCGCCCGGACGAAGGAGCGGCTGGGGGCGACGAAGGACGAGACGGTCCGCAAGGCGCTGGAAGAGACCCTCGCCACCTTCGAGACCCGGCGGGCGGCCTTGAAGAAGTCGGTCCAGGCGGGCGCAACGGGGGCGGGCCGCACGCATCTGTTGTCGTACAAGCAGTTGGGGACGGACGTGCCGTCCGATCCCGCCGTCCAGAAGTTGGTGGAACGCATCGAGCCGCCCGGCTCGGCGCACCACTAGCGGTGGGTGGCCTTGTGCAACACCCGGCGCGCCGTTATAAGCGCCGGCTACCTCAATCGCTGGACCTCCCACCCGCTTCCGGGTGGGGGCAAGGCGCCCAGGAGACGTCACCATGAAGCCCGATATGCACCCGGTGTACCCGGCCTCGCGCATCACCTGTGCCTGCGGCAACATCGTCGAGACCAAGTCCACGCGCGGCTCGTTCGCGGTGGAAATCTGCTCGAACTGCCACCCCTTCTTCACGGGCAAGTACAAGCTCGTGGACACCGCGGGCCGCATCGACCGCTTCCGCAAGAAGTACGCGGGCAACACCGCCGCCAAGGAAGAGGCTCCCGCCGCGGGCGCCGAGGCCGCCGCGCCGGCCGCCGGTGGCAAGAAGGCCAAGGCCAAGGCGTAGTCTCTTCCGCCGCACAGCCTTCGCTGCATCCGTCGAGCAGGGTGACGGAGGGCCTCGTGACAGAGCCCCTCCTGCCCTGCTCGAAGTGTTTTCAGGGGGGGCCGCCGTCAAGTTTTCAAGTGCTACAGACCAGAAATTAGACGTAGCACCGAGACGACCGCACAGTCCGCCCCGTCCACGAAGTGCCGAGACGGAGGCGAGATGTCCGCGGAAGCCACTGCGCTGAAGCTTGTCGAGAAGTCCCTGAAGCAGAGCGAGTTCGCGAAGTCGGACGCGTACAAGCTGTACCAGGGCGACAGCGTGGCGCTGCTCAACCAGTTCCCCGAGCAGCAGTTCGATCTCGTCTTCGCGGATCCGCCGTACTTCCTGTCCAACGGCGGCTTCACCTGCAAGAGCGGCAAGCGCGCCTCGGTGGCCAAGGGGGCCTGGGACGTGTCGCGCGGGATTGAGGAGGACCACCGCTTCACCACCGAGTGGCTCAAGGCGTGCCAGCGCGTGCTCAAGCCCACCGGGACGCTGTGGGTGAGCGGCACCCAGCACGTCATCTTCAACGTCGGCTTCGCCATGCAGAAGCTCGGCTTCAAGCTGCTGAACACCGTCACCTGGTACAAGCCCAACGCCAGCCCGAACCTGTCGTGCCGCTACTTCACGCACTCGACGGAGCTGCTCATCTGGGCCTCGCCCAAGCCGGCCAAGACGCTCCAGCACACGTTCAACTACGCGCGGATGAAGAGCGAGAACGGCGGCAAGCAGATGCGCGACGTGTGGAACCTGCCGCGCACCGGCGAGGAGGAGCTGTCGGCGGATGGCTCCGGGCGGATGTGGACGCAGATTGCCCCGCGCCGCGAGGAGAAGGCCTTCGGCAGCCACCCCACGCAGAAGCCGGTGGCGCTGCTGGAGCGCATCATCGAGGCCAGCACCCCCGAGGACGCCACGGTGTTGGATCCCTTCAACGGCAGCGGCACCACGGGCGTGGCGGCGCTGAAGCTGGGCCGCCGCTACACGGGCATCGACCTGGACGCCAACTACCTGAGCCTGACGAAGAAGCGCCTGGACGCGGTGAAGCGCTGAGCGCCTCACCGGGGGCTTGAGCGTTACTTCGCCGGGAGCAGCTCCTCGCGGCGAAGGAGGAGCAGGGCGTTCTTGTTAGGCAGGATGCGCACCTGGAAGCGGCGCTGGAAGGTGTCCTCCGGGGTGAAGACGTTGCGGTCGCTCACCAGCAGCAGGGACGTGGGCACCACGTACCGCGGCGAGTTGTTGCCGTAGTAGTGCACCACCACGTGGTAGGGCCCCGGCGCCACCTTGCGGGCGTGGTACAGCTCGGGCCCCAGGCCATCGGTGATGTCCCAGAACAGGTGGCCTCCCAGGCGCGTGTCGCGGTGGGAGTAGAAGCAGCGCTCGCCGTTGGGCTCGATGACCCACAGGTCGATGTCCGTGCTGTCCGAGTTCCAGTGCGTGGTGAGCTGGTAGCCGATGGGCTGGAAATCCAGGCCCTCCCCGGGCTTCGCCTTGGGGTCTTCTTTCAAGGACTCCCGGCGCTCCTGGAGCAGGGCCGCCACGGACTGGGCGCCCGGCTGGCGCGCCAGCGCCGAGAGCATGCGGGCATAGTGGTAGGCGGCCACCGTCTTCACCTCGCGGGGGTGCCGGCCCCAGGTGCGCGCCAGGACGATTTCATAGTTGCGCGCGGCCTCCGCGTAGCGGCCCGCCGCATCCAGGGCGAGCGCCTCCTCGAGGAACGCCTGGCCCTCGAAGGGCCGCTGGAGCCGCACGTGCTCGAAGAGCTCCGCGGCCACCGGGTACTGGCCCAGGGCGAGCATGCCGTAGCCGACCAGGCGCAGGGCTTCCGCGTCCTTGGGCCGCAGCTCCACGGGAGAGGAGAGCGCGCGCACCGCGCCCCAGGTGTCCCCCGCGAACGCCCGCTTGCGCGAGACGGCCTCGTAGATGAGCACATCGTCCCGGTTCTCCTTGCGGGCCTTGCGGTAGTGCAGCTCCGCCTCCAGCCGCTCCTGCCCGCCGGCATAGGGCTCGTCCCGCAGGGGCTGGCTGCGCAAGAGGGGCGGCAGCGTCTTCTGGAGTCCGGTGAGCTGCTTCACCACGGCACGGCCCGTGTCCAGCACGCCGTCCAGGTCGATGCCCAGCAGCTTGTCCCGGCGCTGGTCCTCCTCGCGGCGCCGCAGGTCCTCCAGGTTCTCCAGGTCCACCTGCTCGTTGGCCACCGCGTAGCGCGTGTAGTCGCCCTCGGATTCGAGGATGAGCATGGAGGCGCGCGCATGGGCCAGCCGGTAGTGCTGGCTGAGGGCCACCACCATCCGGTCCAGGCGCTCATCGTCGAGCGCCACCAGCCGCGCCACGAACAGCTCTGCCCAGGCCCGGGGGGCGAACGTGCTGTTCTGCTCCCGGGGCAGCGGCACGCTCAGCACCTGCTCCTGCTCCCCAGAGCGGGTCACCACCTCCAGCGCCGCGGCGCCCTCGGAGGGGAGCCGCCCCGCCACCTGCAGCTCCTGGCCTGGGAAGACGAGTTGAGGCCGGCCCGCCACCACCAGGTCCTTCGCCTCCGCGCCCTTCACCCCCACGCGCGCGAGCACCACCGAGCCGGCCCGGTGCGCCCGGGCCGCCGCGGCCACCTCGGCGCCAGACAGCACCGTCACCGTCCGGCCACCGCTGGCGCGTGACAGCGCGTCGAACAGCTCCGTGTTGGCCGAGGCCTCACCGAAGCGGTAGCTCACCCAGCGCAGGCCCTCCACGCTGGGGTGGCGGGTCACCATGGCGTCCACCCGGCTCTGGCCCCAGGTGGCATTGCCGTCCGAGAGGAGGAAGGCCGTCACCCGCTCCTGGGACGGGGCGGGCCGGAGCCACTCGCGAGAGGCTTGATCCAGCTCCTCCAGGGCGCCGTCCACGTGCGAGGCCCCCTCCAGGAACAGGTGCTCCAGCTCGGCGAAGGTCTCCTGACGGTGCGCCGCATCGTTGGGGCGCCAGCCCGCGGCATGCAGCCACCGCGGGCGCACGTCGAAGAGGAGCACCGTGTACTCCTTCAGCGTCTCATCCTTCTCCAGCAGGGCACGCAGGGTCGCGGCCTGGAGCGCCCACGCATTGCCGTCCTCCGAGGACAGGGAGGTGTCCACCACCAGCACGGCGCGCCCGGTGGGGGGGCCTTCGGCTGCCGAAGTCAGCCGCGCGGGCAGCCGGACCCGCGCGTGGAAGGCCTGGCCGGGAAGGCCCGCGGCGTCCTTGCCCACCAGCACGTCCGCCTCCGCGTTCCGGGGCGCGAGCGCCACCGACAGCACCCCATCGCCTCGCAGCTCGGGGAAGTCATAGGCCTGCCAGGCGCCCAGCCGGCGCGGCGGGGTGTCCTGCGCGGGTTGGACACTCACCTCGCCCGCGTGGAGCGGATCCACATGGACCCGGGCGGACACCTTCAGGTCCCCGCCCGCGCCCGGGGGCAGCGGCCACGTGTAGCGCAGGCGCTGCCCATCGAAGAGCAGCGTCTGCTCGTAGGCGAGCACCACGCGCTTGAGGGACTTGGGCGGCAGCGGGAACACGCGGGCGCTGAAGGTGGACGCGCCCGCCCACTCCAGCAGCGCGGGGTCCACGTTGCGGCGCACCACCTCCTCGTAGACCTCCCGGGCCCGCTTCTGTTCGACGACGCGGGCCTCCTGCCGCTCGCCCCAGGAGCGCTTGGCCCCCGGCGGACTCGGGGGCGCGGAGGCCCCCAGGTCCTCGGCTTGGCCGGAGCCTTCCCCCAGGGGTGGCAGCAGGTCAGCGGATTGGAAGAACGAGGGTCCGTCCACCGCCACCGCGCCCGAGTACATGGCGAAGCCCGCCACCGTCGCCCCGCCGGGCAGCGGGTGGAAGAAGGTTCCCTCCAGCGTGCGGTTCGAGTCGTTCTCGAAGAGCGAATCCACCACCGTGCGCGCCCGGGAGCCCTGGATGTAGGTCACCACACGGATCGCCCGGGTCTTGAGCGGCTGGTACCGGCCGTCTAGACCGGTCACCAGCACCTTGGCGGCCCGGGGCGCCGCCTCCACCTTGGGCAGCACGGGGGTGGGGCCCCCCCCGCCCTTGGACTGCTGGGCCCTCTGGTCCTTGGCCTCCTCCTGGGACGGAATGCCCACACCGCCCGGGGCGCCCGAACCGCTGCCCTGCATGATCTGAATGGTCTCCCGCCGCGGTCCCTGCAGGAACGACCCGGGGGCGCCGTGCAGCGATTCCGCCTCTGCTCTGAGCGCGGGCTCCGGGGCAGGAGGCGGAGGAGGCGGGGACGGGGCGCCCTCGGAGACGGCGTCTTGCGGCGGGGCCCGGGAGGAGGTGGGCCGGGGGCTCGCCGCAGGGCGGGCGGGTGCCTCGGCGGCCTGCGCTGGCATGAGCTTCGCGAGCTCGGCCTCGGTGACTTCCTGTGGGTCCGCCACGGAGTCCCGCAGCTCGTCCAGCCGCACCTCCCCGGTGTCCGGGTGGCCCAGCACCGCGGCCGGGGCGGTGAGGCCCGCCTTCTCGAACGGCTCGGCGAGGGGACTCCGGGCGGGGGACGCCTTCGCGGGAGGGGCGGGAGGGGAAGGGGGACGCGGGGCCGTCTGGCGGTCGCATCCCGTCAGCAGAAGCCCCATCAGCAGCAGGGCGGTGAAAGGCTGGAGGCTCATGCCCGGGGACGATAGCCCATTGTCCCCGGGGCCTGCCGCCGGCTCACGCCCGGGCCAGAATGCTCTCCACACCCTGGCGGGCGATGGGGTGGTAGCGCTCCGCGTGCTTCTGGAAGATGTCCCGGGCCCGGCCCCGGTACTCGGGGGTGGAGGCCAGTACGCTGTAGAGCGGCTTGAGGTACTTCATGCGGCCCACCTCGCCCAGGAAGGCCTCGGTCCGGTCCAGCGCCGGGGCGTAGTGGCCCTTGAGCGCCGCCACGAGCCATGCCACCAGCACCTCCGAGTTGCGGCTCTGGGTGAAGTGGAAGCGCTCATCGAGCTGCTTCAGCACCTCGCGCGAGGTGTTCTGCGGCATCGACTCCAGGAAGAGCTGCCATTCGGTGGGCGTCCAGTCCTTCACGTCCTCCTGCGAGGGCACGCTGCCCTGGAGCCGCCGCAGCTCCTCCAGGCGGCGGGAGTGGGGCGCGGGGGCGTTCGCGGGAATGCCGGGCTGGTGCAGGTAGGCCTCCCCATTCACCTTCGCCAG
This sequence comes from Allostigmatella hybrida, assembly GCF_020103775.1. NCBI lineage: Bacteria > Pseudomonadati > Myxococcota > Myxococcia > Myxococcales > Archangiaceae > Allostigmatella > Allostigmatella hybrida. Next base: position 62,186 of record NZ_JAHXBH010000006.1, read on the forward strand.
GGCCCCGGGCAGCTCGCGCTCGGTGAAGGCGACGAAGTCCTCGGTGGTGAGCGCCTGGAAGCGGTGGGTGCTGATGTAGCGGCGCAGGTACGCATCGAAGGTCTCCCGGCCCACCGCGTCCTCCAGGGCGCGCAGCAGCAGGTAGCCCTTCTCGTAGGGCACCTGGGAGAACACCTCGTCCGGGTCCACGCCCGTCAGGTGAGTGCGCAGCACGGTGAGCTGCGGGTGGGCCCGGAAGTGCTCCAGCGCCGTGTCCAGCGAGCGCCGGCCCAGCGCCCCGTGAAGCGCGGCCACCTCGGAGCCCTCCAGCGCCTCGAGAATCCGCCGCTCGGCGAACACCGTGAAGCCCTCGTTGAGCCAGAAGTGCTCGGCGGAGGCATTGGTGATGAGGTTGCCCGTCCACGAGTGCGCCAGCTCGTGCGCCACCACGTTCACCAGGCTCTTGTCCCCCGCGAGCAGCGTGGGCGTGAGGAAGGTGAGGCGCGGGTTCTCCATGCCCCCGTACGGGAACGAGGGCGGCATGGTGAGCACATCGAAGCGCTCCCAGTCATACGGGCCGAAGAGCGACTCGGCCACGCGCAGCATGGCATCCACGTCCTCGAACTCGGCGGCCGCGTCCTCCAGCAGCTCCGGCTCGGCCCACACACGCGAGCGTGGCCCCAACTCCTTCGGCGCGAGGCTCCCCACCGCGAACGCCAGGAGATAGGGCGGAATGGGCTGGGGCATCTCGTAGTGCTCCACCGCCTCCACGCCGTGCTCCTCCCGGCTCAGGAAGCCCGCGGCCATCACCGCCTTGAGCGCCTTGGGGATGGTGAGCGAGGCCCGGTAGCGCACCCGGATGCGCGGCGTGTCCTGCAGCGGCACCACGGAGCGGGCATGGATGGCCTGGCACTGGCTGAAGAGGAACGGGTGCTGGCCGCCCGCCGTCTGCGAGGGCGTCAGCCACTGCAGGGCGCTCGCCTGGGGGGACGTCCGGTAGCGCACGGTGAACCGGCGCAGCCCCGGGGGCAGCTCCACGCGCAGCCGGCTGCCCAGGATGGGCTCTGGAGGTGAGAGCAGGTAGGGCAGGGGGCGGCCCTCGGCGTTCACCACCGCACGGATGTCGAGATCCCGGGTATCCAGGTCCAACGGGCCCGCGGAGGCCTCCTTGAGGGTGAGGGTCACCTCGGCGTGCAGGCGCCGGGTCCGGAAATCCACACGAGCCTTCCAATCCAGGGATTCGGTCTCGGGCTGGGTGTCTTCGTTGTACGAGTGGGGGTCGAGGCGGGCCATGTTCCCGGGGGTTGTAGTCCCAGGAACGAACCCTGGCGAGAGAGCCCGATTGACTTTTGGGTCAATCGCCGACATTTGTGCAGTCCCTCATCCCAGAAAGGGAGCCTTTTCCAAATGACGACGCGGATCCGCAAAGTGGCTGTGCTGGGCGCCGGAGTGATGGGCAGCGGCATCGCCGCCCACCTGGCAAACTCGGGCGTGCGCGCGCTGCTGCTGGACATCGTCCCCCCCAAGGCGGGCCCCGGCGAGGACACCTCCTCCAAGGCCTTCCGCAACAAGTTCGTGCTGGGCGCGCTGGCGAACCTGCGCAAGCAGAAGCCCAGCCCCATCGTCTCCGAGCAGGTGTTCGCCTCGCTGGAAGTGGGCAACCTGGAGGACGACATCGCCCGCATCGCCGAGTGCGACTGGGTGATTGAGGTGGTGAAGGAGGACCTGGCCGTCAAGCAGGCGCTCTTCGAGAAGGTGGAGAAGCACCTGCGCAAGGACGCCATCGTCAGCTCCAACACCTCGGGCCTGTCCATCGCGGGCATGCTCCAGGGCCGCGGCGCGGACTTCCGCAAGCGCTTCCTGGTGACGCACTTCTTCAACCCCGTGCGCTACATGAAGCTGCTGGAGCTGGTGGCGGGCCCGGAGACGGACGCGGAGGTGGTGAAGGCGATCCACACCTTCGGCGAGGGCGTGCTCGGCAAGGGCATCGTCTACGGCAAGGACACCACCAACTTCATCGCCAACCGCATCGGCGTGTACGGGATGATGCGCACCATCGCCGAGATGCAGAAGGCGGAGCTGACGGTGGAGGAGGTGGACAAGATTTTTGGCCCCGCCATGGGCCGCCCCAAGTCCGCCGTGTTCCGCACCGCGGACATCGTCGGCCTGGACACCTTCACCCACGTGGCGAAGAACTGCTTCGACACGCTCACCCAGGATGAGGAGCGCCAGACGTTCGCCGCCCCCGACTTCCTCCAGAAGATGGTGGAGAAGGGGATGCTGGGCGACAAGAGCGGCTCGGGCTTCTACAAGAAGGGCAAGGGCGGCGGCGGGGACAAGGAAATCCTCGCGCTGGACCTGAAGACGCTCGACTACCGGCCGCAGAACAAGGTGCGCTACGAGTCGCTGGGCGCCGCCCGGGACGTGGAGGACGTGCGCGAGCGCGTGGCCACGGTGATGAAGGGCCAGGACAAGGCCGCCAAGTTCGCCGAGCGCGTCACCCTGGACGTGCTGGCGTACTCCAGCCGCCGGATTCCGGAGATAGCCGACGACATCGTCAACATCGACCGCGGCATGCGCTGGGGCTTCGGCTGGGACGTGGGCCCCTTCGAGACGTGGGACGCGTACGGCGTGAAGGCGGGCGTGGAGCGGATGAAGGAGCTGGGGCTCAAGCCGGCCGCTTGGGTGGAGCAGATGCTCGCCTCGGGGCGTGAGTCCTTCTACGGCGTGCAGGACGGCCGCGACACCTACTGGGACATCGCCAGCAAGTCCGTGAAGCCGGTGCCCGAGAGCGCGCGCATCGCGAAGGTGGAGTACCTCAAGCGCGGCAACAAGAAGATCGACAGCAACGGCAGCGCCACCCTGTGGGACATGGGCGATGGCGTCACGCTGCTGGAGTTCCACTCCAAGATGAACTCCATCGACGATGACATCATCGCGATGGTGGGCACGGCGCTGGACGAGACCGAGAAGAACCACCTGGGCCTGGTGGTGGGCAACGACGGGGCGAACTTCTCGGCGGGCGCCAACATCTTCGGGCTTCTGTGGGCGGCGCGGAACGGCGAGTTCGACACGCTGCGGAAGATGGTGGGGGCCTTCCAGGCGGCCAACCAGCGCATGCGCTACAGCCCGGTGCCGGTGGTGACGGCGCCTTTCAACCTGACCCTGGGCGGCGGCGCCGAGATGGCCATGGGTGGCAACGCCATCCAGGCGGCGGCGGAGCTGTACATGGGCCTGGTGGAGGTGGGCGTGGGTCTCATCCCCGGCGGCGGCGGCACGATGCAGCTGTTGCGCAACGTGTACGGCGCGTACTCGGCGGACAAGGACTTCGATCCGTTCCCCTTCATCAAGAAGGTGTTCCTGGCGGTGGGCATGGCGAAGGTGGCCACCAGCGCCGAGGAGGCGCGAGAGCTGGGCTTCCTGAGCGCCAACGACGGCATCAGCGCCAACCGGGACTTCCAGCTGCACGACGCCAAGCAGCGGGTGCTGGGCATGGCGAAGGCGGGCTTCCGGGCGCCGCGCCCCAGCCGGTTCCGGCTGCCGGGGCCCAGCGGCTTCGCCACCATCGACATGCTGCTGTACGACATGGCGCTCAACAATCAGATCTCCGCGCACGACCGGAAGATCGCCCAGAAGCTGGCGCGGGTGCTCACGGGCGGCGACACGAGCCCGTCGGTGCTGCTGACCGAGGAGCGGCTGCTGGAGCTGGAGCTGGAGGCCTTCCTGAGCCTGTGCGGCGAGGAGAAGACCCAGGACCGGCTGCAGTTCATGCTGGAGAAGGGCAAGCCGCTGCGGAACTAGCGCGTGGCTTGTATCCATTGTCCCCAGTCAGTTTGAGACACAGACCTTCGAGTGCCCGGACGCTGTCCGGGCAAGGAGACGGAAGATGGCCAGTCGAGTCGTGATTGCCAGCGCGGTGCGCACGCCGTTCACCCGCGCGAACAAGGGAGAGTTCAAGGACACCCGGCCGGATACGCTCGCGGCCCATGTCATCAAGGAGGCCGTGGCGCGGGTGCCGGGCCTGAAGCCCGCGGATGTGGAGGACGTCATCCTGGGCTGTGCCATGCCGGAGGCCGAGCAGGGCATGAACGTGGCGCGGCAGGCGGCGCTGCTGGGCGGGCTGCCGGACACGGTGCCGGCGATGACCATCAACCGCTTCTGCTCGTCGGGCACGCAGTCCATCGCCCAGGCGGCGCAGGCCATCCAGGCGGGCATGATTCAGGTGGCGGTCGCCGGCGGCACCGAGTCGATGTCCATGGTGCCCATGGGCGGCAACAAGGTGAGCGCCAACCCGGAGATCATGGAGAAGTACCCCGAGGTGTACACCTCCATGGGCGTGACGGCGGAGAACATCGCCAGCCGCTACAGCGTGAGCCGGGAGGACGCGGACAAGTTCGCCGCCGAGTCCCAGCGCCGCGCGGCCACCGCGCGCGAGCAGGGGAAGTTCAAGGAAGAGATTCTTCCCATCACCACCACCTACTTCGACGAGGACGGCACGGCGAAGCAGGTGACGGTGTCGGTGGACACCATCCTTCGCCCGGAGACGACGGCGGAGGGGCTGGCGAAGCTGCGGCCTGCCTTCAACGCCAAGGGCGTGGTGACGGCGGGCAACGCCTCGCCGCTGACGGACGGCGCGGCGGCCGCGGTGGTGATGAGCGAGGAGAAGGCGAAGGAGCTGGGCGTGAAGCCGCTGGGCTACTTCGTGGATTTCCAGGTGGCGGGCGTGCCGCCGGACGTGATGGGCATTGGCCCCATCCCGGCGGTGAAGAAGCTGCTGGCGCGCAACAAGCTCAAGGTGGAGGACATCGACGTCTTCGAGCTGAACGAGGCGTTCGCGGCGCAGGCGCTGCACTGCCTGCGTGAGCTGGGAATCCCCCTGGAGAAGGCGAACCCGAACGGGGGCGCCATCGCCTTGGGCCACCCGCTGGGCGTGTCCGGTGCGCGCATGGTGGGCACCATTCTGTACGAGCTGAAGCGCCGCAACGGCCGCTACGGCATCGTCACCATGTGCATCGGTGGCGGCATGGGCGCTGCGGCGCTCATCGAGCTGGCGAAGTAATTCCCGAAGTCAGGCAAGATTGAGAAAGGGGAGGTTGCCCGCGTGGCAGCCTCCCCTTTTTCATTTCGTTAGCGTCTCTTGCTACCAACCACAGTTGGCGGGAGGGGCTGGCGCGGCTGCTCCAAGGGCAACAGCGGTTCCGAAGGAGAAAGCCGCGGATGGGTTGGAGCTGTCAAACAGACAGGTTAGCTGATAGCTGCTCACATAGGGCGATTGCGCTTGTCCATAAGCCCTACAGGCTGCGGATGTCCAACTGGCGGGGGCTGGCACGGAGACAATCGAGGATGCGCCGTTGGGCATCATAAAAACCACCGTGCATATTTTTTGGCTTCCTGATGACTGCAACGGAGCCATCCCACCGTTCATCTGGACTTCTTCCGGCTGTGGTCCGCCGAGAAAGGACAGAAGCGCAAGCGGCATCCATTTCAGGCTTTCCAGACTCATAAGGTTCTCCCTGGCTGTCAATTTTTATGCATTATTCCGGTTGATCATGAAAAAAGCAAGCCCTATGGCGCCGTGTCCGGACACGCTGTTTCACGCAGGGAGGGCGTCGGCTGATGGCATTTCATGGAAGCTTGTTGATGATGTTGTAATACCCGTTGCTCACCGGGTTGATGTGCCACTTCTGGCAATCATTGTTCAGCCAGTCGTACTGCTGAATCTGTACGACGGCTCCGTGGAGCATCCGGGCACATCGAGGGCCCGGCCCGTGCTGTGCGCACGGTGATGCGGAAGGAACCATCGCCGTTGGCCGTGACCTGGAACCGCTGGCAATCGCCGCCCCACCACGGGAACTGCTCGATCTTGGCACCATTGGCCGCCGAGCAGCCCGCGACGTCCATGGCCTGTCCGCTGGCCTGGTTGAAGATGGCGTAGATGTCGTTGCGGAGGGAGGGCTGGCCCAGGAAGTAGAAGCGCCATTGCTGCGTGGCGTCCTGCTGCCAGCCCAACTGGATGATCTCCGTCCGCCAACTCCAAGATGCTGCCGGTGGTGCTGCGGGGGCACCAGCCGGTACACGCCGTTGGCGATGGGCGAAGCGGAATACAGCGCCACTTCCCCCAAAGGCGCGGGCGTCTCTCTCCGTTTTTCGGAGGCACGCCGAAGAGGGGCGTGCCGTCACCGTTCCAGTGGAGCTTCTTCACGAAGGACGCGGGCGGAAAGCCCGCGTCCTGAGCTCAACTGCCGGAACGGCTACGGCGCGAGGATTCTCACCGACGTCATCTTGTCATTGGCGTCGGCCGGGACCAGCGCCGTGTCCGCCGTGAACGTCCACACCGTGCCGGTGAAGTCGTTGTGCTCGTAGACCTGGACCGTCCAACCCGCGGGGACGCGGAGCGAGCTCATCCAGTCGTTGGGGATGCCCGCCGCGTTGAGCTGCGCCATCGTGTAGCTGCCAGGGTTCAGCGAGACGCCGAGGCCGCCGTACCCTCCGTCCGCGTAGAAGATGGCTCCGGGTGCCTGGGTGGCGTTCACGTTGTCGAACGCGGCCGCGCTGTCGTGGGCCCGGAGGCCCACCGCGCCGGAGGCGTACGTGGCATCCGTGGCCGCGAGGAGCGGGGTGGCCGACCGGTTCAGGTACACCGAGATGCGGCTGCCGCTGGCCACGACCTTGAGGTTGTAGGTGACGTTCGCGTCGATGACTGCAGGAGCGCTCGCCAGCTCCGTCCAACTGCCTGCGTTGGCCCGGCCCAGCACCACCCGGTCACTGCCCGCCGCGATGCCCGCGTAGTAGCCCTTGTATGCGTCGAGCCCCGCGCCAGGGCTGCTCGTCCGGAAGAGCAACCCCGCGTCGCCGGAGGCGCCCGGCGTGACGTCGGCCTCGAGGGTCAGCGCGGAGAAGTGGGTGTTCAGCAGGGCCTTGGCGTCGGGCTGATGCTGATTGACGTACCGGCCGTTGGACACGCTCCACGTGGCGCCGTAGGTGCTCCAGCCCAGCGCGTTGCCGTCACAGAAGTTGTCCCGGGTGGCCATCTCCACGGGTTTGATCGTCCCGTCGCTGTTGAAATACATGCGATCGTAGGCGAGCACGCGGTGGTTGCCGTCCGTCTCTCCCAGCGGGCGGCGGTGATAGAAGATGTACCAGTCATCCGTGCCCGGAACGTTGACCACCGAGTTGTGGCCCGAGCCGGTGGCGATGGCCGCGTTCTGGCTGAGAATCGTTCCCAGCTTGGGGAAGGGCCCCAGCGGCGAGTTGGCGATGGCGTACGACACGCGGTAGTCCGGCCCCGTCCAGCCGCCCTCGGACCACATCAGGTAGTACTTCCCATTGCGCTTGAACATCAGCGCGCCCTCAACGTAGCCCGAGGGGGTGATCTCCCGGAAGGACGAGCTGTCCAGGCTGATCATGTCGCTGTTGATCTTGACGACGTTGCAGTGGCTGTGGCCGCCGTAATACAGGTAGGCCTGTCCGTCGTCGTCGATGAAGATGTTCTGGTCAATCGGCTGCGCGCCGTTGATGAACGTGCTGATGAGCGGGCGGCCAATCGCATCGACGTAGGGCCCAGCGGGGTGGCTGGCCTTTGCGACGCCAATGCCTCCCAATTGGGAGTTGTTCTGGATGTCGTTGGCCCCGAAGTAGAGATAGTAGGTGTTGTTGCGGAAGATGGGAGAGGGGGCCCAGACCGCCCGCTTGGCCCAGGACACGTTCGCCTTGTCCAGCACCTTGGAGTGCTTCGTCCAGTTGATGAGGTCCGGGGACGAGAAGGCATCCAGGTAGGTCTGCGAGTCATAAGGCGCGGAGTAGGTGGGATAGACCCAGTACACGCCATTGTAGACCTTGATGTCGGGATCGGCATACCAGCCGCTCGCGAAGGGATTGCCCGAGCTGGCGGGCGTACATTCTCCCGCGAGGGGGGCGCCTTCCATCGCCGTGCTCTCGCCCGTGGCCGGGGCGGACGCCGCGCCTTCGCCGCAGTGAACCGTGGCGGTGAGGAACAGGGGAGCCAATGCGAGACGGCTCAGCCGTGCCCGCTGCCACACTACACTTCCGTCAATGCGTGTCCGTTTCATGGGCCGCATCCTGCGTCGAACGGCCCAAGGCTCACAAGGGAAATTCCAGCTAATCCTGTTTTGATGGTTCGCTCAACGGTGTGCTGAGGCGCACCTTCAATCCAGGCTGGGTGTTATCAAGTGTGACCGCGAGGCCATGAAGGCCCGCGATGGCCGACACCAGGCTCATGCCAAGCCCACTGCCGGGGCCCGAACGGCTTGCATCCAGGCGGTAGAAGGGTTTGAAAACGTTTGCATGCTCTGACTTCGGGATGCCGGGGCCCGTATCCGACACGGAGGCGGTGAACCCTCCGTCCGGGCCTGCTTCCAGCGCCAGGTGAATCCGGCTGCCCCGGCCGCTGTGACGCAGGGCGTTCTCCACCAGGTTGGCGAAGAGCTGGGTGAGCAGGTTGCGGTCGCCCTGCAGGCAGAGGAGGGGAGCGATGTCTGCCGTCAGGTGCTGGCCGTTGTCCTCGGCGACCGGCCGGTAGGCGTCCACGAGGGTCTCCAGCACGCTGGAGAGGCAGAGGCGTTCGAAGCCCGCCTTGCGTGAGCCAGACTCCACCTCGGCGATGCGCAGCAGGGCCGCGAATGTGTCGAGAATGGCGTCGAGCTGCTGCAGGGCCTCGTCCAGCAGCGCGTCCTTCTTCGGCTCGCCAGGCCCGGCCCCCTCGCGCAAGGCCTCCAGCGTCTGCCGCAGGTGCCCCAGCGGGGTCCGCAGATCGTGGGCGATGCTCGTGCTCACCTGCTGCACGTTCTCCAGGAGCTGCTGGATGCGGTCCAGCATGCGGTTGATGACCGCGGCGAGCTGGTCCAGGTCATCCCCGGTTCCCCGCGAGGGGAGGCGCTCCTTCACGTCTCCCTGGCCGATCCGGTCCGCTACCCGGGTGATGGCATCGACCTGGGAGAGGAAGCGCTGGCCGATCCACAGGCCGCCCAGGGCCCCGGCCATCAAGGTGAAGAGGAAGGCCCAGCCGAAGGTCCGGAAGATGGCCCGCTCGGCATCCTGGAGCCGGTCCAGATCGGCCGCCACCGCCAGCTTGTAGCCCCCATCGAGCGTGAGGGCGCGGAGCAGCACCGGGTTGTCCGCGTCCTGCTCCGGAACGTTCACGCGGTACCAGCCGTCGGGGGCGGGGATGGCGGGCAGCGGGTCGAACACCACGCGCCCCTCGGGGCTCTGCATGTAGTAGTGCAGCCTCCGGGCGGGGTTGGCCTCGATGCGCTCGTGGATGTCGTGCCGGAGCTCCTCCAGGCCATCGTCGCGGTAGTCCACCAGGAGCTGGCCCACCTCGGCCTCGATCTGGCCTCGCAGTTGCTGCTCGAGCGATGAGCGGACCCCAAAGAAGACAATCACGCCGAGCAGAAAGACGGACAGGCTGAAGACGGCGGCGTAGCTCAGCGCGAGGCGGAAGTTCGCCGTCCGCAGGACCCTAGGGCGCCACATCGGCCTTGTATCCCACCCCGCGCAGCGTGTGGATCAGCTCCGGGGTGAACCCCCGGTCCACCTTGGCGCGCAAGCGGCTGATGTGCGTCTCGACGATGTTCGTCTTCGGATCGAAGTGAAACCCCCACACGTGCTCCAGCAGCATCGTCCGCGTGACGGCCCGTCCGGCATGGCGCAGCAGGTACTCCAGCAGCCGGAACTCCGTGGGCTGCAGCTCGATGGCCTTGCCGGCGCGCGTCACCGTGCGCTTGATGAGGTCCATCTCCAGGCCGCCCAGTGTGAAGACCGTCTGCACGTCCTGGAGCGGCGGCCGGCGGCCCAGCGAGCAGACGCGGGCGTAGAATTCGGAGAAGGCGAAGGGCTTCACCAGGTAGTCGTCCCCGCCCGACTCCAGTCCCTTCACCCGGTCGTCGATGCTGCCCATGGCGGTGAGAAACAACGTGGGCGTCCGGACGTGGCCCTCGCGCAGCATCCGCAGCACGGTCAGCCCATCGAGCCTGGGCAACATCCGGTCGATGACGAGCACGTCGTAGGTGCCGCTGGTCGCCATCAGCAGCCCTTCCTGGCCATCCCGGGCATGGTCGACGCTCTGCCCGAGCTCGGTCAGGCCCCGGCGGATGTATTCCGCCGTCTGCGCGTCATCCTCGATGAGCAAAATGCGCAAGCACGTCCTCCCAGGCAATGGCCGAGGGGGCGGGCAGGGCCGCTCCCCTCAGGAATCCGGCACCGCCGGGGCTCAGTCCTTCCGGTCCTCGCGAGCGCGCAGCACCTTGCCCTCCACGCCGTCGACCCAGACTTCGTAGACGCGGTTGTCCTTCACGACGCTGACCTCGTAGACGGGCGTGAAGCTGTCATCGTCGATGGAGGCCTCGAAGGCCTGTCCTCCCTGATGCTGCTGCGCCAGCTCGATGGCCTGCTGCAGGGTGATCTTCGTCTGGGCCAGCATCTTGATTTCGTCCGCATCCTTCGCCAGCGCGGTTCCCGCCACCATCCCCCCGAGGATCGCCGCCGTGGCCAAGGCATCTTTCAGTCGAAACATGGATCTCTCCAAGAAGCGTCCGGGCGCCATGCCGGGACAGCTTTCATCATGCACACCGGGGATTGCTGGGGTTTTTCGGGAACTATACGGTTTGGTAATGTTGGGCCCTTCGCGGGGAAGATCTCCGGAGCCGCCCGTTGGGTTGCCGGGAGCCGTCGCAGGCATTTCCTGCCCACCCTGGAGCCTTCCATCCCCATGCGCATTGGTCCTTTGCTGCTCTGTGTCTGCATCAGCCCCGTGGCGGCGGGGGCCCCTTTCCAGGCCTCGAGCCGGGTGGGGAAGGCCTTGGGGGACCCGGTGCGCGTGCGCACCGAGGGTGGCACCGTGGACGGGCGGCTGCTGGAGATAGGGACCGAGTCCCTCACGCTCGATGTGGGGGCGTCCAGCTTGCTTCTGGAGCCGCTCCCGCTGTCCGGGGTTCAGGAGCTCTCCGTCCGAGGGCGCCATGCGGGGACCGGCGCGGCGATTGGGGCCACGGCCGGCGCCCTCGCCGGCGCCTTCCTGGGCATGTTCTTCTGCCTGTTCGGGGAATACTCCACCGTGGACTCGTGCGCCCCCGCGAGCCTCCTGAGCGCCCTGGGTGGAGGGGCCGCGGGGGGCGGCATCGGGGCGTTCATCGGGAGCCTCATCTTCAGCTGGGACCGGGTGTATGACCGGACCTTGGATGGACCGCTCGTGCTTGCTCCGGAGCGGGCCTCGCAGGAGATCTGGGCGCGTTCCGCCGGCAGGCGGTCCTGGCCTGCGGCCGGGCAGTTCGGTTTCTTCTGGTCCAATGCCTTGCTGTTCAGCTCCGAGGACTACCACTCGGAGCGCTCGGATTCCTTCGGCATGGGCGCCCGCCTCAATGGGCTCGCGCGGATCGGTCCGTACCTCGCGGTGGGCCCGGAGGTCACCCTTCACCGCTTGTTCGGCTCGGACGAGCAGGTGCCGGACCGGTTCGTCGTCTCGCTTGGAGCGTTGGTTCGTGCCGCGCCCCGGCCCTCCCTCCTCACGCCCTCCCTCATGGTGGGGGTCGCGGGCCACTCCGTGCAGACCGTGTCCTATTCCGTGGGGGCAGGCCTGGACTTGAGGGTGGCCCACGGCACCGCGCTCGCGCTCGAACTGCATTGGCACCGGACCCTCGCGGGGCACGATGTGGACCAGCAGCTCAACCTCGGCCTGGGCCTCCGTTCCTTTTAGAGGTGGGTCAAATATTACACCGCCCGGCAGTACTCACTTCCGGTCTGCCGGGTTGACCCGAAAAATTGGGTTCTTCCATCTAACAAGGCTTTCCCGAGGGGAGTCTTGATGCGCCAGCACGGTGGAACCCAGAGGCCCGGTGAGAAGTGGTTCGCAGGCGGAGTGCTCGTGGCGCTGCTGCTGAGCCTCCTGCCGTGGCAGGCGTTGGCGGCGGATCGCGGGGCCTGGGCGGCGTATGTGAACTATGGGGCCGGTGACAGCGTGACGTACGGCGGCAAGGGGTATGACTGCCGCCAGCCCCACCAATCCCTGCCGGGCTGGGAGCCGCCCAACGTGCCGGCCCTGTGGCTGGAGAAGACGGGCTCCGTGGATGTGCAGGCGCCCACCGCCCCCACCGGCCTGGCGGCCCCGGGCAAGACGGCCAACAGCGTCTCCCTCACCTGGAATGCCTCCACGGACAACGTGGGGGTGACGGGCTACGAGGTGTTCGCCAACGGCGGGGCCAACGCGGTGGCCACCACCTCGGGCGCCACGAGCGTGACGGTGTCCGGCCTCTCGCCCAACATGACCTATACCTTCACGGTGAAGGCGCGGGATGCGGCCGGCAACCGCTCCGCGGCCAGCTCCGCCTTCAGCGTGACGACGAATCCGCCCAGCACGGACACCCAGGCGCCGACGGTTCCCGCGAGCCTGCGCTCGACGGGCACCACCAGCACCAGCGTGTCGCTGGCGTGGAATGGCTCCACGGACAACGTGGCGGTGACGGGCTACGAGGTGTTCACCAACGGCGGGGCCAACGCGGCGGCCACCACCTCGGGCGCCACGAGCGTGACGGTGTCCGGGCTGTCGGCCAACACGTCGTATTCCTTCACGGTGAAGGCACGGGACGCTGCTGGCAACCGCTCCGCCGCGAGCACCGCGCTGAGCGTCAAGACCCAGACCGCCCCCGTGGGCGATGTGCCGAGCAAGATCCTCGTGGGCTACTGGCACAACTTCGACAACGGCTCGGGCTTCATCCGCCTGCGCAACGTGTCGCCCAAGTGGGATGTCATCAACGTCTCCTTCGCCGAGCCCACCAGTGGCGCCACCGGCGGGACGATTGGCTTCACGCCGTACAACTCCAGCGAGGCGGACTTCAAGGCGGACGTGGCCTACCTGCAGAGCCAGGGCAAGAAGGTCATCATCTCCATCGGCGGCGCCAACGGGCAGGTCCGGCTGGAGACGGCCACGGCCCGTACCAACTTCGTGAACTCGATGGGCGCCATCATCGAGAAGTATGGCTTTGACGGCATGGACATCGACTTCGAGGGCCACTCGCTGTCGCTCGATGCCGGCGATGCGGACTTCAAGAACCCGCGCACGCCCGTCGTCACGAACCTCATCTCCGCCATCCGCGCCCTGCGGGATCGCTTCGGCGCGAAGTTCCTGCTCACCATGGCGCCCGAGACGTTCTTCGTTCAGTTGGGCTACGCCTTCTACGGCGGCAGCTGCATCTCCTGCGACAACCGGGCCGGGGCCTACCTGCCGGTCATCTACGCGGTGCGCGACATCCTGAGCTGGCTGCAGGTGCAGGACTACAACTCCGGCCCCATCATCGGCCTGGATGACCAGTACCACACCATGGGCAACGCGGACTTCCACGTGGCCATGACGGACATGCTGCTGGCTGGCTTCCCCGTGGGAAAGAACCCTAACAACGTCTTCCCCGCGCTGCGGCCGGATCAGGTGGCCATCGGGCTGCCGGCCAACAACAACGCGGGCGGCGGCTACACCCCGCCCGCCGAGGTGCAGAAGGCGGTGAACGCCCTGGTGAAGGGGATTCCCGTGGGCAGCTACACGCTGCGCAGCAACGCGGCGAACAACAAGGGCTTCCGGGGGCTGATGTCGTGGTCGGTGAACTGGGACGCGTTCGCCAACTATGAGTTCACCAACAGCCACCGGCCGTACCTGGACTCCCTGAAGTAGAAGCCGGGTAGGGTGGGGACAGGAGCGCCATGCCGAGCCTGTCCCGCCTTCGTCCGGATCCGTTTACCCTGACGCTGGTGGCCACCGTGGGGGTGGCCACCGTGCTGCCCTGCCGGGGCAGGGCCGTGCCCGTCTTCAACGCCGTCACCCACGCGGCCATCGCGCTGCTCTTCTTCCTGCACGGCGCGCGGCTCTCGCGCAGCGCCATCCTCGCGGGCCTCACGCACTGGCGGCTTCACCTCACGGTGCTGGCCTCCACCTTCGTGCTCTTTCCCCTCCTGGGGCTGGGGCTGCAAGGTGCGCTCTCCGGGTGGATGGCGCCCGGGCTGCTGCAGGGCTTCCTGTTCCTGTGCCTGCTGCCCTCGACGGTCCAGTCCTCCATCGCCTTCACGTCGATGGCGGGCGGCAACGTGGTGGCGGCCATCTGCGGCGCGTCCCTGTCGAACCTGCTGGGCGTGGTGGTGACGCCCGTGCTCGTGGGCTTGCTCATGCACCTGCAGGGCGGGGGCATCCCGGGGCAGGCCGTCGGCTCCATCTTCGTGCAGCTGTTCGTGCCGTTCGTGGCCGGGCACCTCTTGCGCCCCGTGATTGGCGCCTGGGTCGAGCGCCAGCGCAAGCTGCTGAGCCTCGTGGACCGGGGCTCCATCCTGCTGGTGGTCTACACCGCCTTCAGTGAGGCGGTGGTCAACGGGCTCTGGCAGCAGCTGGGACTGCGGGACGTGGTGCTGCTCGGGGCAATTGCCTCCGCCCTGCTGGCGGCGATTCTGGGGCTCACTACGCTGGCCAGCCGCGCGCTGGGCTTCGCGCGAGAGGATGAAATCACCATCGTCTTCTGCGGCTCGAAGAAGAGCCTGGCCAGCGGGGTGCCCATGGCGAGCGTGCTGTTTCCAGCCTCGGCCGTGGGCGCCATCGTGCTGCCGCTGATGTTGTTCCACCAGATTCAGCTGATGGTCTGCGCGGTGCTCGCGCGCCGGTATGCGGAGCGCAGCGCCCGGACCTGAGTGGTTTTAGAAGCTCGCGTCGAGCTGGAGGCGGGCGACGTGGCGGGGCTCTCCGTCGGGACCGAAGATGTAGAAGTAGTCGCCCTGCACCTTGAAGGCATGGCCGTTCAGGTAGAGGTTGGCGCCTGCTCCGGCCTGCTTGCCTTGGGTCCGCACGAGCTGCACGAGCTGCGGGTCCGTGCCGTCCCGCGCGAAGAGCTGGTCCCAGCGCGCGGTCAGCTCCACCTTCGGGCTCACCAGGTAGCCGGCCTGCACGAAGTAGCCATGGCCGGAGCGGGTGGGCTCGCGCGTGACGGTGCCGTTGACGGTGCCCTCCACCGCGTCCGCGCTGGCCTTGCGCCACAGCCCCTCGGCGAGCACCGAGAGGCCGCGGTACTTGAACACCAGGTCCGCCGCCAGGTGCGTGTAGTCCACCGTGCCTGCGGTGAAGGCCGTGCCCAGGGTGCTGTTGCGGCGCGAGGTGTTGGCGTTGTAGGCGCCCGCGATGCCGAGGGCCAGCCGGGGCTTCGCCCCGCGCGTCAGGTCTCCTTCCTGGTCATCATCGAAGGTGCCGAAGGGCCGCAGCGTGAGCCGCAGCACGGCCAGCGGGCCCGCCTCGTACGCCCCGAACCGGTTGCGGCCATCGCCCCCGCCGATGAAGAGGTTGTAGCCGAGCCACTCGTTCAGCCCGAAGAGGTTGGTGGACGAGAACATCACGCCCACGTCCCGGTCGAGGTTCAGCTCCCGCACCGCCAACTGCCGGTCCACCATCTGCAGCGCGAACTCGCGGATGGTCCGGGCCCGGTCGAAGGGGACGAAGAACTGGCCCACCCGGATGTTCAAGTCCCTGTGCCGCGTGTAGTCCACGAAGGCATCGAAGATGGGGGAGCTGCTGCCCGTCTCGAAGTCATTGCCGCCGAAGGCCAGCTGGAGGGTGTAGCGCAGGTCCGGGGAGAGGACGTTGCCGTGCACGATGAGCCGGAGCGTCCGGATGTTGAGCTCGTTCGTGTCGCTCCGGTCGAAGTGCTGGAACGTGTCCCGGAACTGAATCCGCGCCCGGAGGCCGAAGGAGTACCGGTCCCCCGGGGCCTTCACCAGGATGCCCTTTCCGGGCTCCGCGGTGATGGTGGGCGCGGCACTGGCCGGAGGCGGGGGAGGCGGAGGGGAATCGGGGGCCTGGGCCCCGGCGGGGAGCGCGACTGCCAGGGACAGGGGGAGGAAGAGGACCCGGAGTGACTTCATCATGGCCTCGTCCAATATAACGGATGCCCAAGCGGCCAAACAAGCGCGGGCATCCGTTATAGCGGACAGGCCCCGGAAGGGCCCTTCCGTCCGGGTTACTGCATGGGCTGGACGAAGTCCGGCCCGAGGTCCCGTGCGGCCTGCTCGGGCAGGGGCGCGGACGTCACGCGGAGCAGCTCCGCCGGCGGGTTGGCCCCCTCCATGCCCAGGCTGGCGCGCGCCACGAAGCGGCGGCTCGCCGGCTCGAGCCGGTCGAGGATGGGCTGGGGCTTGAGGCCCAGCACCACCGCCAGCACCAGGAAGGGCACGGTGATGACCCACTCGCGCCCGTGCAGGTCCTTCAGGGCGTGGTTCTCCGGGTGGCGCACCGGCCCGAAGAGCACCTTCTGCACCAGCCACAGCATGTACGTGGCGCTGAGGATGACGCCCGTGGCCGCCAGCGCGCCCACCACCGGGCTCAGGTTGCTCTTGAAGGCGCCCAGCAGCACGAGGAACTCGCTGACGAAGCCGTTGGTGCCCGGCAGGCCGATGAGGCTGAAGGTGATGAGCACGAAGGCAAAGGCGAAGCGGGGCATCGTGCGGGCCAGCCCGCCGTAGTCCTGCACCTGCTTGCTGCCGCGCTGCTCCTGGAGGAAGCCCACCAGGAGGAAGATGGCCGCGGTGGACAGGCCCTGGTTGATCATGTGGTAGGCGCTGCCCGTGGCACCCTCCTCGGTCAGCGTCAGCATGCCCAGGAGGATGCTGCCCAGGTGGCTGATGGTCGCGTAGGCGAGGAACCGGCGGATGTCCCGCTGGGCCAAGCACATGAGCGCCCCGTACACGATGCTGATGACGGCCATGGCCGTGAGCACGCCCCGGAACTGCTGGGTGGCGTCCGGGAAGAGCGGGAAGCCGAAGCGCCAGAAGCCGAACGCGCCCAGCTTGATGGCCAGCAGCACGGAGGCCGCGCGGGGGGCCTCGGACTGCGTCTCGGCCAGCCACCGGTGCACCGGGAACAGGGCCGACTTCACCGCGAACGCCAGGGCGATGCCGCCGAAAATCCACGGGCCCCAGGTGCCCACCGTCTGGGCCAGCGGCGAGAGCGCGCCGCACTCGGCCACCGGCGTGCGGCACGCGGCCAGCTCCCGGTGCGCCTCCTGCAGCGTGTTGAAGACGCGGACATAGTCGAAGGTCCGCTGGCCCGCGGGCATCGCTACGCTGTAGATGGCCAGCAGCGACACCAGCATGAGCACGCTGCCGGCGAACGAGGCCAGGAAGTAGCGCGCGCTGGCCTTGTTGCGCATCGGCCCGCCCCACACGCCCACCAGCAGGCCCGTGGGCAGCAGCGCCGCCTCGAAGCAGATGTAGAAGAACAGCAGATCCAGCGACACCAGCGCGCCCATCGTCACGGCCTGCAGGAACAGGAGCGCCAGGTGGAACTCCTTCACCCGCTCGCGCACCGACGTCCAGCTGGCCAGCACCACCACGGGCCCCAGCAGCGCCACGAGCATCACCAGCGAGAGGGCGAGCCCATCCACGCCCACGTGGTAGGACAGCCCGCCCATGTCGAGCCAGCTCGCGCGGTACTCCAGCTGGAACTCCGGCCCCGTGGGCTCGAAGCGCGTCCAGGCCCAGAGGGCCACCGCCCCGTCCGCCAGGGCCGCCAGCAGGGCCAGCATCCGGATCGGCCCGGGCTCCTGGGCCGGGATGAACGCCAGAATCCCCGCGAAGAACAGCGGGAGGAAGACCACGAGGGACAGAAGATAGGGGTCGAGATTACTCATGGGATGGCGCCCCCGGCGTAGTGAGCCCGGGGACCTCGAACAACCGAAATCGCGAGAGGGGCCTCCTCGGCCCTGCTCCGGGGTTTAGTTGAGCCATTGGCTCGCACAAGAAAAACTCACACTGCCAGTTCATCGAAGCTCCGCGCCACCGGGTGAGGCCCGGGAATCACCGGGGGGCCCTCGCCCCGCACCAGGCACGCGGTGCGCAGGCCCGCGGCGGCGGCCGCGTCCAGCTCCTCCCGCACGTCCGAGAGGAAGAGGATGGACGGGGCGGGCAGGTCCAGCTCCCGGCGGATGGCCTCGTAGGCGGCCGCCTCCTTCTTGCCCCCGATGTGGGTGTCGAAGTGGCCCTGGAAGAGCGGGGTGAGGTCCCCGAAGGGTGTGTGGCGGAAGAGCGACACCTGCGCCTGCACCGAGCCCGAGGAGTAGACGTAGAGGCGCAAGCCCCGGGCGTGCCAGTCGCGCAGCCGGCGCGCGGCATCCTCGTACACGTGGCCCTGGAAGTCCCCGCGGCGGTAGCCCTCTTCCCACAGCAGGCCCTGCAGCGCCTTGAGCGGCCCGTACTTCCGGTCCTCCTGAATCCAGCGCAGCAGGACGTCCACGAGCGCCGCGTCGTCCCTCGCCCCGCCGTCCAGCTCCCGCGCCTCGTCGAGCAGGCGGCGCACCGGGGGCTGTGGGCCGTGGGTGAGGACGAACTCCCGCAGGTGGCGGGCCGAGTAGGGGAAGAGCACGTCCTTCACGAAGGACAGGCTCGAGGTGGTCCCTTCGATGTCGGTGACGATGGCCCGCACCACGGGGGAGCGCTCCATGGGGTTATTCGAGGCGCGGGAAGGACGAGGCGATGGCGCTGCCCGTCATCCGTGCCACCCAGCCTTCGGTGTTCGTGAAGAGGCGGATGGCGATGAAGTGGGGCGAGGGGCCCATGTCGAACCAGTGGGGTGTGCCGTCCGGAACGCTGATGAGGTCGCCCTTCTCGCACAGCACCATGAAGACGCGCCCCGCCTTGTGGATGCTGAAGAGGCCCTGGCCCTCGACGAAGAAGCGCACCTCGTCCTCGCTGTGCGTGTGCTCCTCGAGGAACTTCTTGCGGATGGCGGCCCGGTCCGGATGGTCCGGCACCATGCCCAGCACATCCACGGATTGGAGCCCCCGCTCCTTCATCAGCCGCTCCACGGAGTCCTGGTAGGCGGCCAGGATGTCCGCCTGGCTCGCCCCGGGGGGCAGGGGCTTGCTCGCCTCCCAGCGCTCGAAGCGGATGCCCACGGCCTCCAGCTCCCGGCGGATGGTGTCGAAGTCCCGGGTGTGAAGGAGGGGGTGGGACACATCCCCTTCGTCGAAGACCCTTAGCTCGCTCATCGTGTCAGCCTCCTCAGGTCCAACTCACACTCGAACAGAAACTCGAACGCTTCCACGTGGCGCCGCGCCTCCGCCACCGTGCGGCCCCAGGTGTAGAGGCCATGGCCCTCGATGAGGTAGCCGCACGTGGCCGGGTGCCCGCGCAGGAAGTCCTCGACCCGGGCGGCGAGCCGGGGAATGTCCTGGTCGTTGGGGAACACGGGCACCTCCACGCGCGCCGTGTGGCTGTCCACGCCCGGCAGGGCCTTCTGCACCTCGTAGCCTTCCAGCACCACCCCCTGAGGGCTCAGCCGGGACAGCAGGGTGGCCGGGCGCGAGTGGGTGTGCAGCACCGCCCCGAGCTGCGGCTCGCGCCGGTAGAGCAGGAGGTGCAACGCCGTCTCGGCCGAGGGCTTGCCGCCGGGGGGGAGCACCTGGCCCTCGGGCGTCACCACGAGAAAGCCCTCCGCGTCGAGCTCCCCCTTGTGGCGGCCCGAGGCGGTGAGGACCACGTGGTGCGCGTCCAGCCGCGCGGAGAAGTTGCCCGCGGTGGCGGGGACCCAGCCGCGCTCGAAAAAGAAGCGGCCCACCCGGATGAGTTCCTCGGTCCGAGCCCCGAGCGCTTCGGTGCGGAACATGACCGCGGAGTTTACGAGCGTGCGAGCGCCTTGTCTCCCGAATCGAAGGGCGCTTCGTTCTCGTTCACCGGAACGCCCGCCATGCGCAGCACCCGGAGCGCGTTGGTGGTGTCCACCACGCCCTGGCGCAGGGTGTAGTCGAACACCATCTTCCCGTCCTCCAGGTGGTCCCGGAAGTGGACGTTCACCACGTGGACGCCGGGCTCGTCGGCCAGCACCGCCAGCGACAAGTCGTGCGTCGTCACCGCGCCGCAGGCCCCCGTGCTCAGGAGCAGCCGCAGCACCTCGCGCGAGGCGATCTGCCGCTCGCGCGTGTTGGTGCCCAGCAGGATTTCATCCAGGAGGAACAGCACCTGCCCCTGGGCCTGCGCCGCCGCGTCCAGCACCGCCTTGATGCGCTGCACCTCGGCGTAGAAGTAGGACACGCCGCGCTCCAGTGAGTCCTTCACGCGCATGCTGGTGAGCACCTGGAGCGGGCTCAGGACGAACGCGCTCGCGCACACGGGGGCACCCGCGAGCGCGAGGACGGCATTGGCGCCCACCGCCCGCATCAGGGTGGTCTTCCCCGACATGTTGGAGCCGGTGATGAGCAGCGCGTGGCGGGGGCCGGGCAGGGACACGTCGTTGGGGACGGGGTTGTCCAGGAGCGGGTGGCCCAGCTTCCGGGCCTCCACGCGCGGGCCCTCGGGGGTGAGCGTGGGCCAGGTGAAGTCCGGCCGGTCGTGCGCGAAGCCCGCCAGGCACGAGAGCGCCTCCCACTCCGCGAGCGCCTCGAACCAGTGCCGCACCTGGGCGCCGTGCTTCTCGCGCCAAGTATCGAGGGGGAACAGGGCGTGGATGTCCCAGAGCGTGAGCAGGTGCACCACCGGGTGGAACTGGTGCCGCTTGAACTCCACGAACGAGTACAGCCGGCTGAAGCGCTGGAAGTGGGTGGAGACGGGCGCCTCGCCCGGCCGCTGGAGCCCCGCCTGGAGCCGCTGGAGCAAGGGGTGCTGGACTTTCTGCCCCTCGATGCGGGCGAAGAGCGGCGCATAGCGCGCGAAGCCGTGCTCCCCCGCCGACAGCCGCTCCTCCATCTGCCGCAGGGCGCCCCGGGTGGCCAGCACCACGCCAAGCTGCACGAAGAGCCCCACCCACCAGGACCACCCGGGCACGAGGTGGAGCTGCCCGAGCACGTAGAGCGTCAGGGTGATGGGAGGGAGCACCAGCGCCAGCGGCCGGGCCCAGCGGATGGACTGGAGCATGGGGCCGGACTCGGCCCACTGGATGAACAGCCGCGGGTTCGCCTTCTCCCGGGACACCAGGCGCGCCTCCACGCACAGGTCCTGCCGGAAGCCCACCTCTGGCGCCAGCTCCTGGGCCGCCCCCTGCCGCTCCACCACCGTGGGGGCGGTGGCCGGGGTGGACAGCCAGGAGGCGAGCCGCTCTTCCCCGGCCCGGGTCGCCGTTTCGTTCAAGAGCTGGAAGAGGCTGGCCTGCCCGAAGACATCCAGGTCCGGTGTGTACAGGTGTGAGGAGGACAGGAAGCGATCCCCCCGCTCGGTGAACTCGCGCCAGGCACCGCTCAGCCGCGCCAGCCCGCGCTCATTCAACGTGACGTACAACCGCTCCCGGGCCTCCTTGCGGAAGACCGCGTTGTGCAGCACGGCCCACACCGCATAGAGGACCACCGCCCCAGCCACCGCCCACCAGTAGTCCCGCGGGAGCCGCCCGAAGCCGGCCAACCCCGCGACGAGGGCCGCCGCCAGGAAGGTGAGGCCCCGCAGGTTGGCGTAGCGCGCGTTGAGCCGGTCCAGGGCCGCGAGTCTCGCTTGGGCGGCGGCGCGGAGCCCGGTGTACGTGCGGTGGGGAGAAGACTCGGCTGGAACGGTCATAGGGCCCGGGGGCGAGTGGCGGGGCGGAGGATAGCGGCGTGCCGGACGGGGTGGGGAAAGGAATGCCGGGGCGTGAAATGCACAACGGGCCCGACCGCACCCAGTGCGATCGAGCCCGTCAGTGTTCGGTGTGCTCGGGTCGAAAGCGGCTTACTTCTCCTTGCCGGCGATCTTCCGCAGGGCCTTCTGGTCGCGCACGCAGAGGATGCGGCCGACGTTGCCCAGCACGCCATCGCGCTTCATCTCGTTGATGAGCGTGGACACGAAGGAGCGCGAGGCGCCCACCAGGTCCGCCAGGTCCTGCTGGGTGATGCCGCGCAGGTCCGTCTCGCCGCCGTGCGGGCAGCGCTCACCGTGCGCCTCGACGAGCGTCAGCAGGGTGTCGGCCAGGCGCGCCGGCACTTCCTTGAAGGTCAGGCCCAGCACGCGCTTGCGCAGCGCACGCACGCGCTCGGCGTAGGCGCGCACCACATCCAGCGCCAGGGCCGGGCGGGCCTCCAACTGCGCGCGGAAGTCACGGCCCTCGATGCTCCACACCTCGGCCTCGCCGGAGGCGATCGCCATCTCCTCGATGGTGGTGCCCTCGGGGCGGAACACCTCGCCGAAGATCTCGCCAGGGCGCAGGATGCTCACCACCGAGCGGGTGCCGTTCTTGCCCACGCGCATCAGGCGCACGCGGCCGGACTTGAGCAGGTACACGCGGTCGGTGGTGTCCCCATAGCGGTAGATGACCGAGTTGTGGGGGAAGGACTCGACCTTGAAGTAGCCCTTGAAGTCGATCGATTCCTGGCCGGGAACGATCTTGTTGGCCGTCACCATCATTCCGGAGCTGGTCGTCTGCAGGGGGGCGACAACGTTGGAACCGATGGGGCCGAGGGGGCGGTTGAAGCCGTGCATGGATTGGACTCCTGGGGAGCGGAAGGTTGGCTGAATCCCGAGCAACGAACGCAGGACCCCATCTCCAAGGATTGTGCCAAAGGGGAATGAAATGCTCCGGGGGAAACAAACCCAAGAATGCTGGGAACTTAGCGCTCCGGTGCGTTGCCCCTTCCCTCGCTCTGTCCAGAATGTGAAACGGAACGTTCAAACAGTCTGATCAACGTGAACGAAACGTTCAATTCTGGGGAGCCCTTGTTCCACGCCCGACAATGTCCGGAGGATGACGGGTCTGAAAATTGACACTATCCCTGTCCACCCAAGGACGAGGGAATTGGCTGGGAGAGCGCGTATTTCTGGAGTTTGCGCTCGAGCGTCGGGCGGCTGATTCCCAGAATCTGGCACGTTTTGCCCTTGTGCCCCTTGGTGACGGCCATGGCGCGCTGGATGAGAACGCGTTCGGCTTCTTCCAAAGTGGGAATCTGGCTGGCGTCATCCACGGCCGGGGCGGCGAACAGGGGCCCGGTGGCGGGGAGCGGCCGGCCAGGCTCCTGGGGCCCGGGCTCCAGGGCCGGCAAGTCTTCACCCAGCAACACCTCGCCCGGGGCGAGCACCACGGCGCGGGTGAGCACGTTCTCCAACTCGCGCACGTTGCCGCGCCACGGCAGCCGTGTCAGGTGCTCCAGCACCTCCGGGGGGACCCGGAGCACGCGCTTGTGCACCTTCTCGTTGATGCGCTCCAGCAGGTGGTGCACCAGCAGGGGGATGTCCTCGCGGCGCTCGCGCAGCGGGGGAATCCGCAGGGTGATGACCTTGAGGCGCTGGTAGAGGTCCTCGCGGAAGCGGCCCGAGGCCACCTCCTCGGAGAGGGTGCGGTGGGTGGCGGCGATGACGCGCGCTCGCAGCTTGATGCGTTTGACGCCGCCCACGCGCTCGAACTCCCGCTCCTGGAGCACGCGCAGCAGCTTGGCCTGGAGCATCAGCGACATGTCGCCGATCTCGTCCAGGAAGACGGTGCCGTCCTCGGCCAGCTCGAACTTGCCCTGCTTGGTGGTGGTGGCGCCGGTGAACGAGCCCTTCTCGTGGCCGAACAGCTCGCTCTCCAGGAGCGTGTCCACGATGGCCGAGCAGTTGATGCCGATGAAGGGCTTGGCCTCGTCATAGGAGTAGTTGTGGATGACGCGGGCGAAGAGCTCCTTGCCCGTGCCGCTCTCGCCATTGATGAGCACCGTGGCGGTGCTGCTGGTGACCTTGCCGATCTCCTTCACCAGCTGCTGCATCAGCGGGCTGGTGCCGACGATGTCCCCCAGCCGCGCCGCCGCGTTCTCCACGTTCACGGACGCGGCGCGCCGCGACAGCTGCCGGTACTCCAGCGCCCGGTCCACCACCAGATCCAGCGCGGCCGGGTCCGGGAAGGGCTTGTGGATGTAGTCGAACGCCCCGGCCTTCATGGCCCGGATCGTCGTCTCCATGTCGTGGTGCGCGGTGACGAGGATGATGCGCGCGTCCCCGCACAGCGTCTTCATTTCCTCGATGATTTCCAGGCCGCTGCGGTCCGGCAGCATCATGTCCAGGATGACCACGCTGGGCATGGCGTCCTGGGCCGCCTTGAGCCCCATGGCGGCGCTGGTGGCCGTCACCACGTTGTAACGCGGTGCGCCATCCTGGAGGATCTCCTCGAAGTGCATCTGGAGGTTCTCCAGGAGCCCCACGTCGTCATCGATGATGAGAAGGGTCTCCATGGGGCTCACTCACGAGGCGAAGGTGAGTGTGAACACCATGCCCGGCTCGGCGCTTCCCTCGGCGGACACGGAGCCACCCTGGTTGAGCATGACGCGCCGGAGCGCGGCCAGGGAGAGGCCTGCCCCATGGGCCAGCCGGGAGCCAAAGGGCTCGAACAGGGTGGCCTGCTCCTCCGGGGGCAAGGCCGCCACGGGGTCCTTCAGCACGAGCTGCGCCTGGCCGGTGGGCGCGGCGCGCAGGTACACCTGGAGCGGGGAGCCCTCGGGCTGGCCCATGGCGATGTTGAGCATCAGCTGGGCCAGCACGGGCCGCAGCCGCACGGTGTCCACCCGGGCCCGGGGCAGCTCGGGCGCTTCCTCGATCTGAAGCTCGATGCGGCGCTCGGCCAGCTCCGGGGCCACCATGGCCTGGGCCTCCTGGAGCACCGAGCGCAGGGGGTGGGAGTCCAGGTTGGGCACGCTGTCGCGGCCGTACTCGGACAGCATCCAGAGCATCCGCTCCATGGTGCGGATCTCCCGGTTGGCGATGGTCAGCCGGCGCTTGTCCCGGTCCGACAGGCCCGTGTTCCGCTGGAGCGTCTGCACCGCCATCTTCACGGAGCTCAGGGGGTTGCGGATTTCATGGCTGAGCGAGGAGGAGAGGCCCGAAATCTGGACGGGCGGGGCGCCGACGAGCAGGGCGTTCAGGTCCAGGATGGCGGCCGCGGGGGCCCCCTCGTGCAGGCCGAGCACCAGCCGCAGCGAGACGGGCTCTCCGGTGCCGAACTGGGCGGAAAGAAACTCCACGGCGCGGCGGTTCTCCTGGGCCAAAGCGTCCAGGTCCCGCGCCCGCTCCGGTGAGATGCCGAGGGCCGTATGCAGGGGCGCATCCAGCAGCTCCGCCGCGGGCCGGCGGAGGATGGAGGGGCTGTCCCCTTCGACATGGGTCACCCGCATGCCAGGGGACCAGGCGAGCTGCACGGCTTGCAGGAGCAGAGGGTTCATGGGTCAGGGCGGGACCATAACGATTCCGGATTCATGCTGTCCCCCTTCATGGAGCCGGAGGGGGGCTGGAACATCTTGTTTCGTGCTTTCCGCCTTCGCAACGCCCCGAAGTTCCACGCTTTTCCCCGGCATCCTCCCGATGACGGATGGATCTGTAGGAATAAGCCCTCTACTGTCCGCACACCCTCACAGCAATCCAACCCCCAGGAGTTCTCCATGAAGGCGATGACCCGTAAGCAGTTCCGCAAGGCCCGTGGCCAGGGCATGACCGAGTACATCATCATCGTCGCCCTGATCGCCATTGCGGCCATCGGCGTCATCACCCTGTTCGGCGACAACGTCCGCAAGCTGTTCGGCGCCTCGGCCAGCGCGCTCGCCGGCAATGACTCGGTGGATCCGGGCACGCAGGAGACCCGCCAGGAGCTCCACAACAAGAACATCAAGAACTTCGCCCAGGAGAACGCCTACTAAGGCGTTTTGCCTCAGCGTGTGATGGAAAGAGCGGCTCCTTCGGGAGGCCGCTCTTTTCATTTGTCGAGGCCGAGCACCGTGCCCTCGCGCACGGCGGCCTCGGGGACGGAGGCGGTTCCGCCGCCCCCCTCGCACGTCACCTGGTAGGGCGCCGCGGCGCGGATGTCCGAGGCGGCGGGGTCCCCCTCGGTGGGATAGGCCACGCGCAGCGAGAAGGCCCCCTGGGCATCGGCGGTGGTCTGAGGGGTGTAGTGCAGAGGCGTTCCCCGGGGCGTCGTCAGCTCCAGGCGCGCGGACACCGGGGCTCCGGGAGCACAGCGTCCCTGGAGCACCGCCCCCGGGACGTGCTCGAAGAGGCGGGCGTAGGGCTGGCCGGGCTTGCCCGGGCGGGACTCCTCCGACTCGTGGATGAGCCGGAAGTGGGCGCTCGCGGGCCTGGGGCCCTGGGCCATTCCCGCGTGCTCCAGCAGCCAGTCGTGCACGGTGTCGCGCGGCGGCACCTTCAGCTTCCCCAGGAAGTACTCGATGGGGATGAGCAGCACGTACCGCGCGGAGAGGGCCTGGGCCTGCGCGGAGGCGGTCTCGTCGTCCGGGGCGCTGAGCACCTCGGTGGCCGCGAGGTTGGCCTGGACGTGCTCGGGCACCTGGGAGAAGGGGGTGGCCACCGCGGGGCGCTCGGCCCACAGGGCCAGCAAGTGGCCCAGGTTGAAGTAGGCCACCACGCCGTAGGCCGGGGGCACCTGCGTGTCCCAGGCGGGAGAGGGCGCCGGGGTGTGCGTCCGCATCCAGGCGAGGGTGGAGCGGATGAGGCCCTCGTCCGTGGGGGCGGCAGCGCGCCGCGCGGGAAGGACGGAGGTCAGAAAGGACAGCCCTACCAGCCCGAGCAACGCGTAGGACACGTGGCGGATGCGCGGGGTGGCCTGGCGCAGCGCCCAGCCCAGCCCGGCGGAGGTGAGCAGGGCGCCGCTGCCCAGGAGCGGCTGGGTGAAGCGGGCCTGCAGCAGCGAGGCCCCGATGAGGGGCAGGGTTGCCGCCACAAGGGTGGCGATCAGGACGTCGCGCTCGCGCCAGGCCCGGACGGCG
Source organism: Allostigmatella hybrida (assembly GCF_020103775.1). NCBI lineage: Bacteria > Pseudomonadati > Myxococcota > Myxococcia > Myxococcales > Archangiaceae > Allostigmatella > Allostigmatella hybrida. Next base: position 88,828 of record NZ_JAHXBH010000006.1, read on the forward strand.
GCGACCCCCAGGCCCAGGGGCAGCAGCAGGCACAGCGCGCCCAGGAGCTGACGGGCGAAGGTCCGGTCCCTCCAGAGCGGGATGGATTCCGAGACGATGGTGAGGAGGGGATCCTGGTGCGCGAGGTGGCCGAAGGCGCGGGAGACCTCCGGGGCGAGGGGCAGGGCGCACAGGACCGCGAGGAGGAGGAGCAGGGGCCAGCGCCGGCGGTGCTCCAGGAAGGCGGCCACACCGGCCCCCGCGCTGAACAGGCCCAGGCCGAAGAGGGGCTGGAAGAGGGAGATGTCGTAGTAGGCCAGGGAGGAGAGGGTGCCAAACCAGGCCACCGCCATCCCCTGGGCCAGCGCGAGCCCCACCCCGGCGGCCAGGCCCACGCGGCTGGCGGCGGCCCCGGGAGTGTTCCGGACGAGCAGGGCCGCCAGGGGAATGGCGACGGCCATGCCGGGCACCAGCGTGAAGCTCGTGGTGGTGAACATCCGTCCGAGCCCCAGCGCCAGGCCCGCGGCGGCCCCCATCCAGGGCGAGCCCTGGGCGAGGGCCCGGCCCAGCAGGAGCGCGGCGAGGGCAGACAGGGTCAGCTCGTGGACGTGGTGATCCGCGCTGCCCAGCGCCCCGGAAGCGACGGCCGCGGGTACCAGGGCCATCAACGCGAGCGCGCCCAGCGCGACCCCTCCGCCGAGCCATCGCCGGGCCAGGAGCGTGAGCAGCCCCAGCTCCACGAGGGCCAGCCCAGGACCCACCCAGGCCGCGGCCCGCTCGGGATCCGCCGGGCCGAGGGCGAGGAACAGCGCCACCAGCCAGGTGTGCAGCGGCGGCCAGATGATGAAGGCCCCGCTCGGAAAGCTGATGTAGGGATCGAACCGGTGGAAGAAGGGGAAGGCGTGCTGCTGCAGGAGCGCGTAGCGGACGTAGTAGTACGAGTCCGTGGGGACCAGCTCCACGCCCCCCTCCAGGAAGACCTGGCGCCAGTTCGCCACCCGCGCGAGGAAGGCCAGCGCGAGCAGGGCCGCCCACCCGGCCCAGAAGGCCACGGTGGATCGGGAAGGGGGCCGGAGGCGAAGGCGCATGAAGGCCTGGAGCTTAGCGCCCGCCAGGAAACGGAAGGGGAAGAGAGACGGCCCCGGCGAGAATGGAAGGTGGCCGGAAGGGTGGGCTCGGGCCATAGTAGAGGGCCATGGAAGGCCGTCTTCTGCTCAAGAACTGCGCCGTGTTCCGTGCGGACGGACGGGTCCGGACGGGCATGGCCCTGCTCATCGAAGAGGGCCGCATCCGCCGCGTGGCGCCCGACGACGAGATTCCCGTCCTGCCCGGTGACTGGGAAGTGGCCTGCCGGGGCCGGTTGGTGGCCCCCGGGCTGGTGGACTGCCACACGCACCTCGTCGGCGGCCAGCTCCTGCCCCCCTCGGGCAACTTCCTGCTGAGCTCGCCCCACACCCGCCTGGAGCGGCGCCGGCATGTGGCCTCGCTGCTGACGCCGGGCGAGGTGGAGGCCCTGTCCCGCTTCGCCATCGCCCGGGCGCTGCGCGACGGCATCACCCTGGCCGTGGAGCACCTGGAGGCCCCCGCGGATGTGGCGGGAGCCCTGGAGGCCCAGGCCTCCGCGGCGGCCCAGCTCGGCCTCCGGTTGGTGTCGGGCCACCTCACCCACAACCTCCAGGGCGAGGCCTCCGCCGCGCAGTGGCTCGAGGCCAACGCGGACTTCGCGCGCCGCCGCCGGGAGCACCCGCTGGTGCGGGGGGCGGTGGGCTTCCTGTCCTCGCACACCTGTGACGATGCGCTCCTGCTCCGCATCCGTGACGTGGCCGAGGCCTCGGGGGCGCCCCTGCTCTTCCACCTCGCCGAGGGGCAGGAGGACCTTGCCCTGACGTATGCGCGGCACGGCAAGCGCGTGGTGCCCCGGCTGGAGGAGCTGGGGCTGCTGGGCGCCCGCTCCATCGCCGCGCACGCGCGCACCATCGACACCTCGGAGTCCGAGCGGCTCGTGGCCACCCAGACCTTCGTGGCCATCAGCCCCCGCTCCTACTTCACCAGTGAGCGCACCGGCGAGTCCCTGGAGACGGTGCTCCTGCGCCAGCACCTGGTGGGCCTGGGGACCAGTGGCCATGGCACCCTCTGGGACGAGGCCCTGGCCGCGTTCATGACGCTGCTGCGCATCTCCCGCGCGGGCCGCCTGCCGGATCCCGACAGCGCGCTGGCGCAGTGCCTGGTGAGCGGGCCGGCCGAGCTGTGCACCCGCCTGTTCAACCTGCCCTCGGGGAACCTGGAGGAGGGCTTCCTCGCGGACCTGGTGGTCTACGACTACGTGCCCGCGGCGGATCCCGAGACGGGCTACTCGCCGAACCTGGTGGGACAACTGGCCCGCTCGAGCGTGGCGTGGACCATCGTCAACGGCCGCGTCACCGTGCGCGAGGGGCAACTGCTCGGCACCGACTTCGTGGAGCTGTCCCGGGAGGCCACCTCCGCGCTCTCCAGCGTGTGGACGCGCGCCCGGCTCTCTTCGTGATGAGCACCTCCCTCACCGAACGGCTCCGCGAAGCCCGGGCGCGGCGGGGCGCGCTGCTGTCAGACGCCCGCACCACCGCGTTCCGGTGGGTGAATGGCGCGCCGGACGGTGTGCCCGACGTCACCGTGGACACCTTCGCGGGGCTGCCCGTGGTCAGCCTGTACCGGGACTTCTCCCCCGAGGAGGAGCAGGCCCTGCTTGATGCGGCCTGGGAGGCGTGGGCGCCCCGGAGCCTCTACCTCAAGCGCCGCCCCCGGGAGGCGCGCGTGCTGGCCAACGTGGCCCGCGACGTGGTGGCCCCCGAAGCGCCCGCGCGGGGCGAGCCCGTGGAGTCCCTGGAGGCGCTGGAGAACGGCTTGCGCTTCCGCATCCGTCCGGCGCAGGGGCTCTCGGTGGGGCTGTACCTGGACATGCGGGAGACGCGGGCGTGGCTGCACGGCGAGGTGAAGGGGCTCACCGTGCTCAACCTCTTCTCCTACACCTGTGCCTTCGGCGTGGTGGCCACCGCGGGCGGGGCGAAGCGGGTGCTCAACATCGACAGCAGCCGGCGGGTGCTGGACTGGGGCGAGGAGAACGCGCGCCTCAACGGCCAGCCGGTGGACCGGTACGACTACGTCGCCGGGGACGTCTTCGACTGGCTCGGGCGCCTGGCGAAGAAGGGCGAGACATTCGATGTCGTCATCTCGGATCCGCCCTCGTTCTCCACCACGCGCAGCACGCGCTTCTCGGCGGCGCGGGACTACCCGCTGCTGGCCGAGGCCGCCGCGCGCGTGGTGGCCCCCGGAGGCCGGTTGGTGGCGTGCTGCAACCTGGCGCCCCTGACGCCTCGCCGCTTCGAGGCCCTGGTGATGGAGGGCACCGCCCGGGCGGGCCGCACCGCGCGCCCCGTGGCCGCGTTGGGCCCCTCGGCTGTCGACTTTCCGTCATCTCCGGAGGCCCCCGCGGGGCTCAAGGTCCAGGTGCTCCAGCTGCGTTAGTCACGGTGCTGTCACACGGTTATCGGCTATCGTGCGGGGCCGATGTCCACCGGCGCCTCGCGAGATACCAGCCGTTTCGGCAAGTACCAGCTCATCGACCGCATCGCGGTGGGGGGGATGGCGGAGATCTTCCTGGCGCACCAGGTGGATGGAGAGGGGCTGGAGACGCCCGTCGTCATCAAGCGCATCCGCCCGCACCTGTCCAAGCACGCCAGCTTCGTGAAGATGTTCCTCAACGAGGCCCGGCTCGCCGCGCAGCTCAACCACCCCAACATCGTGCAGATCCACGACCTGGGGAAGATCGGCGAGAGCTACTTCATCGCCATGGAGTACATCTTCGGCCGGGACATGCGGCGCATCATCCCCAAGGCCGAGGCGCTGGGCATCCCGTTCCCCATGGTCTACGCGCTGAAGATCGCCTCGGACGTGTGCGCGGGGCTGCACTACGCGCACCGGAAGGTGGACCTCTACGGCAACCCGCTGAACATCGTCCACCGGGACGTGACGCCCGAGAACATCTTCGTGGCCTTCGACGGCATGGTGAAGGTGCTGGATTTCGGCATCGCCAAGGCCACCAATCAGGTGGAGGAGACGCGCTCCGGAGAGCTCAAGGGCAAGATCAGCTACATGAGCCCCGAGCAGTGCCAGGGCAAGGTGGTGGACTGCCGCAGCGACATCTTCTCGGTGGGGGTGGCGCTGTACGAGTGGCTCACCGGCTTCAAGCTCTTCACGGGCGAGTCCGAGGTGGCGGTGATGCGCAGCATCACCGAGGGGAAGATTTACGCCCCGTCCTACTTCAAGGCGGACATTCCCGAGCCCGTCGAGGCCATTCTGATGAAGGCGCTCGAGAAGGACCGGGATCGCCGCTACCAGACGGCCGCGGAGATGCGCGCGGCCATCGACGCCTTCCTCAACGCCTACGAGTTCACCCCCACCCAGCTCCACCTCTCCAACTTCCTGCGCCAGCTCTTCCTGGACGAGATGCAGGCGGAGCAGGGGAGGCTGGTGCAGCAGACCTCCGGGCTGGAGGAGGTGCTGGAGCTGGAGGAGGCGAAGTCGGATCCCTCCACCCTGCCTCCCGTTGCGCTGGTTTCGGCGCCGCCCCCCGCGCCCGCGGCGCCTCCCGTGCTGCGCGAGAAGCGCAACCTCTCCGAGCGGCTCCTGAGCGTTCCACTGCCCACGGAGCAGCTCGCCGCGCTGGAGGCGGTGGCCCAGCGCAACGGCGTCTCCGTGAACAAGATGGTGGCGGAGCTCCTCGCGGCCTGGTTGAAGTACCGCTAGGCCCTTGCCGCGTCCGTCCCCATGCCTCGCCTGAAACTGACGATCGAATACGACGGCTCCCGGTACGTGGGGTGGCAGGTGCAGCGCAACGGCCGCTCCGTCCAGGCGGAGCTGGGCGACGCGCTGGGCAAGCTGCTCGGGGCCCCCGTGGAGGTGGTGGCCGCGGGGCGGACCGACTCTGGGGTGCACGCCACGGGACAGGTGGTGTGCTTCGACACCGAGCGCCAGCTGCCGCTCAAGGCGTACCACCGGGGGCTCAACGGCCTGCTGCCCGAGGACATCGCGGTGGTCCGGGCCGAAGAGGTGGCCGCGGAGTTCGATCCCCGGCGCTGGTCCCGGGGCAAGCGCTACCGCTACCGGGTGAGCAACCTGCCGTCCCGCTCGCCGCTGCGCCGCCACACCCACTGGGAAATCTACGCCCCGCTCCAGGTGGAGGCCATGGCCCGCGCCGCCACGGCCCTGCTCGGGCGGCATGACTACTCTGCCTTCCGGGCCTCGGACTGCCAGGCGGCGCATGCCGTGCGGGAGGTGCGCCGGTTGAGCGTGGAGGGCACCGCCGGGGATGCGGTGGCCTTTGTCGTGGAGGGCACCGCCTTCCTCAAGCACATGGTGCGCAACCTCGTGGGCACCCTGGTGGAGGTGGGCAAGGGCCGCCGGCCCGAGGCCTGGGTGGCCGAGGTGCTCGCCTCGAAGGACCGCACCCGGGCGGGGCCCACCGCCCCGCCGCACGGCCTGGTCATGGAGGAGGTCTTCTATGGAGACGGTCCGCCTCCTCGCCAGGCGGGGGACGCAGCGGACATTTTCGACGGCGGCGACTGAGGCCGCTCCCGGGGGCTTGCGGTAGGCTCTCGCGGCGTGAGCCCCACCCCCGGAATGCTTGAGCCCCTGCGAGTCCGTATCCGCCGCTTCCAGTTCATCCTGGGGCTCGGCTTCCTGTCGTTGATGGCCGGCTCCATGGTGAGCGTCTCCCTGGCCTACCGGTTGAGCACGCGCATCGAGGATCTGCCCGGAGAGCTGCCCCGCCTGCTCATCGGCATCGCCCTGCAGAACCTGTGGGTGCTCGCGGCCCTGCCCCTGCTGGCGTATGGCGCCGCGCGCATTCTGGAGCTGAAGCCCCTGAGCACCGCCCTGGGGGCCGCGCTCTCCGGGGAGTTCTTCGTGCTCTCGCTCGACTTCGTGCGCGATGGCCTGGAGGGGCTGTGGGACGGGTGGGTGGGCGCAGTGCTGCGTCTGCTCGCCTTCGCCCTGGGGGTGTTCCTGAGCTACCGGGCGGTGGTGAGTGGACGCGCGGCCTCGGCGCGGACCGCTGCGGCGGCCCAGGCGCGCGCGGAGGCCCAGAAGGCTGAATACGCGGAGTTCCTGCGCGAAGCGGAGAAGGCGGGCGAGCGCTCCGAAGCCCCGCGTGAGCCCCCCGGGGAGGCCACTCCGCCTCCCCCTGAGCGCTGAGCGCCCTCCGCCTGCTTACGGGCGCGGCGTCTGGGCGCCCAGAATCTCGCGGACTTGCTGCGCCAGGGCCGCGTTCGTCGCGATGGAGTTGCCACCGAACGCGGTGCGCTTTCCCGTCCAGTCGGTGAAGAGGCCGCCTGCCTCCTCGATGATGGGCTGCAGCGCCGCCGCGTCCCAGGGGGACATGATCTCATCCACCATCACCTCGGCGCGGCCCGTCGCGACGAGGAGGTAGCCGTAGCAGTCGCCCCAGGTGCGGGCCATCGCCGAGCGGGCCGCGAGCGCACGCCACCGCTCGCCCCGGTCCGGATGCACCTGGAAGCGCTCGTCCGTGCACAGCACCACCGCCTGGGACAGGTCGGCGAGCTCGGACACCCGCACGGGCTTGTCGTTCCAGAAGCAGCCCTGGCCGGGCGCGGCCGCAAGCAGCTCCCCCACCGGGGGAAAGTAGGCGGCGCCCGCGAGGATGCGATCCCCCTCTGCGACCGCCACCAGGGTGCCCCAGAGCGGGACGCCCCGGATGAAGGTCTTCGTCCCGTCGATGGGGTCCAGGATCCACCGGCGGCGGGCCCCGGGCCGCGTCTCGCCGAACTCCTCGCCGAGGATGCCGTCCTCGGGGAAGTGGGCTTCGATCCAGTCGCGCGCGGTCTTCTCGGCGGTCCGGTCGGCTACCGTCACGGGGGTGCCGTCCTTCTTGATGTCCACCGTGACGCCGCGGCGGAAGAACTCGAGCGCCACGTCTCCCGACTTGCGCGCGACCTCCGCGGCGGCCTGTAGCAATCCTGGGGCTTCCGTCGTCATGCACCACTCCTGGGGCGGGTGTTGCTGGCGGAGGGGGCTTATAGCCCGAACACCCCCTCCGCGGCCTCAGGAGTTGTCTGCTGCTCGCCGTGCAGTGAACGTCAGCAGGGGTAGCACGCGGCTTGCCGCAGGGCAGTGTCCTCGGGCAGCCCCAGGGCCACGTTGAGGTTCTGCACCGCCTGGCCCGCCATGCCCTTCACCAGGTTGTCCAGCGCCACCATCGCCGCCACGGTGCGGCCCCGCGTGGCTACCGCGATGTCGACGAAGTTGCTGCCCACCACGGAGGCCAGGCGCGGGCTGCCCTCCACCACCCGGATGAACGGCGAGCCGGTGTAGTAGTTGCGGTACTGCGTGGTGAGGGACGCGGTGCTCACACCGCCCGCGGTCTCCGGCCACTCGAACTGCACGGTGGCGAAGATGCCGCGCACCAGCGGTGCCGAGTGCGGCACGAAGGTGAGCCGGTGGCGCGAGGCCTTGTGCGCCACGAGCATCACGTCGATCTCCGCCTCCTGCTGGTGCTCCAGCGGCCGGTAGGCGCGGAAGTCGTGCGCGCGCGTGGGGTGGTGCGTCACATCGACGGGGATCGCCCCGGAGCCCGAGGAGCCCGTGACGGCCGTGGCGGCGATGAGGCCCAGGCCCGGCGTGGCGGCCACCGGCAAGAGCGCGAGCTGCACGGCGGTGGCGAAGCACCCCGGGTTGGAGATGCGGCGGGCCCCCTTGAGCTTGTCGCGGCGCCACTCGGTGAGCCCGTAGACGAAGCGCTCCAGCAGCTCCGGCGTGGGGTGGGGGCGGCCATGCGTGGCGGCGTAGCGCCCCGCGTGATCCAACCGGAAGTCCGGCGACAGATCGATGAGGATCATCCGGTCGGCGAGCCCCAGCTCGGCCCACTTCTTCTCCAGGGCGGGGAGCTGACGCGCCAGCTCCTCGTCCTCCAGGCAGGAGAACACCACCGGCTGCGGCGAGTCCGTGAGCCACTTCCAGTCCGGCTCGGCCTCGAAGTGGCCGTCCATGAGGCTGCGCAGGTGCGGGTGCACCTTCCAGAGCAGGGTGTCCGCGTGCGGCTTGGACACCGCACGGATGCCCGCAACGGACGGGTGCCCGGCCAGCAGCCGCAGCAACTCGCCCCCCCCGAAACCCGATGCTCCCAGGATATAGGCGTGAACCCGACTCATGCGCTCCTCCGACCGGTACCAAGCTGGGGCGTGAGCCGCTCCAGGATGAGATTGCCCAGGCCCGCCGCATCCGCGCGGGCATTGCGGGCGGGCACGCCCACTTCGCGCTCGACGAAGCGGATGCCCACCCCGTTGTCGGTGGCGGGACCGGCCACCACGTCCACGGTGATGCCGTACGTCTCCTTCAGGTGACGCACGCCGCCGGAGGCTCCCACCGGATCATTGGCGCAGAGCATGAAGGAGCTGCCCAGGCCGCGCAGGCCCGGGTCGGCGAGGATCGACTGCACGCCGTACTCGCCCATGATGCCGTCGCCCGTCTCCGCGACGATGACGTCCACCTCGGCGGCCGCCAGCTCGGAGAGGATGATGCGGGAGACCTGGGAGGCGGTCCGGGGGCTGGTGCACACGGTGCCCGCGTCGGTGAAGTCCATCACCACCTCGGCGCCCGAGTCGCGCATGCTCAGCGTGTCGCGCATGAGCGACACGCCCGTGAGCTTGGCGCCGCCCACGCGGTAGCCCGCCTGGGAGAGCCGGCGCACCAGCGCGCACGCGGCGTACGTCTTGCCCGCGTTCATGCAGGTGCCCACCACGTACACCACCGGGACCGTCACCGGCTTCTCCGAGCCGCGGAGCGCGCCGGCGCGGATGTGGGCCGGCTGACCCGTGCGGGACTGGAACTCGGGGAACACGAGCACCTGGCCGAGCACCTCCGCCTCGAACGGGGTGCCCACGCCGGGGTTGTGCGAGGTGCACTGGCCGATGACGCCGCCCATGTTGAGCACGTGCAGCCGCTGGCCGGCCTCCACCTTCTCGGGCACCACGCCCTCGTAGCCGTGCAGCGCGTTGCGGTGGCCGAGCGCCCCCACGACGATGTCCCCGCCGTGCAGCGTCACCAGCCGCCCGTGCACGTCCTCGAGCTGGTTGTAGACGGACTTCTCGCCGTGGATGCGCGCGGCGATGACCGCGCCCTCCACCGCCTGGATATCGGTGGTGAGGCTCACGGTCCGGCCCAGCCGCAGGTTGCGGGTGACGCTGCCCACCTTGTCGACGTGTACCTTCATGATTTCACCTTGAGGGCCAGGGTTTGTGCCACGCCATACACCTTGGCGAAGCCTGCGGCTTCGGCGCCCGTCCACATGTGGTTGGCCTCGCCGTAGCTGGCCACCTTGGCGTCCATGAGCGAGTAGGGCGAGCGCACGCCTTCCACCAACAGCGCGCGCGGCTGGAGCGTCAGCCGCACTTCACCCGTGACGCGCTCCTGCGAGGAGGTGAGGAAGGCCTCCAGGTCTCTGGCCAGCGGATCGAAGAAGTGCCCCTCGTGCAGCAGCGTGCCGTAGAGGTTGCCCAGCGTCTCCTTCCAGAAGAGCTGCTTGCCGGAGAGCACCAGCTTCTCCAGCTCCCGGTGCGCGGTGATGAGCATCACCGCCGCGGGCGCCTCGAAGCCCACGCGCCCCTTGATGCCCAGGATGGTGTCGCCCAGGTGCACGCCGCGCCCCACGCCGTAGGGCTGCCCCACGGTGTTCAGCTCGGCGATGATCTCCACGGGGGACAGCGCCTTGCCGTCCAGCGACACCGGCCGGCCCTTGTCGAAGCCCACCACCAGCGTGCGGGGCGCCAGGTCGCTGGGCACCACGCCGCCCGGGTAGGCGGCCTCCGGCAGCGCGCTCCAGGAGTCGTGTGTCTCCTTGCCGCCCACGGAGGTGCCCCACATGCCCTCGTTGACGGAGTAGGCCGCCGTCTTGGCGGGCATGGAGAAGCCGCGCTCGGCCAGGTAGGCCATCTCCTGGGCCCGGCTCAGGGACAGGTCGCGGATGGGGGTGATGAGGTCCAGGTCCGGCGCCAGGGCGCGGAAGGCCACATCGAAGCGGATCTGATCATTGCCGGCTCCGGTGGAGCCGTGGGCCAGGGCCTGGCCGCCCACCTGGCGCGCCATGCGCACCACCTCGGTGGCCTGGCAGACGCGCTCGGCGGAGACGCTCAGGGGGTAGGCCTGGCCGCGCAGCACGTTGCCGGCGAGCAGGTGGCGCAGGTAGTCATCGAAGAGCAGCGCGCGGCCATCCACGGTGTGGTGGGCCACGGCGCCCAGGCGCGCCGACTGCTCGGGCATGCGCTTCAGGGCGTCGGCCGAGAAGCCGCCAGTGTCCACGGTGACGGTGGTGACGGCGTGGCCCTGCTCGCGCAGGTAGACGACGCAGAAGGAGGTGTCCAGACCGCCGGAGAAGGCCAGCACCACGGGTTTCTTGCTCATGAGATTTCGATTCCTTCGAGGGTCAGGGGTGCCAGATGCGCTCGGCACAACCGGCGAGCGCACGGTGGGTGTCGGTGAGCCAGGCGCGCGAGGCGTCCAGCTCGGCGCGGGCCTGCTCCAGGCCCAGGTTGCCGGCGCCGCCCAGGTGGGTGGCGGTCAGCGCGGCCCGGTCCGGCTGGAAGGTGCCGCCGGCGAGCTGCTGGGCCACCTCGCGGTAGGCATCCCGGAACGGCAGGCCGCGCCCGGCGAGCGTGAAGGCATGGTGGGCCGCGTACAGCGTGTCGTCGCACGCCCGGGCCGCCGCCTCGGCGCGGATCTGCAGCGCGGGCACCAGGCGCGTGGAGACCTCCAGCAGCTCGCGCAGGGAGGTGAGGGCCGTGAGGGTGGGGCGCTTGAGCAGCTGGAAGTCGCGGTGGTAGCTGGAGGGCAGGCCGCTGGAGATCTCCTCCACCTGACGGGCCATGCCGCGCAGCTCCCGGCACCGGCCCCGCGCCAGCTCCACCACGTCCGGGTTCTTCTTCTGCGGCATGATGGACGAGCCGGTGGTGAAGGCGTCCGGCAGCGCCAGGAAGCCAAACTCCTCGGTGGTGAAGAGCGCCAAGTCCCACAGCCACTTCTCCAGGCCTCCCGCGATGGAGCACCCCCACGAGAGCGCCGCCGTCTCGAGACGCCCTCGGCTGTTCTGGACATCGATGGGGCTGCGTTGCACGCGGGAGAAACCGAGCAGCGAGGCGACATACTCCCGGTCGATGGGCAGCGGCACGCCGAAGCCGGCGGCGGCGCCCAGGGGGCAGCGGTCCACGCGCGCCCACAGGCCCTTCAGGGCCTCCAGCTCCTCCAGCAGCGCCTCGGCGAAGGCGGCCCCCCACAGCCCGAACGTGCTGGGCATGGCCCGCCGCATGTGCGTGTAGCCGGGCATCGGCTTGTCCGCGTGCGCCTGGGCGAAGTCCAGGAACGCTCCGGCCAGCTCCGCCGTGCGCGCGCCGAGCACCAGCACCTCCTCGCGCAGGAGCAGCCGCAGGGCGAGCTGCACCTGATCATTGCGCGAGCGGCCCAGGTGAATGCGCCGGCCGGGCTCGCCCACGCGCTCGACGAGGGCGGCCTCCAGGGCGGTGTGTCCGTCCTCCTGCTCGGGGCGGATGGTGAACGCGCCCACCCGCGCCTCGTCGTGGAGCGCGCGCAGGGCCGTCACCAGGGCGCGCATGTCCGCCTCGGACAGGAGCCCCACGCGCGCCAGCATCCGGGCATGGGCGGCGCTGCCGAGCGCGTCGTGAGGGGCGAGCGCCAGGTCCACCTGCGGGTCATCCCCGACGGTGAAGCCATGGATGATGGTGTCCAGCGCGAGGCCCTTGGCCCACAGCGTCTCTTCAGCCACCTGCCACCTCCTCGAAGTAGCCGCGGATGAGCTTCTGGTAGAAGGAAACCCCCGCCTCCAGCTCCACCAGGGCGAGGTGTTCATCGGGGCGGTGGGAGCGCAGCGTGTCGCCCGGGCCCACCTTCACGGCGGGCAGGCTGCCCAGGAACGCCCAGTCGGAGGTGGTGCTGGAGCCCACGGGGGCCTCGCCCGAGGCCGCCAGGGCCGCGCGGACGATGGGCTCGCCCGGCGCGGTCCCCTTGGGGAGGTAGCGCGCGGAGTGCACCGTCACCTCGCTCTTCAGCGTCCGGCCAATCTGCAGGGCGATGGCCGCATGGTCCATGCCGGGCGTGGTGCGCAGGTCCACGAAGAACTCGCACCGGTCGGGGACCTGGTTGCGCGCCAGGCCTCCTTGAATCTGCGTGACTTGCGCGCGGGCCTCACCCAGCAGCGGGTGGGGCAGGAAGCGCAGCTCCGCCAGGGCGGCGATGTCCCGCGCCGCCACGTGGATGGCGTTCTCCGTCTGGGTGGTGTGCGCGTGCGCCACGTGCCCGGAGGTGCCGTGGGCCACGCAGCGCAAGAGCAGCATGCCGCGCTGGGCCGTGCAGGGCTTCAGCCCCGTGGGCTCGCCCACCACGGCGGCGTCCAGCGGGCCCAGCTCGCCCAGCAGCGGGCCCAGGCCCTTGCCCCCGGTCTCCTCCTCGGCGGTGAACGCGAAGATCACCTCGCCCTTGCCGTCCAGGGACTGGGGAGAGGCCAGCAGCTCCCGGGCCGCGAGCAGCATCGCCGTCACGCAGCCCTTGGCGTCGTTGCTCCCCAGGCCATAGAGGCGCCCCTCGCGCCACAGCGGCTGCAGGGGCTCCAGCGTCCACCCGCTGCACGGGGGCACGGTGTCCAGGTGCGAGTTGACGAGCAGCCGCCGCGGGCCCTGGCCCACGGAGAACCACACGTTGTGGCCCTGGCGCTGCACGCGCGCACCCCAGCCCTCGGCCCACGAGGCCACCTTGTCCGCGATCGCCGCCTCGTTTCCCGAGACGCTGGGGGTGGCCACGAGGGCTTCGAGCAGGGCGGCTGGCGTCACGTGGACCCTCCAGCGCCACGCGCGGGAGGCTCGCGGACCACCATCGTGCCGCTGCCCTCGTTGGTGAAGACCTCCTCCAGGAGCGCATCCGGCAGGGTGCCGCTCACCAGGTGCACGCTGCCGACGCCGCCCTCCAGGGCGTGACGGATGGCGTGGGCCTTGGGCTTGAGGCTGCCGGAGAGCTGGCCTTCCTTCTCCAGCCCCACCAGCTCCTGCAGCGAGGCCAGGGGGATGATGGAGTTGGGGTTGGACGCGTCGCGCAGCAGGCCCGGCGTGGTGAGCAGGAAGAAGAGCTTCTCGGCGCCCAGCGCCACCGCGAGCAGGGCCGCCACCGTGTCCGCGCTGGCGTTGTGCACGGCGCCCGTCGGGTCGCCCGCGAGGGGCGCCACCACGGGCACGTACTCGCCCGAGCGCAGGTGCTGGAGCAGGCGCGTGTCCACCGACTCGATGTCACCGCTCGTGCCGGCATGCACCGGCCGGGCCTTGAGCAGGCCCGCGTCCACGCCGCTCAGGCCCACGCACGGCACGCCCGCGGCCTGAAGGTCCGTGAGCAGGTCCGTGCGCAGCCGGCCGGTGATGGGCGAGCCCGTGTCGAACGGGGTGTCCAGCTCGGGGCTCGAGCTGTGCACCACCACGGGCTGGATGGAGAAGGCCCACAGGAGGCCGATCTGGTCGCAGGCCGCCCGGCGCAGCTTCGGATCCCCGATGACGGGGCCGTCGAGCAGCACCACGAAGGTCTTCCGGCGGAACTGCCGGACGTAGCGGGCGGCGGAGCGCAGCGCGGAGTAGGGATCGGGAGAGAAGGGCATGGCGGACCTCGGACGGCCTCAGGCCGACAGCAGCCAGGAGAGGATGGAGCGCTGGACGTGGAAGCGGTTCTCCGCCTCGTCGATGACGCGGCTGGACGGGTGGTCCAGCACCTCGTCGGCGACCTCGACGTTGCGGCGCACGGGCAGGCAGTGGAGGAACAGCGCGTCCGCGGCGGCGCGCGACAGGGTGCGGCGCGTGGGCATCCAGTCCGCGTGGGAGGCCAGCAGCGCGGACACGTCCCCGGCGGTGTGCGCCGAGCGCGTGGCCGGGCCCCAGGACTTGGCGTAGACGGCGCGGCTGCCCGCCAGGGCCTCGTTCTGGTCATGCGTGTAGGTGACGCTGCCGCCCGTGGCCTTGGCGTAGGCCTCCGCCTCGGCGCGCACCGCCGGGTGCAGCTCGAAGCCGGGAGGATGCGCCACGCGCACCTCGCAGCCGGCCGCCGCGGCGGTGAGCAGGAAGGAGTTGGGCACCGCCTTGGGCAGCGGCTTGATGTGGGGCGCCCAGGTGAGCGTCACCGGCAGCTTCTTCGTGGAGCCGAAGTTCTCGCGCAGCGTGAGCACGTCCGCGAGCCCCTGGCAGGGGTGCTCCCGCGCGGACTCCATGCTCACCAGGGGCACGGTGACGTGGCGGCGGAAGGCGGAGATGACCGGATCCTCCTCGTCCTGCTCGTCGTCCCCACCGGCCGAGAAGGTGCGCACCCCGAGCATGTCCACGAAGCGCGACAGCACGGGCGCGGCCTCCTTGATGTGCTCGGCGCGGTCCTGATTCATGATGGCCCCGGGGCGGTCCTCCAGCTTCCACACGCCATTGCCCACGTCCAGGACGATGGCGTTGCCGCTGCCGCGCAGCATCACCGACTCGAACGAGGCGCGCGTGCGCAGCGAGGGGTTGAAGAACACCATGCCCAGGATGCGGCCCAGGAACAGCGGCTCGGCGGGCTTGCCCTTCCAGGCGGCGGCCTTCGCCAGAATCGTCTCGACGCCCTCGGGGCCGAGATCCCGGATGTGGGTCAGGTGCTTCATCGTGACTCCTCGCAGTGCCCGTGGGGGCGGTGGATGAGCCTGCATATGCATGCATGAATATGCGCCTGCCCGCAGGAAGGGCGCATAGTATTCACCACGACGCGCAGCGCAAGAGATTAATTTCCAGGGATATTCAGGGGGAGTTCCACGAGGCCCTTGCATGCATATTCAGGTGGATGCATCGTCCCGTGCATGGATCTGGACGAAGCGATCCTCCGGTTGCTGGAGGCCCACGAGATCACGGACCAAGCGGTGCTTCAGCAGTTGCTGGAGGGGGAGGGACAGGCGCCGAGCCAGTCCACGCTCTCCCGGCACCTCAAGCGCCTGTCCGTCCAGAAGGTGAATGGACGCTACCAACGCGTGGAGCGGGCCCCTGCGCCCCCGGTGCGAGCCACGGTGATGGAGGCGCCGCCGAACATGCTCGTGCTCAAGACGGCGCCGGGCTACGCGCAGATTGTCGGGGTGATGGTGGACCGCGCGGTGGGCATGGAAGGGGTGGCCGGCACCATCGCGGGGGACGACACGGTGTTCATCGCGGTGAAGCACCCCTCGCGGCTGGGAGAGGTGCGGGAGCAGCTCGAGCAGTCCCTGCGGCTGATGCCCTGAGGAGGGCCGGAGCGCCTCCCCAGGGCTTCGGCGTGGCGCTTAGGGGGTGTGGCTCAGTTTCGCGGTCGCCGTACCGGGGCGCTGCGGACCGTAAGAGTGATTCCTCAGCGCCGCCATTCCGGCGCGCGGGGCCTTGAGGCGCACGGCGCAGTGGTCGCCCTCTCCCAGATCCCGCTCGCCCACTTCAAATCGCCCGGGGCACTCCTTCAGGACCGTCTGGGCCTCCTGTCCATCCCGGGTGCGGGCCAGGCACGAGGCACCTTCGGGAGTCCAGGCCGCTTCGAAGGAGGCCTTGCTGGGCACCCAGTGCGCGGAGGCCACCGTCGTCCGGGCCTGGATGCCCACGGCGTCGTACATGTCGATGACCTGGTCCTGACGGGTATGGCTCTGCCCATCGCCGCAGTAGTCCGCGCGGACCATGCGCGTGCAGGCCTGGTGCAGGTCCTTCAGCGGCTGTCCGTCCTTCGTGGCCCAGGGCTTGTAGCCCCAGTGGATGCACTTGGCGATGGCGCCCGTTTCACAGGCGAAGGTGAACTTTCCCGGCTCGTCGCGGCTGGCCCCCCGTTTATCCCAGAGGCTCTGCACGGCGAGCGCCTTGGGATTGGGCATCCGCTGGGTCGCGATGCACGGGTTTTCCCAGGCCTCCTTCGACTGACTCCAGATCTCGATGCGGTACGAGAGCAGGGAGGAATCCTGGGCCGAGGGCTCGGCGCCACATACCGCCACCTCCACCGGGCTTCCATCGCTGGCCTTGCCCTGGAAGATGGCACCCGTGAGCTTGTCCGGGGCAAGGTCGGGCGCCGCCAGGAAACCGTTCTCCAGACGGACGCTCTGGAGTGGGGCACCTTCCAATCGCACACCCGTCAATGACACCGCGGTCAGAACACTGCTCATCTCCTCGGTGGAGGTCAGTTTCGTGGTTCCCCACAGCTGGGAGCCATTGGGCCACGTCATGCGCATCGGATCCGCAGGGGCACCACAGGGGGCCACCCGGGGCGGCTTGCCTGGCTGAGTGGAGGGGCGCACGGCGTCCTGCGAAGGACCAGAGGCCCACGACGAATTGACCAAAAGGCAGACAAGCAGCGAAAGCGGTCTTTTCATGGATGTTTTGGCTGGGGATGAAGGGAAACCACCTGCCGGGAGGCAAAGCGTCCCGGGCGATGGCCGATGCGGTTCGTGCCGCACTACAAAGAGGAGGCACGGTTCGGCCAATCTATGCAGTCGCCCTCTGTGCCTGCCTTTCCTCCCCCCCGCTCCGGCCGACGGCGTCTTCCACGCTCGCGGCCCCTCCCTCGCTCAGGGAGCGGGCAGCGAAGCGCAGACGCGCAGCCCCACCCGGATGTCCTGTATGCTGGCTGGGGCGAACTGCCGCGTCGCCACGTACGCGGCCACAGGGGGGTAATACCAAGCGCCCCCTTTCAGCACGACGCCCGGCTGGGGATACAGGGGCTGCGTGATTTCATAGATGTTGCCCGCCATGTCGCTGAGGTTCCAAGGGCTGTCGGAACGCGGGTGCCGCCCCGCCTCGTCAGGTCCAAAAGCGCCTACCTGCCGGCCGTAGGTCTGGTCGAGGTTGGCATCGTCCAGTTCGAGCTTGTTGCCGTGGGGAAACAGGCGGTCATCCGCCCCCCGCGCCGCGCGAGTCCATTCAGACTCGTTGCACAGGCGGGCGCCCTTCACCCGGCCCGACTGATCGAGCCATTGGAGGTACTTCTCCAACTCACTCGCGGAGACCCCTGCCAGGGGCAAACGGCTCCAATCCTGTGTCTGATTCTTTTTCCGATGCGGGTAGTGAAGAGGCTTTCCCTCAAGCAGTTGTTGGGGGGCCTCTTCCGCCAGATGGAACGAGAATTGCCATGCACCCCGGGGCTGTTTCCGCAATGCCAGCGCCGTCTCTGCACGGGTGTTGAGGCTCGCGAGAATCTTATGCGCTGCGGCCTTGGGACCCAGCGCATCGAGATAGTCCATCCAATCCTGGAGCGTCACCTCGGTCCGTCCGATGAAGAACCCCTTTTGGAGGCACTTCCGGTACATCGGAGGACTCTCCTCGAATTGCCGCATGGGCTCGATGTCGGCACTGCCCATGAGGAAGCAGCCGGGGGGAATATAGGTGTAGCCCTCGGGCACGAAGGCGGGAATCACCACCCGGAGGCGCGCGTGTTCTCCTCGCTCCAGACGCAGGGGCAGATCGACTGGGGGCAAGTTCCCCTGTGTGATGCGCAGCTGGTGCGAGCCCGGGCGGAGCGGCAACCCGGCGAGTGGCGTCAGGCCCAGCATCCCGTGCGCGCGGCCTGAAGGGTCCCGAGGCGCTCTCAGCGTTTCGCCACTGGCGACAAGTTCGACCCGTGCACCCGGGGGGACGGTTTCGATCTCTACCGTGGCGGGCACATCGAGAAGGTCTCTGGACGCTGCATCGTTGGCTGTGAGCCGTCTGAACCGCTCCTCGAACCGGTTGCGGTCCTCCTGCCGGTGAAAGCGCTCGGCCAGCAAGAAGCGCTCGTAGGTGGTCTCGGTGAGGAGTTGGCGTGCTTCCGGGTTCCGGTAGGACAGCTCGAGGACATCTTCGAGCTTTCGCTCCGAGGCGGCGAAGCGCAGCTCCGCCTGCTCGAACGCGCCGAGTGCCTGTCTCCACGCGTGTTCCGCCCGGGCCACCCGGTCACGCAGGAGTAAGGTCTGGTGCGCGCACGGGAGCCCAAGCTTTCCCTCGGGCTGCACGGGCAATGGAAGCGCGGTCTGAACCAATTCGTCGACGAACGCGTGGACGGAGGGGGCGCAGCCCGGAGTCTGGCCATCGAACAACACGACGGCCTTCTCGCGGTTGACGGTGGCCTGCTTCGCGAACGTCCGCCCGGCGTGGAGCGAAGCCCGAGCCTCTTCCAGCATCCCCAGGAGGGCTTGCTGGGTATTGAGGTGCTCTTGCAGGCGCGGGCCCGCATAAGCGCTTCCCGCCACGAGTCCCACCAGAAGCATGCTCAGCCAGACGCGTCTGCGCTGGCGGCGTAGGGCTCGCCGTGAGGCCCGGAGGAATGCCTGCTCCCGGCCCTTCAGGCTGAGCGGCTCGATGGCACTGGCCTCGGCAAGCTGGCGCTCGCGCCACAGCAGTTCCTCGGCTTGATTCAGCCGCTCCCACTCGGTGCTCGCTATCGCGAGGCGTTGCCGGATGACCCGTTGCCCGGCATCCTCGTTGAGCCAGCGGCGCAAAGTCCCCCAGTTCGAGATCAGCGCCTCATGCGCGATCTCATAATGTGTGTCATGGCCGGTGGTGCGGGTATGCAGCAGGCGCCCTTCGATGAGAACCCGGAGCGCGGCGCGCGCCTCGGGCGACTCCGCAGTGAGTTCCGCTTCGCTTTGTTCGCCGCGTGTGCCTTCCGGGGTGATGAGCCGACCCAAGAGGTGACGGGCGGCTTGTTGCTCCAAGCGGGTGAGCCGTGCCAGCACGGTGTCGGCATGCCGGGAGAGCGCGCCGTCCACTCCTCCCATGGCCTCCAGCGTGTCTCGGGTAATGAGGGCGCGGGCGGTATCGCGGCGCTCCCACAGCTCGGTCAGCGTGAACTGGAGCAGGGGCAAGCTGCCCGCGCCCTGAGAGGTCTGGTCAATCAGGGTCTGCAAGAGCGCTTCGGATTCGAAGCTCACGCCCCGGCTTCGCGCGGGGCCGACGATGGCCTCGCGGATTCCTCCGGGCTTGAGGTGCTGAAGCAGATAGAGCGAGCGCTCAATGGCCGAATTCATGCCGGGCAGGGCGCCCAACCGGGTGAGAAAGTCGCCGCGGACTGTGAGCAGCACCCGGACGCCGGGCGCGGGCAGGGCCAATTCGTCGAGAAGTTCCGCGAAGCGAACGGCTTGGGCGGGCTCGCTCAAGGTCACCAGTTCTTCGGCCTGATCGACGAACACGAGCACCCCGTGGCCGTCTGGGTGGAGGGCCCGGAGGGCAGCGCCCAACCATCCTGGTGTTCCGGTGAACCGGTCCATGAGCTCGGCCTCGGTCCGGTGAAGAACAGGGGCCAGCGTGGCGGCGAGCACCGCGAGGGGCAGGCGGCCCGGCGTCAACGTCAGCGGACGAAAGTCGAGGTAGTCATCGAGCGCCCCCTGGGCGACGCGGGGCAGAATGCCGGCACGGCACAGCGAGGATTTGCCCACACCTGAATCACCCGCGATGAGGACCACCGGGTGCCGACGCAGCCGGTCGAGCACGGCGCGAATGTCGGCGTCACGGCCAAAGAAGAGCGCGCGGTGCTCCGCTTCGAACGAGGCCAAGCCCTGGTAAGGGCTGGCATCCGGGATGCTGTCCGTTTCCAGGAATGGCCCGAGCCGCTCCAACTCGACACGGAGCGCTTCCGCGGAAGCGAAGCGTTCGGAAGGGTTGAGATGGAGACAGCGCTCGATGAGCGCTGCGAAGTCGAGATCAATGCCTGGCACCTGCTCCGGAAGGGAGGGCGTTCTCTCCGGGGTCTGCTCGTTCGTGGGAAGGGCTTCGGGCGGGCCGTTGCCCTTGGGGGGAAGCGTGCGAGGCGGGGAGGGGAGCGTTCCCGTGCAGAGTTCGTAGAGGACGACACCCAACGAATAGAGATCGCTCTGGGGGGTTGCGAGCTGGCCCCGGAAGAGCTCGGGCGCCATGTACCTCGGCGTGCCCGCGAGGGTGCGGGTGCCTGGCGCTCCAATCCCTGTTTTCCCGTCGAAGAGTTCGGCCAGGCCGAAGTCGAGCAGCTTCACCTCGCCTTCGGCGGTGAGAAAGACGTTGGCGGGCTTGAGGTCGCGGTGGAGCACGCCCTGGCGGTGGGCCGCCGCGAGCCCCCGGGCCATGCCCAATCCCATCACCCGCGCGCGGCGCCAGGGCAAGGGCAGCGGCATGTCCGCCAGACTCTGGCCGGCCAGGTATTCGGAGACGAGGTAGGGCCGTCCCGCCACCTCTCCCACCCGGAAGGCGGTGACGACGTTGGGATGCTGCACCCGCGCGATGGCGCGCACCTCGATTCGAAAGTGTTCGAGGGCCCGGGCATGGGGCTGATGTGAGGCGATGAACTTGACCGCGACTTGCCGGTCCAGGGAGGTGTCGTGCGCGAGGTAGACGACGCCCATCGCCCCCCGGCCGAGCAGCTGCACGAGGCGGAATTCATCAAACGTGTCCGGAGGGACCCAGGCCTTTTCCGGGAGTTCGGAGGAGGGCTCCGGTTCCAGGGTCTTAGGGCCCTCCAGCGGGGGCTCGTCAAGCCCCTGAGGTTGCACGCCTCCGCGGACCACCGTGACCAGCAAGGCATGGCAGTCGGCGCAGACCGCCGCATGGTGGTGTACGCGGGAGAGTTCCTCCGGGGGGAGGCGGCCATCAATCAATTCCGCGAGAAGCTCGTCGGTCAAGCATTGTGGCTCGGGCGAGCCAGCAGTACGCGGCATGAGTGACCCAAGGTGTCAATCTAATGCACGAAGACGACACCATCCCATGTCCACCCGTCAAGGCAGTGGGTACCTGGGGACGAGATGGGTAGGATGGGAAAACATGGTGGAGCCGTTCACCCTCGCCACAACATTTCTGAACAACGCCCCTTCCCGTGTCACCGGTGCCGATGATGTGGCTGCACTGGAGGCCTTGCTGCGCCGCGCGTGGGACACCGCGCGGGCGCCGTGGCCCCGTGTGGCGGTGCCCCCGGAGGTCTTCGTCCGGCACCTCTCGCTGAAGCTCTCCAGCACCGAGCTGGCGGGACCGGTTGCGGGTCTGCTGGAGCAGCTGGTGCTGCCAGACCTTTATCTCGCCTGTGCCTGTGGGCAGGAGGTGCCGGGAGCCTTGCAGGAACTGGAGCATCACTACCTGGGCAAGGTGCCCCAGTTGCTGGGATACCTCCGGCTGCCGGAGCCCATCCTGGATGATGTCTGCCAGCTCGTGCGCATCCATCTGCTGGTGGGGACGGCCCAATCGCGCCCCCGGCTCATGGAATACACGGGCCGGGGGGCGTTGCTGAGCTGGCTCCGGGTCATCGCGGTCCGCATGGCCCTCAAGCAGGGAGGCGTGGCCCGCGAGGTGCCCGAGGAAAACGTGCTGACGATCGTCGAGGCACTGTCGGAGCCGGGCACGAACGCGGAGCTGGATCTGATCAAACGCCGCTACCACAGGGAGTTCCGGCAGGCGGTGCGCGAGGCCGTCATATCGCTCACCCAGGACCAGCGGCACCTGCTGCGGCTGCACTTCATCGACCGGCTGTCGACCACCGAGATGGGGCCGCTCTTCCGGGTCAACCAGTCGACGATCTCCCGCTGGATCAAGAGCGCTCGGCACACCGTGTTCGAGGGCACCAAGAGCCGCTTGAAAGAGCGGCTCCGGCTGTCCTCCGGCGAGTTCGACAGCCTCCTGGCCGCCATCGAGAGCCACTTCGACGAGGGCTTCAGCCAGGTCCTGGATGACGATGACGACGACGATGACGATGACGGGACGTAGCCAGGCTTACGGGCCACGTCCCCCCATGTGGAGGCTGCTCAGGACTGTGCCGCTCAGGCGGTCCGGGTGGCCCGGCCCTCGCGGGTGTTGTCCACGAGCACCTTGCCGAAGGTGAGCCCCTCGCCGACGACATCCGCCTGGATGTGGTCTCCCGGCAGGAACTCACCGCCCAGCACCTTGAGCGCCAGCGGGTCCATCAGGTGCTTCTGGATGACGCGCTTCAGGGGCCGCGCCCCGTACGTCGGGTCATACCCCCGCTCGCCCAGGAGGTTGCGCGCCGCGTCCGTCAGCTCCAGCGTCAGCCGCTTGTCCGCCATCAGCTTCTGGAGCCGTGCGAGCTGCAGGTCGACGATGCGGTGGATCTCCGAGCGCTTGAGCGGCTCGAAGAGGACGATCTCGTCCACGCGGTTGAGGAACTCGGGCCGGAAGTGCCCTCGCAGCGCCTCCATCACCTCGCCCCGCGTCCGCTCGTCCAGCGTCTCCTTGCCCGCCATGCCCTCCTGCAGCGCCTGGGAGCCGATGTTGGAGGTGAGGATGAGCACCGTGTTCTTGAAGTCCACCGTGCGGCCCTGGCTGTCCGTCAGCCGGCCCTCGTCGAGAATCTGCAGCAGGATGTTGAAGACATCGTGGTGCGCCTTCTCGATTTCATCGAACAGGATGACGGAGTAGGGCCGCCGCCGCACGGCCTCGGTGAGCTGGCCGCCCTCGTCGTAGCCGACGTAGCCCGGAGGCGCGCCGACGAGCCGGGCCACGGAGTGCTTCTCCATGTACTCGGACATGTCGATGCGGATCATCGAGGTGTCGTCATCGAAGAGGAACTCCGCCAGCGCCTTGGCCGTCTCGGTCTTTCCCACGCCCGTGGGGCCCAGGAAGATGAACGAGCCGATGGGCCGGTTCGGATCCTGCAACCCGCTGCGCGCGCGGCGCACCGCGTTGGACACCGCCTCGATGGCGCTGCGCTGCCCAATCACCCGGTCCGCCAGCCGGTCCTCCATCTTCACCAGCTTCTGGACCTCGCCCTCCAAGAGCTTGGACACCGGGATGTGCGTCCACTTGGCCACCACCTCGGCGATGTCCTCCGCGTCCACCTCCTCCTTGAGGAACTTCTGGCTCTTCTGGAGCTCGGCCAGCTTCGCGTTCTGCGCCGCCACCTCCTTCTCCAGCGAGGGCAGGACGCCGAACTTCAGCTCCGCGGCGCGGTTCAGGTCGCCCTGACGCTCGGCCGCCGCCTGGTCGTTCTTGGCCTTCTCCAGTTTCTCCTTCAGCGCGCGGATGCCCGTGATGGCCGTCTTCTCCGCGTCCCAGTGCGCCTTGAGCGAGGTGAAGCGCTCGCTGAAGTTGGCCAGCTCCTTCTCGATCTGGCCCAGCCGCTCCTGGGAGTGCGGATCCGTCTCCTTCTTCAGGCCCTGCCGTTCGATCTCCAGCTGGGTCATCTTCCGGCGGATGTCGTCGATCTCCGTGGGCATCGAGTCGATCTCGATGCGCAGCCGGCTGGAGGCCTCGTCCACCAGGTCGATCGCCTTGTCGGGCAGGAACCGGTCGGCGATGTAGCGGTGCGAGAGGTTGGCGGCGGCCACCAAGGCCTGGTCCTGGATGCGCACGCCGTGGTGCACCTCGTAGCGCTCCTTCAGGCCGCGCAGGATGCTGATGGTGTCGTGCACGGAGGGCTCGCCCACCATGACCGGCTGGAAGCGCCGCTCCAGGGCCGCGTCCTTCTCGATGTGCTTGCGGTACTCATCCAGCGTGGTGGCGCCGATGCAGTGCAGCTCGCCGCGCGCCAGCGCCGGCTTGAGCATGTTGCCCGCGTCCATCGCGCCCTCGGCCTTGCCCGCGCCCACCAGGGTGTGCATCTCGTCGATGAACAGGATGATTTCACCGGCCGCATCGGACACTTCCTTGAGGACCGCCTTGAGGCGCTCCTCGAACTCACCGCGGTACTTCGCGCCGGCCACCATGGAGCCCAGGTCCAGGGTGATGAGCCGCTTGTTCTTCAGGCTCTCGGGCACGTCCCCATCGACGATGCGCCGCGCCATGCCCTCGGCGATGGCCGTCTTGCCCACGCCCGGCTCACCGATGAGCACCGGGTTGTTCTTCGTGCGGCGGCTGAGCACCTGGATGCAGCGGCGGATCTCCTCGTCCCGGCCGATGACCGGATCCAGCTTGCCCGCGCGGGCCGAGGCCGTCAGATCCCGCCCGTACTTCTCCAGCGCCTGGTAGGTGGACTCCGCGTCCTGGCTGGTCACCCGGGCCGAGCCGCGCACGTCCTTCAGGCCGGACATCACGCGCTCCCGCGTGACGCCGGAGGACTTGAGCACCTCGCCCACCGTGCCCTTGTCGTGCGTCAGCGCCAGCAGCAGGTGCTCGGACGAGATGAACTCGTCCTTGAGCCCCTTGGCCTCGTCCTCGGCCTTGTCGAACGTCTTCAGCAGACGCTGGCTGAGCAGCGCGCTCTCGCCACCCTGCATGCGGGGGATCTTTTCGAGCGCCTCACCCAACCGCGCCGCGAACAGCTTCGAGTCCGCGCCGATCTTCCGCAGCACGGGCTCCACGATGCCGTCCTTCTGCTCCAGCAGCGCGGCCGCCAGGTGCTCGGGCTCGTAGCTGGGGTTGTCCGCACGACGGGCCAGGGTCTGACCCGCCTGGATCGCCTCCTGCGCCTTCACCGTGTATTTGTCGAGTCGCATGTCCTTACCGTAAGGGTCGAAGACCCCTTGGCAAGTTCGAATCTGGGTGGGGAGGCTGGAATATTGTGAGCCAATAGGAAACCCGGAAGATTCCCGTTGGCGGGATTGCTCCGGGGCGGCTCAGAGGTTATAGGCCGCGCGCCTTTCGCTGGGGGGCACACACTGGAAGCACATGGCGGTTACCTCATCCGGATCGAATCGTTCAGTCGGCTGGAGCTCGTCCGGCTGGTGCGCGAGGCGCTGGCAAGCGAAGGCTTCTCGGGTGGCTTGCCCCCCCTGCACGTCTCGGTGATCCGGCGGCGCAAGGTGGTGCGGCTGGCCTTCACGGGCCCGCGCGCGCCGGACGCCTCCTGGTATGCCACGCACGGAAAGCTGCCCCAGCTCCTGTCCCGCGTGGCCAATGCCACCGTGCATGCGTACGTCTACGAGCCCACCACCCAGGAGGAGGTCATCGCCTACGGCAATGGCCGCCGCGTGGGGGGGGACCGGGTGGTGTACGACGAGGTGGAGCTGTCCACCCCCATGGAGGAGATGGACGAGGCGGCCTTCGCTTACATGCGCTCGCGCTGGCCCCTGGGGCATCTGGCGTACGTGTTCGGGCTGAAGCGTGAGGAACTGGTGGGGCTGCCCTGGGTCTCCTCCAGCGCGGTGCTGGCGCTGGATGCGCTGGACGCGGAGGAGCGGCTGGAAGTCCTGCTGCCGAGCCCTCAGGCGAAGCTGCTCGCGTCCGACGCGGCCTGAGGGCCCTTCGGCCCGGAGGGGGCTTAGCCCCCGAACGCCTCGGCGAAGAAGTTGTTCATCGCCTGGAAGGCCCGCTTGGCCACCTTGGCGTTGTAGTGGGCCTGGCCCGGCGCGTTGGCCTCCGGCTCGGTGAAGCTGTGCACCGCGCCGCCGTAGGACACCAGCTCCCAGTCCGCCTTGGCCTTGCGCATCTCGTCCTCGAAGCCCTTCACCTCGGTGGCGGGGACGAACGGGTCATCCGCGCCGTGCAGCGCCAGCACCTTGGCGGTGAGGGCGTTCTCGGCTGCGGGCGCCGGCGCATCCAGGCCGCCGTGGAAGGACACCACGCCCGCCACGTTGGCGCCGCTGCGCGCCAGCTCCAGCACGCTGGTGCCGCCGAAGCAGAACCCGATGGCGCCCACCTTTTTGTCGTCGAGCTTCGCCGCCTTGCCCTCGGCGCGCAGCAGCTCCAGCCCCTTGTTCACGCGCGCGCGCATGAGCTTGCGGTCGCCCTTCACCGCGCCGGCCGCCTGGCCCGCCTCCTGCTGATTCTTGGGGCGCACGGCCTCGCCGTACATGTCGGTGACGAAGACGATGTACTGCTTGCCGGCCACGTTCGTGGCCATCTTCAGGGTGGCCTCGTTGATGCCCAGCCAGTTGGGGACCATGACGAGCCCCGGCCGCGGCTTCTTCACGGAGTCGTCGTAGACCAGCACGCCCTCGAACTTCGTCCCGTCCAGCTCATACTTCACCGGCTTCTGCACCGGCTTGGCCGCCGCCGTCAGGGCCATCAGGCCCACCAGCACTCCCAGTACTCGCGTCATGTCCTGCTCCTTTGGAGAGGTGTCGAAAAGCGCGTGATGACTGCTCCGGGTGTCTCGGGACTGCAAGTCAATTTGTTACGCTCTCCCGCGCCTCATGAGCTCAAACGACCTCCGCCGCGCCGCCGATGTCCTCCGCTCCGCCGAAGCGCTCCTCATCGGAGCCGGGGCGGGGATGGGGGTGGACTCAGGCCTGCCAGACTTCCGGGGGAGTGAAGGCTTCTGGCGGGCCTATCCCGCCTACGCGAAGCTCGGCCTCGACTTCGCCGCCATGGCCAATCCCCGGTGGTTCCAGAAAGACCCTTCCTTCGCCTGGGGGTTCTATGGCCACCGGCTCGGGCTGTACCGCGCGACGGCGCCGCACCCTGGGTTCGCGCTGCTGCGCGCCTGGGCCGAGCGCATGCCGCGGGGCGCCTTCGTCTTCACCTCCAACGTGGACGGGCAGTTCCAGAAGGCGGGCTTTGCCGAGGACCGGATCCTGGAGATCCACGGTTCCATCCACGCCATGCAGTGCCTGGGCGGATGCGGGGGCATCTTCCCCGCGGACCCGTACGCGGTGCAGGTGGAGCCCGAGACGTTCCGGGCCGAGGCGCCCCTGCCCACGTGTCCCTCCTGCGGCGCGCTCTTGCGGCCCAACATCCTCATGTTCGGGGATGGAGGCTGGGATTCCGCGCGCACCGAGGAGCAGGAGCAACGGCTCGTGGCGTGGCTGGAGACGGTGACGCCCGGAAAGCTGGCGGTCATCGAGTGCGGGGCGGGCACGGCCATTCCCTCGGTGCGGCGGTTTTGCGAGCAGGTGGCCTCGGCGGGGCGGGGGACGCTCATCCGCCTCAACGTGCGCGAGCCCCAGGTCCCTCCCCAGGGCATCGGCCTGCCGGTGACGGCCCTGGCGGGCCTGCGCGCCATCGCAGAGGAATTGGATCCGGGGCGGCAACTTCGATAGTTGCTGCTCCATCGCCCTTCACTTCCGGAGGGCCAACGGCAGCGGGAGAGACCATGGACGTTCGCGCGGCGGTCGCGTTCGAGGCGGGCAAGCCCTTGAGCATCGAGACGGTGCAGCTCGAGGGGCCCAAGGCGGGCGAAGTGCTCGTGGAGCTGAAGGCCACCGGGGTCTGCCACACCGATGACTACACCCTGTCGGGCAAGGATCCCGAGGGGCTCTTCCCGGCCATCCTGGGCCACGAGGGGGCCGGGGTGGTGGTGGACGTGGGGCCCGGAGTCACTTCGGTGAAGCGGGGGGACCACGTCATTCCCCTCTATACCCCGGAGTGCCGGCAGTGTGAGTACTGCCTGTCGCGCCGGACGAACCTCTGCCAGGCCATCCGCCAGACGCAGGGCCAGGGGCTGATGCCCGATGGCACCAGCCGGTTCAAGCTCGGCAAGACGCGCCTCCACCACTACATGGGCACCTCCACCTTCGCCCAGTACACGGTGCTCCCAGAGATCGCCGTGGCGAAGATCCGCGAGGACGCGCCCTTCGAGAAGGTCTGCTACATCGGCTGCGGGGTGACCACCGGCATCGGCGCCGTCGTCTACACCGCCCAGGTGAAGCCCGGCAGCAACGTGGTCGTCTTCGGCCTGGGTGGCATCGGGCTCAACGTGATCCAGGGCGCGCGCATGGTGGGCGCGAACATGATCATCGGGGTGGACATCAACCCCGCGCGGCGCGAGCTCGCCACGAAGCTCGGCATGACGCACTTCGTGAACCCCAAGGAAGTGGGGGGCGATCTCGTGAAGTACCTGGTGGACCTCACCAAGGGTGGGGCGGACTACAGCTTCGAGTGCATCGGCAACGTGCAGACGATGCGCCAGGCCCTGGAGTGCTGCCACAAGGGCTGGGGCGAGAGCATCATCATCGGCGTGGCGGCCGCGGGGCAGGAGATCAGCACCCGGCCGTTCCAGCTCGTCACCGGGCGCGTGTGGAAGGGCTCGGCCTTCGGCGGCGCGCGCGGCCGCACGGACGTGCCCCGCATCGTGGACTGGTACATGGAGGGGAAGATCCAGATCGACCCGCTCATCACCCACACGGTGCCGCTGGAGAACATCTCCCAGGCCTTCGACATGATGCACCGCGGGGAGTCCATCCGCAGCGTGGTGAGGTACTGAGCATGAGCTCGCCCCTGACGCTCGCGTCGGAACACCGCTGCTTCGGTGGCAGCGTGGCCTTCTACCGGCATGTCTCGCAGGCCTGTGGCGGGGAGATGCGCTTCGGCGTCTTCACGCCGCCCCAGGCCGCCTCCCGCAAGGTGCCGGTGCTCTACTACCTGGCGGGGCTCACCTGCACGGAGGAGACCTTCCTGGCCAAGGGAGGCGCCCAACGGCTCGCCGCGGAGCTGGGGGTGATGCTCGTGGCCCCCGACACCAGCCCGCGCGGCGCGGGCCTCCCCGGCGAGGACGATGCGTGGGACTTCGGCACCGGGGCGGGCTTCTACGTGGATGCCACCCAGGCGCCCTGGGCCTCGCGCTACCTCATGTACACGTATGTCACGCAGGAGCTGCCCGCGCTGGTGACCGGGCACCTGCCTGCCCGCCCGGATCGCGAGGGCATTTTCGGGCACTCCATGGGGGGCCATGGGGCGCTCGTCTGCGCGCTGCGCCAGCCGGGCCGGTACCGCTCCGTCTCCGCGTTCGCCCCCATCGCCGCGCCCATGCGCTGCCCTTGGGGGAAGAAGGCGTTCGGGGGCTACCTCGGGCCGGACACCGAGGCGTGGAAGGCGTGGGATGCCAGCGAGCTGGTGCGCGGTCTGCGCCAGCCCTTGCCCGCGCTGCTCGTGGATCAGGGCACGCGGGACAAGTTCCTCGCCGAGCAGCTGCTGCCCGAGCAGCTCCGCGAGGCCTGTGCCGCCGTGGGACAACCCCTCACCCTGCGCATGCAGGAGGGCTACGACCACAGTTACTTTTTCGTCTCCACCTTCATGGAGGATCACCTGCGCCACCACGCCGCCGCGCTGAATGCGTGAGCCCGTGGCGGCGACTGGCCCTGGGTCCAATGTTTTCTCTATAGTTGGGCCTGTGTGATCAAAGGCTCCCGGCTCTTCCGGGAGCCAAGGGGACGGCGCCTTTGCCACTCAATTTTTCCGCCGCGGCTCGAAGCGTCTTGAATGACCGGGCCGGCTTTCTCACGCAGGTGCGCTCGCCCTTGCTGGTGTGGGAGACGCCGCCGGCTCAGTCGCACGAGCTGCAGTGGGTGACGCACTCGGGCGTCTGCTCGCAGCGCCCCACCTCGTCGGATCCGCTCATCTTCGAGGTGCGCAAGGTCGAGCATGCCCGGCCCTCGGGCCTGGCGTTTGGCATCACCGTGGGGCGCGCGGCCAACAACGACATCATGCTGGATGACTCCACGGTGAGCCGCTTCCACGCCTCCTTCCAGCAGGAGGAGCGCACGGGCGTGTGGTACCTGAACGATGCGGAGAGCCAGAACGGTTCCTTCGTGGATGGGGCCCGCGTCAGCCCCCGGCTGCCCGCCCCGCTGACGAGCGGCGCCAGCCTGGGCTTCGGGGATGTCCGCGTGCTGTTCCTGCTCCCCGAGTCCTTCGTGGACTGGGTGTTCACCCGCATGGTCCGGTCCTTTCCGGGCGCCCCGCCTGGCGGGAAGCTCAACCGCTGAGGCGCCGTGGATGACCTGAAGGCCCTCCGGCGCGAGCAGCACAAGCGCCGGCTCTCGTGGATGCCCTGGCTCTACTTCTCGCTGAAGCCCCGGCACCGGGCGTGGGCGGAGGCCTGGCAGCAGGAAGTCCAAGCCCGCTTCATGGCCCTGGAGACGATCCAGATCGCCGAGGGCTGCTTCGTGGCCCCCGAGGCCCGGCTGTTCGCCGAGCTCGGGCGCACGCTCGTCATTGGCCCGGGCTCGAGCATCGCGGCCGACACCTTCCTTCATGGCCCCGCGGTGCTGGGGCGCGGTGTGAGCATCAACGCCCGCGCCAGCCTGGACGGGGGGGCAGGGGGCATCCACATCGGGGATGGCACGCGCATCGCCTCGGGGGCGGCCCTCTACGCCTTCAACCATGGCTTGGCGCCGGATCGGCCTATCCGCGAGCAGCCGGTGACGTCCCGGGGCATTCGCGTGGGCGCGGACGTGTGGATTGGCGCCAACGCGGGCATCACCGACGGGGTGACGGTGGGGGACCACGCGGTGGTGGGCATGGGGGCGGTGGTGACGCGGGATGTGCCCGCGTGGGCCATCGTGGCCGGGGTGCCGGCCCGGGTGGTGGGGGACCGGCGCGAGAAGCGCTGAGCGCTCGGGGGGGGCTACTCCCGGAGGCCGTCCTGGGCCGTCACCGCCGCGCGGACCCGGTCGCTGCGGAAGTACTGGCCGATCAGCACGAAGGCCCCGGCGACGAAGATGGTCTGGGCCAGGGTGCCGGCGGACATCAGCACGGGCACCGTGCTCTTCACCTGCTCGGCGGTGGTGGGGTGCTGGAACTCGGGCAGCGTGCCCAGCGCCTCGGCCATGACGATGCCCACGCGCTTGACGACCACCATCCACTGCGCGCCGTCGATGGTGCGCAGCACGGCGGCGGCGATGGCGGCGCCTCCCAGCAACCGGCGCATGCCCTCCAGGGGCAGCCCCGCGGGCCGGAGGATTCTCCCCGCGGCCACGAAGGTGAACGCGCACGCCACCGCCAGGGCCCCCAGAATCAACGAGCGGGGCTCGCGCATGGGCTCCAGGGCGGAGATCTGCGCCTGCACCACCTTCTCGATGACGGCCGGGTCGCCGAGTGCGCTCATGCGCGGCGGGGCTTCCTCGCGGAGGTCGGACAGGTGGGTGAGGTTGGTGGCCTCCACGGCCGCGAACATCCCCGTCAGTCCGGACAGGATGAGGCACAGCACTGCCGCGACGTGGACGCCGCGGGGCAGGCCCTTGCGCGGGGCGGAGGGGGGCGTGTTCACCGCTTGCTTGCCTCCACGAACCGCAGGCGCAAGTCGGTGAGGAGGGTGTTGAACAGCTTCTCCTCCTCCTCGGTGAGGTTGCCGCGGGTCTTCACGTGCAGCATCGCCAGCAGATCCAGGCTCTGACGGGCCAGCCCCACGTTGCGCTCGGTGAGGCCCGTCTCCGGATTGGGCGTGTCTCCCAGATGGATGAGAGCGGAGGAGGCCAGCCCGATGATGAAGGTCGTGAAGGCGATAGGGGCCTCACTTCCCGTGGGCTGCGTCTCGCCCCGCATCACGAACGTCTCGCCCCGCTTCTCGTCGGTCATGGGTTTTCCGTGTCCCCCGCGGCGTCGCCGGCCGCCTCGTCCTCGTCCTCGTCTTCGTCGTCACCGTCCTCGGCGTCGTCCGCAGCGGCCTCCTCGCCCTCGCCACCCTCGTCGTCGGCCTCGTCGTCCTCGTCGTCGAAGAACTCCTCGCCGTCCATCGCGGTCTCCACGGGGACGGACTTCTCGGCCACGTCCGGCAGCTCCTTGATGTGGCGTTCATAGGTCCCCTCGTCCAGCTGGCCGCTGCGCAGGTAGCGCTCCGCGGTGCGCTTATCGAGGTGCTTCGGGTCCAGGGTGTCCGCCATGTTCAAATCCTCGGAATCTCTTGGAAAAGGGCGCGCCACCTTATAGCAGAGGGCCCGCCTGTCAACGCCGCCCGTCCTTCTCCTGGGAGCCGATGAACGTCTCGGATTGTCTTTCGCTTCCCCACGCCCTCGCCCTGGGGGCCCCGTTTGACACGCGCCGGTGGCGCAATAGCCTCCGGAATGCTCCATGACGCCTCCCCTGAGACACCACGGGCTGCCGCCGCGCCGCCCCAACATCGGCATCACCCCTGACTGGTCCGATGCAACCCCGGACTCGCCCTTCGCCCGCTACGAGCTGAAGGTGCCCTATGCGGAGGCGGTGCTGCGCTCGGGCGGGCTGCCCTTCGTGCTGCCGTACACGGATGACCCACTGTGCGTGGAGGCGTACCTGGACCGCGTCTCGGGCGTGCTCGTCACCGGCGGGGCGTTCGACATTCCCGCCGAGGCCTACGGGGAGACGTCCGGGGAGGGGATGGGCCCCCTGAAGGAGGGGCGGACCGCCTTCGAGACCGCGCTGATGCGCTCGGCGCTCAAGCGCAACATGCCCGTGCTGGGCATCTGCGGTGGCATGCAGCTGCTCAACGTGGTGCTGGGCGGAACGCTCCACCAGGACATTGCCCGCGAGCTGCCCGAAGCCCGCGAGCACCAGCAGAAGCATGACCGTGCCCAGCCCCAGCACCCGGTGGATGTACGCGAGGGCTCGCTGCTCGCGGAGGCCGTGGGCCGGGGCCAGCTCATGGTGAACTCCACGCACCACCAGGCCGTGAAGAAGCCGGGGCCGCAGGTGAACGTGAGCGCCGTGTCCTCGGATGGCGTCATCGAGGCCATCGAGTCCACCGCCCACCTGTTCGCGGTGGGCGTGCAGTGGCACCCGGAGTACATGATCCACAACCTCCCGGTGCACGGCGGCCTCTACAAGGTCTTCATCCAGAAAGCGCGTGACCACCGGCGGTGAGAGCGATGCCTCGCGTGTTGTTGCTCGCGGGCCATGAGCCCACGGGCCGGGCCGGGCTGCTGGCGGATCTCGCCACGGCGCGGGCCCTGGGCGCCGCCCCGGTGGCTGTGCCCACCGTGCAGACGGCGCAGGGGCTCACCACCTTCCACACCGAGCCCACCCCGCCGCGGGTGCTGCGCGCCCAGGTGGCCGCGGCGCGCGAGCTGGGCCCGCTGCACGCGGTGAAGCTGGGCGTGGTGCCGGATGCCCTCCGCCTGAAGGCCCTGCGCGAGGCCCTGCGGGGCGTGGAGGCCTGGTGGGTGGTGGACCCGGTGGTGCGAAGCTCCCGGGGGCAGCGCCTCTCGCGCTTGAGCGCGCGGCACTACCTGGCGCTGGCGGGGCCTCGCGTCGCGCTCACCCCCAACCTGGAGGAGGCGGCGTGGCTGCTGGGGCAGCCCGCGGTGCGCACCGTGGAGGAGGCGGCCGAGGCGGGCGAGCGCCTGGTCTCCCTGGGCTTCGGCGCGGTGCTCGTGAAGGGCGGGCACCGGGCGCGCGGGGCCGTGGACGTGCTGTGCGTGCCCGGCCAGACGCGGCTCCTGGCGGGGACCCGCTTCACTCGGCCCGCCGGGCTGCGGGGGACGGGGTGCCGGTTGGCCTCGGCCTTCGCGGTGGAGCTGGGGCGGGGGAGGCCGGTGGATGCCGCCGCGCGCCGGGCCAAGGCCTTCGTGACCCGGTACGTGCGGACGGGGGCGGAGTAGGGCGCGCGGGGGTTACTGCTGGAAGTCGCCCCGGGCGCGGCTCTCGAAGCGGGTGAACTCCGAGAGGAAGACGAGATCGATCGAGCCCACCGGGCCGTTGCGCTGCTTGGCGATGATGAGCTCCACGGGGATGACGGTGCTCGAGCGGCCACCGTCGCCGCCGCCCTCGGCGCCTTCCTCCGGCTCCTCGCGGTGGATGAACATCACCACGTCGGCGTCCTGCTCGATGGAGCCGGACTCGCGCAGGTCGCTGAGCATGGGCTTGCCGCCCTTGCGCTCCTCCACCTTACGGTTGAGCTGGCTGAGAGCGATGATGGGCACCTCCAGCTCCTTGGCGAGCTGCTTGAGGCCACGGGAGATCTCGGACACCTCCAACTGGCGGCTCTCCACCTTGCCCTTCTGGTGCATGAGCTGGAGGTAGTCGATGACGATGAGCGACAGCCGCGAGTCCTTCTGCTTGAGCCGCCGCGCCTTGGCGCGCAAGTCGAACGGGGACAGACCGCCCGAGTCGTCGATGTAGATGGGGGCGTTGTAGAGCTTGCCCGCCATCTCCTGGAACTTCTCCTCGTCGTGCTGCGTGAGCCGGCCGCCGCGCAGCTTCTTCATGTCCACGCGCGCGCTGGAGGCCAGCAGACGCATGAGGAGCTGATCCGAGGGCATTTCCAGGCTGAAGATGGCCACCGCCTTGGGGTCTTCCTCCAGCGCCGCGTGCATGGCGATGTTCATCGCCAGCGACGTCTTGCCGATGCCGGGGCGGGCCGCGAGGATGATGAGCTCGCCGCCGTGCAGGCCGGTCAGCTGCATGTCCAGGTCCACGTAGCCCGTGGACAGGCCCGTCACGCCCGAGGCGGAGGCCTTCATCTTGTCGAGCAGGTTGAGCGTCTGCTCCATCAAGTCGCTGACCGGCAGCAGGTCGCCTTCCCGGCGCTTCTCGGCCAGGAGGAACATCTTCCGGGCCGCCTCGTCGACGACGACTTCGACGTCGCCCGTCTCCTGGCTGGCCATCTCCATGATTTCGCGGCCCACCAGCGCCAGGCGCCGGCGGATGGCCTGGTCGCTGACGATCTTGGCGTACTGGACGGCGTTGCTGGCCAGCGGCACCACCTGGTCCAGCGTCATGAGGTAGGCGGGGCCGCCCACCGCGGCCAGGTGCCCCAGCACCTTCAGCTCCTCGGCCAGGGTCAGGTGGTCCACCGACCGCTGGGAGCCGTCCAGCTTGAGCATCGCCGCGAAGATGGCCGAGTGGGCCGGGCTGGAGAAGTCGTCGGATGCGACGACCTCCGCCACGCTCGCGATGAGGCTGTTGTCCGCCAGCACGGCCCCCAGCACCGCGCGCTCTGCGGCGAGATCCTCGTGGACCCGCCGACCTTCCCGACCATCAAGGACGTTGGACATGGCTGCTGCTCACCAGTCTACAGGGGGCGCTGACAAAAGAAGAGGGCCGCCCGGTGAACCCGGACGGCCCTCGGTGTGCGAAAGGTAGGACGCTTGCTACTCGGGCTGCACGTCGACCTTGATCTTGGCGACGACGTCCCGGTGCAGGCGCAGCTCCACCTCGTGCTTGCCCACCGTCTTGATGGGCTCGGGCAGGTGCAGCCCGCGGCGGTCCACCTGCTGGCCCTGGGCGGCGAGCGCCTCGGCGATGTCCAGCGCGGTGACGGAGCCGAACAGCTTGTCCTGCTCGCCCACCTTGCGCTTGATGACCACCTGCACGGAGCCGAGCTTCTTGGCGCTCTCCTCGGCAGCGCCCTTCAGCTTGGCGTTGCGCGCGGTGATGACGCCCTGCTCGTGCTCCAACTGGCGGATGTTCTGCTCGTTGGCGAGCACCGCCTTCTTGCGGGGCAGGAGGAAGTTGCGGCCGAAGCCGTCCTTGACCGTGACCAGCTCACCGGACTTGCCGAGGCCGTCGATGTCCTCACGAAGAATGACCTTCATGTGTTGTCTCCGAAGTCCCGGACGGGGTTAGCCGACCATCGCGTTGTAGGGAAGGAGCGCCAGGCCGCGGGCGCGCTTGATGGCCACCGCCACCTCGCGCTGGTGCTTGGCGCAGTTGCCGGAGATGCGGCGGGGGATGATCTTGCCGCGCTCGGTGACGAAGTACTTCAGCGTGGCCTGATCCTTGAAGTCCACCTTGGCGTTCTTCTCGGCGCAGAAGCGGCAGACCTTCTTGCGGCCAAAGCCGCGTCCGCCCCGCTTGTCATCGTCCATGCCGCGATCGCCGCCGCGGTCCCGGTCACCACCGCCGAAGCCGCCGCGGTCACCGCCCCGGTCGCCACCGCCGAAACCGCCGCGGTCACCGCCCCGGTCGCCACCGCCGAAACCGCCACCCCGGCCGCCGCCGCCCGACCCGCCGCTGCGCGCGCCCGCTCCAGAAGACGTCTTGTTATCCGTACCGTTCATGAATGTTCTCGTTCTCGAAAAGGTCCGTGGAAGGCCAAGGGGCGATTAAGCCTCCTCGGGGGCCTCCTCCTCGGTGTCGACGGCCTCTTCGGCCGGCTCGGCGCGGAAGGGCTCACGCTCGGGAGCGCCCGGACGGGTCTCCTCCACGTCTCCGGCCATCTTCACGTCCTCGAGCACCGGGCGGGACTCGGGGTCCACCTCGTCCGCCAGCTTCACGGACAGGTAGCGGGTGACCTCATCGAGGTTGCGGAGGTTGCGCTCCACCTCGGCCACCAGCTTCGAGTCACCCAGGAAGTGGGTGTGCACGTAGATGGCGCGGGGCTGCTTGGCCACGGGGTACAGGGTCTTCTTCTTGCCCCACACCGTGAAGCGGATGAGCTTGCCGCCCTCGCGGTTGACGATGCCGCGGACGCGCTCCTTGAGGCGGTCCACGTTGTCGTCGGTCAGGTCGGGCTTGACCAGGAAGATGGTCTCGTACTCACGAAGCCGCTGCGCGGCCGTCGTTTCAGCCATGTGTTCTCTCCCCTTGGGGTCGAGTGCCCCCCGGCCAATCCGGGGAGCGGGGAAACGGTCAGCCGGCCCATGAGGCCTGCCGCCGGGAACGGGAACGTCTCACGCCCGTTGCCTTCGCGTTCGTCCCGTGCACGAACACGGGAAGGTGACAAAGAACATCCCCTTCCACCGTGGGCGGAAGGGAGGGGGGCCTTCTACGGGGGGTATCCCCCCAAGTCAAGGCGCACACACCCCGGGAAAGGGCTCCCGGGGCCGGTTCCCTGGCTGGAGGCGGCTCAGGCGCGGCGGTTGAAGCGGTTCATGGCCACCAAGAGCCCCTCGCGGGCCCAGACTTCCGCCATGTCCGCGGCCCGGCCGATGTGCTCCTCCAACTGGCGCCGCTCGCCGTCGTCGAACGCAGAGAGCACGTAGCCCGCCACGCGCTCCTTGGCGTTGGGGCCCTCCGGCTTGCCGATGCCGAAGCGCAGGCGGATGAAGCCGTCGGCCCCCAGGCACTGCACGGAGCTCTTCAGCCCGTTGTGCCCGCCCGTGCCGCCGCCCGCCTTGAGCTGCAGCCGCCCGAAGGGCAAGTCCAGCTCGTCGTGGATGACGAGGATGTCCTCCACGGCAATCTTGTAGAAGCGCGCGGCGTCGGCCAGGGAGCGGCCCGACAGGTTCATGTAGGTCTGCGGCTCCAGGAAGAGGATGCGCTCGCCGCCCAGGGAGCCCTGGCCCACGCGCGCCTGGAACTTCTCCTGGTTCAGCTCGGCCCGCGCCCGGGACAGCAGCGCCTCCACGGCCATGAACCCGATGTTGTGCCGGTGCCGCTCGTACTCGCGCCCGGGGTTGCCCAGCCCGCAGATGAGCTTCATGAGAGGCTCCCAAAAGAAAAAGGGGCCAGCCCCGGAAGGCCAGCCCCGCTCCGGTGCAAAACCGGGGAGAAGACTACTTCTTGGCCGGGGCCTTGGCCGGGGCCGCCGCCTTGGCATCGCCCGCCTTGGCATCGCCCGCCTTGGCGCCCGCCGCCGGGGCCGCCGCCGCAGGAGCCGCCGCCGCCGCCGCCGCCGGACCCGCCTCCTCGCGGTCAGGCGCGCTGACCACCGCGAGCGTGTAGTTGACGTTCGACTTCACCGACACGCCCTCGGGGAGCTTGATGTCGTTGATGTGGAGCGCCTGGGCGATCTTCAGCGGGGTGACGTCCACCTCGATCTTCTCCGGGATGGCCTGGGGAAGCGCCCACACCTCGAGCTCGCGGCGGGCCTGGGTGAGCAGACCGCCGTCGGCGGTGCCCACGGCCTTGCCGACGAGCACGAGCGGCACGTTCACCTTCACCTGCTCGTTGTCGCGCACGTCGATGAAGTCCACGTGGAGGATTTCGCGGGTGAGCGGATCCGTCTGGTAGTCCTTCAGCAGCACCTGGTGCGAGGCGCTGTCCAGCTTCAGCTGGATGAGGGTGTTGAACTTGTGCGGGGTGTTGATGGCCTGCTTCACGGCCTTGGGGTTTACCGCCACGTGCACCGGCTTCTCCAGGTGCTTGCCGTAGACGACCGCGGGCACCAGGCCCGACGCGCGCAGCTTGCGGGCCGCGCCCTTGCCGGAACCTTCACGGGACTTCGCTTCGAGGGAGCTCTTGTCGACGGACATGGACTGTCTCTTTTCGGGACTGCGTGGGTCCACCCGGCCGCCTGGCGCTCTCGGCATCCCGCCCCCATGGCGGGCCCCGAAGACAGCGCCTCTGGGAGGAGCCGGTGGAGTGGGGG
Organism: Allostigmatella hybrida; assembly: GCF_020103775.1. NCBI lineage: Bacteria > Pseudomonadati > Myxococcota > Myxococcia > Myxococcales > Archangiaceae > Allostigmatella > Allostigmatella hybrida. The sequence continues at coordinate 126,625 of NZ_JAHXBH010000006.1, forward strand.
TGGCACATGCCAGCGGACGGGCCGGGAGTCAAGCAGGCCCGCCGCCTGGCGCCTGCCTAGACGAACAGGGAGCTGAGCGAGTCGGCCCGGTGAATCCGGGCGATGGCCTCGCCGAAGAGCCGGTCGGTGGTGAGCACCCGGAGCTTCGTGCAGGCCTGGGCCGCGGGCGACAGGGGCACCGTGTCGGTGAAGACGACCTCTTCGAGCACCGAGTCCTGGATGCGCTGGAGCGCGGGCCCCGAGAGGATGGGGTGGACGGCGTAGGCCACCACCCGCCGGGCGCCTCCCTTGTCCATGAGGGCCGCGGCCGCCTGGGTGAGCGTGCCCGCGGTGTCCACCATGTCGTCCACGAGGATGGCGTCCTTGCCCTTCACGTCGCCGATGAGGTTCATCACCTCGGAGGCGTTGGCCCGGGGGCGCCGCTTGTCGATGATGGCCAGGGGGCAGTTGAGCCGCTTGGAGTAGGCGCGCGCCCGCTCCACGCCGCCCGCGTCCGGTGACACGATGACCGTGTCCTGGTTGTCCGGGAAGCGCTTGCGCAGGTCCTCCAGGAACACCGGCGAGCCGTACAGATGATCCGACGGGATGTTGAAGAAGCCTTGAATCTGCCCGGCGTGCATGTCCATGGACACCACGCGCGTGGCGCCGGCCGTCTCCAGGAGGTCCGCCACCAGCTTGGCGGTGATGGGCGTGCGCGGGGCCACCTTCCGGTCCTGCCGCGCGTAGCCGTAGTAGGGAATGACGGCGTTGATGGAGCCCGCGCTCGCGCGCTTCAGCGCGTCGCAGTAGATGAGCAGCTCCATCAGGTGATCATTCGAGGGCGGGCACGTGGACTGGATGATGAAGATGTCCTGCCCGCGCACGTTCTCGTCGATCTCGACCTGGATCTCTCCATCCGAGAACCTCCCCACCTGGGCCTTGCCCAAGGGGCGCTTGAGGTATTCGCAGATGCGGTGGGCAAGCCCCGGATTGGAGCTGCCCGTGAAGACCTTGAAGTCACGCGAGGGCTGCATGGGGGCGCTCCTAACCTGACCACGCCCGCAAGGGAAGCATCTAGTCGGCTTCCGCGGCCAGCAGGGCGCTCATGCCCAGATGCCCTTGCTGGGTCTGCCGCTCGTACTCCGAGAGGATGACCCGTTCCATCTCCGTGCGCGTGTCCGCGTTGAGAGGATGCGCGATATCCTTGTAAGTCCCGTCCTTGCGTTTCTTGGCTGGCATCGCGATGAACAACCCCGATGCGCCGTGAATGACCTTGAGATCGCGGATGACAAAACAATGATCCAGGGTGATGGTCACGTAAGCCTTGAGTTTATCTTCAGTGACTGGAAAGACCCTGACGTCGGTGATGTTCATGCTGCCCCCCACCAGAACCCGAAAGATCGGTGCTGGCGGGAAGACTCGAACAGAGCGGCCCGTAAATGCAAGTGTTCCTGCGCACCGCCGTTGGCCGCCGGTCAGAAGAACGGCCAGTGCCTGATGAGGTGCGTCAAGAATGCCAGGTGATAGACGTTGATGATGGCGTAGATGAGCGCCCCGGCACGGATGGCCAGGCGGCTGGCGCGCATGGCCCGGTGCAGGCACAGCAGCGTCAGGCCCGCGTTCACGATGACGAGCTTGGAGCTCATGAAGACGAGCGGCGAGTGCTCGTAGGCCACCCGCATCAGGGGGTTGAGCTCCTCGGCCACGTCGAGCTGCAGGAAGGTGAGCGTGAAGAGCCCGTCCATCAGGTTCAGCAGCAGCAGCGCCACGGACGCCGGTGAGATGTAGAAGGTCCCCAGTCCCGCCCGAAACCTGGTCAATCCCTGCTCGATTGTCGCCGCCACCTGTCTCGCCTCCCGTGTGGTCCTGGGAGGACCTTCATTCAAGAGCCTTGCCAACCGTGGGCGTCACGCGGAAGGGCAGGCGGGTAGGCGGGTCTTTCGGGGATAGGCCCCGGCGCGGCGGGGGAGCGGCGGCGGCGGGAAGATTGACTCCATGGGGGCCGTGACGGAGTATCCCCGCGCCCTCCGCCAGAGCGGACGGGGGAGCCTCTCGTGCACCAATTCCCCAAAGATATCGGGTGGATAGAAGTCATCTGCGGCTCGATGTTCTCCGGAAAAACGGAGGAACTGATTCGCCGCGTGAAGCGCGCCGTCTACGGCAAACAGCGGGTCCAGGTCTTCAAACCGAAGGTCGATGACCGCTACGACGAGACGCAGGTGGTGAGCCACTCGCAGCTCAAGCTCACCTCCACCCCCATCGAACGGGCTGAAGAAATTTTCTACCATCTGTCGCCTGACACACAGGTGGTCGGTATTGATGAGGTCCAATTTTTCGGGCCCGAAGTGGTCCAGGTGTGTGAGGCGCTGGCCTACCGGGGCGTGCGCGTCATCTGCGCGGGGCTGGATCAGGACTACCAGGGCCGGCCCTTCGAGCCGATGCCGCAGCTGCTGGCCGTGGCCGAGTACGTGACGAAGCAGCTCGCCATCTGTGTGGTGTGCGGCAATCCCGCCAACCGCTCCCAGCGCCTGGTGTCCAGCGAGGCGCGGGTGGTGGTGGGGGCCGCGGGGGCCTACGAGGCCCGGTGCCGCCGCTGCCACCTGGGCGAGCCCACCGAGGCCACGCCGCCGCAGACGATGGAGCTGTTCGACTGAGTGGACGGGGGGTACTCCCGGCGGGCAGGCAGGTGCCCCGGGGGAGAACTTTTTTCCTCAACACCGCGCAGTGGAGGCGCCGTGGCTTTCTACGAAAAAGATGTCGGTACGCTGATTGACGAGGCGAAGCTCCAGGCGCGCATCCGCGAGCTGGGGGCGGAGATTACCCGGGACTACCAGGGCAAGGAGCTGACGCTCGTCTGTGTGCTCAAGGGCTCGACGTTCTTCGCCATGGACCTGGCCCGGAACATCGATCTGCCGCTGACGCTCGAGTTCCTGGGCGTGTCGTCCTACCAGGGCGGCACGGAGACGACGGGCGAGGTGCGCATCACCACGGACGTGAGCAAGCCCATGGCGGGCAAGCACCTGCTCGTCATCGAGGACATCATCGACACGGGGCTCACCATGGGCTTCCTGCTGGAGAACCTCCGCGCGCGTCACCCCGCGTCCGTGAAGGTGGCCTCGCTCCTGGAGAAGCCCTCGCGCGCCCGGACGAAGGTGGACATCGACTACAAGGGCTTCGTCATCGATGACGTGTTCGTCGTGGGCTACGGCCTGGACTACGCCGAGAAGTACCGCAACGTGCCCTTCATCGGCGTCATGAAGGGCAAGTAGTCCTCGGGTGGGGCTCCCCTCATGGGAGCCCCGCTGCTGCCTCAGAACGCGGCGTCGAGGATGACGTCGTTCGCCGCGCCCACGCCCAAGCCCACCTGGTAGGCGCTCACCCGGCGCTCGAAGAAGTTGGTGAGCTCCTGCACGTCCTGCAGGTCCATGAAGGGCAGGGAGTTCTTCACCCGGAACACCGGCGCCATGCCGAGCATCATCAGGCGCTGGTCGGCCACGTACTCCAGGTACTGCCGCATCTCCTGCACGGACAGGCCCGCCACGCCGCCGCTCAGCAGGTCCTGCGCGAAGAGCGTCTCGCACTCGACCGCCTCGCGCATCATCGACACCACGTCCTCCTGCATCCGGGCATCGAACAGGTCCGGCTCCTCCTGGCGCGCCACCCGGATGGCCTCGAACGCGAACGTCATGTGCGCGCTCTCGTCCCGGAAGACCCAGTTGGTGCCCGCGGCCAGCCCGTGCAGCAGCCCCTTGCTGCGCAGGAAGTACACGTATGCGAACGCCGCGAAGAAGAAGAGCCCCTCGATGCAGCCGGCGAAGCAGATGAGGTTCAGCAGGAACCTCCGCCGGTCCTCGCGCGTCTTCAGCTCCGCCAGGTCGTTGATGGAGTCCATCCACTTGAGGCAGAAGCGCGCCTTGCGCTGGATGGAGGGGATGTTGTCGATGGCGGCGAACGCCTTGGCCCGGTCCGCCGGGTCTGGCACGTACGTGTCCAGCAGCGTCAGGTAGAACTGGACGTGCAGCGCCTCCTCGTAGAGCTGGCGCGACAGGTACATCCGCGCCTCGGGGGCGTTCAGGTGCTTGTAGAGGTTGAGCACCAGGTTGTTGCCCACGATGGAGTCACCCGTGGCGAAGAACGCCACCAGCCGGTGAATCAGGTGGCGCTCCGCGTCCGTCATCTTGCCGCGCAGGTCCACCAAGTCCGTGGAGAAGTCCACCTCCTCCACCGTCCAGGTGTTCTTGATGGCGTTGCGGTACATCTCGAAGAAGACCGGGTACGCCATCGGGCGCAGCGTCAGGTTCATTCCAGCGTTCAGCAGCATCGGCGGCGACCTCGGTACAGCGTGAAAAAGGGGGGAGAGGGGCGGGGGCGGCCTACTGGCACGCCTCGCACATCTCCGGGTTCTCCAGCGAGCACGCCACCGCCTCGGACTCGGTGTACTTGGACGGGGCCTCCGGCGCCTGGGCCTGGGCCGGGGCGGCGCTCGCCATCGGCATGTTCGGCGCGGCCGAGGTGCCCTGGCCCTGGGTGGTGCCCACCGTCGTCTTGGCGATGCGCGTCGCGGGGCGCGAGCGCATGTAATAGGTGGTCTTCAGCCCCTTCTGCCACGCGTAGAAGTACATCGAGGACATCTTTCCGATGTTCGGCGCCTCCACGAAGAGGTTCAGCGACTGGCTCTGGTCGATGAAGGCCCCGCGGTCGGCGGCCATGTCGATGAGCGAGCGCATGGGCACCTCCCACGCCGTCCGGTAGACGGCCTTCAGGTCCGAGGGCAGCTCGGTCAGGTCCTGCACGCTGCCCTCCGAGAGCTTCAGCTTCGAGCGCATGGCGTCGTTCCACTGCCCCAGCGCCTGCAGGTCCCTCACCAGGTACTTGTTCACCTGGAGGAAGTCGCCCGAGAGCGTCTCGCGCTTGAAGAGGTTGGACACCTGCGGCTCGATGCACTCGTAGCAGCCGGCGATGGAGGCGATGGTGGCCGTGGGCGCGATGGCGATCATCAGCGAGTTGCGCAGGCCCACCTTCTGGATGCGCTCGCGCAGCGCGTTCCAGCGCGCCGTGTCCTCGGGCACCACGCCCCAGGCGTCGAACTGCAGCTCGCCGCGCGCCGCGCGCGTCTCCTGGAACGCCTGGTGCGGGCCGTGCTGCTCGGACAGGTCCGCGGAGGTGGTCAGCGCCGCGAAGTAAATCTCCTCGGAGATCTTCTTCGAGAGCGCCCGGGCCTCGGGGGCGTCGAAGGGCAGCCGCAGCTGGAAGAACACGTCCTGAAGCCCCATCAGCCCCAGGCCCACCGGGCGCCAGCGGCTGTTCGAGGCCGCCGCCGTGGCGATGGGGTAGAAGTTGAGGTCGATGACCCGGTCGAGCTGCCGGACGGCCAGCTGCACGTTGGCCCGCAGGCGCTCGAAGTCGAACGCGCCGTTGGAGATCATCCGGCCCAGGTTGAGCGAGCCCAGGTTGCATACCGCCGTCTCCGAGGCGTTCGTCACCTCGAGAATCTCGGTGCACAGGTTGGACAGGTGGATGACGTTGCCGTCCTTGCCCGTCTGGTTGCTCTTGCGGTTGCTGATGTCCTTGAAGGTCATCCAGCCGTTGCCCGTCTGCGCCAGCGTCTTCATCATCCGGGCGTACAGGTCCCGGGCCTTCACCTTGCGCGCGGCCAGCCCCTGGGCCTCGGCCTCGGCGTAGGCGCGCTCGAAGGCCTCGCCGTACAGGTCCGTCAGGTGCGGCACGGACTTCGGGTCGAACAGCGACCACTCCTGGTCCGCCTCCACCCGGCGCATGAAGAGGTCCGACACCCAGTTGGCCAGGTTCAGGTTGTGCGTACGCCGCGCGTCGTCACCGGTGTTGTCCCGCAGCTCGAGGAAGTCCTCGATGTCCGCGTGCCACGTCTCCAGGTACACGCAGCACGCGCCCTTGCGCTTGCCGCCCTGGTTCACCGCCGCCACGGACGCATCCAGCGTCTTCAGCCAGGGGACGATGCCGTTCGAGTGCCCGTTGGTGGAGCGGATGAGCGAGCCGCGCGCGCGCACCCGGTGGTACGCCACGCCGATGCCGCCGGAGAACTTCGACAGCATCGCGATGTCCGTGTACTTCCGGTAGATGGAGTCCAGCTCGTCCAAGGGCGAGTCCAGCAGGAAGCAGCTGGAGAGCTGCTCGTGCCGCGTGCCCGCGTTGAACAGGGTGGGGGAGCTGGGCAGGTACTCCAGCGAGCTGAACAGCCGGTACAGCTCGATGGCATCCTTGGCCGTGTCCGTCAGGGCGCACGCCACGCGCAGGAAGAAGTCCTGCGGCGTCTCGATGACTTCGCGCGTCTGCGGGTTCTTCAGCAGGTAGCGGTCGTACACGGTCCGCAGGCCGAAGTACTCGAACAAGTCGTTGCGGGACGGCTCCACCGCCGCGTTCAGCTTGCGCGCGTTCGTCTGCACGAACTGCAGGAGCCGGTCCGCGATGAGGCCGTGCTTGTGGCCCGCGGCGATCGACTGCGAGAAGGAGTGGATCTCCTGGTTGGAGACTTCCTTCTGGACGAAGGTGGCCAGCAGGCGGGCCGACAGGCGCGCGTACTCGGGCTCCTCGACGATGAGCGCCGCGGCCGTCTGGATGGACAGGCTGTCCAGCTCGCGCGTGGTGGCCCCGTCGTACAGGCCGCTGATGGTCTTCGTGGACACCCGGAGCGCGTCCACCCGCGTCAGCCCCGAGCAGCAGCGCCCCACCGCGCGGACAATCTTGTTCAGGTCCACCGGCTCCGAGGAGCCATTGCGCTTGCGTACCCGCATCATCGTCGGGCCCTGCTCGCTGGCGGTCGAGGAAGACGGGGCCAGGGGGGGCACAGCAGGCGACTTCATGGGGGTTTCGATGGTCACGGTCGGCTCACTCCAAAGAAAGGACACGGCAAGACGCACCCCTCCCGTCCGGGGACCGGAAGGCGGCTTGACGCACCTCGTCGTGCGTTTTGGGGGGGTCCTGGGAGGGCTGCCGGGATTCCGGGCGCCCCCTCGGACGGGCACAAGGTATGGGGGGGGGCGTGACCTGTCAACGCGACAGCTAGTGTTTGTCAGCCCAACGAACCCACTGGGCGTGGGATCGGCGTTTGCAATCTATGATCACAAGATGATCAGTCCCCGACTGTTGGTAGAAAACAGTCGGATGATGTAGGACACGTCACGGTCCCCCCTCGCCCGCGTCGGGAGTCAAAGGTTGGCCGGGCAGGAGGGGTTCCTCGCCCACCGGCGGGGGGGCCTGTGGGGGCGCCGGGGCGGGGGGCTCTTCCTTCAGCCGGGGCGCGCTCAGCGTGTGGACGGCCTCCCGGAGCGCGGCCTCCAGGGCGGTGGTGGGGGGGCTGACCACGGTGAGCATCTGGTTGGCGTTGCGCGAGTGCCGGTTGTTGCTCTCGGCCGCCAGCCGCAGCTGCCCCAGGGCCTCGGCGATGAGCTTGCGCGCGTCCTCCAGCTTCTGCCGGGCCTGGTAGTAGGCCACCTCCGCCTGGAGCCCCTTGAGGGTGGTGCGCTGCTCCTGGCTCAGCCCGGAGAAGCGCTCGGCCCTCCGCAGGTAGTAGACGCCGCGCTCGATGCGCTCCGGCTCGTCCGAGGCGATGCGCGGCCGCGCCAGGGACTCCAGGAACTGGAACAGGGCCCGGTCCAGCTCCTCGCGCTCGCTGAAGCGCTGGGTGATGAGCGGGGTGACGTCGTGGCCCTCCACGGGGATGGGCGCGTACGTGTCCGCCAGGGCCGAGTCACCGGGGCGGTAGGGCACCGCGCCCGCGGGCAGCATCCGGCCCTTCATCACCACGAGCTGGCCGTTGGAAAGGTCCAGCGTGAAGGTGCGGGCGTTGAGCTGGGAGAGCAGGAACAGCACTGCCCCGCCCATGGCGAGGATCAGCCCCACCACCAGCAACCGGGTGAACGTCTTCTTCGCGCGGTAGCCGAAGCCCTGCGGGGGTGTGCCGTTCATGATCTCCTGCCCTCCATTCGTTCGGCCGCCCTCCCGAAGGCTCCGGGGCGCGGCGCTTTCCTTGGGACCTGAAGCCCCACGGATATACTCCTACCTCGCGAACACACCCATGCACCCAACCTTTCGCCGCATGGGGCCCAGTGAACTGCTGCCCCGGTACATTTTCGCGGAGAGTCTGTGCGCCCGCCGCCGCGTGCTCGAGGTGGGTGCCGTGGCCTCCACCGGGGGCGAGAGCGCCCGCTTCCTCCTGGAGCGGGGCGCGCGCGTGGTGGTGGCCTGCGATGCGGACCTGGCGGCGGTGGAGGCCGCGCAGAAGGCGTACGGGGGCCCCTCGCTGCGCTTCCGCGCCAACGTGTTCGATGACCTGGAGCCGGGCAGCTTCGATGCGGTGCTGGTGGCGGACCTCGCACCCTATGTGCGGGCCCCAGCGCTGCTGGAGGAGCTGGCGCGGCTGGTGGCCAAGCAGGGCCACCTGATCGGCGGGCTGCGCAACCCGGGCGGGCTGGCGCTGTGGCAGCTCATGGAAGTCGAGGAGGGCGCCCCGCCGACCTATGGGCAGCTCCTGGATGTGCTCTCGCCCCACTTCCCCCACGTGGAGGTGGCCACCCAGAGCCCCTTGCTCGGCTACCAGCTCGCGTTCGAGCGGGGAGAGGGGCTCCAGGTGGATGGCTCGCTCATCCGCGGGGGCGAGGCCGCCTACTTCGTCGTGGTGGCGGGCCAGGAGCCTGCGCGCAGCGTGGACCCCACCTGGGTGCAGCTTCCCCCGGAACCGCTGGCGTTCACCCGGGGGCGGTTGGATGAGGTGGCCCAGCGCGCCAAGGGCTGGGAGGAGCGCACCGGGAAGCTGAAGGAGGTGGTCTCCAAGCTGCGCGCGGAGCTGTCCGACCGCGAGGCGGAGGTGGCCTCCCTCAAGCCCTCCCTGGAGGTGGCGCGCGAGGAGGGGGCCCGGCTGGTGGCGCAGCTCGAGCAGGCCCGGGAGACCCCGCAGGCGGCCCGGGACCGGGATGAGCTGGCCGCGAAGCTGCGCCGCCGGGAGCTGGAGATGCAGGTGCTCCAGGAGCGGCTCACCGATGCCGAGCGGCGCCTGACGCAGCAGCGCCTGGAGATGGAGCAGGCCCAGCGCGCCCAGACCGAGGCCAGCGTCCAGGTCCTGGCCGCGCAGGAGGCCCACCGGCTGGAGCGGGCCCGCCGGGAGGAGGCGGGCGCGTCCCTGGAGGAGACGCGGGAGCGGCTGACCCAGGCGTACGCCCAGGTGAGGGACTTGCAGGACGAGGTCTCCAACCTGCGCATCGACCGGGAGAAGGACCGGATCGCCGCGGACCGGGCGCAGGAGCAGGCCGAGGACCGCCGGCGCTACGCCGAGGCGGCGCGGGAGCGCGAGCTGCGCATCGCCGGACAGTACTCCTCGGCGCTCGCCGCGGTGGAGCACCTCAAGGAGGAGCTGGCCCAGGCCCAGCAGGAGGCCCGCGCTTCCGCCGACGCCCTGCTGATGAAGGACGCGGAGCTGGCCCAGCTCGCGCGGGGGCTGGAAGAGAACCGGCAGCGCGCCGCCGCCGCCGAGTCCAAGCGCCACGAGGCGGAGCAGCAGCGGCTCCTGCACGAGTCGGCCCAGCGGGGGCTGGAGACCGAGCTGGAGGCGGCGCGGTCGGACGCGGCCCGCGTGAAGGCGCAGCTGGAAGTGCTCCAGCGCGAGGAGGCGCAGGCCCGCGATTCGGCGGAGAAGCTCGAGGAGGCCCTCCAGGCGGCGCGGGAGCGCATGGTGGACCTCGAGGAGGACCGCGAGAAGGCCTCGGCGACGTTCGCGCAGGCGCTGGATGCGGAGCGCGAGCTGGGAACGCAGCGGCTCGAGCAGGTGGTGACCGAGGCGCGGGAGCGGACCGAGGCGCTGGTGGCCCAGCTCGCCGGGGAGACGCTGGGGCGCGAGGCGCTGGAGCAGCAGGTGAGGGCGCTCACCGCCCAGCTCCAGACCGAGTCCTCGGCGCGGACGGAAGGTGTCCTCGCGCTGGCCCGGGCCGAGGAGCAGGCCGAAGCGCTGAAGGAGGAGCGCGAGGCGCTCCAGCAGCAGTTGGCCGAGGCGGAGGCGGCGCTCGGTACCCTGGGCAAGGACTTCGAGGCCGGGCAGCAGCGCGCGGAGGCGCTGACGCGGGAACTCGCCGCATATAAGGATGCGTTCGAGGAGGAGCGCCGGGGACGGGCCGACGCGCAGGCCGCGACTTCCCAGATGGGGGAGGCGTTCGAGCGGGAGCGGCAAGAGCGGCTCCTTCTGGAGGAGGCGCTGGCGGGGCTGCGGGAGACCGTGGAGTCCGAGCGTGCGGAGCGCACCCGTTCCGAGGAGGCCCTGGCCCGGCAGCGGGAAGCGTTCGAGGCCGAGCGCCAGCAGCGCCTCCAAGGCGAAGGGCTGCTCGCGGGAGCGCGGGAGTCGTTGGAGGCGGAGCAGCAGATGCGCCTCCAGGGCGAGGCGTCCCTGGCCCAGGCGCAGGCGGAGCTGGCTCAGCTCCGGGCCTCCTGGGCGGCCGAGCAGGAGCTTCGCGCCCAGACGGTTTTGGCGGCCGAACAGCTCCAGGCCGCGCTGGCCTCGGAGCGGACCGGGCGTGCCGAGGACGCAGGGGTGCTTGCATCGGTCGAGGCCTCGCTCTCCCTGGAACAGCAGCAGCGCCGGGAGGTGGAGGCGGCCCTGGCCCGGATTCAGGCGGAGCTGGCCGAGGCGCAGGAGGCGCGCACCCGGAGCGATGAGGCGCTGACGCTGGCGCGAGCGGAGTCCGGCGAGGGGCTGGAAGCGCGGCGGGAGCTGGAAGCGGTGCTGGCCGAAGCGAGTGCGGCGCTGAGCACCGAGGCGGAAGCCCGCTCCCGGGCGGAAGAGACCCTGGCCCAGGTCCGTGTGTCCCTGGAGGAGGCGCGTGACGCGCTGGGCGCTGAGACGCAAGCGCGCTCCCAGGCAGAGGACCACGGGGCCCGGCTTCAGGCGGCACTTGCCCAGGCCCAAGCGGAGTCGGGCGAAGGACTCCAAGCGCGGCGGACGCTGGACGCGGCTCTGGCCGAAGTGCGTGAGGCGCTGAACGCTGAGCGGGAAGGGCGCATCCAGGCCGACGAGATGCTGGGCCGTGTCCGGGCGGAGCTGACCCTGGCGCAGGCCCGGCACGCTCAGGTCGAGACGGCGCTGGCACAATCCCAGGCGGCGCTGGCGGCCGAGCGGCAAGGGCGGACCGAAGGCGAGGCGGGCCTCTCCCAGCTTCGGGCGGAGCTGGAGTCCGAACGCACGCAGCGCGAGGCGATCGAGACGGAGCTCGGTCACGCGCAAGAGTCGCTGGATACCGAGCAGGGCGCTCGTGAGCAGCTCGCCGCGCTCCTCGCCGACGCCCGGCGGGGCTGGGAGGCCGAGCGCGAGGCGCAGACGCTGCTGCGCGCCGAGCTGGAGGCCGCGCGGGAAGAGGAAGAGGCGCTGAAGGCGCGGCTGGAAGAGCAGCAGATCTCTGCCACGCAGTCGAAGGCCCTCCTCACGCAGGAACAGGGCTGGAATACCCAGCGTCTGGCTCAGGCGGAGGCGCGCGAGGCGGAGCTTCAAGCGGCGGTGGATCGCCTCGAAGCGGAGAAGGCCTCGGCGGAGACGGCGGCGCGGGCGCAGCACACCGCCCTGGAGACGCAGCTCTCCCAGGTCCGGGCGGCCGAGGCCGAGGCCCGCGCCGCGCACGAGGCGGAGCAGGCACGGCTCACCGCGGTTCAGCAGTCCCTGGCGGAAGCGGAGGCACGTGCCCAGCGGCTCGCTGCTCAGGTGGAGGCGTTCGAGACCTCGCGCCAGGCCGCGGCGGCGCAGCTCGCCGAACGCGAGGCCGCGCTCAAGGAACTCAGTGCGCAGGTGGAGCGGGTGGAGGCCCGGGCGCGCGAGGCCGAGGCCCAGGGGGCCCAGTTCACAGGCGTCCTGGCCTCACGCGAGCAGGCCCTGGCCCAGGCCCAGGAAGAACAGGCGGCGGTCCTGGCCGAGCGCGAGGCCCTGCGGGCCGAAGTGGCCCGGCAGGGCATGGCGCTCCAGGGGATGCAGCGGGCCCTCGGCGAGCGGGACATGCGGCTCGCGCAGATGGAGGCCCAGCTGGGCGAGACCCAGGCCCGGCTCATGTCCGAGCACGAGCAACTGGAGCTGCTCGGCGTCCAGCTTCAATCGGCGAGGCGCTTCGCGGGCCGTGCCTCCGCGGCGGAGGCTTCGCTGGAGGCGGAGCGCGCCGCCTTGGAGACCTTGCGCGCCGAGCTCACCACGCTTCAGGAGTCCCTCCAGGCGGAGCAGGCGCGGATTCAGCGGCTGGAGACGGAGCGCACTACCTGGGACTCCGAGCGCGAGCAGCTCCGCGCGGAGGCACGGCAGGCACAGGACGCGCTGAGCACGGAACAGGACCGGGCCCGCCAGGCGAGTTCCGCGCTCGAACGCGTCCAGTCCGAGCTGACCGTGGCCAAGGCCGCCCGGGTCCGGCTGGAGAGCCGGGTGATGACGCTGGAGTCCTCGTCCGCGGAGGCCGCGCGGACCCAGGACAAGGAGGGCAAGGAGCTCGCCGAGCGCCTCGCGGCCCTTCAAGCCGAGCACTCCCTGCTCAAGGAACAGGCGGAGAGCCTGGGCGCGGAGAAGAAGATCCTCCTGGAGGACCAATCCCGGCTGGAGGGCCGCATTCAGGATCTCACGGCCCGGTTGGAGGAAACCCCCGCCGTGGATCCGGCCCTCACCGCGGAGCTGGCGCTGCTGCGCGAGCAGAGCGAAGCGGCCACCGCCGAGTCCCAGGCGCTGCGCGAGGAGCTGGCCACCCTGCGCCGTCCAGCGGCCCCTTTCCCAGAACCACCGCGCGCCGAGCCGGTGGGGCAGCGGCCCACCCCGGTCGCGGTCTCCCAGCCCCCGGTGCGCACGCCGGTGCCAGTGCCGGTGCCGGGGGCCCCAGCCCGGAGGCCCACGTCGAGTGGCGTGTCCAAGCCTCCGGTCCTGACGCCCGCCGGTGGCACCGGGGCGCCTCCCGTGCTCACGCCCAAGCCCGCCGCCCGGCCTGGCACTGCCGTCACCCCGGCGCCCGTTCCTTCCAAGGGAGAGGGCAAGGAGTGAGGGGGGCCGTGCGAGCGGCACACCCGGAATCCCGCTGCCACGGCCAGGGCCGCGAATTAGGATAGGGCCGTGTTGGAACGCGAACGCATCTTCAAATACCACGGGCTCGGCAATGACTTCGTCGTGCTCGATCGGCGCCAGACCGGCGTGGACATCGACGCGGAGCTGTCCCGGTGGATGTGCGACCGGCGGCGGGGCATCGGCGCGGACGGGGTCCTCTCGCTCCTTCCCTCCCAGGAGGGCCTGGCGCGCATGGTGGTGCACAACGCCGACGGCAGCATCGCGGAGATGTGCGGCAACGGCCTGCGCTGCGCCGTGAAGTACCTGGTGGACCACCTGGGCGGCCGTCCCGAGCGCATCCAGATCGAGACGGGCGCGGGCCTCCTCGCCTGTGTGCCGGGCTACGACGCCACGGGCGTGACGGAGGTGGACATCTCCATGGGGCCTGCCCGCCTGGTGGCCCCGAATCTCCCCTCGGGCGCCACGGGCAAGCCCTTCGTCGAGGCGCCGATTCCGGACCACCTCGGCCTGCGCGGCACGGCGGTGAGCATGGGCAACCCCCACCTCGTCCTGCTGGACCATCCTTTATATGAGGCGGAACGCCTGGGCTCCGTCCTGGAGCACCACCCGTCCTTCCCGGACCGGACCAACGTCGAGTTCGTCCGGGTGGACCCGGATGGGCTCACCGTCGTGGTGTGGGAGCGCGGCTGCGGGCTGACCCAGGCGTGTGGCACCGGGGCCTGCGCCTCGGCCGCGGCGGCCGTGCTGGCCGGACGCCTCCCCGCGGACACCTGGCTGCGCGTCACCCTGCCAGGAGGGGACCTCCAAATTCGGGTTCCCTCGGATTTGTCGGACATCCGCCTTCGGGGGCCGGTCGACGCCGTCTTCGAGGGCGTTGTGACAATTCCACCTGCCCGGTAACCTTTCGGCTTCCTCGTATCGGAGTGCGACTCCACCGTGGCTGCCCCCATCCTCGTCGTCGATGACGATCTCTTCTTCCGCGAGTTCGTGACGGACCTGCTGTCGCGCCGGGACTACCGCGTCGTGGCGGTGGAGGACGGCGCGCGGGCCCTGGAGGAGGTGGCGCTCACGCGGTTCGATCTCATCATCACCGACGTGGTGATGCCCGGGCTGGATGGCTTCGCGCTCACGGCGCGGCTGCGCGAGCTGGATCCCGAGCAGGAGGTGCTCCTCGTCAGCCACCGGCCGGACGTGAAGGGCTCGGAGATGGCGCTGCGGGCAGGCGCCGCCGACTGCCTCACCAAGCCCATCGAGGAGGCGGACCTGTTCCTGGCGGTGGAGCGGGCCCTGCAACGCGTGGCGCTGCGCCAGGAGCGCAGCCAGCTGCGCGACGAGAACTTCGAGTTCGCCCGCGACCACAACCTGCACCGCCGCTGCCTGGAGTTCCTGTCGTACCCGGACCTGGAGGGGTTGCAGGAGCGCGTCATCGCGGACTTGGCCGCCGTGTGCGACGCGCAGAGCGCGGCCCTGTGGGTGGTGGATGACCGGGGAGACCTGACGCTGCGCGCGTACCGGGGGCTGCTCGACCGGCAGTTCCTGGTGGAGAAGCTGCGCCCGGAGGGGCCGCTCGCCGCGCGCCTGCGAGAGACTGCCCCGTGGCGCGTGCGCGAGGAGCGCTCCCCGGTGCTGTACGTGCCGCTGTTCGCCGCGGGCGAGCTGATGGGGCTGGCGCAGCTGTCGGATCCGCTCAGCGGCGAGTTCCAGCACGAGCACGTGCGCCAGGCGCGGGTGATTGGCGACTTCGCGGCGGTGGGGGTGAAGAACGGCCGGCGCATGCTGGCGCTCCAGCGCCTGGGCCTGAGGGACCGGGACACCGCCGCCTACAACCTCAGCTACTTCACCGACTACGCCTCCAAGGAGATCTACAAGGCGCGGCGCTACGGGCGCACCTTCTCGCTGCTCACCTTCAGCATCGACAACCTGCCGCTGGTGCGGGCACGGCTGGGCGCGGCGGAGGCCAAGAAGGCGGTGCGCGGCATCATCCGCGCCCTCTCGCGCATCATCCGGGACTCGGACGTCATCGCCAAGGCGAGCGACCAGGAGTTCTACCTGCTCCTGCCGGAGACGGACTTCTTCGGCGCGCTCATGTTCGTGCGCCGGGCGACGTCGGCGGTGCGCAACGAGCCGGACGTGCAGGAGGTGGACGCGAAGCTGCCGCTGGCGCTGGTGGGCGGGGCGGGCACCTTCCCCAAGGACGGGGAGGACTTCGACGAGCTGGTGCACCGGTGCCGGCGGCGCATGGACGAGCGCCGGGCCTCGCTCCAGCGGCGGCTGCTCCTGGAGGGGTTGCCCTTCTGGGACGAGGTGGAGCTGCTCCTGGGCAGCCCCACGAGCCCCAAGCTGCCGGTGGACGAGCGCGCGGAGCCCTCGCGCCGGGGCAAGGTGGCGGATGTCCTCTTCGACGAGCTCCAGGCGGAGATTGCCCGGGAGCTGATGAGGGATCCCGGCTCGCGCGGCCTGCTCTATGTGGGCGGGCCGGAGATTCGCGCGGACCTGCCCATCGCCGCGGGGCTGGAGTCGGCGCCGCCGGAGCTGGCCTCGCGCATCTACCTGCTGGGCCGCCGGGTGGACCTGGAGTCGCACCCGGCGCTCATGCCCGTGTTCCTGGAAGGGGACGAGCGGGTGGCCCGGCACGAGTTTCTCTTCTGGCTCTCCGAACACGCCTCCTACGCCCTCATTCAGCGGCGTGGGAAGGGGGCGACGTGGGGCTTTCATTCCTCGGACACCGCGGTGGTGGACGGGCTCATCTCCAAGCTGCAGGCGGAGTACGACCTGCAGCCCTACTAGCGAGCGCGCACCGTGGCCCCGGTCCGGAAAATCCTCATCGCAGACCCTGACCTCGACGCGGTCCGGATGCTCTCCCGGGCCCTGCGCCAGAAGGGCTACCAGGTGCACTACGCGCCGGATGGCGCGCGGGCGCTGGAGATCTGCGTGCTGCGCCACCCGGACCTGGCGCTGTTCGACGAGGGGTGCAAGCTGCTGGAGGCGCGCACCTTCATCCAGATTCTGCGCACCAACCCGCGCACGGAGGACATCCCGGTGGTGCTCACCACCACCAACCTGGATGTGGACCGGCTGCGCGGCCTGCGGCTGGCGGCCCACCTCAAGAAGCCCTTCAACCTGGACGAGGTGCTCAGCCGCATCGAGCACATCTTCCGCCGCTCCGAGGCCGCCAAGGACCTCAAGAGCGACACGCAGGAAATCGAAGGCTCGCTGAGCCAGCTGGGCATCCCGGACCTGATGCAGATCCTCGGGATGAACAAGCGCAGCGGGAAGCTCAACCTGGAGCGCGGCAGCGAGCGCGGAGAAATCACCGTCGCGGACGGCAGGCCCGCGAACGCGCGGCTGGGGCGGGTCGAGGGCGAGAAGGCGCTGTTCCGGCTCCTGGCCTGGACGGAGGGCACATTCACCTTCGCGCCGGGCTCGAACACCGCGCGGGCGCGCATCACCCGGGGCATGGACGACGCGCTGCTGGAGGGCATGCGGCAGGCGGACGAGGTGAACCGGCTGATGCCGGCGCTGCCCGCGCGCACCACGCGGCTGATGATTGCCCCGGACGCGGACCTGCCGCAGGACCAGCACCCGGTGACGGCGCAGGTGGTGGACCTGCTGCGCCAGCCGCGCGCCCTGAGCGAGGTGCTGGACCTGGCGCCGGCCACGGACCTGGAAGTGCTGGGCGTGCTCACCACGCTGATGCAGAAGGGCGTGGCGCGGGTGGCCGAGGAGGACGGGAGCGAGGGCAGTGGGCCGCTGCTCGGGCCCGCGGAGATGCACTCGCTGCGCAGCCGGGTGCTCCGGGGCCGGGCCCCCTTGAAGGTGGTGACGGCGAAGGTGTTCGTCTGCGGCAACGGCCCGGCCGTGGCGCGCCGCCTGTTCGCGCGCCTGCCCGGGCTGGCGGCCGTCTCGGCGGAGCCCTCGGCGGTGAAGAGCGGCTTCGGGACGCTGGGGCACCTGGAGCTGAGCGAGGTGCTCCACCTGGACTTCTGCGTGCTGCCGCCCGCCGAGGCGGCCCGGCCCCTCTGGCGCCCGTTCAGCGCGGGGGCGGTGGGGGCGCTGCTGATGGACGCCTCGGAAGGGGCGGTCCGGCTGGCCAGCTACCTTGCGTGGGAGATCCGCGTCCCGGTGGTGGTGGTGGGCGAGGTGGTGCCGGAGAAGCTCCAGGGCGCCCCCGCGGGCGTCCTCGCGCAGGGCGACGACCTGACCGAGGCCCTGCGCACGCTGCTCATCCAGGCCCTGAGCCCCACGCCCATCCTGCCGGGCACCGAGGCCGAGCCGCGCGTGTCCGCCTCGTTCGCCTGATCAGGGCCGCGCGAGGGGCGCGAGCGTGTCCAGGGCGCGGAAGAAGCGGAAGGCCTTGTCCTCGTCGAGCCGTCCGTCCGTCCGCAGCCCGGAGCAGATGTCCAGGCCGTAAGGGCCCACCTGGCGCACCGCCTCCAGCACGTTCTCCGGGCGCAGGCCCCCGGCGAGGAAGACGGGGATGGAGGCCTGCTCGCGGATGCGCCGGCTGACCTCCCAGTCGTGGACCCGTCCCGTGCCGCCCAGCTCCTTCACCGCGAGGGTGGGGTTGCCGCTGTCGAGCAGCAGCGCATCCACCCACGGCGCCACCGACAGCGCCTCATCGAGCGAGGCCGGGCCGGTGACGTGGATGACTTGGACGAGCCGCACGCCCGGCAGGCGCTCGCGCAGGGCCTGGAGGTGCCCGGCGGGGAGGCTGTCCACGAGCTGCAGGGTGTTCGTCCGCGTGCGCTGGTGTTGCGCCACCAGCGCGTCCACGTCCGTGGAGGCGGAGAGCAGGAACGTGCCCACGGGTGGCGGCACCTTCGCGGCGATCTGCGCGATGCGCTCCTCGGAGATGACCCCGGGCCCGCTCGGCATATGCGACACGAGCCCCAGCGCGGCGGCCCCATGGCGCACGGCGAGGAGGGCCTCCTCTTCGGACATGATGCAGCACACCTTCACGCGGACGCGGGCCACCGGTTCCACACGCACTCCCAGGAACAAGCCCGCTCACGCAGCGGGCTCGAGAATCTCCTCCAGAGCCTCGCGCACGCCTGGCAGCTGAGCAAGCAGCTCGAACTCGGCATCCTGCAGGTGGGAGACGCGGCGGCCCTGGATGCGCTCCATGAGCAGCTCGATGCGCGTCTCCCCTTCGGGGCCCACATGGCGGAAGAACCGGGGGCGGTGGCCCTCTCGGGAGCAGGAGAGGATGTCCCGCTGCAGGCTCTTGAGGCGGCGGGAGACCTTCAGCGCCGACCGTCCTTCGGGGGTATCGAAGGTGTGGAAGTGGCGGTTGCGCGAAAGCGGCCGGGTGGGATCGTGGAGCCTCTCGACGAGGCGCCGGACAAAGGGGTCCATCGACGGAAGAGGATAACATCCGGTACCCTCCCGCTCAGCGATGCGTTTGAGAATTCTGAAGTTGACCCCCGTGCTGTCTTTGCTCCTCCCGCTTGCTTGCAAGGACCCGGAGATGGCCGCCGTGCATGCCCGGTCGGAGAGCTACGAGGCGAAGATCGCCGAGGGGCGCACCGCCATCGCCGCCCACCAGCCGGAGCGGGCCGCGCGCTCCTTCCGCGAGGCAGCCAACCTGCGCACCGAGGAGATCGAACCCCTGCTGCTGCTGGCCGAGGCCTACCGCGTCGCGGGCAACGAGGGGCCCGCCATCCTGGCCCTCAAGGAAGCCGAGGCCATCTCTCCGGGCAATGATCCCACCATCCAGAAGCAGATGGCGGACCTGTACCGGCGCGGGGGCCACACCGAGCAGGCCATCGCCACGCTGGTGGTGCTGCGCGACAACCAGCAGCTCACGGACCCCGAGCTGCTCTCCCTGGCCCGGCTTCAGGCCCGGAACGCGAGCCTGGACGAGGCCTTCAAGTCCCTGGAGCCCATCCAGAAGGCGCGCCCGGACGACGCGGACGCCAAGGTGGTGGAGGCGGAGATCCTCCTGCTCAAGGGCGAGGAGCTGCTGGCGGCCCGGCTGATGGACCGGCTCATCACCGAGAACCCGGGCCTGATGGAGGCGCGCATGCTGCGCGTGCGCTACTTCCTCAACAGCGGCTTCACGGCGGAGGCGGAGCAGGACTTGCTGACGCTCGCGAAGGAGGACGCGGCGCGGCCCGAGGTCATCCTGCTCCACGCGCGCATCCTCAACCGGCTGGAGCGCCCCGCGGAGGCCGACGCGCTGCTCTCCAAGCTCGTCGCGGCGGAGCCCACCAGCGTGGAGGCGCTGGCGATGCTGGCCGAGACGAAGCTCCTGCTGGGCCAGAACAAGGAAGCACAGGCGCTGGTGGACAAGGTGCTGCGCCTCCGGTCGCGCTTTCCCCGGGCGCTCTATGTCCGGGCGCGGGCGCTGGAGGCGCAAGGGGACAAGGACGGGGCGGTGGAGAACTACAGCTACGCGCTGAGCTCGGATCCCCGCTTCGCCCCGGCGCTCTCGCGCATGTGGCGCATCCACCGGGACGCGGGCCACAAGATGGAGGCAATGGCCTCCCTGGAGAAGATCCACTTCATCGGCGAGGCCTCGCTCGAGGAGAAGGTGGCCCTCGCGCAGATGTACGCGGAGAGCAAGATTCACCTGGAGCGGGGGCGCAAGCTCATCGACGAGGCGCTCGCGCGGGAGCCGGGCAACCCGGCCTACGTCTCCATCAAGGCCGCCCTCACCGACGCGATGCCCAAGAAGAAGAAGGCCAAGGGCCCCATCATCCTGCGCGGCGGCCGGTGAGTGCGGGGGCGGCGGCCTTGGGCAGGGCCTCGGCGGCCTCGACCACGCGCTGGAGGGCCTGGAGGCCCTTGCGCTGGCCCACCGCCACGACGGTGAGGTTCTCCCGGGCGAAGTAGCGCCGGGCGATGTCGCGCACGTGCTCGGCGGTCTGGGCATCCACCATGTCCGCCCGGCGGTTGAAGGACTCGGGGCGCCGGAACAGCTCCGTGCCGCCGAACCAGCCGGTCAGCTCCCCGGGCGAGTCCTGGGCGAACTCCAGCAGCATCCGGTGCCGGCGCTTGGCGCGGGCCATCTCCTCGTCGGAGACGAGGTCCGTGCACAGCGTGCCCAGCACGCGCAGCACCTCTTCCACCACGAGCGAGGCCTTCTCCGGGGCGCACGCCCCGTCGATCTCCAACAGCCCCGCGTCGTGGAAGGCATCCAGCGAGGCGTTGAGCGAGTACGCCAGGCCCCGCTTCTCGACGATCTCGTAGGGCAGGCGCGAGGACAGGCCGTCATCCAGCACCCGGCGGAGGATCTGCAGCGCGGGGAAGTCCTCGTGGTGCTCCGGGACGATGCGGAAGTTGAGGCGGAACTCGGTCTGGGACTCGTCGTGGGTGACGAAGTGGAGGCGCGGGCCCGGCGGGGTGGGGGGTGGCGCCTCCTCGGTGGTGGCAAGTCCGTGGGGCAGGCGCGCGAAGGCCTGCTCGGCCAGGGCCATCACCTCGGTGTGCCGCACCCGGCCGGAGGCGGTCACCACGATGTTGCCGGTGACGTAGTGGCGGGCGAAGTGCTCCAGCACCTGGGCGTGGGTGAGCGCGGAGACGGACTCGCGCGTGCCGGCGATCTTCAGCGCCAGCGGGTGGTCCGGGAAGATCAGGCGCTTGGACAGGTTGTCGATGTCGATGTCCCGGCCCTTCTCGTCCACTTCGTCCAGCATCTCCTCGAGGATGATCTGCCGCTCCACCTCCATGTCCGTGAGGCGCGGGCGGGTGAGCATGTCCCCGATGATGTTCATGCCCACGGCCACGTGGTCCGGGTGCAGGGGCGTGTAGTAGTAGCCGTGGTCCCTCGTGGTGACGCCGTTGAGGTTGCCGCCCACTTCCTCCACGGCGGCGTTCATCTTCACGGTGTCGGGCCAGCCCGCGCTGCCCCGGAAGAAGAGGTGCTCCAGGAAGTGGCTGACGCCGTTGTTCTGGGGCGTCTCGTGACGGCTCCCCGTCCGCACATACACCGACAGCAGGGCGGTGTGCAGGTGAGGGGTCTCGATGGTGACGACGCGAAGCCCGGAGGGCAGGACGTCCCGATGGGGTGTGAAGCTCATGCGCGAGGAAGCCTTAACACGAAGGTCGTGCCTTGGCCGGGTGAACTCAGGCAGGAAAGCGAGCCGCCGTGGGCTTGGAGAATCTGCTGGCTGACGGACAGGCCCAGCCCGGTGCCCCCCTCCTTGGTGGAGAAGAAGGGCTCGAAGACGCGCTCCCGGACGGCCTCGGGCATGCCCCGGCCGGTGTCCTGGACGGACACCTCCACCTCGGTGTCGAAGCTCCGGGTGGCCACCGTGAGGCGGCCCCCGCCGGGCATGGCCTCCCGGCTGTTGCGCACCAGGTTGAGGAACACCTGCCGGAGCTGCGCCTCGTCGGCGAGGACCAGGGGGGTGTCCGGGGCGAAGTCGCGCACCACCTGGACGCCTGCCCGCTCCAGCTCCTCCCGGGAGAAGTCGAGCAGGCTGCCGAGCATCTCCGTGACGTCCTCGGCCACCAGGGTGGGGTGGGGAGGCCGGGCCATGCGCAGGTAGTGCTCCGTCACCTCGGTGAGCCGGTCCACCTCGCGCGTCACCGCGGTGAGCAGGTCCTTCGTCTCGTGGGCCACCCCCGGGGAGCTGAAGGAGGCCTGGGCCAGCGCATCCTCCAGCATCTCCACGTTGAGGCCGATGGAGGACAGGGGGTTGCGCACCTCGTGGGCGATCTGCGCGGAGATGCGGCCCACGGCGGCGAGCTGCTCGGCGCGGGCGAGCGCCTCGGCCTGGGCCTTGAGCTGGAGCTCGCGCGCCTGGAGCGAGCGCGCCATGGCGTCGAACTCGCGCGCCAGCACCGCCACCTCGTCCTCGCCCTGCACGCCGAGCTGGGCGGTGTAGTCGCCCCGGCCAATGCGGGAGACGCCCTCGATGAGGGTGCGCACGGGGCGCAGGGTCCGCGCGGAGAGCAGCGTGGCGCCCAGGCCCACGATGATGGCCACCAGGGAGAGCATGATGATGGCCAGGCCCGTGCCCCGCTCGCGCTCCTCGACGCGGTCCACGCGCTCGCGGATGCGGTGGTCCAGGGCGGCGCGCAGCACCCGCAGCTCGCGGCCGATGGTGGCCTCCAGCTGCCGCAGGCCGGCGGTGAGCTCGGCCACCTGCTGCCGGTTGAGCGTCTCGGTGCTCAGCGCGGTGAAGACGGCCTCGGCCTTCTGGACGTGGCTGGCGTGCTGGGCCTCCAGCTCGCCGAAGCGGGCCTCCAGCTCCCGCACGAAGGGCATCTCCCCGGCGGGGGCGAAGGTGAGCACCTCGCGGGCCTTGTCCTGGGCGGAGGCCATGCGCTGCGCCATCAGGGGCGGGTAGTACACCCGGGCGAGCCGGATGAGGGCCCGCCGCGTCTCCACGCTCTCCTCGTCCAGGAGCCGCTCGGTGTCCTTGCTCTGGTTGGTGTGGAAGGTCTCCAGGGCGGCGGCGTCCTGGGAGAGCTGCTGGTAGCCCTGGCTGATGAGCCGGATTTCCTGCTGATTGCGGTGCAGCTCCGCCACGCTGAACAGGGACACCGCCCCGAAGGTGACGAGCACCACGGCGTAGCCCAGGAAGATGCGCGTGGCGAGCGAGAGCTTCATCACGAGGGAGGGTGGACCCGCGGCCCACCCCCATCGCTACGCTCGCGCTGGCCCGAGCGCAAGCTGATACGGTGGCCCGCCATGCGGCTTCGCCCCTTTCGTCAGGCCCTGCCCTGGGCCCTGCTGGCCCTTGCCCCTGCGTGCCAGGAGCAGGAGAAGGGGCATGCGCCCCAGGTTCAGCTCGTCACCACCACGTGTGCCGGGGGGGCCCCCCTGGAGAACGCCTCGCGGCTGCTCTGGCGGATAACGGGCGAGGGCATCGATCCCCCCCTCGAACACGTCACCCTCGTGGACCTGCGGCCCGAGGACGTGCCCGCCGTGCCCCCGGGGCGGGCGCGGGTGCTGGAGGTGAGGGCGTACACGGGAGAGCCCTTCGCCTTGGGCCAGGTGGTCTCCGTGGGGCGCTCGGCGCCCTTCGAGATGCCCGCGGAGGGAGGGCCCTCGGAGCCCGTGCGCGTGGTGCTCCGCCGGGTGGAGACGTGGGTGCCGGTGGAGGACGCGCAGCGGCCGGGCGAGTGCTTGCAGCTCACCGAGCCCCGGGCCGCGCACACCGCGACGCTCCTGAAGGACGGCCGGGTGCTCCTGGCGGGAGGCTTCCGGATGGACGGCGCGGGGAACGCCGAGCCCCTGTCCTCGTTCGAAGTCCTGGACCCGGGCGCACGGACCCTGACCCACCTGCCCAGCCAGGACGAGGGCCTCACGCGGAGGGCGTTTCACACGGCGACGTTGACGCCGGAGGGCGAGGTGGTGCTGGCCGGAGGGGAAGTCTCCATCGCCGGGGTCACGGTGCCTTTGCGCACCGCGGCGGTCTGGGACCCGGATGCCCTGGGGCTCTATGGCTTCGAGCTGGCGTGGGCGCGGTCCCGCCACGGGGCCGCGAGCGACAGCGCCGGAAGGATCTTGCTGGCCGGAGGGGTGGGGGAGGGGAGCGTGCCGGTGCCCGAGCTTGAGGGGCTGGAGCCGCAGGCGCTCCGGACGTTCTCCGTGCCGCTGCTGCTGCCCAGGGTGGGCGCGAGCGTGACGGCCCTTCCGGATGGCCAGCGCGTGGCGGTCATCGGAGGCTCGGACGGACAGGAACTGGCCGCCGAGGTGCTGACCTTCACCTATGACGGGGCCACGTTCGCGCCGTCCTCCTCGGGAGTGAAGCTGCGCTATCCCCGGCGCAATGCGGCCGTGGCGCCTTTCGGAGGGCAGCGGCTGCTCGTGGTGGGCGGCTTCGGCTCCCCTGCGGACCCGGTGTTCACCGGGGATGCCCTGCCGGTCTCGGAGGTCATCGATTGGGGCTCACCGGCCCCCCGGGTCTCGGACGGACCTTCACTGGTGGCCCGGGGAGACGCGTGCGCCGAGAGCCTGCCCGGAGGCCGGGTGTTCGTCGCGGGTGGCCGCCGGCAGGAGCCCATGAACTTCCGGCTCGTGAGCTCCGCGCTGGTGGAGCAGGTGATTCCCACCGTGAGCGAGACCTCGGCGGTGTTGGGCCAGGAGCCGCTCGTCTCCGCGCTGTACCTGCACACCTGCACGGTGCTGCCGGATGGCGCCGTGCTCGTCACGGGAGGCCTGGACGACAGCCAGGGAGACCCCAGGGTGAGCCAGGGCGCCTACGTCTTCGTGCCGCTACCCAGGGACTGAAACCCGGACATCCATGCGCGGATGTTTCAAAAGAACAGCAAGTGCATCGCGCCCAGCATCCCCATGGGCCCGTAGCTTGTCGAATGCGGCGCCATACCTTTTGGCATGCTTGTTCCCTGTCTTTGCGTCTCCCTTCCAGAGGGCATCGGTCTGCGCAGCAACGTTCTCGGCGAACTGCTTAACGAGTTCCTCCAGCTTCATTACCAGAACCCTTTCGTAACATTCTCAATCGCCAGAACCCCAAACTTGCGTTGGGCTTCGTACGGCTGGTTGCTCAACCACTGCTACGGTCAGGCTCCTCGAACCGGTGATGTTCCAGCGAATGGACGAGTAGAGGGCTTGTCCGAGCGCGTCTCTGGGTGATGCCGCTCCGGACAGACTGCTTCCTCACCTCTTGAGGAAGTAGGTGTGGCGCAACATCTTCCCGCCCCGCTCCAACTCAATCACGAAGCGGGAGGTTGTGCCTATGGCTTGGAGATAGACCTCAAGCGCGTTCTCTGGGCTGTCCAAGGGAATGCTGTTGATGCGCCTGATGACATCCTGCTCGCGCAGGCCAAGTTGAAGCAAAACGGAGTCTGGACGGATGGGGAGAAGTTTGAGTCCGATGACCTGGCCATCCTTCAATGCGGGGACGGTCTGGTACCCTCTCGTCCCGCAGGCTGTGCCGCGCATGTCCATGCCTTTGAGGTCAATCTCATAGTGGAAGGGGCCTGTTTGGCGAACAGTGAGCGGGGAAGACCCGGAGGTGGGTAAACAGTCCTCCTCGAGGGCCGGTTCCAAGGCCGAGGGCTTCATGATGGAGACGTGCGCATCCTGAAAGGAGCTCCGGATCCATGGTTCCAAGACCACGTGAAATGCGTACCCGATGGGGAGCACGAAGCAGGCAATCATGCCGAATCGGTAAAGGGATCGCAGGGGAAGACGGGAGAAGGCGGCCATGGTGAGGCTCCCGGGATGTGAAGGCACCCTCTCTCAAAGCAAGGATGGGGCCAAGGGAGCGAAGCGGCTCGTCCACGAGGGATGACGCCCGGGATGTCCGGAAGCCACCCCGGTTCGCGTGTCAAATTGTCACTCCCGATCCGTGGAAGCCCGCTTCCTCAACTTGCTCGGCCGCCACCTTCTTTTAAGCGGGATGATTACCTTAACTCTGGAGCGCTTATGGATCCCGCCGTCACAACAGAGTGTCTTCGACAGCGAGACGCCATCATCGAGGAGTGGGTCCGGAGTGTCAGCAAGCGCCCGGTTGCGCGGTCTCTCTCTCGCCAGTCGATCCTGAACAACATGCCTGGCTTGGTGGACCAGATCATCGACGCGCTGGGCTGGGCCCAGGTGTGGCACGGCGCCGTGGATATTCCGAGACAGATCGCTGAAGAGCATGGCGAAAGCCGCCTCAAGCTGGGGTACGGCCTGATCGAGCTGGGAGAAGAGTACAACTCGCTCCGGAATGCGTTCCTGGGAGTCCTGGACTCGGCCGGCATCGTCCTGAACAACGCGGCCGCGAGCACCTTGCACGGGGCCATTGATCAAGCGCACCGGGCAGGGGTGGAACATTACATTCGGCTCCGGGAGGAGCAGCTCCGGGAGCGGCAGTCGGACTTCCTGGCCCGGCTCGTCCACGACTTCCGTTCCCCCCTGAGCACGATCCTGGCCAGCGTCGAACTCATCCGGAGGGATGAGTCCTTCTCCAAGGGAGGCCCCAAGAACCTGGATCGCATCGAGCGTGCCTCGCGCCGGTTGCTGCTGCTCATCGAAGGGCAGCTGGCCACCGAAGCGGCGCTTGCTGGCAATCTTCAGTTCCAGGCGGAGGAGGTGAGCCTCTCTCGGGTGACCGAGGACGTTCTGGCCATCCTGCAGCCTCGCGCGGACGAGAAGGGGATTCGCTTGCAGGAGGAAATTCCCGGCGGGATTTTGCTCAGGACAGATCGCCTCTTGCTGGGACAGGTGCTGCAAAACCTCGTGGATAATGCGCTCAAGTACACGGCCGTGGGGACGGTGTGGGTCCGGGCCAGCGAGACGGGCAGCGGCGTGCGCATCACGGTCGAGGACACCGGGCGGGGCATTGCACCGGATTTGCTTCCTGCCATCTTCGACATGTACAGGCGCAGTGAGCACGTCTCCCCGGGGCGGGGAGTGGGGCTGGCCGTGGTGAAGACCATCGTGTTTTTCCTGGGCGGGACGCTCCTCGCAGAGAGCGAGCTGGGCAAGGGGAGCCGCTTCAGTGTCTGCCTGCCCAGAGCGTACTCCGTGCCTACCTGAGTCCGGAGCCAGGGCTTCGGCCTCACGCACGGCTCGATCGTCCTCCGTGAAGAGTGTTTCAAGCACCTGTGCCAAAGGAAAACCGTTGGCGCTCGCAGACGCCGGGGGCGTCACTTCCCTTCACGGCGGGGCTTCAGCCCGTGCGGGGACTCCTTTAAAGAAGGCCCATGCGCTTCTCCTGGCTCTTGTGCCTCCTGCCGCTCCACACCTCCTGGGGACAGGAGGTGCGCACACCCGCGGAACCCGCCCAGCGCCAGGAGCCGCTCACGGGCTCCGCGCCTCCTTTGGTGCGGGCTCCCAGCGCGGACGTCCTTCCTCCGGCGGCTCCGTCAGGCTCGCCCATCGCCCTCAAGCCGGGGATGCAGGTGCGCATCGGCCTGGACGGGGGGCAGCGCCACGCCGGCGAAGTCGTCCGCCTGCTGCCGGACTCGCTCTGGCTGCGGACCGGCTCCGAGCCCGCCCTGAATCTCCTGCTCGGGGACGTGCAGCGGTTGGAGGTGAGGAAGCGGTCGGCCGAGGAGGGCGCGGTGGTGGGCTTCGGGGTGGGGGGATTGGCGGGAGGAATCTTCCTGGCGGTCCTCTGCAGCGAGGCCGAGGAGAGCCGTGAGACCTCCGTGGGGGGCTGCGCGAGCATCGGGTCGCTGCTCGGGGGGCTGCTCGGCGCGGGCGCCGGCGCGTTGATCGGACTGCTGGTGCCCCACTGGTCCACGCTCTATGAGAAGGGGGACCCGGGAGCGTTGCCGCTCCTGGGGGAAAGACCCAGGCCGGCGCCTCGTGAGCCCGAGGTCTCCCGCCAGCACTTCGTGGGAGAAGTGGGAGCAGCGCTGGGCCTGGCGCAAGAGCGGGGGAGTGCTCAGTCCAACCAGGGCTGGGGAGGGCGGCTCCACCTGCTGGCGTTGCTCGGCTCCCATGCCGCGCTCGGCCCCGAAGCGGCCTGGTACAGCACCATCGGCTCACGCACGGAGGTGTCCAACGGGCAGACCTCCCGGGTGAACCGCTCCCTCTTCCAACTGGGAGGCCTGCTGCGCCTGGGCACGGAGTTCGGGCCCACCCGGGTCTCCCTCCTGGCGGGGCTGGCCTTCTACAACAACCAGTCGCGCCACGCGGGTGCCTCGGTGGGCGGAGAGATGGAGCTGCCCTTCTGGAAGGACCTGCCGCCGCTGGCCCTCGACGTGCGCTACCACGTGAACCTCGAGGGGGAGCCCGCTCACCCCGACCCGAACGTTCTCACCCTCGGCATCGGCTCGCGCCTGCGGTGGTGAGGGGCGCTCCCTCTCGGCCCCTTACGAGTCGGTACGGGCCACGCGCGTTCCAATCTTCCGGAACCGTTCCAGAAGCAATTCGCCGGCCTGGACCGACCGCACGTTGCCCGAGTTCTCCTCGTGGACGGACAGGGTCTTGAGCGGATTGGGGACGAAGAAGAAGACGATGGCCCAGCGGCTCGCCGGGTCCGTGCCCGTCTGAGGGTTGACGACCTGGTGAAGCGTCGGCCGAAGGCCTCCGCCTTTGATCATGGCGAGGATCTCCCCGATGTTCACCGTTGTGTAATCCTGGAGTTCCGAGTCCAGGACCACCCACTCGCCGGCCGGGGTGCAGAACTGCAATCCCGGGTGAGAGGCGGGGAGCTGGAGGCCGATCATGTTGATGCCGGTATGCGGCGCCGCGCGCATGGCGCCTTGCGCGGCCCGGCGCTCCTCCACGGCGGGATAGTGGAGCATCCGCAAGACGTGTTTCCCGTCCAGCACCACGTTGTCGAGCGCGTGGGTATCCATGCCCGCCACCGTCCCCACCAGGCGGAGGACGAGATGGGCGCACTCGGTGAGCTGCCGGAAGAGCTTCTCGAACAGCGGACGGAATTCGGTGGGGACGGTGGGCCACGGATTGAGCGGGTAGTGCGCGCTCATGGGATGCGCTGCGTCGATCAGCGGACCCAGATGGATGAACTCTTTCAGATCCGCCTGAGCATGGTTCATCGCGGTCTCGGTCAGGTAGGAGTAATACCCCACGTCTCCGAACGCCTTCTGGTCGACGGACCGGTGGTCGATCTCCAGCTTCTTTTCCAGCGGAAGGGAAAAGAATTCCTTGCCAATGGCGTAGCAGCGTTTCACCAACTCCGGATCGATGGGCGAGCGCTCCAGGACGAGAAACCCAAGCGTCTCAAGCGCCTGCCGTGCACGCTCGACCTGGCCCGACGCATCTCCCTTCTCTCGGTAGGCCAGAATATCCAGGCAGGGGACATCGCTCCTGTGCAGGACCCTCACTTCGCTCATTGCTCGCTCCTTGCGGGACTTCTGGGGGGGACGGACTCAGGGAGGTGGCCATTCCAAGGGTCCACGCGGAACTGCTCGCGGGAGCGCTTGATGAAGGAGGCAATGTCCTCGGTCTGCTGCAATCTCGAAGCGGGCGTGCCGGGGCGCGACATGAGTTCCTGGACGTGTCTGCCAAGCTCCAGGCGCCGCCGGATGGGCTCGGGCAGGTGCGCCGTGCTGGGGGGCGAAGGCGTCGGCGCGAGCGCGGCTTCCAGCCTCCGGAGAAGCTCCGGGTAGCTGGTGGCCACATAGCCCGTGCCGCCCAGGTGGAAGTTGTTCAGCATCCCGACGATCATGGGATTGTCCCAACCGTTCTGGAGGGTCGAGCCCACGGGGAAGTAGCGGATGTCTTTGTCCTTGTAGGCGACCAGCGGTTTGCCCGCCGCGTAGGCCAAGGACAATTCCATGACCGTGCCCGAGTCAGGGTTGACGGAGCAGCACTCAAAGGGGCTCAGGTTCGCGACGATTGCCTGGCAATGCTCCAGGAGGTTGAAGAGATCGAAGGCAAACACGGCCACCATGAGGTAGTACCGGTCTTCTGCTTTTTTCTCCGGACTCCAACCCGCCTCGTCCATGAGGCGGAAGAGTTCGAGCAGAGGAAAACCGTCATCCACCGGCGCGAAGGTGTTGTATCCGGCCTCCCGGAGCATCGCGGAGAGCGCTCGCATCATCGCGAAGTCCTGAGCACCTCCCATGGGGCCCGCACAATAAATGCGAGCACTCTTTGGGTTCTCCACTCGGTCCATGCGCGGGGTCTCCCAGCATTGCCTGGACAATGGCTATATGTCTGTTTGGTGCTGAAAGTACATGGGGTCTTTTCAGGAATTTGTGCAACACGTGCAACACATGGGGCGCGACCTTGAGCCCTGGACGCACAGAAGCCCCTCCTCCCGGGTGGGAAGAGGGGCTTCGTGACTTCAGCCCATCAGGGCGCTCAGGCGTTCGGAACCGGAGCCTTGTCCGTCTCGCCCGGAGCGGCCGGGGCGTCGGCGGCAGGCGCGGCGGCCTCGGAGGCCTTGGCGGCCTCGCTCTCCGCCTGGGCCTGCGCCGCGGCGCGCTGGGCGTCGGCGGCGGCCCGCTCGCGGGCTTCCGTTTCGATCTTCTGATCGCTGGCGGCGACCTCCTCCGGCGTCAGCTCGGTCCGCTCGGCCAGGATGCCGGTCTTCTTCTCCAGGTCCTTGATGGCCCGGCGCAGCAAGTCCCGCTCGAGCAGCGTGCGGTTCAGGCGCTTCTCCAGCGCCTTGAACTTGTCCTTGGCCAGGTCCAGCTCGCTCTTGCTGGCGGTGTAGAGGCGCTGCTGGGTGTCGGCACGGCCCTTGATCCGGCGCAGCTCGCGCTCCAGCTCCGCCGCGCGGCTGCGCTCCTTGTTGGCGGTGTGCTCCAGCCGCTCCATCTTCTCCCGGTCCGCGTCGTTGAGCTCGCGGTAGCGGCGCGGCGCCTTCTCCGCGGCGGGCTCGGCGGCGGGCGTCACCTGGACGGAAGCGGCCACCACGCGCTCACCCTCGGCGGCGGGGGCGGAGATCTGTCCGGCCGCGGCGGGCTCCGCGGACACGGGGGCCGGGGCGGCCACCGGAGCGGCCGGGGCAGCCACGGGGGCCGGGGCGGGCGCACGGCGGGGACGGTTCGCGCCCTGCTCACCGCGCAGCCGCTCGATCTCCGAGAGCGCCTGGGACAGTTCGCCTCGCACCACCTCGAGCTGCGCGGTCGCCTGACGTTCCACCTCGGCGCGGGCCTTGGCCAGATCGCGGTCGCCCTTCTCGGACTCCTTCTGTTCGAACAGCTTGCGCTTGGCCTGCTTGAGCTGCTCCTTCAGGTCCTGAAGCTGAGCGCGCTGCTCATCGAGCTCCTTCTGCTTGCGCTCCACCTCTGCGTTGGCGCGAGCACGGGCCTTGGACGAGTCCTCCGACAGCTCCGCCCTCTTGGCGTTGGCGGCGGTGGGGGGCGGCAGGACAGCGGCCCGGTTCGAGCCGAACAGCAGCATGCCAAGCGTGATGGCAAAGCCGATGGATACGAGGATAAGTGCGACCAGCACGGATACGACCTCCAAGGGGACTGCAAAAAAAGCGCCGCAGCCTAACGTTCCGCCTTGCCACGTCAATAGCGGTGCGCCCGCGGTGCACCCGGCGTATCCCCCGGGGCGGAATTCGTTAAAAGGGGGCGAGGAACGGCGGGGCCCGGGCGAGGTGTTCCTTTGTCCTACCCAAGAGAAGCTTCTGAACCTTCAAAGCCGGTTCTTACGACTTTTCAACCTTTGACTTGCGTTAGAGGAGCAACACTTGGTAGAAAATTCTTCCAGCACTCAATTCCTTTACGACGCAGCGGGTCGAGAGGGCTTCGGGGTCGAGTTCCATGGGCGATGAGACGACAGCCAAGCGCAAGGATGCCCACCTGGACTTGTGCGCCACTGGTGAAGTCGAGCCCCGCCAGAACAGCACCTTGCTGGAGTGCGTCAAGCTGGTGCACTGCGCCATGCCGGAGCTGGATGCGGCGGATGTGGACCTGTCCACGGAGTTCCTGGGCAAGCGCCTGCGCTGCCCGCTGCTCATCACCGGGATGACCGGGGGCACGGAGCGCGCCGGGAAGGTGAACAAGGATCTGGCGACGCTGGCGGAGCGGCACGGGCTGGCCTTCGGCGTGGGCAGCCAGCGCGCCATGAGCGAGGCGCCCGAGCGCGCGGCCTCCTTCCAGGTGCGGGACGTGGCGCCCACGGTGGTGCTGCTGGGCAACATCGGCCTCTACCAGGCGGCGCGGCTGGGCGTGGACGGGGTGCGGCGGCTGATGGATGCCATCGGGGCCGACGGCATGGCGCTGCACCTCAATGCTGGCCAGGAGCTCACCCAGCCCGAGGGCGACCGCGACTTCCGCGGTGGCTACGCGCTGGTGGAGGGCCTGGTGAAGGCCTTCGG
The DNA here is from genome assembly GCF_020103775.1 of Allostigmatella hybrida. Taxonomy (NCBI): domain Bacteria; kingdom Pseudomonadati; phylum Myxococcota; class Myxococcia; order Myxococcales; family Archangiaceae; genus Allostigmatella; species Allostigmatella hybrida. The sequence continues at coordinate 158,299 of NZ_JAHXBH010000006.1, forward strand.
GGCGCGGCTGCTGGTGAAGGAGACCGGCTGCGGCATCGGTCCGGACGTGGCGCGCCGGTTCAAGGAACTGGGCGTGCGCAACATCGACGTCTCCGGCCTGGGCGGCACCTCGTGGGTCCGGGTGGAGCAGCTCCGCGCCACGGGCCTCCTGGCGCAGGTGGGCGCCGAGTTCTCGGGTTGGGGCATTCCCACCGCGGCGGCCACGGCCTCCGTGCGGCAGGCGGTGGGGCCCGAGGTCCGGCTGGTGGCCTCGGGCGGGATTCGCACCGGGCTGGAAGCCGCCAAGGTGCTGGCGCTGGGCGCGGATATCGCGGGCATGGCGCTGCCACTGTTCAAGGCTCAGCAGGAAGGCGGCCTGGAGGGGGCGGAGAAAGCCCTTCAGGTCATCCTGGCGGGACTGCGTCAGGCCATGCTCCTGACGGGAAGCAAAGTGTGCGCTGACCTGCGGCGCCGCCCGGTCATCAAGACGGGTGAATTGAAAGATTGGCTCGCGGCGCTGTAGAGGGTGCTGCCACCACGGCTCGGGAAGGAATGGGTATGTCTAACTTCGTGACGTCCAGGCTCGCAGGGTTCCACAAGCTGTCGATGGAGGAGCGCCGCGCACAGATTGCCCAGATGTTCCGCCTGTCCCCCGAGGAGATGGATCTGCTCAGCGGCCACGGGAGCCTGCAGACCACCCTGGCCAACCAGATGATCGAGAACGCGGTGGGCACGTTCTCGCTGCCGCTCGGGCTGGGGCTGAACATGATGGTCAACGGGCGCGAGTACCTCGTGCCCATGGCCGTCGAGGAGCCCTCCGTGGTGGCCGCGGTCTCCTTCGCCGCGAAGATCGTCCGCGAGGCGGGCGGCTTCACCGCCGAGGCCGACGACTCGATGATGATCGGCCAGGTGCAGCTGACCCGGTACGGCGATCCGACCGAGGCCACGCAGAAGATCCTGGCCCACAAGGAGCACCTGCTCGCGCTGGCCAACAGCTTCCACCCGTCGATGATCCGCCGGGGCGGCGGGGCCAAGGACGTGGAGGTGCGCGTGCTGCCTGCGCCCGAGGGCCCGCGCGGCGAGCCCCTGCTCATCGTCCACCTGCTCGTCGACACGCAGGAGGCCATGGGCGCCAACCTCATCAACACCATGGCCGAGGGCGTCACGCCGCTGCTGGAGCAGATCACCGGCGGCAAGGTGTACCTGCGCATCCTCTCGAACCTGGCGGACCGCCGGCTGGCGCGCGCCACGTGCCGCATCCCGACGTCGGCCCTGGCGGACTTCGACCTGCCCGGCGAGCTCATCGCCGAGGGCATCTCCCAGGCGAGCCGGTTCGCCCAGGCGGACCCGTACCGGGCGGCCACGCACAACAAGGGCGTGATGAACGGCATCGACGCGGTGGCCATCGCCACGGGCCAGGACTGGCGCGCCATCGAGGCGGGGGCGCATGCCTTCGCGTGCCGTGACGGCCAGTACCGGCCGCTGTCCACCTGGCACCTGGAAGAGGGCCACCTGGTGGGCCGCATCGAGCTGCCGATGGCGCTCGGGCTGGTGGGCGGCCCCATCAAGGTCCACCCGGGCGTGCAGGTGGCGCTCAAGCTGATGCAGGCGCACACCGTGCGCGAGATGTCCATGGTGTTCGCGGCGGTGGGCCTGGCGCAGAACTTCGCGGCGGTGCGCGCGCTGGGCAGCGTGGGCATCCAGAAGGGCCACATGGCGATGCACGCGCGGTGCGTGGCCGTGACGGCGGGTGCGCGTGGCGACTGGGTGGAGAAGATCGCCAATGAACTGGTGAAGGTGGGCCATGTGAAGGTAGAGAAGGCGCGGGAGATCATCGCCGCGCTGCCTCCTCACGAGGCCGCTGCTGCGACGGGGACCGCGGGCTAGCGGCCCCTTTCTTTCGACACGCTATGAATGCAAGGGCGGCCCCGTTGGAGGGCTTTGGCGCCGGCAAGGTCATTTTGCTCGGCGAACACAGTGTGGTGTATGGGTACCCGGCGTTGGCGGGCCCTCTGTCGTATGGCGTGACGGCGCGGGCGGTGCCCGCGAAGCGGTGCCAGTTGTCGCTGCCGGGCACGCTCAGCCGGCCCCAGCGCGCCTTGCTCACCCGGGCCTTCCAGCGTGTCGCCACGCTGTGCGGAGAGCCCGGGGTGAAGGTGACGCTGGAGTCCGAGCTGCCGCTGTCCATGGGGCTGGGCAGCTCCGGCGCGCTGGCGGTGGCCAGCACGCGCGTGCTGCTCAAGGCCGCGGGCCGGAACGACTCGCCGCAGGAAGTGGCGCGGCTGGCGCTGGAGATGGAGCAGGAGTTCCACGGCACGCCCTCGGGCGTGGACCACACCACGAGCGCGCTGGAGAAGCTCCTGCTCTACAAGCGCACCCCGGGCCAGTCCACGGGGCGGCTGAAGGTGCTCAAGAGTCCGCGTCCGCTCAAGGTGCTGGTGGCGCTGGTGGGCGACCGCAGCCCCACGAAGCACACGGTGGGCGCCCTGCGCGAGCGGCAGGCGCGGTGGCCCGAGCGGTACACGCGGCTGTTCAAGCAGATCGGCACGTTGGCCGCGGAGGGGGCGAAGGCGGTGGAGGACGGCGACCTGGAGGCGCTGGGGGACGCGATGAACGTCAACCAGGGGCTGCTGGCGGCGCTGGGGCTGTCCTCGCCTCAGTTGGAGGACATGGTGTACCGGCTGCGCGGCCTGGGTGCCCTGGGCGCGAAGCTGACGGGGGCTGGAGGTGACGGCGGGGCCGTCATCGGCCTCTTCCTGGAACCCGAGCCCGCGGTGAAGAAGCTGCTGGATGACGGGGTCCGTTGTTTCAGCAGCCAGCTCGCGGGACCGCGGGCGCTGTGAGGGCTTCCATGAAAGCGACTGCCCTGGCGCATCCCAACATCGCCTTGGTGAAGTATTGGGGAAAGCGGGATGACGCGCTCATCCTTCCCCATCAATCGAGTCTGTCCCTGACGCTCTCGCCCATGTCCGTCACCACGACGGTGGAGTTCGGAGCGGACACGGACCAGGTGGAGATCAACGGCCACACCGCCAAGGGCAGCGAGCGGGACCGCGTCCTGCGCGTGCTGGAGGCGGTGCGGGCGGAGGCGGGCGGCAAGCTGGGCCCCGCGCGGATGGTGTCGCGCGGCGACTTCCCGGCGGCGGCGGGCCTGGCCAGCAGCGCGGCGGGCTTCGCGGCGCTGGCGGTGGCGGCCCGGGCGGCGGCGGGCCTGGCCCCCGAGCCCCGCGCGGCGAGCGTGCTGGCGCGGCTGGGCAGCGGCTCGGCGTGCCGCAGCATCCAGGGTGGCTTCTGCGAGTGGCGCAAAGGGGAGCGCGCGGACGGGGCGGACAGCTTCGCGGTGCAGCGCTTCTCCGAGTCGCACTGGCCGGAGCTGCGCATGGTGGTGGCCATCCTCAACCGCGACGAGAAAGAGGTGAAGTCGCGGGATGGGATGAAGCTCACCGTGGAGACGAGCCCGTACTACGCCGCGTGGGCGAAGGACGCGGAGGCCGAGTTGCCGCGGGCGGTGGAGCTCATCCAGCGCAAGGACCTGCAGGGGCTGGGGGCGCTGAGTGAGCGCAACGCCTGGCGCATGCACGCCACGGCGTTCGCGGCGGATCCGCCGCTCAGCTACATGCACCCGGCCACGCTGGGGCTCATCGAGCACCTGCGCGAGCAGCGCAAGAAGGGCACGCCGGTGTGGTTCACGCTGGACGCGGGACCGAACCCGGTGCTGCTCACGGACGCGGCCCACGAGGTGGCGGCCGAGGCGCTGGCGCGCGCCTGCGGGGCGGTGGACGTGGTGCGGTGCGTGCCCGGCGGGGACGCGGTGCTCAAGAGCGAGCACCTGTTCTGATGGAACGCGCCCTCTCCGCGCCTGGGAAGCTGTTCGTCTCCGGGGAGTACGCCGTGCTGTGGGGCGGCATGTCCCGGGTGGCGGCGGTGGCGCCCCGCACGGCGGCGCTCGTGCGCCGGCGCGCGGATGCGCGGGTCCACGTGTGCCTGGAAGAGGGGCTGCTCGCGGGCAGTGCCACGCCCAAGGGCGTGCGGTGGGAGCGCGAGGTGCCCGCGGGGTTCTCCTTCGTGGCGCGCACGCTGGACGAGGCGCTGCGGGCACATGGCCGGCAGAGCGTGGGCTTCGAGCTGGCGATTGCCCCGTCCGCGGTGGGCCCCGGTGGGCTGAAGCTGGGCATGGGTGGCAGTGCGTGCGCGACGGTGCTGGCGGCGGACGCGGCGCGCTTCATCCTGGAGGAGCGCTTCGACACGCTGAAGCTGTCGCTGGTGGCGCACGCGCTGGGCCAGGGCGGGAAGGGGAGCGGCGGGGACGTGGCGGCGAGCTTCGCGGGCGGCCTGCTGCGCTACCGGCGCTATGACACCGCGGCGCTGATGGCGGCCTCCAGCGCGGGAGGCTTCCGGGCGGCGCTGCTGGAGGCCCCTGCCGTGGACCTGTGGCGGCTGCCCACGCCGAAGCTGGCGATGGCGTACGCCTTCACGGGAGAGAGCGCCTCGACGCGCGTGCTCATCAACCAGGTCGAGGCCCGGCTGGCCGAGGCAGGGCGCCAGGCGTTCGTGGAGCGCTCGGACGCGCTGGGACACGCGATTGAAGAGGGGCTGGGCGGCGGGGACTTCCGGGGGTTCTCGGAGGCCGTGACGGCGCAGCAGGCGCTGTTGCAGGAGCTGGGGCCCACCGAGACGGAGAGCATGCGCCGGGTGCTGGCCATCGCGGGCTCCTATGGGTGTGCGGGCAAGCAGTCCGGGGCAGGGGGCGGAGATGGGTGCATCCTCTTCGCACCGGGCCCAGAGGTGCGTGCCGAGCTGATGAAGGGCCTGGAAGCGCGAGGCTTCCACACGATGGCCCTGGATGTGGACCCCGGGCTCCGGGGCGAAGCGCAGCCGGATGCGCGGCTGCGCGCGTGGCTGGACGCGCACGCCTGAGTTGCTCCCGGCGGGGGCTTGCCTGGCTGCTCTGCGAGGAGCCCAGCGGGCCCTGATGGCTGCTCTGACTGCGAGTGCGCACCTTCGCTCGCTGGAGCGGGGAGCCAATCACTGTGAGCAGCCTACTCACCTCGGACATGCACGCCTGGGCGCGTGGCCTTGCAGGGCGCATTGGCCGGGAGGTGCCGCCTGTGGCCGCCACGCGACGGCGGCGCCTGCTGCTCGTGCATCTGGACGGGGTTCCCAAGCATCTGCTGGACGAGGCGGTGCGGACGGGACGTATGCCCTTCCTCTCCTCCCTGGTGCGCTCGGGCGCCTACCACCTGGAGGAGGCGTTCTGGGGCTCTCCTGCCTCCACGCCCTGCTTCCAGGCGGGACTTCTTTACGGAATTCCGCATCCGAACTTGCCTGCCTACTCGTGGTTCGACCGCGAGCTGGGGCGCCGGGTGCGGATGAACGCCCCCCAGGACGCGCTCGACATTGAACAGCGGCTGGGGCGGACGCAGCCCTCGAATCTTTTGGTGGAAGGGGGGCACACCTACTTCTCCCTGTTCCGGGGAGGCGCGCGCAACCGGATCTGCATGAGCACCCTGTCGAGCCTGAAGGGGATGGCACGCGCGTTGTCCCCGGAGATGGAAGGGCTCCTGGCGGCGCGGACGGGGAATCCGTTCCGGTACCTGGGCTCCCTGGGGAGAGACACCTGGCGAGCGCTGCGGGAGATCTGGCGCTGGGGAAGGGCGCTTGGGGACTTCCGCCACGAGGGGGGCTTCCTGATCAGCCGGGTGCTGTTGCAGCGGCTCGGGTGGAGCTTCGCTCATACCAAGGCGCTGGTGGACATGGTGCGGGGCGTGCCCAGTGTTTACCTCGTGTTCGGCAATTACGACGAGGTGGCGCACCGCCGGGGGCCCCGCTCGGAGCAGGCGGTCGCGGAGCTGGAGCGGGTGGATGGGTACCTCGCGGAGCTGTACGCGATGGCCCGGACCGTCGAGCACCCCTATGACGTCGTCTTCCTCACCGACCATGGCCACGTGGAGAGCCTTCCCTTCGAGCAGCGCCAGGGACAGCGGCTGGAGAACATGCTCCTGCGGGGGGCCCCGGCCACACCGCCGGAGGCGCTGCACCGGGGGCTGCTCGACGGACGTGAGCCGCTCTCTCTCTCGGCGCGGACCGCCCCGGAGGAGCCGGTGGTGGTCGAGTCCGGCAACTTCGCCCACGTCTACCTCACCCGGGGCCGCCAACCGCTGGAGGCGCGGGTGCTCCTGGCCCACCACCCGGATGTCCTGGCGCGCGCCGCATGTCACCCGGACATTGGCCTGGTGGCCCTGCGGCGCGGCGACTCGGCGGTGGCGCTGGTGAAGGGACAGGTTTACCGCGCGGAGGAACTCGAGCGCGCCCCGCTGGCGGGGGAATTCAGCCGCCGGGCCGTGGCGGACTACCTGCGCGAGCTGCCCTTCATGCCCACCGCGGGAGACCTGGTGCTCTTCGGCGAGGCGGTGCGGCCCGGGGCCACGGTGGGCTTCGCCTGGGAGTTCGGCTCTCACGGAGGGCTGACCCGCACGGAGACCTGCAGCACGGTGTGCTGGCCCGCGGAAGGACCCGTGGAGCTCTCCGGGCTGACCCATTGCGTGAACCTGCACCAGCGGCTCGCGGAGGCTTACCTTGACTGAACGGAAAGAACGCCCGGGCAAGCCCTGGGGCCGGACGCTCCTGAAGGTCCTCATGGGGGGGGTGGGGGTGGTGCTGTCCGCCGCCCTCATCTCCACGGCCTTTTTCCGCTGGAACCTGGGCAAGCCGGGGCCGTGGCTCACGCCGCGCTTCCCCCTCCGGGAGTTCTTCACCGAGCTGCCGGGCCACCTGCCGTGGCTCATCCCGTTCCTGCTGCTGTCCGCGGCCATCATCCCCCTGCGCGCCATCCAGTGGCAGCGCACGCTCCAGAAGCCGGTGCCCTTCCTGGAGCGCTACCACCTGGTGGCCATCGGCGCCTTCACGCACAACGCGCTGCCAGGGAAGCTGGGGGACTTCATCCGCTCCTTCTTGATGTCCCGCACCCAGCGGCTGCCCTTCCTGCAGTGCCTGGGCTCGGTGGCGGTGTGCAAGCTGCTGGAGTTCACCGCGCTCATGGGGCTGGTGGCCCTGTCCTTCCTGGGGCCCTTCGCGGACACGATGGTCCACTTCGAGAAGGCCCTGAAGGTGGCCGTCTCTCTGTGTATCGGTTTGGTCGCACTGGTGGTGCTGCTGGCCCACTACGCCCTGCCGCTCGCCCAGATGCTGCACCGGCGCCACCGGATGCCGCGCGTCCAGAACTTCCTCCAGCACGTGGCGGACGGGTTGGGCACCGCGCGCAGCTTCCGGGGCATGGCGGTGGCGCTCGTGTTCTCCGTGGGGCCCGTGCTGGCCCCCGCGCTGGCCTATGGGCTCGCCCTGCAGGGGCTGAAGATTCCCGGGGGCGTGTTCGCTGGGGCGGTGGTGCTGGGCGCCATCGCCCTGGGGCAGTCGCTGCCGGGGGTGCCCGCGGGCATGGGCATCTACTACTTCGTCACCAGCTGGGCGGCCCGGAGCCTCGGGGCCTCGGAGGCGGACGCGGCGGCCTTCTCCACGCTCACCCACCTGGGCACCGTGCTCAGCCAGGCGTCCGTGGGAGCTTTCTCTGTCCACCGGCGCAAGCTGCGCCTGAAGGATTTGCGGCGGGGCGGCAGCCTGGCCCGGCAGGCCACGCAGCACGTGGCCCACGAGGCGGTGGAGCCCGTGGCGCCGTGAGCCGGAAAAGAAAAAGGGCCCCGGCTTTGAAAGCCGGGGCCCTTTTTCAGTGCCCAGGAGAGGACTCGAACCTCCATGCCCTTGCAGGCGCTAGACCCTGAATCTAGTGTGTCTACCAATTCCACCACCTGGGCAGGTGGGGTGCCGCTGTGGGTGCGGACATATAGGGAACCGCCGCGCCTCCGTCAAGAACAACTGACTTCACCCCTTCACTTCTTCAGCGGCCACTTTCCTTCGGCCTCCAGCTGGTGCCGGAGGGCGGGGTTTTCGTCCATGAAGGCTGTCAGGGACTCCTCGGTGATCTCCACCAGGACGTCCTCCACGCCCACGGCCGTCTGGCAGCTCAGCCGGGAGTAGGGCCGCACGTCGAAGCCCATGTCCAGCCGGTCCATCTCCGCGTCCTCCTGCTCGGAGAGGGTGTCCAGCCCCTTGCGGATCCACACGTGGCAGGTGGAGCACCCGCACACCCCGCCGCAGCTGTGGCCCACCTGGGCCCCGCCCTGCTCGGCGGCATCCAGGAGGGTGGTTCCGGGGCGGACCTCCACGGTGAGCTCCTGCAGAGGGCTCTTGAAGTGAACCTTCGGCACGTCAGTACTCCTCGACGGAATGGCCGGCCACCACCTTGCTGATGGCCTGGTTCATGACCCGCTCCACGAACGCCCGCGACGCCTCGTCCACCGCGTGGATGGCCTCCTTCAGGGCATGGGAATCCTGCCCCTGGGCCAGCACCCGGATGCGCTCCAGGGCCGCCTCGATGGTGGCCCGCTCGCCTTCCTGGAGGAGGGCGCCGTGCTCGGTGAGCTGCTTGGTGGCATCCATGAGCACCCGCTCGGCCTCCACCCGCTGCTCGCGCATCTGGCGCAGCTGGATGTCGTCCTCGGCGTGATCGATGGAGTCGAGCAGCATGCGCTCCACCTCCTCATCCGTGAGCCCGTGGCTGGGCTTCACGGTGATGGACTGGGTGACGCCGGTGCTCTGCTCCTGGGCGGTGACGGAGAGGATGCCGTCGGCATCCACCTGGAAGCGCACCTCCACCCGGCCCATGCCCGCCGCCATCGGGGGAATCCCCGACAGGCGGAAGCGCGAGAGGCTGCGGCAGTCCTCCACCGCCTCGCGCTCGCCCTGGAGCACGTGGATGTCCAGGCCCGTCTGCCCATCCTTGAAGGTGGTGAAGACCTGGGCGGCGGCGATGGGGATGGTGGAGTTGCGCGGGATGAGCTTCTCGACGATGCCGCCCATCGTCTCCAGCCCCAGGGACAGGGGGATGACGTCCAGCAGCAGCACCTCGTCCTGACGGTCCTCGTTGGTGAGCAGGTCCGCCTGCACCGCCGCGCCCAGGGCCACCACCTGATCCGGGTCGATGTCCCCCAGCGGCTCGCGGCCGAACAGCTCCGCCACATACCGGCGCACGGCGGGCACGCGCGTGGCCCCGCCCACCAGAATCACGCCATCCAGCTCCGCCGCGGTAATCCCCGCGTCCTTGAGGGCCCGCCGGCAGACCATGCCCGTCTTCTGGACGAGCGGCTGGATCCACGCCTCGAACGCCTCGCGCCGCACGAGCTGCCGGTGGCCGCTCACGGTGAGCTCCGCCTCGGGGACGTCCGTGAGGGCCTCCTTGGTCTTCCGGGCCGCGGCGAGCATCTCCGCCACCTGGGCGGGGGAGGGGGCCGTCTGCCCCTGGGACTGGAACACGTGCTGGGCAATGGCCCGGTCGAAGTCATCCCCGCCGAGCGCCGAGTCCCCGCCGGTGGACTTCACCTCGAAGATGCCCTCCACCAGCTTGAGCACGGAAACGTCGAAGGTGCCGCCGCCCAAATCGTACACCACGAAGGTGCCCTGGCTGCCCTTGTCCAGGCCGTAGGCGAGCGCCGCCGCGGTGGGCTCGTTGAGCAGCCGGAGCACCTCCAGCCCCGCGAGCCTGCCGGCGTCTTTGGTGGCCTGGCGCTGGGCCTCGTCGAAGTAGGCGGGCACGGTGATGACGGCCTGCTCCACCTTGCCGGCGAAGTGGGACTCGGCGCGCCTCTTGAGCGCGCGGAGAATCTCCCCGGAAACCTCGATGGGGGTGACGGGCTGGCCCCCGGCCACATCGAAGCGGACCACCCGGCCCGGGCCCTCGAAGAACTTGTAGTGCCCCAGCTTGCGCGTCTCCGGGTCCTCGGGGCTGCGGCCCATGAAGCGCTTCACGGAGATGAGGGTGTCGGTGGGGTGCTCGGGGGCGAGCTGCCGCGCGCGGGCGCCCACCACCACGCCGCCATCCTTCGCGTAGTGCACCACGGAGGGCAGGAGCATCGCCTCGCCCTCGTCCGCGGGCAGGCACCGGGGCTTGCCCTGGACGACGCTGGCCACCAGCGAGTTGGTGGTGCCCAAATCAATGCCCACCGCATGCCCCTTGGGCTTGAGAGGATCATGGATCTGCAGGTAGCCGTTCTTGCTCACGCCGACACCTCCTCCTCGAACGCCTCGACTTCTTCGAGAAAGCGCGTGAAGTACCGCACCCGTCCCAGCGCATGCGATGCCTTTTTCACCTGCTCCGCATCGGCGGGGGTGTTCGTCAGGGCGCGCAGGGCCTCGGCCGCCTCGGCCTGGGCCTCGCGCTGGCGGGCCGTCACGTCCACCGCCATGGCCTGGGCGCGCGTCAAGTCGCGCGCCTTCACGGCCAGCTCCAGCTCCTCGCGCAGCTCCAGCACTTCCTCCAGGAATGCCTGGGGCATGCGCTTCTGGGCGCTCACGTCGTCCCGCTCCATGTCCACGCCGTGCAGCTTGAGCAGGTAGAAGGCCCGGCGGGCCGGGTCCTTGAGCGTCTTGTAGGCCTCGTTGAGGGCCGTGGTCTGCTCCAGCGACAGGCGCCGCTCCTTGGGGCTGGCCTGGGCGAAGCGGTCCGGGTGCAACTGGAGCGACAGGTCCCGGAACTGCCGCTCCAGCTTGGGCACGTCCACGTCATAGGTGGGCGTCAGCTCGAACATGTCGAAGAGCGTGGCGCCGGGGGGCCGGGCGGCGAGCTTTCCGCAGGCGGGGCAGAAGGGGCGCCCGGCCGTGTCCTTATCGCAATTCCAGCACTTCACGGTTTCCACTCCTCGCGGACAAAAATGAAAAGGGCCCGGACGACGCGCCGGGCCCCACGGGCTTCCCGTTGAGGCCTCTTCCAGAAGGGGAAGAGACCGTCTGGCTCAGATGGTGAAGCTCTCGCCGCAGCCGCACGCGGCCTTCACGTTCGGGTTCTGGAGCTTGAAGCCCGAGGCCATCAGGGTCTCCTCGTACACCAGCTCCGTGCCCATCAGGTACAGGTAGCTCTTGGGGTCCACGAAGACGCGCACCCCGTCGCGCTCGAACACCTTGTCGCGCTCGCGGGGCTTCTCGGCCCACTCCATGGCGTACTGGAGCCCGGAGCAGCCGCCGCCCTTCACGGCGAGGCGAAGGCCCGCATCGGGCGTCTGCCGCTCGGCCAGCAGGAGCTGGAGCCGTTGCACGGCACTGTCACTCAGGAGGATGCCCTTGCCGGCCGGCTTGCCGGTGGGCACGGAGGCGGGCACCGCCTGGGACGGCTGAATCTGGGACGTTGCCTGCTCGCTCATGCCGAAGTCCTCGTCCTACGCGCTCTTCTGGGGGGCGCGCTCCTGGCGCTTCTTCTTGAAGTCCTCGATGGCGGCCTTGATGGCGTCCTCGGCCAGCACCGAGCAGTGGATCTTCACCGGGGGCAGCGACAGCTCGCGCGCCACGTCCTTGTTGGAGATGGTCATCGCCTGGTCCACCGTCTTGCCCTTCACCCACTCGGTGACGAGCGAGCTGGAGGCGATGGCCGAGCCGCAGCCGAAGGTCTTGAACTTGGCGTCCTCGATGACGCCCTCGTCGGTGATGCGCAGCTGCAGGCGCATCACGTCGCCGCACGCGGGGGCTCCCACCAGGCCGGTGCCCACGTTCGGATCCGCCTTGTCCAGCGTGCCGACGTTGCGGGGGTTCTCGTAGTGCTCGATGACTTTGTCGCTGTAGGCCATGGGTGCTCCTTCAAAACGTTTTTAACCGGCCGGGTGTTCCGGCAACAGCCCCCCGGGCAGGCGCCTGTCCGCCTCCCGATGCCGGGGCCGTCCTGGAGGGCGCTAGTGTGCCGTCCACTCGATGCTCTTCAGGTCGATGCCTTCCTTGGCCATCTCGTACAGGGGGCTCATGTCTCGCAACTTGCTGACCTTGTCCACTACCAGCCGGATGACGTAGTCCACTTCCTCCTCGGTGTTGAACCTTCCGATGCCGAAGCGGATGGAACTGTGCGCCAGGTCCTCCTCCACGCCGCACGCCCGCAGGACGTACGAGGGCTCGAGCGACGCCGAGGTGCACGCGGAGCCGGAAGACACGGCCACGTCCTTGATGGACATCATCAAGGCCTCGCCCTCGACGTAGGAGAAGGACAGGTTGAGGCTGCCCGGCAGCCGGTGCTCCAGCGAGCCGTTGACCTTGAGCATGTCTAGCTGGCTCATGATGCCGGTGCGCAGCCGCTCGCGCAGGCGCAGCAGGCGCGCCGACTCCTCGGGCAGCTCCTCCCGGGCCAGCTCCGCCGCCTTGCCGAAGCCCACGATGGCCGCCACGTTCAGCGTGCCGGAGCGCATGCCGCGCTCGTGCCCGCCGCCGTCCACCAGGGGGGCGATGCGCACGCGCGGCTTGCGGCGCACGTAGAGCGCGCCCACGCCCTTGGGGCCGTACATCTTGTGGGCGGTGATGGACACGAGGTCCACGTTCATCTCTTCGACGTGGAAGGGCACCTTGCCGATGCCCTGGACCGCGTCGCAGTGGAACAGCACGCCGCGCTCCCGGCACAGCTTGCCGATCTCCGCGATGGGCTGCACCACGCCGATCTCGTTGTTGGCGAACATCACCGAGACGAGCACCGTCTTGTCCGTGAAGGCCGCCGCCAGCTTCTCCAGGCTCACCCGGCCGTCCGCCTCGACATCCAGGTAGGTGACGCGCGCGCCGCCGGTGGGGAGCGAGGCCCACTTCTGGTAGACCGGGTCCTCGTCGAGCCGGTGCTTGATGGCCATCTCCGCCAGGTTGTCGGGGGTGACCTCCACGTCGGCGAGCTGCGCGAGCCGCAGCAGCTTCAGCTCGTCCAGGCGCTCCTGGCGGATGCGCTCCAGGCGCTTGCAGCTGTCCAGCACGGCCTTGTGCTCGGTCTTCAGGGTGATGATGTGGTCACCCTTGGCCTTGTAGAACTCGATGACGCCCTTGATGGCCAGGTTGTCGGACTCGGTGGCCCCGGAGGTGAAGACGATCTCCTTCTCGGACGCGCCGATCAGGGCCGCCACCTGCTTGCGGGCCTGCTCCACCGCCGCCTCCGCCTTCCAGCCGAAGGCGTGGTTGCGCGAGGCGGCGTTGCCGAAGTCCTCGCGCAGGTACGGCAGCATCGCCTCCAGCACGCGTGGATCCATCGGCGTGGTGGCGTGGTTGTCCATGTAGATGGGCAGCTTCAGCATCTCGAAAAACCTTCCGGTGCCCACCCGGAGCATCGGATGTCCAACACCCCGGAAACCAAGGCGGGACATCGGGCGGGTTCACCAATGTGGACCAAGATGGTCAATTATAAAATTGGGTCCCTGCTGGTCAAGCGAACATAAGGTTCGCGACGCCTCCCACGGCCTGCTCCCTTGGTATCGCACCTTCGGGTTCCTCCCCGCCGCGCAAGTACTTGAAATACCAAGGAAAGCGCAGGGGAGGGTCACCCACCCGGGGGCAGGCGTATATAAGGAAGGCCGCGTGGCTCAGGAGGTTGTCCGTTGAAGAAGGTCGGGATTCTCGCCGCGGTGTGCGGCCTCGCCGTGCTCTTCGTCCCGTGGCTGCTGCCCACGGGCCCCAACGCGGGGCTGGACGCCTCCCAGTTCCTGGAGACGGGCAGCCTGGCCATGGGCGCGGCCATCGTCTTCGCCGGGGGGCTCCTCACGGCGCTCACCCCGTGCGTCTACCCGCTCATTCCCATCACCGTGTCCATCTTCGGCGCCCGGCAGGCCGAGGGGCGAGGCAAGGCCCTGCTGCTGACATCCTCGTACATCCTCGGCATGGGGGTGGTGTTCAGCGGGCTGGGGGTGCTGGCGGCCAAGACGGGGCAGGCCTTCGGGTCCTTGCTGGGCCATCCGGGGGTGGTGCTGGGGCTGGCGGTGTTCCTGCTGGCGCTGGCCACCTCCATGTTCGGGGCCTTCGAGCTGGAGCTGCCCTCCAGCGTCCAGACGCGTCTCAGCACGGTGGGGGGAGCGGGCGTGGCGGGCGCCTTCCTCATGGGAAGCGTCTCCGGCTTTCTGGCGGCGCCTTGCACGGGGCCGGTGCTCACGGGCCTGCTCGCGTTCGTGGCGAAGACGGCCAACACCACCCTGGGGGCGGGGCTGCTCTTCATCTACGCGCTGGGCATTGGCGTGCCCTTCTTCCTCATTGGCGTGTTCACCGTGCGGCTGCCGCGCGGCGGCGTGTGGATGGAGTGGGTGAAGAGCGTGCTGGGCATCGTCCTGGTGGCGCTGGCCTTCAACTACGTGAAGGACGCGTTTCCCGCGGTGGGCTCGGCGGTGAAGGGCATGGCCCAGGAGCTGGGGCGCATGCCGGGGGCCTTCATCGCCGCGGTGCTCGCGGGGGTGGGCGTGCTCGTGGGCGCCATCCACCGCTCCTTCAAGTCGGACGCCCGCCAGTTCGCCCTCAAGGGCGTGGGCGTGACGTTGGTGGTGCTGGCCCTCGTGAGCCGCGTGAGCGCGCTGGATGCGGCGCCCACCGGAGCCTTGTGGGTCCAGCTGGGCTGGGCCGAGCCCCCCCAGGCGCCCACCTTCCAGTGGCACCACGTGATGCCGGCCAAGGCGGCGACCTTCTCTCCCGACGCGTTCGAGGAGGCGCTCAGCCGCGCCCGCGCCGAGGGCCGCCCGGTGATGATCGACTTCTTCGCGGACTGGTGCGCGGCCTGCAAGGAGCTGGACCGGGAGACCTATCCCTCGTTCGAAGTCATCGAGGAGTCCTCGCGCTTCCTCAACATCAAGATCGACGCGACGAACAGCGAGGATGCGCTGGATGCGTTGATGGAGCGCTTTGGCGTGGAGGGGCTGCCCACCGTGGCGTTCATCGCCTCCACTGGCGAGCCCCTGGCGGCCCCTCGCGTCACCGGCTTCCTGCCGCCCTCACCGTTCGTCTCCGAGCTCAAGAAGGTCCGCTGAGCCCGGGGCCCCCGGCCCGAGCCGCCCGCGGCTCTCCAGCACCCGGTCGATCATCCGCTCGTGCAGCGCGTAGAGCCGCTCGGCCTGCGCCGGGCCCTCCAGGAGGGCCAGCGCGCCCGCCATGGCCTCCAGCGTGGACATGCCCTCGGGGTGAGGGGGCCGCCGCAGGCGCCGGGTATGGGCGGGGGGCGGGGGCAGGGACAGCCCGGGCAGCCGCCGCAGGGCGGGCACGCGCTGCATCATGCGGCGCGCCTGTCCCCAGTTGCCATCCAGCACCACCAGCCGCTGGGGCAGCGGGGCCTCCGGGGCGGGCGGGGGCGCATCCGGAAACAACACCCACGTTCCAGGCGCCTCCAGCACCGACGCATCGAACGGCACGCCTGGCGCCCCGTAGGTGAGCACCTGGCAGCGCGCCAGCGCGAGCGCCGCCATGCGCGCGGTGTTGGTGGACTTCTCCTTCTCCTTGTTGTGGCGGATGACGAGGAACTCGGTGCGCGTGTCGATGCGGGGAATGTCCGCGCACAGGCACAGCCGGGTGGGCAGGTAGCACCGGGGACAGCGTCCGGAGAGATCCTCCGGGGTGCGGGACCTCATGTGCTGACTTTGGCGTGGCGCCGGTACTGCTCCATCAACGTCCGGGCCTCCTGGAGCTTCTCCTCGACGAAGCGGTCCTCGGCATCCGGCTCGTAGTCATCGGGCGCCTCGAGCTGGAAGAGCGCGGCGAGGGTGGCGGGGGCGACCTCCAGCCACTCCGCGGTGCGGCCCAGCGCCACGTGGCGGCGGCCCGCGAAGGTCTCCGGGCCCTGGTCCGGCTCACACCGGCACACGCGCGCCGAGTCTCCCGAGACGTCCACGTAGAGCCCGAGCACCTCCGCCTCCAGCTCCGCCGCGAGCGTGCAGGTGGCCTCGCTCACGTAGGCGGCCAGGGCATGGGCCGCGGAGCGCTCGGACAGCGAGCGCACCATGTAGACCTTCCAGCCCGCCTCGCTCAGCGTGCCTGCCTCCTCCAGCGGGGCCAGCTCCGCGGGGGGCGCCTGGATGCGGGACAGCAGCCGGCCCACGGGAACCTCGATGCGCTCGGCTTGCGCGAGGGATGCGGGGCAGAAGAAGAGGACGCGGTAGTCGCGGCTGTCGGAAGGGGAGGGCATACGGCGCGGCGGAGAGGGCTGGGAAGCCGTCTTATCAAGAATGTCCCCCTGTGGACACGTGCAATCGGCGAGGCACGGGATTCAGGAAGTGCCCGCAAGTGCCAGCCTGCTCATGTAGTCATGGGTGGTTCAGGGTATCCAGGCCCGCCGGGGGCGCCAGCCTCTCAAGACAGGGGGCTCAATCCCTGACATTCAGTCATTCCCATACATGCAAGTCATGAATACAGGAAATCCTGTCTGATAAAGCCATGTCTGGCCAATCGCGTCATGGCCCCCGGAGGATGTGTCCCTCCGGGCCCCGCCCGGGCCCATTCCACCACGGGGGCCGCCATCGTGATGAAACAGTGTTTCATGGTATGGGTGGCCCTTTCACGGGGAGGGGCTCATGACAACCGAGTGCAGGATGTGGTTCCGGGAGATTCCGAGAGGGATTCTCACCTTGCTTTGTGCCGCATGGATTGGGGGCGGCCAGAGCGCGGCCGCCGCGCCGTATACGCTCTTCGAGAGTGGTCAAGTCCGGCCCCTCGCGCTCTCGCCGAATGGGCGGTTCCTCTTCGCGGTCAACACCCCGGACAACCGCCTGGAGGTGTTCCAGGTCAAGCCTCAAGGGCTCTCCCATTTGACTTCGGTGCCCGTGGGGCTCGAGCCCGTGGCGGTCGCGGCGCGGAGCAACGACGAGGTTTGGGTCGTCAACCACCTGTCGGACAGCCTCAGCGTCGTGCGGCTGGGGGCGGATGGCCGGAGTGGCACCGTGGTGCGCACCCTGCTCGTGGGGGATGAGCCGCGGGACATCGTCTTCGCGGGCCCGGGAAAGCACCGGGCCTTCATCACGGCGGCGCACCGGGGGCAGAACGTTCCGTTTGATCCGCGGTTCACCACGCCCGGCATTGGCCGCGCGGATGTGTGGGTCTTCGACGCCAACCACCTGGGCACCTCGCTGGGCGGCACGCCGCTCACCATCGTCAGCCTCTTCAGCGACACGCCGCGCGCGCTCGCGGTGACGCCGGATGGCTCGCGCGTCTACGCGGCGGCGTTCCATTCCGGCAACCGGTCCTCCGTGGTGCACGAATCCCTGGTTCCCAACGGGGGCCAGGCAGTGGGCGGCGTGCCCGCCCCCAACTTCGCCAGCGGCGTGCAGGGCACCGAGGTCAGTGTCCTGGTCCGGTTCGATGGCCAGAACTGGTTCGATGCCCTCAACCGCCCGTGGACGGACAAGATGCGCTTCTCCCTGCCGGACAAGGACGTGTTCGTCCTGGATGCGCTCGCGACGCCACCCCGGCAGCTCCCGGGCGCCTCGGGCTTCTTCTCCGGGGTGGGCACCATCCTGTTCAACATGGCCGTCAACCCGGTGAGCGGCAAGGTCTACGTCAGCAACACCGAGGCCCGGAATGACCTGCGCTTCGAGGGGCCGGCCTCGCCCACGCGGCCCAGCCTCCAAGGACACCTGCACGAGAGCCGCATCACCGTGCTAAGCCCCGCGGGCGTCATGCCGCGCCACCTCAACAAGCACATCAACTATGGCGTGTGCTGCGCCCCGGTGCCCAACGCGGAGAGCGAGAGGAGCCTTGCGCAGCCGCTGGGCATGGCGGTGACGGCCAATGGCGCCACGCTCTACGTGGCCGCGTTCGGCTCCTCGAAGATTGGCGTCTTCCCGACCGCCGCGATCGAGGCCAATACCTTCGTGCCCAGCCCAGCGAACCAGATTCTCCTGAGCGGGGGCGGGCCCACCGGCATGGTGCTGGATGAGACGGCGCAGCGCATGTATGTCCTCACGCGCTTCGACAACGCCATCTCCATCGTCAACACGGCCACGAAACAGGAGCTGGCCCACCTGCCCATGTACACCCCCGAGCCTCCGAGCGTGGTGAACGGCCGGGTCTTCCTGTACGACGCGCGCAACAGCTCCAGCCACGGCGACTCCTCCTGCGCGAGCTGCCACATCTTCGGGGACTTCGACAGCCTCTCCTGGGATCTCGGCAACCCGGATGGCGTGGTGAGGAAGAACCTCAACCCCGTCGTTCCGGTGCTGCCGGAGTTCGGCCCGGATCCGACGTTCGGCCAGAACACGGACTTCCACCCGCTCAAGGGCCCCCTGGCCACCCAGAGCCTGCGCGGCATGGCCAACCACGGCCCCATGCACTGGCGCGGGGACCGGACGGGCGCCTCCACCGCGCCGAGCGTCCAGCCGAACCAGGGCGCCTTCGACGAGGCCGAGGCGTTCCGGCAGTTCAACCCCGCCTTCGTGGACCTGCTGGGGCGCTCCGCGCAGCTCACCCCCGCGCAGATGCAGCAGTTCTCCGAGTTCATCCTCCAGGTCACCTATCCGCCCAACCCGGTGCGCAACCTCGACAACTCGCTCACCCCGGCGCAGCAGGCGGGGCGCGACTTCTTCGTCAACACCACGAGCTTCTTCCATGGCTCGTGCGAGGCCTGCCACCGCATCGATCCCAACGCCAACCCCGGGGAGGGGCCCTTCAAAGGCTTCTTCGGGACGGATGGCCGCTCGTCCTTCGACGCCGAACCGCTCTTCCCCAAGGTTCCCCACCTGCGTAACATGTATCAAAAGGTAGGAATGTTCGGCGCGGGCTTTGCTTCCGGCCTGCAACCGCCCGATCCATTCCTGGGTGACCAGGTGCGAGGCTTCGGTTTCAACAGCGACGGGGCCATCCCCGACATGTTCCGCTTCAACAGTGGCTTCGACGTGATTCCCGAGAACCCCGTGGGGATTCCGGACTCGCCCGAGGGCCGGGCCGCGAAGCGCAACATGGAGCAGTACATGCTGGCCTTCGACAGCAACCTGGCGCCCATCGTGGGCCAGCAGGTGACGCACACGGCGCTCAACACCGCCGTGGTGGCCCCACGCCTCCAGCTCCTCCGGGCGCGCGCGGACGCAGGGGAGTGCGACCTGGTGGCCCAGGGGCGCGTGGCGCAGCTCGAGGTGGGCTTCGCCTACCAGGGCTCGGGCCTGTTCCAGGGCGACCGGTCGGCCTTGCCCCCGGTCTCCAGCGAGGCCCTGCGCTGGCTCACCGCCGCCGGAGGCGGTTTCATGACCTACACGTGCACGCCCCCGGGCTCGGGCACCCGCATCGGCATTGATCGCGATCTCGATGGGTTCTGGGACGGGGATGAGCGGATGGCGGGGAGCAACCCCGCGGATCCGCACAGCCACCCCTGAGAGGGCTCCCCCGCTCCACTATGGCCATCCCGCGCGGTTTAGTTCTTCCTGAACGCACCTCCCTGGCACGCTCGACGCTCATCCGGATGGGCGTGCGCATCGCGGTCATCATCGCCCTGTCCACGCTCTTCAGCTACCTGCACATCTTCAACTCCTTCCGCAAGGAAGCCCTGTTGCAGATGGAGCAGAGCGTGCACGAGCGCAGCCAGCGCGAGCAGGCCATCTTCCTGCTGGCGGAGGACAACCACACGGTTCTCAAGAAGGCCCTGGAGGAGCGGATCCGCTTCTGGAACACGCAGGATCCCGCTCCCCGCTTCGACAGCCTGTTCGTGCGGCTGCCGGATGGAAGCACCCGCAACATTCCCCAGGGGTTCGATGGCACGAAGGTGCCCGGGGTCATCGTCCCCAGGGACGTGACGCTCACCGACAGCGTGCGCCGCCGGATTCTCGCCGCCTACGAGGTGGTGTCCCAGTATGGGCCCGCCTTCGAGGTCCGGTTCACCAACACCGGCGTCCTCCTTCCCGAGGGCGTGCTGGTGGGCTACTGGCCGGAAGGGGCTACGTGGTTCCAGGACGTCGAGGCCTCCTTCTCGTTTCTGCCCATGGAGTACCTGGCGCGCTCCCTGCCGGAGAACAACCCCCGGCGGGAGCCCGTGTGGACGGGCATCTTCGAGGACACGACCAGCAAGACCTGGATGGTGACCCTCGCCACGCCGCTGGACATCGATGGGCAGCATGCCGCGACCCTCACCCACGATGTGCTGCTCGATGAGCTGATGCTCCGGACCATCGGGGACCACCTGCCCGGGGCCTACAACTTCCTCGTCCGGGACGATGGCCAGCTCATCGCCCACCCCACCGTGAAGATGGAGAGCGGCATGGGGCCCTACACCATCCCGGCCGTCCTGGGCCTGCCCGAGGGGACGGCCGCGAAAGAGGGCACTCCCGAGCAGCGCGCCCACCTGAGCGGCGTCTTCGAGCGGGTGAAGTCCCGGCAGCCCGGCCAGCGCGTGCTGGAGCTGCCGGAGTTCGGCGAGTACATCGCCATGGAGCGGCTGAAGGGCCCGGGGTGGACGTTCGTCACGGTGCTGCCCGAGCACATCGTGGCCTCCGCCGCCATCGAGGCCTCCCGCTACGTCCTGGTGTTTGGCCTGGTGTCGCTGCTGCTCGAGCTGGGCATCATGTCCTGGGTCTTGCAGCTGCAAATCACCCGGCCGCTGCTCACCTTCACCCAGGCCTCGCACAAGCTGGAGCAGGGCGACTTCGACGTCTCGCTGGACATCTGGCGCGAGGATGAGCTGGGGCAGCTGGCGCGGGCCTTCCACCAGATGGCCGGGGAGATTCAGCGCCGGGAGGAGGCGCTGCGGCAGGCCAACGAGGGGCTGGAGCAGCGGGTGGAGGAGCGCACGCAGGAGCTCAAGGAGGCGCACCGCAAGCTCGTGGAGACCGCGTTGCAGGTGGGCCGGGCCGAGATCGCCACCAACGTTCTGCACAACGTGGGCAACGTGCTCAGCAGCGTCCTCATCTCGGTCATGCTGGCCAAGGAGCGGCTCACGGGGCTGAAGCTCGAGAACGTGGAGAAGGTGGCGTCCCTGCTGGAGGAGCACCAGGCGGACCTCTCCGCCTTCATCCGGGGGGACCGGCGCGGGCAGACGGCGCTGCCCTTCCTGAACCAGCTGGGCAAGAACCTGCAGAGCGAGCGCAAGGAGATTCAGCTGCTCCTCAACGACGTCACCCGGCACACCGAGCACATTGGTGCCATCGTCAACCTGCAGCAGCGCTATGCGCGGACGTCCCACCACCTGAACGAGCAGGTGGACCTCCGGGCGCTGGTGGACGACGCGCTGCGCATCAACCAGGCCGCGCTCGGCCGGCACCGGGTCAAGGTGGAGCGCATCCTCTCGGACATTCCCTCGGTCCTGACCGAGAAGCACAAGGTGTTGTTGATCCTGGTCAACCTGATCAGCAACGCCAAGTATGCGCTGGACGCGGTTCCAGAGGAGGAGCGGCGATTGATTGTCCGGATCGAACAGCAGGCCCCCGGGGGGCAGGTTCACATCGAGGTGAAGGACAACGGCGTGGGCATCGCGCCGGAGCTGCTCACCCGCATCTTCCAGCACGGCTTCACCACCCGCCAGGAGGGGCACGGCTTCGGGCTGCACTCCAGTGCCCTGGCCGCCCAGGAGCTGGGCGGCTCCCTGCGGGTCCATAGCAATGGACCTGGACAAGGGGCCTCCTTCATACTGGAGCTACCAGCCAATGCCGAGCCGCAGGGGGGACAACCACATGCCTAAGAAGCGGATCCTCATCATCGACGACTGCGAGAGCATTCACCGGGACTTCCAGCGGGTGCTCTGCCCGGCCCCGGCGGAATGCTGGGATGCGCTGGCGCAGATGGAGGAGACGCTCTTTGGCACCTCCTCCGCGCAGGAGAACCTCGCGGACCTGTTCGAGGTGGACTCGGCCTTCCAGGGCGAGGAAGGGGTGGTCAAGGTGAAGGCGGCCCTGGCCGAGGGCAACCCGTATGCCCTGGCCTTCCTGGACTACCGCATGCCGCCGGGATGGAACGGCTTCGAGACGCTGAAGCACCTGCGCCAGGTGGCCCCCGCGCTGCCCGTGGTGCTCTGCTCGGCCTACTCCGACTACTCGTGGGAGGAGCTGCTGCGCAACTTCGCCGAGGAGAACCCTCCGCTGATGGAGCTGAAGAAGCCCTTCAAGAGCCACGAGCTGCACCGGCTGGCGCGCGCGCTCACCTCGGTGGCGGAGCTGTGCCCGCCGTGACGCCGCGGGGGGCTCAGGAGGCGGGGCTGCCCCGGCTCACGTCTCCCCAGCTTAGCCCGAAGCGGGCCAGGTACTTGCGCAGCCGGTCCGCGTCGTTGGGGCTCTGCTTGCGTTCGCGGGAGCGCGCGAACAGGCCCCGCCCCGCCTCGGACATCGACCGGGACTGACGGCACACGGCGAGCACATCCGCGAGCTGCACCCGGTCGAACCGGTCGAGTTCCGCCGCCGGGCCCGCGCCGAGCACCTCCCGCACCAGCTCCTCCGGGCCCCCCGGGCCGGTGGAGCCCGGGTGCCAGTGGGCCCGGAGCCGCTCCAGCTCCTCGTCCACGTTCTCCCGGGTGATGCGGCCGCCGGGCGCCAGCGTGGCCATGCGCAGCACCGCCGCGTTCAGGTCGCGGAAGTTGCCGCTCCACCGGGCCTCGGGAGAGGTGGCGAAGCGCAGGAAGTGCTCCTGGGCCTCGCGGTTCATCGTCACCCGGGTGTCCAGCGTCTGCGAGGCCTGGTCCAGCTCGTAGAGGAGGTTGGGGAGGATGTCCTCGGGGCGCTCGCGCAGGGCCGGCAGGCGGAACGTCCACAGGTTGATGCGCGCCAGCAGGTCCTCCCGGAAGCGCCCCTGGGCCACCTCGGTCTGGAGGTCCCGGTTCGTCCCGGCGATGAGCTGGAAGCGGCTCTCCACCTCCTTGTCCGAGCCCACGGGCAGGAAGTGCTGCTCCTCCACGGCGCGCAGGAGCATGGCCTGCTCGTCCGCCCCCAGCTCGCCAATCTCATCCAGGAAGAGGATGCCCCCGTTCGCCTGGCGCAGCAGCCCGGGCCGGTCGCTCAGGGCTCCCGTGAAGGCGCCCTTCACGTGGCCGAAGAGGGCTGACATGGCGGCATCCCCCCGGAGCGTGGCGCAGTTGAGGTCCACGAAGGGGCCGCTCACCTGCCGCCGGGCCTTCTTCAGCGCGTAGATGCGCCGCGCGAGCTGGGACTTGCCCGCCCCGGTGGGGCCGGTGATGAGCAGCGGCGCCCGGGAGCGGATGGCCACCTGTTCGATGCGCTCGATGAGCTGGTTGAACGCGGCGTTGCGCGTGTCGATGCCCGCCTTGAGGAAGGACAGCCCCTCGCGCTGCTCCTGCTGGAAGCGCGTGGCCAGCCGGTCGTGCTTGGACAGGTCCAGGTCGATGATGCTGTGCCCACCGGGGCCCCGGTCCCGGCCCGAGGGGGGCGCGGTCTGAATCAGCCGCGCGGGGAGGTGCCGGCTCTCCACCAGGAGGAACATGCAGATCTGCACGATGTGCGTCCCGGTGGTGATGTGGACGAGGTAGTCCTCCTGCTCGGGCTGGAAGGGGTAGCTCCGGGCGTAGTCGAGCAGGGCCCCGTACACCTCCTCCAGATCCCAGGGGTCCTGGATGTCCACCTCCACGCCGCGCACCTGCGTGTCCGGGGACACCTGGAGGATGTCCTCCGTCACCGTGGCGGCGAGCACCCCGGCATTCGGGGCGTGGAGGAGTTCCAGCCGGTCCACGAGCAGATCCTCCTGCTGGCACAGCGCCACCGTGGGGCGCCACCGCTCCCACCGCCGGGGCCCCTGCCCCCCGTCGAGCATCGTCCCGAGCATCCCGAGAACCACCGTCTTGCGCGCCCGTGTCTTCGCCATGCGGATAGAACTTTATCCCAGGGGATAGAGAAAAGGGGGGCTGGGGAGGCGTGCTCCCTCGGGAGCGGGGCTGGCACGGCCGCTGCTTTACCGCTTCCCGTGCCCGGCACCTGGCGCGGGCGAACAGCGGAAGGCAAGACCATGGATCGCGGCTACGAGGTGCTGTCGGAGAACGGGAAGAACCCCATCAAGGCGTGGACGGTGGGGGTGCCCTTCGAGGAGGAGGCGAAGCAGCAGCTGAAGAACCTCGCGGGCCTGCCCTTCATCCACAAGTGGGTGGCCGCGATGCCGGACGTGCACCGCGGGTTCGGCGCGACGGTGGGCTCCGTGGTGCCCACGGTGGGCGCGGTCATCCCGGCGGCGGTGGGGGTGGACATCGGCTGTGGGATGATCGCCGTGCGCACCACGCTGCGCGCGGAGCAGCTGCCGGACTCCCTGGGGGCGGTGCGCTCGGCCATCGAGGCTGCGGTGCCGCATGGCCGCACGGACAACGGGGGCCGCAATGACCGGGGGGCCTGGCAGGACGCGCCCGCGGCGCACCGCGAGGCCTGGGCGCACCTGAAGCCCGGCTATGACACCATCGTGGCGAAGCACCCGCGCCTGGGCCGGGGCCCGGAGCTGGGGCACCTGGGGACGCTGGGGACGGGAAACCACTTCATCGAGCTGTGCCTGGATGAGGCCGGGGCCGTGTGGGTGATGCTGCACAGCGGCTCGCGCGGGGTGGGAAACCGCATCGGAAGCCACTTCATCGAGCTGGCGAAGGAGGAGATGCGCCGCTTCTTCATCCACCTGCCGGACGCGGACCTGGCGTACCTGCCGGAGGAGACGGTGCACTTCCAGGACTACGTGCAGGCGGTGGAGTGGGCGCAGGAGTACGCGGCCACCAACCGGCGGCTGATGCTGGAGTCGGTGGTGCGGGCCCTCGGGGCCCCGGGCCTGCTGCCTTCCTGCGGGCTGACGGACGCGGCGGTGAACTGCCACCACAACTACGTGGCGCGGGAGCACCACTACGGGCGCAACTGCTTCGTGACGCGCAAGGGAGCGGTGCGGGCGCGCGAGGGCGACCTGGGCATCATCCCCGGAAGCATGGGGGCGCGGTCCTTCATCGTCCGGGGAAAGGGAAACGCGGAGAGCTTCCACTCGTGCAGCCACGGGGCGGGGCGGGTGATGTCGCGGGCGGAGGCCAAGCGGCACTTCTCGGTGGAGGACCATGCCCGCGCGACCGAGGGAATCGAGTGCCGCAAGGACGAGGACGTCATCGACGAGACGCCGGGGGCCTACAAGCCCATCGACGCGGTGATGGCGGCGCAGGCGGACTTGGTGGAGGTGGTGCACACGCTGCGGCAGGTGGTGTGTGTGAAGGGATGACCCGAAGGTGTCACGAGGTGACCATGCCGGGATAACGACAGCCGAGGCGCCTGCTCCCCCCGAGACTTCGGTCGCTAGGATGGGGGAGCAGGCGCCGCTACGTGGTGTGAGTGGGAGGGGTGTTCAGATGATTCGGATCGACGGTTCGAACGGGGAAGGGGGAGGGCAGGTGCTGCGCACGGCGCTGGCGCTGGCGCTGGTGACGGGAACCCCGTTCCAGATGGTGAACGTGCGGGCGAAGCGCGCCAAGCCAGGGCTGCTGCGCCAGCACCTGACGGCGGTGAAGGCGGCGGCGGAGGTAGGGGCGGCGGAGGTGGTGGGGGCGGAGCTGGGCTCGATGGAGCTGACGTTCAAGCCGCGCGCCTTGACGCCGGGCAATTACTTTTTCGCGGTGGGCACGGCGGGCAGTGCCACGCTGGTGCTGCAGACGGTGCTGCCCGCGCTGATGGTGGCCAGTGGCCCCTCCACCCTGATGCTGGAGGGCGGAACGCACAACCCGGCGGCGCCCCCGTTCGACTTCCTGGAGAAGGCATACCTGCCCCTGGTGCGGCGAATGGGGCCCCGGGTGGAGGCGGTGCTGGAGCGGCACGGCTTCTTCCCGGCCGGAGGCGGCAAGTTCCGGGTGAACGTCCACCCCGCGCCGCTCCAGCCGCTGACCCTGCTGGAGCGGGGCGGGGTGAGGCGGCGGCAAGCCACGGCGCTCTTCTCACAGCTTCCGTTCAACGTGGTGCAGCGGGAGCTGGCCACGGTGGAGCAGGTGCTGGGGTGGAGGCCGGACGAGCTGCGCGTGGAGGAGCTGAAGCGCTCTTACGGACCTGGAAACGCGCTGATGCTGGAGGTGGAGAGCGAGCACGTGACGGAGGTGTTCTCGGGCTTCGCGGAGCGGGGCGTCCGGGCGGAGACCGTGGCGGGCAAGGCGGCGGAGGCCGCGAAGCGCTACCTGGAGGCCGAGGTGCCGGTGGGAGAGCACCTGTGCGACCAGTTGTTGCTGCTGCTCGCCCTGGCCAAGGGCGGCGCCTTCCGGACCCTGCCGCTGGATGGGCATTCCCAGACACAGCTCGAAACCTTCGCGCACTTCCTGGACGTGAAGGTGAAGGTGAGCGAGGTGTCGGCCGGCGTCCGTGAGGTGGAAGTCCGTGGTTAGGGGCGCTTGAAGCAGCCGGGCCTGTGGTCATTGACGAGCCCCACCGCCTGCATCCAGGCATGGACAATCACCGGGCCCACGAACTTGAAGCCGCGCTTCTTGAGCGCGGCCGAGAGCTTCTCGGAGAGCGGAGTTTTTGCGAGGACCTCTCCCGTCGTGTTCCGCAAGGGTTTGCCGTCCACGAAGGACCAGGCGAAGGCGGAGAAATCCTCTCCCGCGTCCTGCATCGCCAGGTAGGCCCGGGCGCCGCCAATCGTCGCCTCGATCTTCGCCCGGGAGCGGATGATGCCGGGGTTTTCGAGAAGCCGCGCGACGTCCGCTTCGGTGAAGCGTGCGACGGTCCTGGGCTCGAACCCCTGGAAGGCCTCCCGGAAGGACTCGCGCCGGCGGAGGATGACGGACCAGGAGAGCCCCGCCTGGAATCCCTCCAGCATGAGGGTCTCCCACAGCTCCCGGCTGTCGCGGACGGGCACGCCCCACTCCTGGTCGTGGTAGGCGCTCATCCGTGGGTCGCTTTCGGCCCAGGGGCATCGGGGAAGGGACTTTTCAGCAGGCATGGAATGGCCTCCCGGTGGACCGCACGCTGTTCAACATGCCGGCCTGAAAGGGCGTCGGCTCCTCAACGAAGGTGAACCGCACGGCGTGGCTCCTCGCACTCCGAGGCAACATATTTTCCCTCACTGAAACGTGGATGCTGCGCTCATTCGAGCCGCGCATGGGGTCATCCGTCTGTGAGACGCCTACTGAAGCATCGAGCTGGTGGCTGGCTGGTGGTGGTCTGGATGATGGCGCTCCCGGGGCTGGCCCTTGCCGCGAAGGGCAACATCCGCAACCACCTTGTCTTGATCAAACAGTCCCTGGTCAACACCGAATACGAGCGGGCACTCGATCTCGTCCAGGTGGCGCGCCAGGAGCCTCATGGAACCGATGAGGACGCCACGCTCTCGCTCTATGAGGGGATTCTCCTGTACGAGCTGCGCCGGAGGGACGAGGGCAAGGCGGCCTTCCGCAGGGCCTTCTTGCTCAGGCCCCAGGCGGAGTTGCCGGTGCCGGTGTCACCCAAGATTCAGCAGGAGGCCGAAGCGGCCCGCAAGCAGGCCGAGGCCGAGCTGAAGGCCATGCCCAGCCCGCCGCCTCCTCCGGAGGAGGCGAGTCCAAAGCCGCGCCTCGTTCCCGAGGCCACCCCCGTCGAGGGCCCATCGGGCGAAAGCCCCTCACTGGAAGGCTCCTCCTCCTCCCGGCTTCGCCAGCGCGCGTGGATTCCCGCCGTCGCGGGGGGCGCGTTGGTGGTGGCGGGGGGCATCACCTGGGGAATGTCCCGCTCGGAACTGAACAAGCTGCGCGATGGCGACCCGGACCTCACGAGCCCGGAGGACGTCAATTCCACGGGGAGTCGCGGCCGGACGCTCCAAACAGTGGGGGTGAGCTTGCTGGGCGTGGGGGCCGCGGGTCTTGCCACGGCGGCCACCATGTACCTGCTGGGGGATTCGGGGCGCCCAACGGTGTCCCTGGGCGTAGGCCCGGACGGCACGGCTGCCGCGTTCGTGTACGGGAGGTGGCCGTGAAGCGCGGGACTGGGGCTTTGCGCTCCGTGTTGCTGACCTGGGTGGGGCTTCTTGCCTCGTGGGGATGCGCGGACTTCCAGAAGGAAGAAACCACGTACTGCCAGAACAACCCCACCATATGCGGGGAGGAACTCATCGCCGTCCGGCAGGTATCCTCGCGGGAACAGCACACCTTGGCGGTGGGAACTGATGGCCGCGTTTGGGCTTGGGGACAGAACACCACGGCTCAACTGGGCGATGGAACGGTCACGGATCGCACGAGGCCCACGAAGCTCCAGGGCCTGAGTGGGATTGAGGCCGTGTCGGCGGGCTATGGGCACTCGCTCGCCAGAGGGGGAGGGAAAGTCTGGAGATGGGGACAAATCGGCTCGGGACCGCGCCGGATGACCCCAGAGGAGGTTCCGGGACTGGACGACGTCACCGCCATCGCCGCGGGCAACATTCATTCGCTGGTCAGGCACCAGTCAGGGGCGGTTTCGTTCTGGGGCATCGACGGTGCGAATCAGGAAATCGACACCCCCACGGGAGTGACGGGACTGCCGTACGTCGAGGCCATCGCCGCAGGCGGCGCTCACTCGTTGGCCTTGGATGCCAATGGTGACGTTTGGGCCTGGGGGGATAACAGCAAGTTCCAGCTGGGTAGGGATGATGTGGAAGTGAGCCTGATGCCCCGGAAGGTGCTTGGGTTGACGAAAATCAAAGCCATTGCCGCAGGCTTCAACCATTCGCTCGCGCTGGACGCTGAGAACAAGGTCTGGGCGTGGGGGGACAACACGGAGGGCCAGCTGGGCGATGGTTCCAAGGGAAACGCCCGTGCATCGCCCAAGCAGATTGACCAGTTGGAAAACATCGAGGAGCTGGCCGCGGGTCCTTCTCATTCCCTGGCACGCAACAGGAACAACGAACTCATGGCTTGGGGGCAGAACTCAGCAGGGCAACTGGGGATCATTGACCTGTCAACCGAGGAGCAACTCACTCCTGGGAAGGTTGCCTTGCTCACCAATGCCAAGGCCATTGCTGCCGGCCGGTCCCGTTCGCTGGCTGTGCTCAGCAACGGATGCTTGTATGCCTGGGGCTCGAACCAGGATGGCCGGCTTGGCGTTGACGAGAGGGTGATCGAGAAGCTCGTCTCGCTGCCGCCAAATCTGAGAGTGGAGGGGATCATTCCCATCCCCGCCCCGATTTCGATCTCCTGTGAGCTGTTGTCCGGCGGGCTTTGAGCGAGGCGCCCTCTGGCGCTACGGCGGGAAGGAGAGACGGGAGCGCTTTCCGGACTCGATCGTGACCTGTTTGATCACCGTCTTGGACAGGTCAGGAATGACGAGCGTCATGGTGTAGGAGCCGGCCGGCAACTCAAGCTCCTCGTCCAGGGGCGTCGCCCCCTGCTTCTTCCCGTCCACGTAAACGATGGCGTAGGGCTGGGAGCGCACTTCCAGGGTCCCCAGGGCCGCTGCTGGCCGCTTGGTCTTGGCGGGGCGCGCGATGCGCTTCCGGGCGGGCGGTGAGGCCGCAGCGAGAGGCGATGTCTGGGGCTCGGAAGGGGCGGGCTCCGCGGCGGGAGCGGGGGCTTCCGGCAGAGGCGCCGCCACCGGAGGGGCTTGGGTCAGCGGCTGCGGAGGAGGAGGGATGATCGGCTCCGCGGCTGGGGTGGCCCCGGCGGACGCCATGGGCGGGGAGGCAGTGTCTGTCCCAGGCGCGTCCTGCTGGAAGCGCACCAGTCCGAGCCCTGCCGCGAGCAGGACGCCGCCCACCAGGGCAGGCCACTTCCAGGCCGGGATACCCCACCTGGGGCGCGCCCGGGACCGTTCACGGGGCTCGGTCCGGCCGGTCACCGGAGACGGAAGGGTGAGGGACAGATCCTGGGTCGCCGCCGTGTGCTCGGGAAAGGTCGCGCCCTCCAGCCCGGCGCCTCTCCCCGGCGTGGGCAGGGTCTTGGAGCGCGTATCCACGGGGGTTCTTTCCCGGGCCGGTAAGGGGACGGGGCTGGGAATGACCCCCGGCGCGAGGTTCAACGCGGGGAAGCCGGTGCCGGAGGTGGCGCGCTGGATGAGCTGGGCGACCTGCTGGCCCGTCACGGGCCGGCCCCCGGAGAGGATGAAGTCTTCCAGGTCCGCCTGGAACGAGTGGCAGTCCGGATACCGCTGATCCCGGTCCTTGGCGATGGCCCGGGCGAGGATGCGCTGCAGGGCCACGGGCAGGTCCGGCCGGTGTTGCACTGCGGGCGTGGGAGTCTCGTAGAGGATGGCGTGCATCAGCGCGACATCCGAGGGGGCGCTATAGGGCTTGCGGAACGTGAGCAGCTCGTAGAGCACCACCCCCAGCGCATACACATCCACCCGCCGGTCCAGGTTCTTGGCGCGCAACTGCTCGGGCGGCATGTACGAGAGCTTGCCCTTGATGACGCCGCTCTCGGTCTTGTGCGTCTGGCCCGTCGCCTTGGCGATGCCGAAGTCCACCACCTTCACCGAGCCCTGGCGGGACAGCAGCAGGTTGTCGGGGCTGACGTCCCGGTGGATGAGCGCCAGGGGCTGCTCGGTCGCGGGGTCCACGAAGTCGTGGGCGAACGCCAACCCTTCACAGGCCTGGGAGACGAGCCGCGCGCACACCAGCGGGTCCAGGGGCAGATTCTGGGCCGCGGCGCGCTTGATGAGCGTGCGGAGGCTGGGGCCATCGATGTACTCCATGGCCAGGAAGTACGCGCCGCCGGCCTCTCCGAAGTCGAAGATCTGAACGATGTGCGTATGGGAGAGCTGGGCGGCCAGCATGGCCTCGGAGAGGAACATCTCCACGAAGGAGGGCTCCTGGGCCAGGTGCGGCAGGATGCACTTCACCACCAGGGTTTTCTCGAACCCCCGGGGGCCCGCGGCCTTGGCCAGATACACCTCCGCCATGCCTCCCGTGGCGAGCTTCCGGATGAGCTGATACTTGCCGACCTGCTGCGTCACGCGCCGTCTCCCTCCGCGCACCGTTCCGCCCCCGGCTTCCTGGGGACGCATGGTTGGGCCCCGTTAGAAGCGCTGCGGGGGGGAGACGTATTCCACGTATGGGAAGGCAAGCCTGCGCGGGGCTGCCGGGAGTCCCGCAGAGGGGACGGCCAGGCAGGCCCCGCGAGGCTTGGCCCGCTTAGTTCTGCGGGCAGAAGACGATGTCGAAGTCCTCGCCGTTGCACGCCGCCATGACCGAGTCATCGCCGGACCACGAGTAGGACTGCGAGCAGGCCGCGTCGAAGTACCGCGCCACCACGCTGTTGGGGTTGTCGCGGTCGCGGCTCACGCAGGAGATGACCTTGCCGGCGGCGTTGCGGAACTGGCCCTCGGGGGGGCAGTTCGCGATCATGTCCATGGGGCAGCTGCGCGTCTGGCCCGCGCAGGTGTTTCCACCCGGCAGGTTATAGGGGACGATCTTCAGGGGCAGGTTGTGGGCATCCACGTGGCTGAGGTTGAACCAGTCCCAGCTCCGGTGCTCGTAGAACACCTCGTTGAAGCCAAACTCCGCCAGCGAGTGCTTCTCGAAGCCCGGGTCCTCGCCCTTGCGGAAGCCCCAGTAGCGCTTCGTCAGCATCATCTCCGTGGTGGAGCCGATGGTCCGGCACTCTTCCTTGCCGGAGCCCAGCAGTCCGCCCGTGATGTTGTTGCCGGCGAAGTTCACCTCGAAGGAGCACTGGTTGATGAAGCGCAGGGTGGTCTTCCCGTCACCCGAGACGGCGCAGTTGCCCGTGGGGGGCGGCGTGGTGCCGCCGCTCACCTTGTCGAAGGTGAAGAGCTGGTTGTTGGTCCCGGTATAGGGGTACTGCACGTAGACCGTCCCGTTGTCGGGCTTCCCCCAGGACAGATCGATGACCATGTCCGTGTGGCGGGCATGGACGCTGAACCGGCTGCTGCCGCGGTCCACGAACTTGAACTGCTGGTTGTTGGCGCCGACGTAGGACCACTGGTGGAGCTCGGCGTTCTGCGCGGTGCTCGCATCCTTGATGTCGAGCGCCTTGCCGCTGTTGACGTTGAGGATCTTCCAGTATCCGCCCGACGTCGGGGAGATGCGGAACTTCTGCGCGTTGCTGCCGTTGCAGTCCCACTGCTGCACCTTGGTTCCGTCTGCGGTGCCCGACGCGGCGATGTCGATACACTTGCCGGTCATCACGGAGCGGATGACATAGTCGCCCTCCGTGATGCTCGACACGATGGCCTCGCCCTGAAGCTGTCCGGTCTCCTCGGCGGTCTCCAGCTCCTGGGTGCTGCATCCACTCAGTCCCGCCACGACGCCCAGCAGGGACAGGCCACGGTACACACTCATCTTCGACACAATTCGCTCCTGACGATGGGGTGATGAGAGGGGGGGCTTGCCCACCCCTTTCCCGGTGCGCGCCAGAAGCAATTCGTATGCCGCTTCCGGTTTTTCAGTGGATGTCGTGTTTTTACCGTATTTCTGGGTGAAGGGCTCTGAGAAGTGGTGACCGCAGCCACCACCCTGGGGACGGCTGTCATCACCCTGGGTCCGTGCGAACACCCCTGGGGCAAGATGACTCGCCTCCTTGGGCTCGCACCGGGCCTCCAAGCCATCTCCTTTCCTCCTGGGGAGATTCGGCCGCGCGCTGCCGTGCCGAGCTTGAGTCCTGGGGCCCCCGGGCCCTGCGATTGACGAGGGAGACAGCGCCATGGCCGGCAATAACCCGAAGGACACGCCCCGGGGCATCGGGGATGACTCGCAAGCAGGCATGAACCCACGAGAGAACTTCCAGCCTCGCAACCGGGGCCAGGTCGAGGACGCACTGGACCGGGGGGCCGCGCAGGTCAGCCGCCAGCTCGCGGCCGAGGACGAGGCCGTCAACCCCGGGCCCCACCAGCAGACCCCGTGGGAGGCCCGCGTGGAGCGGGGCGAGGAGTGGATCGAGGAGCAGGTGCCCGAGCGCGAAGCCCGGGGGGACGAGGAGCCTGACTCGGAGGTCTCCCGCCGGGGGCTGGTGAACCCGCCTCCCGAGGAATAGGCGGGAGCCGTTCCCATCGTCGCGACGGGGAACACGGGGTAGGGTGGCGGGCGTGTCCGCCGCGCCCCCGCTTGCCTTCGACGACGCGCTCGCCCAGGCGTGTGAGGAGTTTCAACTCCCCAGCCATTACTGGGCGTGCGTCCGCCCGTTGATTCGAGAGCCGGAAGGCCGCTGGCCCGGCTGTTGTGGCGGGTTGTGTGAGCCGTGTGCCGGGCTGCTCGTGCGGATCGCGGCGCGCACCCTGGAGCTGATGGGGACGCCCCGGCAGGCCCCTTTGCCCCCGTGAGGGGTGCTTACTTCCGGGGCGCCACGCGCCAGAGCGTGTTGCTCGAGTCGTCCGCCACCAGCAGGGCCCCATCGGGCAGGACGGCGATGCCCACGGGCCGGCCATGCACCTCCGCCTTCTCGCGGTTGGCGATGAAGCCCGTCAGGAAGTCCTCGGGCTCGCCGCTGGGCTTGCCATTCTGGAAGGGAACGAAGACGACCTTGTAGCCGGAGAGCTCCGAGCGGTTCCAGGAGCCGTGCTGGCCGATGAAGGCCCCGCCCTGGTACTTCGCCGGGAAGGCCTTCTGGTCATAGAAGGCCAGGCCGAGCGACGCGGTGTGCGAGCCCAGCGGCACCTCCGGAACCCGCGTCTTGTTCACCAACGCGGGCTGCTCCCCCGCATGCCGGGGATCCTCGTTGGCGCCGAAGTAGGCATAGGGCCAGCCGTAGAAGCCGCCGTCCTGAACGCGGGTCAGGTAGTCCGGAACGAGGTCGTCGCCGAGGTTGTCCCGCTCGTTGACCACGGTCCACAGGGTTTGCGTGCCAGGCGCCCAGCCCATGCCCACGGGGTTGCGCAGGCCGCTGGCGAAGATGCGCTCCTGGCTGCCGTCGGGGTGAATCTCCAGGATGTTCGCGCGGCGCTTCTCCTCGTCCATGCCGTGCTCGCCAATGTTGCTGGCCGAGCCCACCGAGACATAGATTCGCGAGCCGTCTGTGTTTGCCAGCAGGTTGCGCGTCCAGTGGTTGTTATAGCCACCCGCGGGCAGGCTGAGGATCTTCTCGCCCCGGACCCGCAGGGTGGTCTCCCCTGTCTTGTAAGGGTATCGCCAGACGCCATCCGTGTTGGCGACATAGAACTGCCCATTCAAGAGCAACATGCCCAGCGGCTGGCGCAGCCCGGAGAGAAACACCTCCCGCACCTCGGGCTTCCCGTCGCCGTTCGCGTCCCGGAGCAGCGTGATTTGATTCGCGCTGTTGCCCAGGTTCTGGGATTGGGCTTTTCCGGACGCCTCCGCCTCTTTCTTGTCCTCGTCGTCCTTGTATTCAGAGCTGGCCTCCGCGACCAGGATGTCTTGGTTGGGTAGGACGTAGATCCAACGCGGGTTGCGCAGGCCGTCCGCGAACCGGCTCACCTGGAAGCCGTCGGGCGCCACGGGCGTCTGTCCTTCCGCCCAGCCGATGACCTTGCTGTATCGCTTCACGTCATGGCTGGGGTCGGGCGCCGGGAGCGAGGGCGCGCCGGCCGCCGGGGGCTCGGTGGGAGGCGCAGGGGATGGCGCGGGCGCGTGGGCACACGCCGCCAGACAGAGGGCTGCCGGAACAACGAACAGGGCTTTCTGAACCATGGGCACCAGGGCTCTCCTTTGGCGCGGGAGCATGGCCCAGGGCCTCCTGGCGCCCCGAGGCGCGGGTGAGGGGGTGTCCAGTTCCGGGCAAGAACCCCCGGTCCTTCCATCATCCGAGAGATGTGCGCCTACGTGCGTCTATCGGCGCATAAGGGGGCAAGGGATAGCAGGGATAATAGAAATGTTGCTTATTTTTGTAATTATGGGGTTTCATACGCTTCCGGGGCGGCGCCAGAGGGCCCGCAGTCAGGGCCTATCCACACCCACCTGCCATCCCAGGAAACCACCCAAAGAGGGGTCCCCCACCTCATGTCTCGTCTATCCCCCAAGGTTGCATTGATCGGAACGATGGCGTCGCTGGGCCTGTCCGGCCCGGCGCAGGCGCGCATCGCCTATGAGCGAGAAATCGTCATGGATGACGGCTCCACGGTGTACGGGGATCCGTACACAGTGGTGCAGATCAACAACGAGATGAACCAGGCGCTGTATCAGGACTGCATCGGCGTCTGCACCACGGGCATGGAGTCCGGAGATCCGGATCTGCACGTCTTCAACGACGAGGGCCAGACGCCGGATGCGGACCTCGCCACGGAGCCTCCGGGCGTCCAGGTGGACCCCAACGCGACCAGCCCCGGCAACCAGCCGTTCAGCAAGGCGTTCCACAAGGACGACGGCTTCGGCAACAGCACGTTCGGCGCGGGCTACGTCATCGACGCGTCCCTCAACGGCCTGCCGGCCACGGCCAGCGCGGGCGCGAAGCTCGACGCGGTGGCCGAGGGCAAGGTCTGGGGCAAGGTGTTCGGCTCCGCGCAGACGGAGCTGCTGCGCGCCCGGGCCTCGGGCACCGCCCAGCAGAACGCCTTCGTGGGCGCCAATGTCAAAGTGTACGTGATGGGCTCGCAGATCTACTCGAAGGATCTGCTCTCGGGCACGTTGTACGAGGACCAGCTCTTCAACCGCACGTTCAAGTCGGCGAGCAAGAGCTTCCCCATCATGTTCGTCCCGGTGACGGTGACGGCGTCGCTCAACGGCAACGCGGGCATCAAGGTCACCGGCTCCATGGCCCCCACCGTGGCGAAGCTCATCGCCACGCCCAAGGGCAACGTCTACGTGGCCGCGAGCGCGGCGGTGGGCATCTCCGTGGCGAGCCTGGGCGTGGAGGGCAGCCTGACGCTCATCGGCGCGAGCCTGCCGGTCACCGCGCAGCTGGTGTCCACCGGCTGCAGCTCCATGGACTGGAACCTCAAGTCGGACTTCACCGTCAACACCCTGTCCGGCAAGTTGAAGGCGTTCATCAAGATCAAGCTCTTCTTCATCAAGAAGAAGTTCTCGCTCACCATCGCCAAGTGGAGCGGCGTGACGAAGAGCTGGACGCTCTACAACGCCACCAGCTCGGTGCCGCTCAACTTCACCTGCTCGTACGGGGCTCCGGTGGGTGGCACGGGCTCGCTGGATGGCACGGGCGGTGGGGGAGACACGGGCGGTGGCGGCGGTGGTGGTGGCGGCGGCTGGGGTGGCGGCGGAGGAAGCTGCCTGCGGGCCCCCACGGACCAGAGCGTGGACAGCCTCTACTATCTGCCCGATATGCCTTGCCAGATGGAGTAGGCGGTAGGCCCTTCACGGTGGCGGAGAGCTTCCGCCACCGTGGTTTTCCTTTCGGAGTTCCGAGGTTCTTTCGTGTTCGACCGCCGTTGGCTCGTGCCCTCCCTCTCCGCGGTCCTGCTCCTGGGCTCCGGTGTCTATTGGACCCTGGCGAAGGAGTCCGCCCCCGCGGAGCCTCCGGCCGCTCCGGCCGCGGTGACGGCGCCTCTGGCCGCTCCGGCGCAGCAGGAGGCAGGGGCCGTTTCCAGCGAGGGGCGTGTCCGGACCTGGTCCGCGGGCACCCAGTTCGTCTACACCCTCTCCGCCGAGCAGAAGGTCACCTTCGGCCAGCAAGGCGCGAGCACCTCGCCCTCGTTGCACCTGACGCTGGACGGAGAGCTGTCCATGGCGGTGGTGGGCGGCCAGGGGGACCGTCTGGAGGCGCAGTTCCAGCTCCGCTCGAACCGGCTCACCTTCGAGGCGGAAGGCCAGGACGCGCTCGATGCGAAGTCACGCCCGCTGATGCTGGCCCACCTGCAGGCGCCTTTCTACGTGACGTTCAACCGTCAGGGCGCGGCGCTGCTGGGGCACTTCGAGCGGAACCTGGATCCGGTGACGCAGAACTTCCTGCGCACGCTGGTGGCCTCCACCCAGTTCGTCACGCCCAACGTGCCCAAGGAGGCGTGGCCGGCGCAGGAGCTGGATGTCACCGGGCTGTACGCCGCCCAGTACCGGCAGGTGCCGGGCGCGCGGAAGTACGAGAAGACCAAGGAGCGCTACCTCCGGATGGCTTCGCCCAGCGGGCTGCAGAACCTGGACGCCAGTGTGCGCATCACCGTGGATGCCTCGGCCTCGTTCCTCCTGGGCGAGGAGGGCTGGCCCGAGTCGGTCTCGAGCCGGGAGCAGGTGTCGGTCAGCTCCGGTGAGGGGCTGCCCACGGTGCGGGGCGAGGGGCAGGTGCAGCTCACCCGGACGGCGGTGCGCAGTGTGCCGTTGCTCATTGGCTCGCTGGAGGCGCGGCGGCAGCAACTGGCCACCGCCTCGCTGGCCACCCAGGTGTTTGCGCCCGAGGACCCCCAGGCGGAGCTGCGGCGCCTCGTGGGCGGCGCGCAGCTGGCGGATCTCGTCGGGGACCTGCGCAAGCTGCCCCCGGGCGAGAACGAGCGGGGGCAGGCGACCTCTCAGCTCATGAACCGGATGCGCGCCCTCTTCACGCTGGAGCCCGGGGCGGCCGCCCAGGTGCCCGCGCTCCTGCGGGGCGAGAAGGAGCGCAACACGTACAGCAGCCTCATCGGCTCGCTCTCCGCGGCCAGCACGCCGGAGGCCGTGCAGGCCCTGGGGCAGGTGGTGCTGGATGAGCAGCTGCCCACCGCGGTCCGGGTGGATGCCGCGGCGGGGCTGGGCGTGGTGGAGAAGCCCACGCAGGAGGGGCTCACGGCGCTGCGCCAGCTCGCCCAGAGCGGTGAAGAGGACTTGCGGAGCACGGCCACGCTCGCGTTGGGCAACGCCGCACGGAACCTGGAGACGCAGAAGGATCCCTCGGCGGACACGCTGCTGCGCGAGCTGAAGGACGCGGTGGCCACCGCGCCCACCCCCGAGGCGCGGGCCCTCCAGCTCCGGGCCCTGGCCAACAGCGCGCACCCGCTCGCGCTGCCCACCATCCAGGAGGCGCTGAGAGATGCCTCCGCCGTGGTGCGCGAGGCCGCCGTGGAGGCGCTGCGCCTCATCCCGGGCCCCGCCGCCGATCAGATGCTGGCCGCGAGCATGCTGGAGGATCCCGTTCCCGAGGTGCGCCGCGCGGCCATCTTCGCCAGCAGCTTCCGGCCCCTACCGCCCCTGATGCCCGCCCTGGAGCGCACCCTGCGCACCGACACCGTGGGCGCGGTGCGCATCGAGGTGGTGCGCTTGCTGGGCTCGAACCTCCTGAATCTGCCCAGCGCCGGGCCCTTGCTGTCCTGGGCGGGCCAGAATGATCCCAACGGAGATGTCCGCCATACGGCGCTGGCCTTCCTCGCGCGCCAGACGCCGCCCCCGCCGCGTCCTTAGCGGACGTCAAGGCGCTGGTGGAGATAGGTTCACGCTCATGGAAACGCGTTCCGTACAGCCCTTGATGATCCTCGTTGCTGGCCCCTACCGGTCCGGAACGAACGATGAGCCCGCGAAGATTCACGCCAACGTCCAGGCGATGACGGAGGTGGCCCTGAAGCTCTACCGGGCGGGCCACCTGCCGGTGCTGGGCGAGTGGTTCGCGCTGCCGCTGGTGGAAGCGGCGGGCTCTCAGCGGATGGGAGATGAGATCTTCAACGAGATCTTCCACCCCATCGCGCACCGGCTCCTGCCCAAGTGTGATGCGTGCCTGCGCATTGGCGGACCCTCGCAGGGCGCGGACGACATGGTGCGGACCGCGCGGGCCCTGGGCAAGCAGGTCTTCTCCCGGCTGGAGGACGTGCCGGGCTGTGGTTGAGCGGCCCGAGGGCAGCGCTCAGAACATGCGCGAGCCGATGCCCAGCCGGATCTGGTAGGCCAGGCGCGTGTTCCAGTCGTGGCGGTCTTCCCGGAAGTGCTCCAGGCCGATCTGCCCGGAGAGCAGCAGCGTCACGCCCTGGCCGAGGTAGATTTCCGGTCCCCCGCCCACCAGCGTTTGAATGCGCCAGGCCCCCGTGGGGCTCAGGCCGATGTCGATGGGCACGTCCACCAGCCCCATCAGGACCACCGTCTCCCCGGCGCGCCAACCCGACACCAGGCCCGGAGACAGCCGCAGCAACACCCCGCCGAAGTTCTCCTCGTCCAGGTAGTCGGTGCCCGAGTTGAGCACCAGCCCCAGGCTCAGCGTGGGGGCCAGGGCCGCCGTCTCCGAGGCCAGCACCTGCCGGCGCGCGCCCACCTCGAAGATGCCGGCCAGCCGGAAGTAGTCCAGCTTCGCCTTCGCCTCCAGCTCCAGCCCCTCCAGCCCCTGGCGGAAGCCCGCCCCCATTTCGGGGACGCCTACATACCCATACAGTGAGGTCATCCCCTCGGGCATCGTCACGGGGGCCACCACGGCACCGAAGGACCACCGCTCGGAACGGGGGGACGACCGTTCCTGCGCGAGGGCGGGAGTCGACAGGACCAGGAGGAGCAGAAACCGGAAGGCGGGGTGCGTCATACGGCCCCACCATACGCCGCACATCGCTCGCGTCGACCTTTCCCTCAGGACTCGCCTGATTCCGGACACACGGGAACTTCACGTTAAAAAAGTGTCTCGGGAGCTTCCTCGAAAGCACAGTTCCGTGGACAATGGGGACAGACTTTTCCGAGGGAAACCCCATGGGCGCTCGTTCCTCTCGCGCGGCCATTATCGAGCCTGCTTCCAGCCCAGGCGCCGCAGGGCTGAGTCCCCGTACCCGCCGGGGCAAGTCTCCACGGGTGATGCTGGTGGAGCCAGACGCTCAGTACCAGTCCCAGCTGGGAACGGCCCTGGCCGAGGCGGGCTTCGAGGTGACGGTGGTCTCCACGGCCGAGGCGGCCCTGGAGGAACTGGCGGCCCTCCCGGTGCCCCCGCACCTCGTCGTGGCCGAGGCCCAGCTGGAGGGGCTCGACGGCTTTCTGTTCTGCGAGAAGCTGCGCGCCGAGGTGCGCACGGCGCGGGTGCCGGTGCTGCTGCTCTCCTCCAAGCGCGAGCCGTTCCACCCGGAGCTCGCGAGCACGGTGGGCGCGGACGACTACCTGCCCAAGCCCGTGCGGGTGCAGGACGTGGTGGCCCTGGCGCGGCTGAAGGCCGGCCGCCGCGCCTCGGAGATGGCCTATGAGGCCCACGCGGCCCGGCTGCCGCTGACGCACATTGCGCGCGCGCTGCTCACCGGGGCGCGCTCGGGCCGGGTGGTGCTCAAGGACAACGAGGGCTTCTTCGCGTTCCGTGGCGGCTATGTGGTGGATGCGGCCTTTCAGGGCGAGCGCGGGGTGACGGCGTTCCGGCGCCTGCTGGGCTTTGGCAGCGGGGTGTACGCGGTCTCCTTCGGGCCCGAGCTGCACCGGGGCTCGCTGCTGATGGACCTGCCCTTCCTGAGCGAGCAGGTGCTGCCCGCGCTGGAGCGGTTCGAGAAGCTGCGCGAGGTGGGCGTGCCGCTGGCCGCGCGGCTGACGGTGGACTTCGCGCGCCTGTCCGAGCACCTCGCCACGCTGCCGGACGACATCATCGCCCTGGTGCGCCTCTTCGACGGCCGGCGCGTGGTGCGCGCGGTGCTGCTGGAGAGCCGCTTCGCGGAGGTCATCGCGTACGAGGCCATCACCCAGCTGTTCTCGCTGGGGGTGCTCATGCCCGCCAGCCACGTGGAGGAGCGCGAGCGCCCTCCAGCCGCCCCGAGCCTCTTCCTGACGGCGGCGGATGCCCTGGACATGATGCTCTCGGGCGATGACGGCGGGGACGAGCTGCCGATCTTCGTGGACGAGGAAGCCGCGGCGGCCACCGGCGAAGAGGCGGAGGAGGCCATCGACGGCGAGCCGCTGGACGAGGAGGCCGAGGAGGCGGCTGCGCCACAGAGTGCGCCCATCATCCTGAGCTTCCCCAAGCGGCCCCGGATCCCGGCGGCCTAGGCCCTGCGCGTGTCCGGCAAAGTTTGACTCGGCGGGTGGGGTTAAGGGAGAAGTTGCCCGAGGGGCGACACTCCCATGTCCGGTCATAATCGGTGGTCGAAAATCAAGCGCCAGAAGGCAGCCATGGGCGCGAGCAAGGGCAAGCTGTACACGAAGGTCATCAAGGAAATCACCGTCGCGGCGCGCCTGGGCGGTGGCAATCCGGATGGCAACGCCCGCCTGCGCGCCGCCATCGCCGCGGCCCGCGAGGCGAACATGCCCAGCGACACCGTCGCCCGCGCCGTCAAGAAGGGCACCGGCGAGCTGGAAGGCGAGAGCTACGAGGAGGTGACGTACGAGGGCTATGGGCCGGGCGGTGTCGCCGTCATGGTCGAGTGCCTCACGGACAACCGCAACCGCACCGCCAGTGACGTCCGGATCCTCTTCAACAAGGGGGGCGGGAACCTGGGCACCGAGGGCGCGGTGGGCTGGATGTTCCACAAGAAGGGCGTCATCACCGTGAAGCCCGGGCCGACCGAGGACCAGGTGATGGAGAAGGCCATCGAGGCGGGCGCGGAGGACATGGTCCCCCAGGGCGCCGATGGCTTCGAGGTGCGCACCGCCCCAGCGGACCTGCACACGGTGGCCACCACCCTGGAGGCCGCAGGGCTGCCGCTGGGCGAGCAGAAGTGGAGTTTCTTCCCGCAGACCACCGTCAGGCTCGACGGGGACAACGCCCGGAAGATGCTCAAGCTGATGGACACGCT
The DNA here is from genome assembly GCF_020103775.1 of Allostigmatella hybrida. Classification (NCBI taxonomy): domain Bacteria; kingdom Pseudomonadati; phylum Myxococcota; class Myxococcia; order Myxococcales; family Archangiaceae; genus Allostigmatella; species Allostigmatella hybrida. The sequence continues at coordinate 199,431 of NZ_JAHXBH010000006.1, forward strand.
GGAGGACAACGACGACGTGCAGAACGTCCACGCGAACTTCGAGATCGACGAGGCGCTGATGGAGTCGCTGCAGTAGCCGCTGGGAGGGGAATCGACAGCGGCCCCGCCCACGCGTTACAAGGGCTGAACACCCGTTTCGTTGTCCTGAGGGAGAGCCACTTGCGTGTCCTGGGGGTCGATCCTGGCAGCCGGTTCATGGGCTATGGCGTCGTGGAGGAGCGGCGGGGCCAGCTCGTGCACCTGGGGCATGGCGTCATCAAGGTCGATCCCGACGCGCCGCTTCACCAGCGCCTGATGGTGCTGCACGTGGAGCTGTCGGCCGTGCTGCGGAAGTACCGGCCCGAGTCGGTGGCGGTGGAGGGCGTCTTCACCTTCCGCAACGCGCGCAGCGCCCTGGTGCTGGGCCATGCCCGGGGTGTGGCCCTGCTGGCGGCGGCCCAGGCGGGGCTGCCCGTGCACGAGTATGCCCCGGCCCGGGTGAAGCGCTCCGTGGGGGCCAGCGGCGCCAGCGCCAAGGATGCCATCGCGCGCATGGTCTGCACCCTGCTGAAGATCGACGTCATTGAGAGGGCGGACGCGAGCGACGCGCTCGCGGTGGCGCTCTGCCACTTGAACCAGGGACGCGTGCCGGGGCTGTCCCCGGCGGTTTCCCGTTCCAAGCCCCGGAAGGGCGCGTCCGCGCTGCTCGCGGACCGGCTCCGCCCGTCCTACCGGCGCCCGGAGGCACGATGATCGCGGCCCTGCGCGGAACCGTCGCGGAGAAGGACCTGGAGGAGGCCATCATCGACGTGGGGGGCGTGGGCTACCGCGTCGCCTTCTCCACGCTGACGCTGGGAAAGCTGCCCGCCGAGGGACAGCCCGTGCACGTGCGGGTCCGCACGGTGGTGCGCGAGGATGCCTTCGAGCTGTTCGGCTTCCTCTCGCGGGCGGAGGAGGAGATGTTCCTCCTGCTCACCTCCGTGTCCCACGTGGGCCCCCGCCTGGCGCTGACCGTGCTGTCGGGCATGGAGGTGGGGGAGCTGGCGGTGGCGCTCAACAAGGGCGAGGTGACCCGGCTCACCAAGATTCACGGGGTGGGGAAGAAGACCGCCGAGCGGCTGGTGCTGGAGCTCCGGGAGAAGGTGAAGGAGCTTCACCTGGAGACGGTGGCGCGGAGCGCCACCTCGGCCAGTGTGCCGGCGGGCCCGAAGGCGGACCTCGTCTCGGCGCTGCTCAACCTGGGCTACAAGGCCCCGCAGGCGGAGAAGGCCGCGGAGCTGGCCGGTGAGCGGCTCGGCCCCGAGGCCGCCTTCCAGGCCCTGTTCCGCGAGGCCCTCAAGGCCCTGCGCTCAGGGGGCTGAGCCTCCCCTTAGCGGGCTTCCCAGTGGGAGCCGTCACTCCCGCGGACGTAGGTGCCGCCGGAGGGGAGGGCCGCGTAGAAGAAGACGTCCTTCACGCCCACCACGGAGACGCCATCGAAGAGGCCCAGCTCGCCCTCGGGCGGCAGGGTGAAGCCCAGCTCCTGGCGGGTGAAGCGCACCGTGCCATTCGGGGGGACCCGGCGCTCGGGCAGCACGGTGCTGCTCCAGGGATGGCGCAGCGTGGGAATCGTGCGCCGCAGGTCCGTGGTCAGCACCAGCCCCGCCGTGGAGAGCGCCTGGCCGGTGGGGTTGTGCAGCTCCACCCAGCCCTCGCTGGGGCTCACGGCCTGGAGGCGCAGGGTGGAGGGCGGGGCGCGGAGGCGCTCCAGCTCGCGGCGCACGAAGTCCGTCCGCTGCTTCGCGTAGGCCTTGAGGAAGGGCAGCCCCTCGCGGAACTTCGCCAGCCCGTCCGGGTCCGGATGGCCCACGTCATTGAGCAGCAGGTACGGGTCGGCGTCCATGTACGGGGCGATGAGCTGGTGCATGGCGTCCAGCCGGGGCTCGATGACGGCGGGAGCGAACAGCTCGTCGAGGCTCTTCTCCACCACCGCGAACAGCTGCTCCCGGAGCTCGGGGTTGTAGAGAATGCGCGTGGTGAGGTTGGAGAAGGTGGGCAGGAAGTCCGGCCGCGTGTTGCGCTTGAGGTACATCTTCTCCACCCAGGCGTCCGCGAGGCTGAAGGGGAACAGCGGGTGGTCCGCCACCGGCTTCATGCCCAGGCCATACGTGGGCCACCAGCGCGAATCGGCGTTGTTCAGGTCCCACGCCACGTAGGTCCACTTGTACGTCACCCGGTCGTGGATGAGGTAGCTCTGCGAGTCCTCCGTGATGTTGTTGGAGATGAGCACCTCGGCGGCCAGGGTGCGCAGGTAGCGCTCCACCTCGAAGTTCTCGCCCAGCATCTGCGCGAAGTCCGGCTCGGGCGCGCGGTTGATGACGGTCATCAGCGTGCGGATGTCGTCCTTGCCCGGCTCCTTCTCCTCATTTGTCTCCTTCTGCCAGTCCTGCTGGTAATCGGTGCGCCACAGCTTCATCTCGCAGTCCTTGGCGCCGCACCGGTAGATGGTGGGGTCCGGATCCACGAAGCCATGGGCCTTGGCGAAGCTGTTGTCCACGCGCTCGATGTCCAGGTAGACGCCCTGGTACTGGCCGTTGATGGACAGCCGCACGTATTTCGTGACGGGCGCGGGCAGCCCCATGGCGAGCATCAAGTCATAGGCGAGCTTCTCCGCCATCATCGTCCGGTCCTGGAACTCCGCGACCAGGTTGTGTTTGCGCCGCCCGTCGAACTCCACGCCCTTGGGGAACTCGATGCGCCAGCTCTTCTTCGGAAAGAAGCGGGAGCTGGAGCCGCGCAGCCGTACCCCTACCGTGTAGCTCTTTCCCTCGAAGACGAAGGTGGCCGGGTGCTCGTCCTCGTAGGGGTTGGCCTCGAACTTCGCCATCGTCTCCGCGGGGATGGTCAGCTCGTAGAGTGGAACCTCCGTCTGCAGCGCCGGGAACGCGAACTGCCCTTCCTTCGGCCCCGGCTCCAGAGTCGCCCCGGCCTCCTCCTGTCCACACCCGGTACCGAGGGCTCCCAGCAGCACCGTCCCCACCACCGCGATCCAGAAGACCATGCGCTCCTGGCCCCGCCCGTCCCGCCCCGTCCCCACCCCGCTCACCGCCGCCGTTCTCACCGAAGTCCCCCGCTGTGGTTGCCTTGCTTGGCTTTCAGGGGTGAAGCGCCCGGGTAGGGAAACCTGGACGAATCTTTTTTTTCTTTTTCGTGCCAACCGCTTCGCGTCCGGCGCTGAACACCGTTTTCCCGGGAGAGGGCAGGGGTGGGGTTGCCTCGCGGAGGGCTGTCCCTAAATCCCACCTTGCAAGCAACATGGGGAGGCGTGGGCGTGCGGGTGGAAACCGAGAATGCGCTCTATTCCGGTCTGGGCGCGGAACGCGAGGAACTCTGGCTGACAGGGTTCCACGCCGGCAACCGCCCCGTGCTGGAGCGGTGTTACCGGGAGCTCTACCCCACCGTGCAGCGCGCCGTGGGACGGGTGTTGTCGGGGGCAGACCAGGAGACCGTCATTCATGAGGTCTTCTACCGGTTGATCTCCCGCGAGGAGCTGCGCCGCAGCTTCCGGGGCGGCTCCCTCAAGGCCTGGATGGCCACGGTGGCCTACCACCTCGCGCTCGACTACGTGCGGCGCCAGCAGCGGGAGCAAGGCGCGCTGGAGCAGGCCGGAGGGCTCGGCATGGAGGAGGACACCGGGACGCGGGAGTTCTCCGAGGAGAGCGACGCGCGGCTGCTCATCGAACGCTTCCAGCGCGAGTGCCTGCCGGCCAAGTGGCACGGGGTTTTCGAGGTCCGCTTCCTGCGGCAACTTCCTCAAAGAGACGCGGCCCGGGAGCTGGGCATCCACCGGACCACGCTGGCTTACCAAGAGATGCGCATTCGCGCGCTGCTCAAGCGTTTCCTCCTGCGCGAAGGGGACACACCATGAATACCGGGATCTGCCCCATGCGCGGGCACGTTGACAACCACTTTGCCCGCCGCCTGAAGCCTCGGGAAGAGCACTCGCTGCGCGAGCACCTGCCGGGCTGCGGCGCGTGCAAGTCCATCTACGAGCGCCACCTGCTGCTGCGGCGCCTGGACCCGAAATCCAGCCGGGGAGACCAGGACCGCCTGGGGCAGGGCCTGGGGCTGGTCCGGCCGCCCCTGCCGGTGGCCCCCGCGGCCGCGGCGCTCAGCGTGCTGGCCGTGCTCGTCCTGGGCGTCATGGCGACGCGGCCGGACCCCTTCGCCAACACGGAGGGGTTCACCGCGCGGGGAGGCGCCGCCACGGCCTCGTCCGAGGCCCTGCGCGTTTACCGCGTCCGGCCGGGCCTGGCCGCCGAAGCGGTGGGTGAGGCGATTCGCCCGGGAGACGAGCTGGCCTTCGCCTATCAGAACCCGCGCGCCCGGAAGTGGCTCCTCATCTATGGCGTGGACGAGCACAACCACGTGTACTGGTTCCACCCGAGCTGGTCCGACCCGGACACGAACCCGCTGGCGGTGCAGGCCTTCGAGGGGATGGCCCTGCATGAGCTGCCCGAGGCCATCTCGCACACCTTCGATGGAAAGCGGCTGGTGCTCCACGGCGTGCTGTCCGACGAGCGGCTCTCGGTGAAGCAGGCCGAGGCCTTGATGCAGGGCCGCGCCCCCTCGGATCCGCTGCCCCTGCCGGGCGCGGAGAACACCTCCTTCCCCATGCGGGTGGAACCGTGAGGTTCGCGCGCGAGGCCCTGGGCCTTGCCGTGCTGCTGGTGGCGGGGGTGGTGGGGGCGGAGGAGCGCCCGCAGGCCACCTTCGCCTTCATCGTCGGGGTGAACCGGAGCGTGGACGCGGACGAGCTTCCCCTGCGCTACGCGGACGACGATGCCGCGCGCTACCAGGACCTGTTCCGGCTGCTCGGAGCGCGCACGTATCTGCTGGCCCGGATGGACCAGAACACGGAGCGGCTGCACCCTCAGGCGGCGGCGGAAACCAGCGTGCCGAACTGGGGCGAGTGGCAGCGGCTGGTGGAGCAGCTCACGCGCGATGTGGCCCAGGCGCGCGCGCGCAACCTGGGCACCGTCGTCTACTTCATCTATGCGGGCCACGGCAGCGTGCACAACGGTCAGGGCTACGTGACGCTGGAGGACCGGCGGCTCACGGGAGAGGACCTGGCCAAGGGCCTCATCCAGCGGGTGGAGGCGGACCAGGTCCACCTCATCGTGGACGCGTGCTCCTCCTACTTCCTGGCCTACGGGCGAGGCCCGGGCGGCCAGCGCCGGCCCCTGAAGGGGTTCAGCGAGGTGGCGCAGCTCTCGGAGGACGGGCGCGTGGGGCTGTTGCTGTCGACCTCCAGCGCACGGGCCAGCCACGAGTGGGAGGCCTTCCAGTCGGGCGTCTTCAGCCACGAGGTCCGCTCGGGGCTCTACGGCGCGGCGGACGTGGATGGCGATGGGCGGGTGAGCTACCGGGAGATCGCCGCCTTCGTGGAGCGCGCGAACGCGGCCATTCCCAACGAGCGCTTCCGCCCCCAGGTCCACGCCCGGCCGCCGAAGGACGGGACGTGGCTGGTGGTGCTGGGCAAGGCGATGGAGCACCGCATCGAGGTGGATGGGCAGGAGGCCCAGCACCTGCGGCTGGAGGACAGCCGGGGGGTGCGCCTGGCCGACTTCCACAATGCCTCCGGCCAGCGGACGTGGCTGGCGCGGCCCATCGGCACCGGCCCGCTCTACCTGCGGCGCATGGGGGACGGCCGGGAGTACCGCATCGACTCGATGCCGGAGGTGGTGCAGCTCGCCGCGCTCACGCCGCAGCAGGCCCGGACGGCGGACCGCGGCGCGGAGCACGAGGCGTTCAGCCTCATCTTCTCGCTGCCGTATGACCGGCAGGTGGTGGACGCGTACGACTTTCAGGCGCCGGTGCTCCTGGAGGCCGAGCCCTCCCGGCGCAGGCCCACCTGGCGCCGGGTGGCGGGCTGGAGCGCGCTGGGGCTGGCGGGGGCGAGCCTGGGCGGAGGGCTCTGGACGACGCTGTCCGCGCGGGAGGCCCGCTCCGGCAACAGGGCCACGCTGCCCCATGCCGAGGCCATGGGCCAGAACCAGCGGATTCGCACCCTCAACCACCGCTCCACCACCCTGTACGTGGCGGGTGCCCTCGCGGCGGGGGCGGGGCTGGGAATGCTCTTGTGGCCGGGGGCCCCGGCCGAGGCGCTCCCCGTGGCCGGGCCAGACCTGGCCGGGGTGCAGCTGGGAGGACGGTTTTGAACCCCGCGTGGACCCCTCGTGTCGCAGTCTCCCTGGCCGCGCTGCTCGGGTTGATCCTGGGCGCGTGCGTGGCCCCCCTGTCCCTGGACGACCGCTCCTGTCCCTGTGGGGACGGGTGGACGTGCTGCGAGGCGACGCAGATGTGCGTCCAGCCCGGGGCCACCTGCCAGCAGTCCCAGCAGCCGCCGGCCGTGGCGCCCACGCTCTGCTTGGACGAGAACTGGTGCTGGGAGAACCCGACCCCGCACGCGCACTACTACCGGGCCGTCTGGGCCTCCGCTCCAAACGACGTCTGGGCCGTGGGGGCGCCGGGCATGGCGACCCACTGGGACGGCCAGAACTGGAAGATTCACCGCTCCGCCACGGACCAGTCGCTGCTGGCCCTGTTCGGCACGGGGCCGGAGGACGTCTGGGCGGTGGGCCGCGAGGGCGCCGTGGTGCGCTGGAACGGCAAGGCCTGGCAGGCGGTGGGCACGGGGCTCACGCAGCTGCTGCTGGCCGTCTGGGGCAGCAGCCCCGAGGACATCTGGGTGGTGGGCTCCGGCGGGGCGCTGCTGCACTGGAATGGCACCGACTGGTCGCGGCCTCCGGATACGCTGCCGCACTACTACACGGGCATCTGGGGCTTCGCACCGGACGATGTCCGGGTCATCAGCGCGGAGGGCAATGTATGGCGCTGGAACGGCCAGGCCTGGGTGCCCGAGCCGGGCTTCGCGAGCGATCGCGTCTGGAGCCTGAGCGGCGCCGAGGGCGTGCTGTGGGCCCTGGACGAGAAGGTCGATGAGGGCGTCTGGCGCGTGCTCCGCTTCGAGAAGGGCGAATGGCAGGTGGTTCACGAGGAGCGCCGGAGGTTCACCAGCATCGCCGCGCTGAGCGCGGACGAGGCTTGGGTGGCCGGACCGGAAGGGGCTGCCCTCCACATTGGGCCCGAGGGCATTGCCCTGAACTTCCTGGACGTGCCGGAGAACCTCGCCCACGTGTGGGCCTCGCGTGAGGCGGGGCTCTGGATGGTGGGCGACTCGGGCCAGGTGATGCACAAGACGGACACCGGCTGGGTGTCGATGCGCGAGGGGGCCAGCAAGACGGTCCTGGGCGGCTGGGAGCTGAACGCGGCGGAGGCCTGGTCCTGCGGCGAGCAGGGCATGCTGCTGCGCTGGCGCGAGGGGGCGTGGAGCACCCTGGCCAGCGGCACGGGGGCGGCCCTGCATGACGTCTGGGGCGCGAGCCCGGAAGAGGTCTGGGCCGTGGGTGCGGAGGAAACGATTGTCCGCTCCGATGGCACGGCGGCGGCCCTCCGTCGGCACGTTCCCGGCGGGGCGGCGCTCCGGGGCATCTGGGGCTCCGGCCCCACGGACATCTGGGCCGTGGGGGCGCAGGGGCGCATCCTTCATTATGACGGCCAGGACTGGAGCGTCCGCGAGAGCCCCACCTCGGTGACGCTGACCCAGGTCTGGGGAACGGACGCCCGGAACGTGTGGGCCGTGGGCGAGCTGGGCACCCTGCTGCACCACGATGGGACCACCTGGAAGGTGGTCTCCCTGGAGAAGCCCACCCGGCAGGCCTTCCGGGACGTGTGGGGCACGGGGCCGGACGATGTCTGGGTGGTGGGCGCCCAGGGCAGCATCCGGCACTTCGATGGCAAGCGCTGGGAGACCTGGGTGCCCTTCGCCAAGGGCGAGCTCGTGGGCATCTGGGGCACGGGGCCCTCGGACATCTACGTGCTCGAGGCAGGGGAGGAGCTCGTGCAGGGCATCCCCAAGGCCTTCACCAACCTGCACCACTACGACGGGAAGACCTGGAAGGGCGCCGCCGTGCCCTACGGCGGGCGCTTCAACGCCCTGTGGGGCGCGGGGAAGGAGCCGCGCATCGGCGGCGCGGGCGGCTCCATCCTCCACTACCAGCCGTGAGGCCGGCTCAGGCGCGCTCCACCCGCAGGCGCGCCGGCAGGCCATTGAGGTTGAACTCCTCCTCCTGGCCGGTGAAGCCCTCGGGGCCCACCTTCAGCTCCGAGGTGAGCGTCTCGCGGGAGATGAGCTCCCGGCCCTCCTCGGCGACCTTGCGCACCCGGGCATCGCCGTCCACCCACAGGCGGATGCGGTCCGTGTAGCCGAGCGCCATGTCCTTGCGCGCCGCCTGCACCCGGGCGAGCAGCTCGCGCACGAGCCCCTCGTCCACCAGCGCCTCGGTCAGCTCGGTGTGGAGCACCACCACGCCCACGCCCGCGCCCGCGGCGGCGTAGCCGGGGTTGGCCTCCACGAGCACCTCCAGCTCCTCGGCGGGGAAGGTCATCTGCTCGCCGTCCACGGCCAGCACCACCTTGCCCTGGAGCGCCAGCTCGCGCTGGAGGCTCCGGCTGTCGGCCGCGTCGAACGCCTTGCGCACCGGGGCCAGCTTGGGGCCCAGGCGGCTGCCCATGGCGCGCAGGTTGGGGCGGACCTTGTAGCGCACCACGTCCGTCTCCTGGCCGGACTCCAGGAAGCGCACCTCGTGCACGTTCAGCTCGTCGGAGATGAGGTCGCGGTAGACGGCCACGCGCTCTTGAAGCTCCCGGCGCGAGAGGACGACGTCCGCGCGGGCCAGCGGCTGGCGCACCTTGAGGCGGTTGTCCGTGCGGACCTTGAGGCCCAGGGAGACGAGCTCGCGCACCGCGCCCATCTCCGCGGAGAGCCCCTCGTCGATGAGGCGCGCCTCCACGTCCGGGAAGCGGCCCAGGTGCACGCTCTCGGGCTGCGAGGTGGGCCAGGGACGGCGCACGAGATTGCCCCACATCTCCTCGGCGAAGAAGGGGATGAAGGGGGCGGAGAGCGCGGTGAGGGTGGTCAGCGCCTCGTACAGGGTGAAGTAGGCATCGAGCTTGTCCTGCTCCAGGCCGGGGCCCCAGAAGCGCTCGCGGCTGCGGCGCAGGTACCAGTTGGAGAGGCCATCTACGAGCGCCACCAGCCGCTGGGCGGCCTCGTACACCTGGTAGGTGTCCAGCGAGCGGGTGGTGTCGCGCAGGGCGAGCTGCACCTCGGAGAGGATCCACCGGTCGAGCACCGTGCGCTGCGAGGGCTCACGCCAGCCGGTGCTCTGGCGGACGGCGAGCCACGGGGCCTCGGTGGCGCCCGCGTTGCCCGTGGCGGGCGAGAAGCCGTCGATGTTCGCGTAGATGGTGAAGAACGAGTAGACGTTGCGCAGCTTGACCTGGAAGTCCTTCTGCAGCAGCCGCACGTTGCTCAGCGAGTGGCGGGTGTTGGACCAGGTGGGGCTGGCGGCGAAGAAGAACCACCGGAACGCGTCCGCGCCGGGGGCCCGGCTGGCCGGGTCCTTGAGCACCACGCGCTCGGTGGGGGCGAGCCGGGGCACCTCCACCGGCATGACGTCCACGCCGCGAGCGGAGGGTGCCACGCCCAGGGCCTCCAGCTCCTTCTTGGCGAGCAGCACCACGCGCCGCTTGAGCTTCTTGTGGACCTTCACGGTGACGGTGACGGCGGCGCCGGGGGCATCCGGGCGGAAGAGCTGCACCTTGGCGCCCTCCTGGATGTCCAGGCCCTCCAGGTCCTCGCGGGCGATGAGCGCCTCCCCGGCCACGCCAGGGACGCCCGCCGCCTTGTCATCCAGCACGGCGAAGTCCATGCGGACCTCGTCGAGGATGATCTCCGGCGGGGTGTAGTTGCCCTTGGACTTGGACTCCTTCTTGCCCTCCTTGTCGGAGACGTGGCCGAGGACGATGCAGCTCCGGTACGGCAGCGGGAAGCCCTGCACGGGGGTGAGCCCCTGGCGGCGCTGGGTCTCCTCGTCGAAGACGAGCGTGCTGACCATCAGCAGGGAGTAGAACCAGCCGCGCGTCTGGTCGATGGCCTCGGAGATGAAGTCCGCGGGGAAGGCCTGGGCGAACTTCTCGTGGGAGCCCGCCGCGTGGGGGTAGCCCCACTGGGCAAACGGCATGCACCCTGAGTCGAACCACACGTCCACCACCTCGGGCACGCGGACGAAGCGGCCCGGGGTGCCGGGCTTCTCGAAGGTGACCTTGTCGATCCACGGCTTGTGGACGATGAGGTGCTCGCTGCTGGTGGCGCCGGGCTTCTGGGTGAGGAACTCCTTCAGCTCGGCCTCGATGGCGGCCAGGTTGTTGCCGGGCTTCTGGCGCAAGTCCTGGAGCGAGGCGATGACCTCCACCTCGCCCGTCTCCGAGTGGATCCACAGGGGCAGCGGGGTGCCCCAGTAGCGCTCGCGGGACAGGGCCCAGTCCACGTTGTTGGCGAGGAAGTCGCCGAAGCGGCCTTCCTTGATGTGCTCGGGGACCCAGTTGACCTGGCGGTTGTTGGCGATGGCCTGGTCCTTGACGGACGTGGTGCGGATGTACCAGGCGGGGCGGGCGAACTGGATGAGCGGGTCGTCATCCGCGCGCCAGCAGAACGGGTACTCGTGGCGGTACTGCTCGATGAGGACGAGCCGGCCGCGCTCCTTGAGCTCGCGCTGGATGTCCTTGTCCGCGTCCTTCACGAAGCGGCCGGTGAGCGAGGGGAAGTCCTCGGAGAAGGTGCCATCCGGGCGGATGGCGCAGAACATCTCCAGCGCATCGGGCTGGGCGAAGCGGGTGCGCTCCTGGCGGAAGGCGTTGTAGTCGTCCTCGCCAAAGGCCGGGGCGGTGTGGACGATGCCGGTACCGCTGGAGAGGGTGACGAAGTCCGCGGCGATGACGCGCCATGCGGGCGCGGCGGTGCCGCCGTCCTTGAGCGGCAGTTCCTTATCGCCCACGCGCTGGGCGTAGACGTCATAGGGCGGGGTGTAGCGCTGGCCCACGAGCTCGCTGCCCTTCTGGGTGGCCAGGACGGGCAGGTCCTTCTTGAGCTTCTTGGCCAGCTCCTCGCGCAGGGCGGCGGCGACGATGAGCTTGCGGTCGCCCGCGTCCACGGTGACGTAGTCCACGGTGGGGTTGACCGCGGCGAACATGTTGGACGGGAGCGTCCAGGGCGTGGTGGTCCAGATGAGGAGCGCGGTGTCGGGCGCGTCCCTCAGCGGGAAGGCGACATAGGCGCTGGGGTCGTCCACGGTGCGGTAGCCCATGCCCACCTCGCCGGAGCTGAGCGCGGTGCCACCCTGGGGCCACCACCAGACGACCTTGTGGCCCTGGTAGAGCAGGCCCTTGCGGTACAGCTCGGCGAGCGCCCACCAGACGCTCTCCACGTAGCTGCGGTGGTAGGTGACGTAGGCCTCGGGCAGGTCCACCCAGAAGCCGATGCGCTCGGTGAGGCGCTCCCACTCGTTGGTGTAGCGGAAGACGGACTCGATGCAGCGCTGGGTGAAGGGCTCGACGCCGTAGCGCTCGATCTCCGCCTTGCCGTGGATGCGCAGCTCCTTCTCCACCTCGACTTCGACGGGCAGACCGTGGGTGTCCCACCCGGCCTTGCGGGGGACGCGGTAGCCGCGCATCGTCTTGTAGCGGGGGAAGAGGTCCTTGATGACGCGGGTGAGGACGTGGCCGTTGTGGGGCAGGCCGTTGGCGGTCGGGGGGCCCTCGTAGAAGACGAAGGCGGGCGCCTGGTCCCGGCCTTGGAGCGTCTGCTCGAAAATGCGGCGCTCCTTCCAGAAGGCGAGGGTGCGGCGCTCGTCAGCGGGGAAGTCGATCTCGTTGGGGACCGTGGCGAACAGCGGGGCAGGGGGCTGGGACATGACGGGGCCAGTGATACCACCTGCCGTGCCGGTGTGGGCCCTTTCGTGCAGGGCGGCAGGCTGGGACAACCTTACGGGGGGATGCGAGCAGCCTCAGTTCCTCGGTTTCCCGAGGCTGGCGAGAAGGCCCTGGGAGGCGGACGGTAGCGTGTGCCCCGGCGATCAGTTCGCCGTGCCCCGAAAGGACGTGGAATGAACTTCCGAACTTGCAGCGCACTCCACCAAGCCGTTGCCGTTGCCGTTGCCGTAGTCGTAGCTGGGTGCGCCACCTCTCAAGAGGCACCTGAGACCTACGCTTGGGCGCCTGTGCGCCCACCCGCTGTGCCCGGTACGGGCCTCCCCACTCCCGGGCAGCCAGGGCAGGTTCGCCCCCAGTCCTTGCCGCGAAGCCCGCACAAGCGCGTGTTGCCGCCCACCCGGGAGCCGGGCCTTTGGGCCGGAGATGCTCCTCGCGCCTCGAAGGAACCGGAGGCGAACCCCACACCGGAGAAGTCCGGAGCGAACAGGAGGGGCCCGCCTGCCCCGGTGACGACGGAGCGCCGCCGCCCAGAGTGCGAGCCCACCCCAGTGCCGCACGCGGGCGAAGATCCCCCTCATAACCAGTGCGCCGATAAGTTTCCGCCGAACCGCTACCCCGGAAAGGACGTGCTCGTTGGCGGCAAGCGCTTTGATGCGCTGCAAGTCGGCGTGCGCGTGCTGTGGGAGATCAAGACCCATCGATTTGACACGTACAATGCCTTCATCCGGCGGATGACGATCCAGGAGGAACTGCCGTTGCTGCGGGAAGAACGGGACATAGCGGCGGCATGTGGATATGGCTTCGCCGTCGGGGTGAGCACCCAAGCGCACAAAGACGCTCTGCTCGTCGAGGATCAGTCCCTCAATATCGTCGTCACGGGATGCAAACGATGACCACTCAAAACTCCCTCGTCCTCATCGTCTACGCGCCAGCGCTCCTGGGTGACGACAGCCGCCCGCTCGCAGTCGTCCACGGAATCGAACGGGCGTTCCCTGGTGTGCGCTTGGAATGGGAGCTGACAAAGGCAGGGCGGCCCGTCGTGTTGACGCAACGCGATCGGTGGCTCGCTGAGGCGGCCTTGCGCGGGGACTTCCCGCTGCTGTGCAACGGCGACGAGAGTTACCCGGTGACGGTTTATGGGTTGCGGACATCCGGACTCCAAGCGCCGGGCGGCCAGCCGTTGCTCGATGTCCATGCAGAACTGCCGCTGGATGTGGTCGGCATCGCAGCAGCGGCGGATGTGCTGCAAGGCGTGGCGGAAGGCGCACGCGCGTTCTGGGGGTGTGCAACGCCGTACGCCGCTAAGGTGGACATCGCGTATCAGACAGCACCCACGCCGCAAGGGCCGCCGTCCCCACGCCGGGGGCTGCCTGCCCTGAAGCTCTTCAAGGAGATCCGCGCGCCAGAGATTCCCTACTACCTCGGGTGGCTGAACTACTGGTCCGATGCTGCCGCTCGGGCTATCGGCTTCCCGGATCCCTCGCGTGACGCGGACTTGCTCTCGCTGGCGCGACGCACCGAGAGGGGCGGGTGGATCGTTCGGCTTACAGATACGCCGCTCGATCTCGACAATCCCGCGCATCTTGCGGCGCTCTTGCGTGCGTATGAGCGCTTCCCGGAGATTGGCGGGCGCGTAACTCCGGGCTGAGTGGGAGGCGGCGGGAATCGAACCCACGCCGGGCGGTGCGAAACCTCTAGCAGAATCGCGCCCTTACCTCGCAACCGTCCGGAATGCTTAGGAGTCGGTATCCCGCCGCGTCCCGTCTCGTCCCGTCCTGTTCCCTCCCGCTCCGCGCGCTCCTGCGACATACGCGCAACATGACGGTGCCCGTCATCGTGTGCCGTAGATGCAGCCTGCACCCTGTGGGGCTCACTTCCGGGCGCCCCTTGCTCGGAGTCTGTTGAGCTAACGAGCCAGGGGCGTCGGACGGCTTGGCGCCTGATTCCTCCACGGGAAGCGAGCCCGCCGCTATGCGGCGACCGTGGCTCGGTAAAGCTTCAGCAGATTGTGGGTCAGGCAGATGAGTGCCCACTCCCCACGGGCCTTCGTCAGCCCTCGCAGCAGCAGTTGCCGAAAGCCTCGCACCTGCTTGATTTGTCCAAAGGGTGCCTCCGCCACCGCCTTTCGGCGTGCGTACACCGCTCGGCCTTTCTTCGTCCTCAGCCGACGTACCATCCAGTCCTTGAGGCTCAAGTCCCTGGGCATTCGGCCCCTGGGCTTGCCCCAGTTACGTGGCTCTCCCGCACTTTATGTGGTTCAGCGGTGGTGATCGGGCGAACCCCGCTCGTGCGGCCGTCCGCATGAGCCCAGGATCCACACAAACTGCGGGAGAGCCAGTTACGTGGACAGTAGGGCCATGCTGCCAACTTCTGCGGTCAGGCCGAAAGCTCAAAGTACATGGGGCTGACATCGCCCCGCGTCGAGTGCCGCCTCTGCCGGTTGTAGAAGACCTCAATGTATTCGAAGAGCGCCAGCGGGGTCTGTCCACTGAACTTGGGGCAGGCTCAGTGCACTCCGGGTCTCCCCTCACTGGAAGGGTGGAGGGAGCCCGGTGCGGATGTAGTGGGGGACCCGGTAGTCCCGAACTGGTTTGCCTTCTTCTTTTACACCGGGGCGTCAGGGACCGGGACGCCCCGCTTGTGCATCAGGGCATCGAGGCCGACGTCCTTGCCATGAGAAAGGCGCGGCAGCCGATCACGGCTTCGCCGCGACGACCTTGCGCTCCATGCACTCCTTGCAGCACTTGCAGTCCTCCACCGGCTGCTCCGGCTGCTTGCTCGCACAGATGACCTCCTCGAGCATTTCCTGGAAGCCCCGCAGGGTGTCCTCGTACGTGAAGGCCTTGCCGCCGGTCTCGGCCGCCACGCGCGCGAACTCGGCTTGGTTGGCCTTGCGCGTCTTCTCGTCCGCCCCGCTCTTGGCTAGGTAGGTGTGCACCCGCGTGCTCCCGGCCTTGGCGACCTCGATCGCCTTGTTGGCGGCGGCGATATCCTCGGCGTCGACGTTGTCGCCGCCCTCCATCCCCTCGTCGCCGAGCAAGAGGAGCGCGCGCTTGGCGTTCGGGCGCCAGTCGTTGTGCGTCACCACGTCCTCGATCGCGCGCCCGCCGTCCTCCTGCGCGCCGCCAGAGGTCACCGTGCCGCGCTTGCGCCCGCGCATCGCCGACTCGGCGACGCCGAGCTTATGGAGGTGCTCGCGGATGGTCGTGCGGAAGAGCGAGTCGGAGAACTTCCCCTCGATCCCCAGGTAGCTGACCTTGAGATCCGACGGGCACTTCGACTTCGCCGCCTCGATGGCCGAGCTGACCGAGTTGCTGAGGCTCGTCGCGTCGGGCTTCATCGACGTGCTCGAGTCGATCACGATGACCAGGTCGACGAGGGGCACCGCGGGCTCCGGCTGCTGCTGGACCTGGCCCGGGCGGCAGATCCCGGGGAAGACCAGCGTGCGCCCCTCGTGGCCATGCTCCTTGTCCTCGGAGCGGTGCGTGGTCACCGGCCCCGGCTTCTCGCGCGTGGCAATCCCCGCGGTGATGCCGCTCGCCGCGCCGGGGAGCTTGAATCCATTGATGGCGAAGCGCGACGGCTCACCGTCGGCCCCCCGCTGGAAGTTCAGCGAAAGCAGCTCGCTCAGCCCGAGCGAACCGACCAGCGGGTCGTGATACCAGAACTCCGTGAGCTTCGACCCGCGCCCCAGCCCACCGATGACGTGCGCGATGTCGACGGGGTACTCCTCGCCCTTGTAGGTGAAGCACCCGCTACCGAACACCGACCCGTCCGGGTTGAGGACCTTGAACATGTAGGTCTGGACCGGCTTCTCGATCTGCACGAGCTTGGCAATGATATCGGCGCTGTTGGAGCCGTTCTCGGGGCTGATGAACCTCGTCACCAGCTTGCCGCCCTGCATGAAGCCCTCGATGACGAGCGCGTACTCCTCGCCGTCGATCTCGATGGTCTCCGGCGATCGCAAGGTCGGCAGATCGACCAGGTCCTCGGGCGCTGGCCCGACGTTCGGCGTCTCGTTGTGGTGGAAGGTGAAGCTGAAGTCCCTCGCCAGCACGCCCCCGCTGAACGTGACGTGGACTCTCAGGCTGACGTCGAACTGCGCGGGCTGATAGCCGTAGACCGGGAAGTTCTGGTGCGAGAACGTGCCGAGCACGAACGTCGTGCTGTCGAGCGGCACCTCGACCGTGCGGCCCTTGAAGATGTAGCCGCTCTGCCCGGCGCCGCCAGCGGGCACGCCCCACCGGACGTGCTGACTGTTCAACCCGGCGAGCCCCGGCGGAGAAGCGTTGATGCCCGACCAGATGCCCGAAGTCACTGCTGTAGTCATTTTCAGATCTCTTTCTCCTCGGGAACGAACAGGCGCAGCGTGCCCGCATCGCCCGAGGCATGATCCTTCTATTGGGAGAAAGTCCGACTGGCGGCTACCATTGACCTGGGTTCTATAAGCTTGTCAGGTGGAGGACAGGCACCACCCCGGCCTGACTCTGGCGATGTTAGCGCAAGGTCGAAGGCGCCGCGCGTGATATGGGGCCAAGGTGCCATGGCTGCCAATAGCAGCGCACATGGATGGATGACGGGTGAAAAGGGACCATCTCATGAGCAATTCACTGGAGCATTCAGGTACGGCGATCCAGACCGGGGTCGTCATCGTCGCCATCAACCACAAGGGGGCAGTCAAGCGCACACAGTCTGACGAGTACGTGGTCATAGCGAACCGCGGCGCCGCTCCCGCGGACGTGTCGGGCTGGGTCCTCAGCGCGGGTGACGGCGGGCAAGGCTTTACATTCCCAATGAAGACCGTGCTCGTGCCGGGACAGACCGTGCACGTCTACACCAACGAGGTGCACCCGGAGACCGGCGGCTTCTCGTTCCAGAGCAAGCGCTCGGTATGGAATGACAAGGGCGGCGTGGCCCAACTCCGCGACGCGCAAAGGAAGCTCGTCGCGCAGATCGGCTACGGCACTCACGCAGGGGTCGACGCTGTCCCGACCTCCACCGGCCCGAGTGCCCCCCCGACCGGCCCGAGCGCCAGCTCCGGAGCGGAGACCGGCGGCAGCGCGAGCCTGTCTGCCCAGGAGGTCTGGGCCCGGGTGAAGGCCTACTGGCCGGGCTTCGAGTTCATGTGGCAGCCCGGCAATACCGAGGAAGAGATCGCCGCCGCCCAGGCACGGCTCGGCGTCACGCTGCCGGCACGCGTCCGTGACCTGATGCGCGAGTGCAGCGGCGCAACCGGCGGCTTCCCGGAGCGCGACAGTCACGGCTACTCCGCCGACGTCTGCCTGTTGCCCGTCACACGTTGGAAGTACCTGAACGAACATCAATGGGAAGACGCGCGCGCGCGCCAGCTCGTCACGATCGGCACCAACGATTACCAGCCCGGCGAGATGTTCGTGCTCCTGAACCCCGACACCGAAGAGGTGTTCTTGCTGGATACGCAGCGGGATGACGGGCCCAGGTCCCAGGGCTCCTTCGAGCACTGGCTCCAGCAGCACGGTCTCAGCAAGGACACCTACCTGGCCGGGCCGGAGGTCGACGAGCTGGAGTTCGAGGCCGACGAGACGGTCGCGGCGGCGATCGCGAGAAGACACCGCGGCTGGATCTCCGCCGAGCGCGAGCCCGCCTGGAACGCCGTTGAGGGCAAGTTCATCGAGGCCGTCAACCGCCTGCGCGGCGACTGATCCTCCTCCCAAGAAGTTTGAGCTTGCCCCAGTCACGTGGACAGTAGCCATGCCGCCAACTTTTGCGGCAGGGCCGCAAGCTCAGCTTGAAACAGGGGAGGCGGCGGGTTTCGAACCCGCATCAAGGCGGAAGCAAAACCCCAAGCAGGTCGCGCTGTTACCGGCTAACGCCTTGAGCTCATGTCGGTTCGTTCTCCCGCTCCATCCCGTTTCGTCCCGTTCTCATCCCCGCTGGAGGGGCACACTGGGGGCACATGCGGCCCAACAGGGGCACGCAGCAGCCCAGCCCCATCCAGCCGAGGCGTGCACTCCTGGGTCGGCTCCCGTCTCGTCGCTGCGCGATTGTGGAGCACCTGGGGTTGCCCACGGCGAGTGCGCCCCTGGCCCCTGCGCGAGGGCCGCCCCCGAGCGCGGGGTGTTGAAGCTCAAGCCGCCACAGCCAGCCAAAAGAACCAAGCCCCTGCCGCGCCCTGCCTGGGAAGGCGGCTGGGCTGGGCAGGCGTGTGGCTGCTGGAGATGAATGGCCTCTGCGTCGGCCGGGAGTGCGGCGCATGGGCTCCCCGGCAGCGTCCCTCACCTTCCGCTCTGCTCCCGACCGCTACGCCCAATCGGGCTCCTGTCCTTCCTATGCTCCTGCTCCTGCCCCAATCCCCGCACTCGCCTTCTCCGCACCTGCTGAGGGGAACCGCACGATTGCGTTTCCCGCCGCGAATATTGGGTTATTGCGGTTGAGGCCTCCCATAGCAGGTTCCGTACCAACGGCTGCTCTCCAGTCAAAACAGGCGCTTGAGTGCGAAAGCGCTTTGAACACAGTCCGAGATCGCGGACTGCGCCCGTCGCCAGTACCAACCAGTCGGTACCAGTCGCTCCACGGTACCAACCAGTCGGTACCAGCCGCTCCTCGGTACCAACCAGTTGGCAGCAGCCGCTCCACGGTACCAACCAGTTGGTACCAGCCGCAGGCTACCTCGCCGATACCGAAGGTTCTGCCTCAGGCTGTGAAGGTGCTGGCAAGCTGGGAAATCCCGGGCTCATGCGCGCCTGAGGGCATTCTCACCGGCTGGGCATGCATGCGAGGGCCGATCGTGAGGGTAACTGCCTCGCCATCGCAGTGGGAGGTCGGCACACACGGGAGTTCGACGCGATGCAAGGCTGCCCAGGTGGCTTGGAGAACGAGCTGGGCATCGCGTACCTCCTGCATTGCCGCGTACAGCTTGCCGCCTGTCGGTGGAGCCTTCCTGTAGGGTGGCAAGGCGTACCGAGAGGGCGCCGCCACAGCTCGCGGACTGTGGGTTTACCGAGCCACGGCCGCCGCGTAGCGGCGGGCTCGCTGCCCTTGAGGGCAGCAGGCGCCGGGCTGTCCGCCCGACGCCCATAGCTCGTTAGCTCGACACACTCTTAGACCTCCTCGAACCTCGTACCCGTTGCGCCCATGCGCTCCAACGCATCCTTGATCTCCCCGGAGACGATCAGCGAACTCCGCCACCCCTCAAGACGGAACACACGCGTGTCTCCCACCTTGCTCTTGTCGATGCGCAGATCTCGCACGGAAGCATACTGGCCGACCTTATGAGGTACTCCGTCCTCGTGCGTCCAGAGCCGAATGCGGGACGCCATTTCGTCGATACAGCGAATCAGGCGTGTGGCAACGAGGATGAAATACTGATCCGGATGGCCCTCCACATCCACGGGGAGCAATTGCACGTCGTCCGGGGCCAGCTCCGCGAACATGGATGCGACCCGGACATGGACCACCGGGACGCTGACGTTCGCTTCCATGTAGTCCAGTGGCTTGCCCGCTATCTCAACGGGGATTCTCAAGCGTTCCTGGAGCTGGACGGGTTCCCCGCGTCTGAACATCCTGTCGTCCACGCTCTGGCCGTGGCTGTCTGTCGGCGTGGCCAGGTGCCAGCGGTGCGGGAAGTTCACATCGTCGGATAGTTCGAAATGACGATTGGGCATGGCATCCATTTAGCGTGGGGGCTACCAGCATTCGGAGTGCTCCAGTCAACGCCTGACGGCACTCGACGACGGTGCGACAGGTTTCCGTGGCCTCGGTCAGTTCCTTGAGGATGATTTGATGATACCGCTCAGGGTGGGGCCCGTAGTGCCCCGGGAGGGGCATTTTATTCGCCGGATCATTCAGGGCCACCCCGGCTTTGGCGAAGAGCGCCCGGAATCTCGGCGTCCACGCCCCCCGCGCACGGTGGACTTGTCGTTGCAGATGGTGGCGATGTGGTGCGTCTCGACGCAGGGACCCTTGCCGCGATGGGGTCGCGTCGCCATGGCCACCGCGTTAGCGGGAAGTGTGATGCTGACGCCCTCGGCACTGACCGCGATCTCCTCCACCGTCCCCAGCGCGGGCAGCCAGATACCTGCCTCACCCTCGGCCTGTATGGCCACCTGCGCCGAGCCTGGCAGCGTCGGCACCTTCGCCGCGAAGCGTTGCGCCGTTGAACCAATGGCCGCCACCAGCAGCAGGGCGAACGCGCGCGCGGACTCTCGCCCGATGATCTTCCCGAAGCGCTCGCCTGCCTCGCGGATCTCCTCGAAGGTGGTTGCGGCCTTCGCCGCCCCCGTCAACTCCGCCCAGCCCGTCACGAGGTTGTGGAGCGCATCGTAGCCTACATACAGGAGCATCCCGACGCCCAACACCGCCACCAGCGCCGGAGCTGCGGGATTGAGGAGCAGGATCAGCAGCATGGAGCCCAACGTCCACAGGGCCGCGCTCATGAGTGCTCGGAATTCCACCAGCTCTCCGAGAGCCTTTTCATCTCGCCCAGCACTGGGCTTTTGCTCATGGCCAGCGCCCAGATGTAACGGCCTTGCATGTCCAAGTAGCGGCCTGCCACCAGCGCTCCGCCGAGACAGTCGCCATAGGCGTTGTAGGCGCTCTGGCACCAGAGCCGATAGCGTTCCGACAGCGCCAAGTCCTCTTTCGTCAACATGCCATCCCAGGGCTCGCCGCCTGCTGGCACCAGCTTCCTATCTCGCTGGAGGTAGAGGTATTGGCCACTCTGCGGGTCCATCTGAAATGCCTTCTCTGCCGTCTGGCGCGGCGTGCCTGTCAGCCGCACTTCGCGCGCAAGGCGCCTCATAGCTTGTTGGAACTCCGCTTCTTTCAGTTCCACCGGTTGTAGGTCCGCCGCGCGGGGCACGTGGACGACGGCTTTGCCCTGGCCGGTGTTCTCCACGAGGGGACCCCGAGGGGGGCTGGCGCACCCCACGAGCAACGCAAGGAACAGCGCTTCAGCCTTCCAGAGAATCCTCCATGGCAGCATGTGTCACCCCTTCTTGCGAGAAGGGGCTCAGGGTAGAGGGCTGCAACGGGGAAGAGGAGGAGGCGCCGGGTGGCGCTGTCCTTCAGCTCCGGACTCCCTGCGGGGGGAGGTTCCCGCCCGCTACCCCCAATCGGGCTCCTGTCCTTCCTATGCTCGCGCGAATCGCCGGATCCTTGGGATCACACGGCTCGGTGTAGATGAGGCTGGGCGAGTCCTCGTCCTTCTTCGGCGCGTCGGCGCTCACCGGCGCCGTGCCCAGCAGGCACACTCCCACCACCCTACAGCGCAGCAGCCTGGACCTCGCTCAGCCCTCCTTGGAGGCGTGGGCGAGCGAGCCTGCTCCCAGCGAGCCCTGGGACGGGGAGGCGCCGCGCAACAGGCTCCACATGCCAATGGCCGCGAGCACGGAAATGTCCGCGAAGAGCAGCGGGGCGAAGATGGGCGCGCCGAAGATGAGCTGATCCCTCAGCGGCACGTTCGTGTGCCGCAGGTTGGCGAGCACGTGCAGCGCGAAGCCGAGCACCCCCACCGCGGCCTGCACCCCCATCACCCCCAGGGTGAGCCACAGGAAGCCGCGCGCCGGACGTAGCATCGCCACCAGCAGGAAGCTGGTGCCGAAGGCGGCCGTCACCACGGGGATCCACTCCGTCGCGGAAAAAAAGCCATTCTGCGCATGGTCCAGCAGTGACAGCCCCAGGTTGCCCACGCTGCCGCCCAGCGCGAGCATCACCACCCAGCTCGGCCACGCGGGGCCTACCGGGTCCTCCATGCGGTCGAGCAACACCAGCAGCCCCAGCCCCACGTAGGAGAGCGGGGCCACGAAGGGCGCGGTGTAGACGAGATTGTGCAGCGATTGGCGCTCGAAGAAGGCGCTGTGCAGGTGCAGGATCATCCCCGCCACCCCCACGCCGATGGCGCCCAGCGCCACGGCCACGTCCACCGCCCGGGTGCGCGCCCACAGCCGCGCGGAAACCAGGCCGGGCAGCAGCAGCAACGGCGCCACCACCGAGAAGATAATGGGCAACCACTCCGCGCGATGGGCGAAGTCGTTGGCCGCGTGCGCGAGCAGGATGTCCACGGCGAGGAAGGCCAGGTTGCCCACGGCGAACGCACGCGCCGCGAGGAAGGGCGTCACGGCGCCGAGCCGCTCCCGGAGCGTCATGGCCGGGCGTCCCCCGGCGTCACCGGCCCGGAGCCGCCCTTGCCCTTGGCACGCAGCTCCTCGGCCATGCTGTCCAGCTCGTTGCGCAGCCGCGCCAGCTCGTAGTTCCCGTGCCACTGCACGAAGTCCGCGCCGCCCATGAAGGCGCCGTGCTTGGCCGTGCGGCCGAAGTAATGCCAGAGGTCGAACTCGACGAACTTGATGGGGTGATTGAAGGGCGCGTCGTCGAGCAGCCCCTCCTTGCGCAACGCGGCCACCACGTCCTGGGCGCCCTTCACCCGCTCATTGGTGTTCTGCAGCACCTTCTCCGCGGCGGTGTAGAAGTTCTCCACCTGGGTGTGCGCGTGGCACTTCAGGCACACCTCCTTCATCTGCTGCTCGCCCGAGTTGCCCTCGGGGCGGCGCGTGGAAACGGGCGCGAAGAGGTACCAGGCCAGACGCTCGCCCGGGTTGTGCGTCACCTTGAGTCCCTCCAGTCCGCTCATGTGACAGGTGGCGCAGGTGGGCGCGGGCATGTCCACCGTCGTCAACTGCTTGGGGTTGGCGTTCAGGTTGAAGTGCTCCCGCTGCGCGGTGAAGAGCACGCCGTGCTTGGACTCCTCGAAGATTTCGATCTGCGAGTGGTCCGGCCCCATGTGGCACTGGCCGCAGGTGCGCGGCTCGCGCGCGAGCGCGACGGAGGTGGAGTGCCGGGCATGGCACTCGGTACAGGTGCCGAAGGAGCCGTCCGCGTTGGGCTTGCCGATGTCATGGCACGCGTCGCAACCGCTGCTCGTCGCCACCTCGCCCTCCAGCACTCCCACGGAGTGGGGCGGGCGCTTGATCCACCCGGGATGAAAGCGCTCGCCCAGCTCGATCTGCTCCGGCGAGAAGCCCTGCGTTCCCCGCACCGCCGCCCAGGAGGGCGCCGCGTGCCGGCTGCGCTCGAACTGCTCGTATTCGGTGGCGTGGCACTGGGCGCAGTTCTTCGCGGTGAGGGAGCGCGCCAGCGTGAAGCCGCGGTGTTCCATGGGCTGCTGGCCCTCGAGCGGCTTGTGGCAGTCCAGGCAGTTGACGCCCCGCGCCGCGTGCTGGCTGCGCTCGAACTGGTGCACCACGGCGGAGGTCTCCCTTGCGTGGCACTCGGCGCACTTCTGTGCCGCGACGGTGGAGGAGCCGAGGAAGGAGTGCGCCCCCGTTTGGACTGGGCCGTGCTGCTGAGCAGGACGTTCGCCCTGGAGGTGTTGGCGTTTGAGCTTCAACCCCCTGAGGCCTGGAGGTGCCCGCGCGCCGGGGCCCGCCTCGCACCTGCCGTGGGCAGGCCCAGGTGCTCCACGGTCGCGCTCACCCCTCCCGCCTCGTTCACGTAGGGAGCGGAGGAGGCGAGCGAGGCGCCCCAGGCAGCTGCGAGGCAGGAAACGAGGGCTTTTATCGGCCAGGAGAACGTGGCGGGGTGAGCCACGGTAGGGGCCTGTAAGTTCCGGCGCATCGCCACTCCCCAGGACCCTGGCTGGGCAATTCTCGCGGGCAAAAGTTGCGCGCAAGGTTTGCCTGCCTGGCGCTCCCCGGAGGCCTGAACCCTCGTCCGCTGAGGTGCGTCACGCGGCCGGAAGACGGGCGCGCGCCTTGCAGAAGGGGCAGGGGCGGCCGCCGGACCCAAACGGCGCTCTCCTCAACAACCCCAGTTGAGTGCTTCCAAACGCGATTGATCCGCAGAGTCCGGCCGGACGCATGACGTGCGCGCTGAGCCTCTCGCGAGGAGTTTGCCTTGCGTCTGTTCAACATGATGTATCTCGGTGCCGTCTGCCTTCTGGCAGCCTGCGGCGCCCCCCTGGAAGAAACCTCCTTTGCCCCCGAAGCCGATACCGGGACCCCATCGCAGGCGCTGAGCGCCGCGTGCAACGAGAGCGCGCTGGCCTGGGCGGCGGGGACGGGCGATGCACAGAAGACATGCGAGGTGCCGTGGAACTATGGCCTGGCCTGTTACAAGCAGCAGGTTTCTCCGTACTGCCATCGGACCGGGTACGAGCAGAAGCAGTGCCCCGTCTATCAGGCCTGCCGCCACCCGGATTTTGGCTTGGAGAAGTACGCGAGCCCTCATCCCCAGTACACGAAGACCGTGACCTGCGAGGCGATCACGGAGAAGGAATGCTGGTACGACCACGAGTATGGCCAGCTGGAATGCGTCACCGATACCGTGGGCTACAAGTGCCAGGAAGCGTGCCAGGCCCGGGCCGATGCCGAGAAGGCCACGGTCGACTCCCGCTTTCGCACCGGCGTGGTGGCCAAGGTGCTCAGCTATACGTCCAACGTCCCCTCTTCCACCTGCAAGTTCGAGCTCCAGAACTTCCCCGTTTACAAGCAGCAGGCCAGCGCACCGTGCGCGCAGACCGGTACGGTCCAGTGCGATGACACGGAAAAGCCCATCTATGCCTCTTGCCGGCACCCCGCGCACGGCGCGGACAGCACGGGCAGCTGTGGCACGGGGAACCTCTTCACCACCGCCCCCGCGACGCTGACCCAGGCGAAGGCCCAGGCGAGCGCGAAGTGGGCCGATGCGGCCCTGAAGAACGAGGGCTCCATGAACTACTCCAAGGCGCTCACCTGTCAGACCTGTGACGCGCTGCCGCTCGACGCCACCGATCCGGCCGTGCAGGTGACGCAGGTCAGTGCGAAGTTCGAGTGCCTCAAGAGCACCCTCCAGGCCTACCCCTCGCTCCCGCCCGCTGCCGGCGGCGCGAAGCTGGAGAGCGAGCTCGTCAGCCGCCTGAAGCTGTTGTTCGAGCTGCGGGGCCACCAGCTCACGGAGACGCAGAAGGCTTACGCGCACAACCTCTATGCCACCAAGCCCGCGCAGCATGGTACTTGTGGCACGGGCTTCCTCCCGCCCACCGGCGGGGATCCCTCGTGTCCCAGCCAGGCGAACCTGAACGGCTCCCTGCAGATGTGCGCGCAGCTGGCCTCCGCTCACGTGCCGCCGCAGTCCGCCGCGGCGATGCTCAACGCCTGCATGGACCTGGGCCTCCCGGTCTCGATGATCTCCGAGGCGTGCCAGGGGCAGGCCTACCGCGATGCGTATCATCAGGTATGGCTGAAGCTGTTCGAGCACAGCCTCGCCGGCCTGAAGCGGAGCGGACCGGAGCAGCTCCCGGAGCAGGCCGATGTGACGGTGCGCCTGGGGCAGCTCAATCGCTGGTTCGAGCTCCAGCTCACCACTGTCCATGCGGGGACTCCGCCAGACGGGACGCTCTGGCGGGACGTGAGCGACACGCTGGGCGTCTTCTGGAAGGCGGCCTATGCGAACACGCTCATCAACCCGTCCGGCACGGGACTGGTGGCGGACCCGCTCAACATTGGGCTCAAGACGGATCAAGCCGTGCTCCGCGCGGCCCTGTCCCCGGCCAATCCACCGCTCAAGGGGGGCGCGCTGCTCATGCTCCTGGGGGACGGCTTCCGGGGCCTTTTCGAACGGATGGAGGACTTCAGCCGGCTGCATGACCTGGGCTGCCGTTTCAAGGGCTGCGAGGCGGGCCAGGTGAAGACGGAGATGAGCGAGCTGTGGGCGCTCTTTGCCGCGGTGCCGGAGGCGGGACCGCTCCAGAGCGCGGTGAATGCGTCCACGGTGCTGGCCGCCTCCCCGTACGCGGGCCACGCGGAGTGGAAGAACCTCTTCAACCTGCTCGCCCTGCGGCACGGAACCTTCGCCGGGGCGGCCGCCGCGAGCGCGGGCGTGCCCTCGTATACCCCCCAGGTACTGCGTGCGCCGCAGGGCGCTCCGAGCGTGCCCCTGGCCGCGTGGGCGAAGATGGTTCAGCAGGCGGACAGCTTCACCAAGAGCTACGTCAAGGCAGGCGTCTTCCAGAGCACCGCCCGCGACACGCTGCGCATCGGCATTCAGGAGTCAAAGCAGAGCCTGCTCAACACCCAGATTCAGCTCCGCAAGCAGGAGCTCACCTCGGCGCGCGATGCATACGCGGCCAATCAGGCGAACTACGTGAGCAACCTGCTCGCGGAGATGGGCAACGCGAGCAACCAGGCCTCGCTCACGAGTCAGCTCGACAAGAAGGTCCAGGAGTTCTACGCGCTCAACGCGGACCTGATCGGCCTTCAGGACAACCTCGCCCTCGATGAGGCCCAGTTCGGGGACTTCGCGAGCGCCTTCAACACCGTGTTGGAGCAGGAGACCGGGCAGCTGGCGCTCATGCAGATTCAGCGCACGCCGCCGCAGACCCTGAACGTCGACGCGGCGGACGCTCACTTCAACACCACCTGGGAGAACATCGGCGCGATCGCCTTCGAAACTGGAGGGCAGGTGTGGAAGGTGCCGGCCCAGACAGGCCACCTGCTGAACTTCCGCACCATGGGCCTTTATGCCCCGAGCTGCACGCTGCAGACAACCACCCTGGCGAATCCGGAGGATCCGGACAGCTACCTCTTCGTCGAGGCCCCCGCGGGGGGCGCCCTCACCGGTCCCGGCGGTTACGTCGTCACCTTCCAGGATGGGAAGTTCTCCTCGGGCTCCACGGCGATGAATACGTACGCGCGCTCCTCGGTGGACAGCCGGATCTGCGCGGGCGTCAAGGTCGAGGCGGGAGTCACCTTCTACGGCAGTGGCGTCACGGCCTACGCGTCCGTGGAGCAATGCCTCGCGGCCACCCTGGGGATGGAGACCTCGGTCAACGCCCAGCAGGGCGCCGATACGCGCACCTCCGCGTCCTTCTCCACGGGGCTGCGTGTGCCGAACACCCCCTTTCCCAAAGCGCCCGTGGGCAGCCTGCTGCTGGTGGCCATGGAAAAGGACGGCGTTGCCCCTGGGCAGGTTCGCGAAGTGCGCGTCCTCCAGGATCCGCACACCGCGGTGGTGGTGGAGGCGGACCGGGACTACTACCTCGTGGTGAATGATCAGGGAGGGTGCGTCGCGGACACCCAGCATGCCCTCTCCGTGGAGTTCACCCACCTGGTGCCCGCGGGCCTGGCGGCCAAGGCGCTCGGCAAGGCCATGGCGCAGTCCCTGACGGACCTGAGGGCCGCCACGGCGGCGGCGGTCTCCCAGGGCCGCGTCACCTCCAGCGAGCTGGGGGCCCTGCGCGACGCGGCGTTGGCCCGGCTGCTCACGGCTTTCAGCCAGCAGTGCCCGGGCTGCCAGGTCTCGGACATGCCCCAGGTCTTCCACGCGCTCTATACCGCGCACGTCAGCAAGGAGCTGGCCCGCCTGGAGCGGCTGGTGCAACTGCATGCCGTGGAGCGGGCCCTCCAGACGATGCTGCTCGACTTCCAATTCCTCAGGGATGATCTCGCCGCGGGCGAGGAGAAGGCCCGCCTGCTGCGGCTGCTGCCACTGTGGAGCCTGCGCAACCTGGACGGCCTGATGATGCGGGACGGGCTGCGTTCGCTCACCACCCTCGTCACCGACTACCTGTATCCGGTGATGGACCTGCGCTATCCCACGGCGGCCGCCAGCCTGAAGACCGCGCCCGCGCTCGACACCCTGGTGAGGGCCAACTGGTCGGCGGACTTCCCGTCCCTGAGCACCCTGGCCATCAATGCGGTGTCGGCCATCGAGACAGGGCTCGCCAACGCCCGCATCAATGATCCGGTGGAGAGCCACATGCTCGTGGCCCTCAGCTTTCCCCGCCCCGGCGTCAGCAACGGTGCCGCCTCCCCCTGGCGCAAGGCGGATGGTGAGCGCTCCGAGGCGCTCTGGAATGCCCTGGCCAGCCAGGGGAAGTTCACCCTGAAGCTGACCCCGGAGGACCTGTACACCACCGTGGGCGGTGCCTCGGGCCTCATGCAGTGCAACGAGGGCACGCCCCTGCTGAAGACGATGGCCTTCTTCCTGGTCCGGCCCAACCAGCCCTCGAACGACTCGCTCAACAGCCAGATGAAGCGGGCCCATGTGGACTGGACCGACAGCTTCGACTTCACCGGCGAGACCGTGACCAAGCGCTACACCATGGTCAATCCGCTGTGGCTCTCCGGCGCTCCCCGCATCCTCTTCGGCAACGGCACCCAGGCGCTCGAGCGGTTCGAGCTGCACGAGACGGGCAAGCCCGAGGCCAACCAGAACATCGCCGGAGACGGCCTGTCACCCTTCGGGGCCATGCAGGTCGACATGTCTGACTTCTTCCTGCAGGCGCCCAACCCGCTGGAAGCCGCCACCGAGCTCGTCGTGATGGTGAAGGTGGACAAACGCGCGGTGCTCGGCGTTTCGCAGCCGCAGGTGTGCCAGCAACCTTGATTTCCTGAAAGCTCCCCATGAAAACCTTCCTGCCCTTGCGGCGGCTGCTGAGCAGCGCCGTGACCTTCCTTTGCCTTTCCGCGTCCGCCCAGACGCTGCCCTTCAGTGATTCGAAGATCCAACCGCCCCAGCTCGGCGCACCGCAACGCGGCTCGCTCGTGGGGACTTACGCGCAGACGGCCTTCGGCCCGGCGGACGTGGCCCGGGGCGGTTTCTCCCTCACCGCTCCCTTCTCCGTTCCCACCGAGCGGGGCGCGCCGCTCGCCAGTCCGTTCCCGGCTTATTCCGCCGACGCGGGCCTCTCCGAGTGGGGCCACGGCTGGCAGGCCACGCTGGCCATCACCCGCTGGCGGGTGCGCGGAGACCTGGACTACGCCACCGACGAGCTCTCCAGCCCCTGGGGCCGTCTGGTCGCCGGCAATGACGGATACTGGTACCCGGCGGGGCTGAGCGGGCCGGTCCGCGTGCAGCTCGCGGGCACGGTCCTCACCGCCTTCCTCCCGGACGGAAGCACCTGGACCTTCGGCGGCCAGGCCCGCGCCGTCACGGCTCAGGGCACCTATGCCTGGTACCTCCAGGACGTGGTGTCCGCCACGGGGCGCCAGACGCACTTCGACTACGAGGCCAACGCCTCGGGCCGCTTGTTCGTCACCGCCGTGTCCTACGGCGGCACCGGCAACAACTTCCAGTACCGCATCGAGCTGAGCTATGCCCCCACGGCGCACGTCTTCTCCGACTACCGCTCCGGGCAGGCGCTCGAGCTCGACCGGCGCGTCTCCCAGGTACGGGTGAAGGCGCGCCACGCGGCCCTGGGGACCTTCCAGGAGCGCTGGCGCTACGAGCTCGGGTACCAGGAGGCCGGCATCGGCACGGCCTTCTACCTCTCCCAGGTCCAGCAGCTCTTCAGCTCCGGGGAGACTGCCCCCCCGGTGCACTACACCTACCACTCGCCGGCCTCGGCGCTCTCCAGCGCCCAGTTCCAGCCGGTGCCCAAGCTGTTCGCGGCGCTGATGGCCTGGGGCGAGGACTCCATCCAGCCCTCGCGTGCCACGATGCTCGACGCGGACCGGGATGGCCGGCTCGACTTCGAGCACAGCCAGCGACACACCCTGTTCGTGCAGGAGGAGAGCGGCTTCCGCGCCGAGGAGCTCCCGGTCCCGGCGGCTGGCACGGAGGCAGACTGCCGCCCCCAGGAGAGCGACTCGAATGAGCCGCGCCTGCTGACGCAAATGTGGCCCGAGGTGGACACCTACCAGGTGGTGTCCGTGCGCAACAACGCGGCCTTCACCCACACGGACGTGAAGGTGTGTGGCCGGGATGGCACCTTGATGGTTTCCCGCACCCTGCCGGGCGCGTGGGAGCTGGGCGCCAACACCCGCCTGGTGGACGTCGACCGCGACTTCCAGCCAGACCTCGTCCGGGTCTACGAGGGGGGCTTCGAGGTGCTCCCCAACACCAGTACGGGCCCGCACGAAGTCACTTTCGGAGGCGTCCACGGCGGCGCGCTGATGCCCGTCTTCAGCCCGCAGGTCTCCTGGGTCCACGACATGAACGGTGACAGCCTGCCGGACCTCGTGTCCCGCTTCGATGGCGGCTATGTCGTGTGGCTCGGGAAGGGCCGCTTCGGCTTCGAGCCCAGCGGGCAGACGCTCCCCGTGCGCATCACGGGGGGAGAGGACCTGGCGGAGCTGTCCAGCTATTCGACCACCTTCATGGACGTCAACCGGGACGGGCTGACGGACGTGTTGCTCTCACGGGCGGACATCGCCTCGCTCTTCATCAACACGGGCACCCACTTCGCGGAGTTCTCCGTTCCGGCGCTCGGCTTCTATGACGGCCTGACGAGCCCCCTGGCGAATGGCGACTTTTCGGGGAGTGGCAACATCAGCCTCACGGTGACGAAGTTCGGCCAGGCCTTCTCGGCCGCGCTGGACCGGCCCGAGACGGGCCTGCTGGCCTCCGCGGATGACGGCAAGGGCACGGTGCTGCACTTCAAGTACGGGCGCACGCCGGCCACGCCGGGGGCCCGCTTCCGCCAGCCGGTGCTCTCGGCGCTGGAGGTGGAGTCCTCCGGCTACGACAAGGCCATGTACACCTACCAATACCTGGGCCCCAGCTACCACAGCGAGGGCAAGTACCTGGTGGGCTTCGACAGCGTGGTGCGCCAGGACACGGCCATCACCCACGCCGTGAACTTCCTCAACGGTGACACCTTCGCGGGCCTCATGACGTCCGCCACCCGCACCGACGCGCGCACGCCTCTCGTGCAGGAGTACGAGTACCACCAGTACGAGGATGCGGTGTTCCAGGGCGTGGGCTTCAAGCGTCTCAAGGAAGAGGGGACGGGCTACCGGGACCCCGCCCACCCCGCGCTCAGCGTGGAGGAAAAGAGCCAGACGCTGGCCTTCGCCGGGCTGTGCCCCATTCAGTCCGTCCACACCTCCCGCTCGGGGCGCCTCACCACGGCCACCCAGCTCTCATCCCTCCCCGCGCTCGCCCAGCACCTGCATTGCTTGCCCGCCTCGCTGACGCTGACGGGCACCCACTCCCAGTCCGCCCTGGACTTCCAGTACCAGGGCACCATCGCCCGGAACGCGGTGGGCCTGGTAGAGCGGGTGGAGGCGCTGGGGCCCCAAGGCCCCCTGGTGCTGCAGTCGGTCCTCTACAACCGGGACGCCACCGTGAGGAGCGTGTCCACGCCGGCCCAGGGCACCACGTCCTTCGAGTACGAGGCGGGGAGCCTGTTGTTGAAGAAGGTGACGCAGCCGGGCGGCGTGGTGCTGGAGGCGGCCGAGCGGAGTCCCACCCAGGATGGCCTGCTGAGCCTGGTCACCCGCCGCGGCCAAAACACCCTCACGCAGCGCTTCCGCTATGACGGGCAGGAGCGGCTCGTCAAACAGTGGGACAGCCTGGGGGCGGCCACCGAGGCCAACCCCAACCTGCTGCTGGAGTACCACTACGCCACCGCCACCCGCCCGGGCAGCATCGCGGCCACCGCCCTGGTGGAGGCCGCCTCCGGTGCCAAGAGCACCACCCAGGAGTACGCCACGGCGGCCGGCGAGAAGGTGGCCACCGCCACCCGCATTCCGGAGGGCTGGGTGTTCGATGGGGTCACCACGCGCAGCCGCCAGCAACTGAAGTCCCTGAGCCACATGCGCCCCAACCTGCCGGCCAACACGGACATGGCCACCCTGGACTACGCCACCCTGCTCAATGGCGTCGAGTGGACGGCCAGCGCCCGCGCCGCCGGTTTTGGCTACGAGCTGGAGGTGCTCACCCGCCTGCACGCGAACGTGCAGAAGAAGACAGACACGTCGTGGGCGCTGGAGGGGAACCTGTTGCGCCAGGAGACGAAGGTCAACGGCGCGTACACCCGGCTCAGCTACCTGGATGCCGGCAAGCGCCTCGTCCGGTACGAGGACGAGGCTCGGACTGCCTACCTCTATGGCTATGACGTCCTGGGCCGGCTGCGCAGCGTGCTGCTGCCGGGCGGCCAGGGGCACCGGGTGGCATACGATGGCTATGGCCGGGTCGCCCGCGTGGAGCGGGATGGCATCGCCACCGTGGCGTACCAGTACGCTCCCACCACGGGGCTGCTGAGCACCAAGCTGTTCCTCACGCCCCAGGACAGCCTGGTGCGCACCGAGAGCTACCAGTACGACGCCATCGGCCGGCGGACCCACACGGTCCATGCGGATGCGGCTTCCGGCGCCACGCAGACCTACCGCTTCTACTTCGATGGGGCCTCCCCCTCCCAGCCCACCAACACCACCTGGCCGGGCTTTCTCACCGCCATCACCGGTGAGGGCTACACCAAGCTGCTGCAGTACCGGATGGATGGCTCCCTGCTCAAGAGCACGTTCACCCTCCATGGGTGGCGCACCGTGGAGACCCAGTCCACCTACGCGGAGGGAGGCGCCGCCTCGCTGGAGAGCGCCACCCTCAAGGACAGCAACGGGCAGTTTCTCGGCGCCACCACCCGCGCCTATGCCTGGGATTCCTACGGCCGCCTCAAGGCCATCCGGCTCAATGGCCAGCCTTGGGCCACCCTCCAGTACAACGCCCTGGGCCAGCTCTCCCTGGCGGACTTTGGTTCGGGGACTTCCGTGGGCTTCGGCTATGACAGCCTCACCCGGCGCCGCACCTTCGTCACCCAGCAGACGCCTGCCGTGATGTCCTCCGTGGGCTGGACGTTGAACGCCCGGGGGCTCACCGGTGCCGAGGCGTTGCAGGTGGGGGGCGTGAGCCTCAGCCGCCAGTACGGCTACTCCGTGCAAGGCTTTCTCACCAGCTCGGCCGATGCTCAGGGTGCCTATGGCTATGACTTCGATGCCGCGGGCCTGCCCACGTCCATCACGGAAGGGGCGGCCACCCGCTCACTCCTCCAGGGCGGCAACACCCTCACGGCGGGCAACAGCGTTTACACTTTCGACGCCTTGGGCCGCACCCAGTCCAAGGACGGCCTGCTCCTGACCTACGGACCCAACGGCCAGGTGGCTCAGGCTCAGAAGGGGGCCACCACCTGGAAGTTCCTCTACGATGAGGACGGTCAGCGCCTCTTGAAGCAGGACAGCGCTGGGAACCCGGTGGCTGCCTATCTCCCGGGTGGCAGCTACCTGGACGCGTCCGGCCTGTCTCTGCCCGTGCGTGTGGAGGGCCAGCTGGTGGGCTTGCTCCAGAACGGCACCTTCCAGCCCCTGGCCGCCGACCACCGCGGCACCGTCCTGGCCGACGCCGACGGCACACCTCGCCTGGCCTCGCCCTTTGGCAACCGCGCCACCCACCCTTCGTCCTCCGCGGCCTTGGACTATGTCCAGAAGGCCTACGACGCGGACCTGGGCTTCATCCGCATGGGCGTGCGTGACTACGACGCCACCCTCAACCGCTTCACCACCCCGGACCCGCTCTTCCTCGAATCCCCCGAGAAGTGCCTGGCCAGTCCGGTGGAGTGCAACCTGTACGGCTACGTCCGGAACCAGCCCCTCGACTTCGTCGATCCGGCCGGCACGGAGTCGGAGGGCCTGGGCGATTCGGCGAGGAAGGCAACCGAGCTGAGGATGGCGAGTTACACGGGCCAGGTGGAAACCCTTTCGAACGGGATGCAGGTGCTTCGCTACAGCGTCACCGCCACGACAACCCTGGCGGAGCAGGGCCAGCCACAGGTGAACGTCCAGATCAAGGGCTCCGCCGTGTACTACGGCACTCAGGCGGAGATCGCTGGCATCCAAGGCAAGGTGTCGGCCCAGATGATGGGGGTCTCCGCAGGCGCGAAGGTCTCCCTCACGTCGGTCAAGGCGGCGATCGGTCTCAACCTCGTGTCGGTGAATGCCGAGGCGGCCGGTGTGGGCGTGGAGGTGGGCTGGAAGTTCGAGCTTGGGTTTGGCATGGGCATCGATGGCATCGAGGTGAAGATGCCGTTCGTGTCCGCCAAGTTTGACCCCGTTGCCTTCGTCACCAGCGTGTACACCGGGATCAAGTACACCTTGCAGAACCCGCCGGTCAGCGCGCTCACCGTGTCTGCGGTGGGGGGCGGTTTCGGACGCATGTTGCAATCGCCCGCGAACATCTCCGCCTACATCCGGAACGAGGTCATCAAACGGGAGGAGTACGCGAAACAAGTCGAGACGGCACGGCTGCTAGAGCAGATGGCCACCCCTCCCCCGAAGAACTCGCTCGTCTGCCAGTAGCTGGGGACCCGGGAGCCGCTCTCCAAGGGCGGCTCCTGAGGAGATCCGGGTGTTCCATGGCGTCTTTGCTCTGGGCGCGAAGTTGCGGAGGAGGCGAGCGAGGCGCCCCAGGCAATCGAACCCACGCTGGGCGGTCCGCAGGTCCCACCGGACGCGGCCGGGCAGGGGCAACCTCAGGCGCGCCAGGCTGCGGCGGTCTCCCGGGCGAAGTCCACCAAATCCCGTGGAGGCCGGCCCGTTACTCGCTCCACGGCATCGGTCGTTCGGTCCTCCGCCCCCTTGGAGATGGCCACATCCGAGGCCGACAGCAGCGCGGCGTAGTCTGGCGGCAGTCCGTGGCGTATCCAGTACTCGGTGAACTGTTGTTCGGACATGGATACGTGGCGCACGGCACGGCCTCGCGCCGCGCCAAGGATGTCGGCCACCTCCGCGTAGCTCAGCGTCCGGGGCCCCGTGAGCACGTGATCGGTATTGTGCGCCGCCGGGTCAATGAGTGCCCGGAGGCCCACCTCCGCGATGTCTCCCGCGTCGATGAAGGGCACGCGCCCGTCCCCCGCCGCTGAATAGAGGACATCCTCGTCGCGCACGGAGTCCCGGGCGGGACCCTCGGAGAAGTTTTGCATGAACCACGAGGGGCGCAGCACCGCCCACTCTGGCGCGCGCTCGTGCAGGAAGCGATGCAGTCCGCCCATGAACGGTCCCCCCTCGGGAACCGCCGAGGAACTGAGCAGCACGAAGCGGCGCACCCCCGCCCCGAGCGCCCGCTCGATGAAGGCTTTCATGGGAATGATAGGGTCGGGCACTCCCTCGGGAGCGACGAGGTAGACCCGCTCCACGCCCTCCAGTGCGGCGTCATGGCCCTCTGGCCGCAGCCAGTCGAAGCGCGCGGCCTCCACCCCCTCGGGCGCCTTGCCCGAGCGGCTTGCGAGCCGCACCGGCCAATCCAATTCCCGCAGCCTCCGCACCAGCCGCGCTCCCGTCTTGCCCGTACCGCCCGTCACCAGAATCCGAGGCTTGCTCACGATCGCACCTCCTCCGAGGAGTTTCGGTCCTCCTGCAGCTCAATGACCGGCCACGCCGCGACCCCCGGCCGGAACAGGTGCTCGGCGGAGGCGAGAGCCTCGGCATTCTTCTGGATGTCCATCTCGCATCCTCCCGTTAACGATGGAACGGTGGCGTTCCGTTCCCACAAGTAGGGTGTGTAATGATGGAGTGCAACTGGGCAAGTACGCATTGCTGCTGGATGGGGAGCGCAAGAGCATCGAGCCGATGACAGGACGGCTGGCGCAGAAGGCCCGCAAGCGCGAGGCGCTGAGGCAGCGGCTAGCGATCTGGCGTCAAGCCTGCTGATGCCGCTACCGCTCGCGCATGGGCGAGTCCCTGCATCCCTTCGCGGCGAAGATAATGGCTCTTGCGGATGCGCTTGAGGATCTGTTCCACCCCGTCCAACATGGCGAACGCTTGCCGTGCTTTCTGCGGAAAGCGGGGCAACGACTGGACGTAGAGGCACGCCACGTTGATTCGATGGGTAATGTCCGCATATCCGAGCCGCTGACAACGGAGCAGGAGTGGGCCGAACTCTTTCCACTCTTCACCGCTCGCGTATGCCTGAGTGATGATCAACTGCATCGCCAGCCGGTCGACGTGCAACCGCTCGGCGGGGGTTCTTGCTTCCCGCTTGAATTCCTTCGCCTGTGCGAGCACCGCACGCTTGATCTCCATGTATGGCGCGCCGGTCTTGAACAATTGGGCCAGGAGATCATCGCTGCGTCTTGAGACGCTGTGCCACCAGTCTTTGCGAGTGCGCCGCATGCTCAACCTCCCGGACAGGGCTTCTCGTTGGCTTCCGCTGGCCACGTCCCTGTACGTTGGCAGAGGATAAAGCAAGAGCGGCACTGGCTCTCACCGTAAACGCGCCACTCCGCGTCACCCTCCACGAACTCACGGCATCTCACGTAGCTCTCCTGGCATCGCTTGTTCCACTCTTTTTGTTCTTCCGGCGTTGGGATGGGGGGAGATACCGGCTCGGGCTTCCTCTTCGGACCAGGCCTGTTCTTGGGCTTGGGCTGGATCTTGGGTCCAGCCGTCCCTGTGCAGCGCTCCCAGGAGCCGGGGTGTTCTTTGAGGCAGCACGTCTTGGTGTCGTCGCCTGGTTGGCACCCCATTCCGTTCATGTAGCACCCCATCCCTGTGCAGAGGACAGGCATCAGCAGGAGCGCGTAATGTACTGCCCAACGTGCAAAAACGCTCGGTAGTTTCATAGGTATTGCATCGCGAACGTGCATAGTGGCTTCGGGAATGGTCCCGAGCCTCCTACGCACCAGCTTGCCAACGGCAATCGCTTTCTCGGCCATGAAGCGCAGTAGCCTGCCAATTCCTACTCCGTTTACGGCATCGACATCGAACGGGTCACGACCAGCAATGACAGCAAGCGGCTCTGGTTCGCCCTGATGGTGGAAGAAGACGCCTCATGGGTGGGCGGCCTGGGCCAGCGTGATGGTTTCGTGCGCGATCGCACGGAAGTGCGCCGCCGCAGGCATGAGGTGTGGACCTCGGAAGGCGACTGCCAACTCCGCCCATGCGGAGCCGCCGCTCAGCTCCCTGAACACCACCCCTTGCGGCCGCAGTGCCTGGGCCGACATCGGAGCAAGGGTGATTCCGAGTCCCGCTTGCACCATGCCGACGACCGAGGGCCAGGAGCTGGCTTCCTGGTGGATGAGCGGCGAGAAGCCCGCACCGAGACACATGCTCGTGATCGTGTCGTGCAGACCTGGAGCCGAGTGCCGGGGAAACAGGATGAAGGGTTCGCTCGCCAGCGACGCCAGGGCGACGGCTTTCTGGCGTGCTCTGGGGTGCCGCACCGGGAGCGCCAGGACAAAACGTTCCCGGAGCAGCTGTTCCACCGTTATCCCGTCATGCCGGAAAGGCGCCCGGACGATGGCGAGATCCAGATCGCCAGTACTGAGCGCGACGCCGATGTCCAGCTTCTCGCGGTCGTCGAGTTCGAGCTTCACCTCCGGAAACCGTGACCGGAACCGGAGCACGATGCGAGGGAGGACCCCGAAGGCCGACGACGCACCGAAGCCGACTCGCAGGGGCCCGGTCTCTCCCTGGGCCTCTCGCCGGACGGTGGAGATCACCTCCATGCGCCTCGCCAGCAGCTCCCGGGCGTCGTCCAGGAAGCGGTTTCCCGCGGAGGTCAGGGCCACGCGGCGGCTCGTCCGGGTGAGCAGCTCCACCCCCAGCTCGGCCTCGAGCTTGCGGATCTGCTGGCTGAACGGCGGCTGGGCCATCCCTACCCGGGCAGCGGCCCGGCCGAAGTGCAGCTCCTCCGCGACGGCGACGAAGAGCTGAAGCTGGCGGAATTCCATATCCAGACGATATCCGTCTCAATCCGGGGTGAAAGAGATATTGGTCATTCATGATCCCGTTTCCTACCTTGCGGCCATGCGACGCCTCCTCTTCCGTCTCGGCATCCTGATCGCCACCTTCGTTGGCACGCCCACGCTGGCGCTCGAATCCGGTGTGCTCGCCTTGGCCACGTCGGACACGCAGCTGCAGGCGCGGCTGGACCTCTCCGACCGGTACATGCGGCTTCCGCAGCTCGTTCGCGACAGCCTGGTTCCGTCGCAATGGCTCCGCGAGGGAGACCGGCTGATCTTCTGGTCGGCGGTGGGGCCGGACGCGGGCACCTGGGTGCTGGTCCATGCCAGGACGGGGGCCATGAAGCCGCTGTTGTCCAGCGCCGGGCTGCGCGCCCAGCTCTCGCAGCTGATGGGGAAGCCGGTCCAACTGCCGGATCAGCTGGGCTTCGCCATCGCTCCGGATCAGCAGGGAATCGTCTTCCGGATCGACGAGCGTTTCTTCGGCCTGGGCCTGTCGGATGGCCGCGTCACGGCGCTGGCCCCGGACGGCCTGGCCGCCCTGTCCCTCTCCCGAGGCAACCTCCTCGCTCCTGACGGTCAAGCCGTCGCGGTGCCGCGCGATGGTGGCTTCGCGGTCCTGGGGAGCGACGGACGCACGCGGATCAAGCGCGGCGGTGAGGAGCACTACGGCTGGCAGATTCCCGAGAGGGCCTGGTCTCCCGACAGCCGCTTCCTGATGGTCTGGCGCAACGATCTGCGCGACGTTCACAAGATTCCGGTCGTGGACTACTCAAGTGCCCTTGAGCAGGTGAGCCTGGTTCCCTACGTCAAGACGGGCACGCCGCTGGGGCGGCAGGAGCTTTACGTGATCGAACCGGCCACAGGCCGCGTGACACGCATTCCTCCAGCGGAAGGAGAGACCTATGACTGGTTCGCCGGTTGGCGCCCCAGCGGCGGTGAGGCGCTGATCCTTCACATGTCGCGCGACGGCAAGCGGCTGGACCTCTCGGCAGTGGAGCCTGGCTCGGGGAAGCGCCGCCGGGTGTTGCGCGAAGAGCGGCCGGAGAGCTTCGTGGCTGGGTTGGATTTCTCCCTGGAGGGCTGGGCACGCCAGTTCACACCGCTGCCGGACGGCACCGGCTTCCTCTGGTTGTCCGAGCGCGACGGATGGCGGCACGTCTACCTCTACGACTTCGCAGGCAAGCTCGTGCGCCAGGTCACCCGGGGCGCCTTCCCCGTCCATCAAGTGGCTGGCATCGCGCCGAAGGGCGACGCGGTCTTCCTGTTGGCCTCCGCCGACAGCGCTGCGCCGTACGAGCACTTGCTCTACCGGGGAAGCCTCAAGGGCGGCGCGTTGAAGCGGATGTCGTCAGGCTCGGGGATGCACAGGGTCGCTTTCTCGCCGTCTGGCAACTACTACGTGGACGCATGGTCCTCCCGGACTCAGCCGCGGCTGCGGGACATGGTGTCCACGGACGGCAAGACACGCTTTCGTCTCACGACGGCCGATGAGAGCGCCCTCGGAGCGCTGGGCTACAAGCCTCCGGAGGCACTCACCGTCCTGGCCGCCGATGGCACCACGCCCCTGCACGGCGTGCTTTACAAGCCGCGCGATTTCGACCCGGCCAGGCGTTATCCGGTCATCGCCTACATCTATGCAGGACCCTTCATCACGGCCGTGCCCTGGAGCTTCATCGGCACCTTCGAGGCGCTCCACGCGCATGCCATCGCGCAGATGGGCTTCGCCGTCATGGTGCTCGATCCCCGGGGCACTCCCGGCCGGAGCAAAGCCTTTCAGGACGCGACCTATGGCCGGATCGGACAGACCGAGATTCCCGACTATGTCGCGGGCCTCCAGCAGGCCGCGGCCACCCGTCCCTGGATGGACATGGAGCGTGCTGGAATTTTCGGCCACTCGTGGGGCGGCTACTTCGCCCTGCGCGGCATGCTGATGGCTCCGGAGGTCTTCAAGGCGGGCTACGCGGGAGCTCCGGGCGCGCTGGAGGAGGAGGCGATCATCAACGAGCCCTACCTCGGTCTTCCCAGCGTGAATCCCGCCGCCTACCAGGCCGGGTCCAACATGGCGCTGGCCGGGAACCTCCAGGGGCAGCTCAAGATGATGCATGGCTCCAGCGACGTGAATGCCTCCCTGTCCACGACGATGCGCATGGCCGGCGCATTGATTCGCGCAGGCAAGCACTTCGAGATGCTCATCATGCCGGGACAGCCCCACGGTCCCCGGCCGCCCGCGGACCGCTACTACTACGACGACATCCAGCTGTTCTTCGTCCGGGCGCTCGGGGGGCCACGCTGAGCCAACCGCGGGCCCGTTCCTCCGGACACGGAGAGGGCGGGCCCCCTCCGTGTCCATGGGGTGCCGCTCAGCGCTTCTCGATGATTCCCGCCACGACGATCTTGCCATCGGACTGGACGGTGACGGCGCGGGCCGTCTCGAGAGCGCCCGCGGTGACGATGTTCAGCTTCGCGATGCCGTTGGTCCCGAAGGTGGTGTCCAGGGTGCCAGTGGTGTTGTAGCGCGCCACGGCGAAGTGGCTGTCACCGTTCTCGGTGATGAAGCCCGCGGCGTACACCTGGGTGCTCGCCGGGTTGAACGCGACGGACCAGAAGCGGTTGTTGCCCGTCTCGGACAGGGAGACCACGCCGGAGAACTCCGCGGTGCCGGCCGTCGACCGCACGAGCAGGGCCGCGTCGCTGTCGGTGGCCGAGGCGGCCGAGTAGCCCGCCGCGGCGACCCAGGCGCCATCCGGGGAGATCGCCGCGTCGAAGAAGGCCTCGTCCGCGCGGCCGAAGTCGTAGGTCTTGTAACCTTGGGGGGCGAAGCCCGTGTCCGGCTGGCCATTGGGCTGAAGCATCACGGTCAGGGCGTCGATGTTGGACGGGGCAGGGGTCGCGCTGCCCACCATGAACACGCGGTCATCCTTGAGGATGGCCAGATCCCGGCCGCGATCATCCGCGCCCGTCAGGTTCAGCACGTAGGCGCCGTTGGTGCCCCAGGACGGGTCCAGCCGACCCGCCGAGGTGTAGCGGAAGGAGACGAGGTCCACCGTGCCGGAGGGGGCGGTACGGCCATAGCCCGTGGTGACGTAGCTTCCAGACTGGTAGCCCGCGGCATAGGCCTCGGCCATGCCCCACTCCACGTTGTCGGGGTCCGAGGACTTGAACGGCGCCGAGTTCACCACGCCCTTCGAGCCGAAGGAGGGATCCAGCTTGCCGCTGTCATCCAGGCGGTGGAGCAGGATCCGGTTGGCCGCCTGCGCGCCCACGCCCGTCGGCTGCGAGAGGTAGCCCGCAGCCATGATCTTCCCGTCCGGCTGGACATACCCGTTGCGGGCCTGATCGCTCAGGTTGGAGACGTTGAGGGCGTGGATGCCGTTGGTGGCGAACGACGTGTCGGGCGTGCCGTTGGCGGTGAGCCGGGTCACGACGTAGTCCAGGTCCGCGCGGTTCGGGTCCGACTTGCGGCCGCCGAACAGGACGAGGCGGTTCGAGGCGTCCTTGTCCATGCTCCACAGGGTGTCACGCGAGATCGCGATGCCCGTGCCCAGGTCC
Source organism: Allostigmatella hybrida (assembly GCF_020103775.1). Lineage (NCBI taxonomy): Bacteria > Pseudomonadati > Myxococcota > Myxococcia > Myxococcales > Archangiaceae > Allostigmatella > Allostigmatella hybrida. The sequence goes on from NZ_JAHXBH010000006.1 coordinate 240,247, forward strand.
ACGGTGGCGATGCCGTTGGTGCCGAAGCTGGTGTCCAGGGTGCCATCCGTGTTGAAGCGCACCACCGCCAGGTCCGTGTCATCGGTGGCCGGGGGCATGCCGCCATCGCCCGGGCCCGCCTCAGGGATGGTGTTGGACGGAGGCGGGGGGCTCTGCTTGGTACCGTGGCTGCAGCCGCCCATGAACCCCAGGGGCAGCGCCAGAACCAGCGCCCCGGCGAGCATCGCCTTCCTGCCGGAGCCCTTTGCCGTGTTGTGCATGTGAACCGTCCTCTCGGGATACAGAGCCATCCCGGTTCTTGAAAGCGATTATCGTTTTCAAGATGGAGATGCCGTCTCCTATGTGGGAGACCCACAAGAGTCAAGAAGGCATCTTTGAGGAGGGGAGTGGCCCGTGGTCAGTGAAATTGCTGGGCGTGGCCCTGCATGGCCGCCGCGCTCTGGGCGAAGGAGGCGTCCCCCGTGGCGGCCACGTCCGTGATGCAGCCTTTCAAAAGGATGGGACTCGTCACGCCCGCGGCCTGACAGAGCTGTTGAGCCTGTTGTTGCTGAACGGCCGAGGGGATGTGCGCCGGAGGGTAGGGGAAATGGACGTCGGTGAAAGACGCCGTGCTTTCGCCGGGGCCATAGTCGAAGAGGGACTCGGCCTGAGAGACACGCCAGCTGTTCACGTACGCCGTCTCGCCCTCATACATCTGGGTGAAGGAAAGCGGGGCAACGAGCGAGGTTCCATCGCGCAAGGCGAAGTCATCGGCCCGGTTGCCGTTGAAGTTGCCCAGGGGACCCCTCAAGGTGCCAGAACGCGAAGGCGATAGGCGCAGGTGGGCGTTGACGTAGTTGTGTTCCGGGCTGATCACCAGGTGGTCGCCCGTGGGCCATTCGAAGGTATAGCTTCCCCCCTGCCGGAGAATGCGGCCGCCACCGGGCAGCGCCAGCTCCCCGGAGATGGGCACGGACTGCCCGTTCACCTTCACGGGATGGACAGCCCCCAGGTAGTAGCCCACGCGATCCCGTCCAAGCTGCATGGCAAAGGCAGCGAAGACGCTGAGGTGCGTCAATCCATTCCAGGGCAACTGGCGCGCTTGAATGGCAAGGTCTCCCGCGCTGGCCTCGGTCAGGATGAACTCCCCATGGCCCTGGAAGTCGTAGGAGGCGCCATCAAAGGTGACGTAGTGGGGATCTCCCCACCCATATCCCAACCTGCATTGGGCAGGCGTGTTGACGCTGCACCCTTCTGCATACTTGAACACGAGCAAATCCTTTCCGCCCGCGCTGGCCATGCTGGAGAACTGCCCTTCGGTGTATCCAGCAATGTAGACGCCAGCGCCCTTGTCGGTGGCGATTCCCGCTCCAAAATCCACCTGGGCGCGGGGATTCCATGGGTTGATAGACCCGATTTGCCGGGACACGAGCAGGTTGCCCGTGTCCTTGAGGACCCAGAGGAAGACGTCATCGCTGTCCAGGATTGCGTGGGTGTCGATGTCGTTGGGGCTGTTGCCGGTGATGTACACGTTGCCGCCGCCATCCGATGTCACCCCGAAGAACAGATCATTGCCTGGCGTCCCGAGCTGCTTTTTCCACTGGACCGCGCCCGCGTCATTGAACTTCACGAGCAGGCCGTCGGAATCCATGCCCGCTTTGGTGGGGAGGGCGAAGTTGCCAGTGGTGTGGCCCGCCAGGTAGATGTCCACCACGCCATTGGAGCGCCGGGAGGTAGCCAGGCCCTGCGTCACCTCGCTCGCGGGCGTGCCCAGTTGCTTCGTCCACAGTTTCTGTCCCGTGGCGTCGTACTTGGTCAGGAAGAGGTCGGAGGTGGAAGTGCCATTCGAGGCGTTGGTATTGCCATCAAGGTATCCGAAGGTATGGCCGCCCACGTAGATGTTGCCCTCGGCGTCGCATGCCACGCCCCGGGCCTGTTCATGCTGGGCAGTGCCCAACTGCCGCTTCCACAGCAGCGTCCCCGCGGCGTCATACTTCACGAGGAAGAAGTCCTGGCCGCCTGCGGACTCCGCCGCGAGCGCGCCCACGGTATATCCCGCCACATAGACGTTTCCGTGCTTGTCCGTGGCGACGGAGGCAGCGGTATCGGCGGCGGGGGTTCCCAATTGGCGTGACCACAGCAGGTTGCCAGCTTTGTCATACTTCGTGAGGAAGATGTCGGTCTCTCCCGCGGAGGCCGTTCCGTCGATGCTGCCCGACGTATGGCCTGCCACATAGAGCTCCGGATTGACGCACTGGCCATTGACGTCAAAAGAGGCGATGGCCACGGCCACGTCCATGCCCGCGCCGCCGAACTGGCGAGACCACTGCTTCACGCCATCCAGGCTGTGCTTGACCAGGAAGGAGTCCACGTTGCCCAGGTTCGGGTGGTCATCGAAGGCGCCGCCCGTGTACCCCACGGAGTAGGTGCCTTCACAGGAAGCGGCGATGCCCGTGCCGGCATCATCGCCCCCGGTCCCGTGCTGCCGCAGCCAGGAGGGATTGTCTTCCGGAAGTGCCAGGGGCGTGGCGGACAGGGGGCCTGTGGAGGTTTCCCCTGTTCCCGCAAGCAGACACAGTGACAACAACCCAATGCCCTGTAACATGTCACTCCCCCCGGATTCAGCAGGGCTGTTCCCGCGAAGCGCGGAACAAGCCATTCAGCGGCATGTATCTGTCTATGAAGGGAGGGGGTTACAAGAGGGCTCGTCTGGCGTGAAGGGGGTCCATCGGGTGACACATGAGGGGGATGTGTCCCGTGTGCATGAATAAATGCGCATGGGATGAAGCACGCTGCGTGCCCACCCGGAATTACTGGCCGACGGCCACACGCCCGGACTCCGTGAGCCCCTGGGCCGCGCGGACCACGGCGGCGAACTTGCGCTGGGCTTCCTCGGTCTCGGTGATGACCCCGACCGACGCGATGCCGGCATGGCCCTGTTCCACGAAGGCCACCTGGCCAGAGCCCAGCACGCTGCGCAGGGCTTGTTGTACCTGGGCGTCCTGGACGAAGGCCCGGCCCTCGTCCCGCTCCTCGCTCTGGAAGAGGTACATCTCATCGAGCTCGGGGTCTCCCGAGGAGAACAGGTCTCCCGTGGGCATCGGGCCGGGCTCTGGCGTCCAGCGCCTCGGGGCGGCGACGAACCCCCGGGGCAGGGGACCGGGCACCTTCGCGCGCACCACGCAGAACTGGATGAGCCCTTCTTCCGCGACCTCGTGCATCTCCATGCCCATCCAGACGGGGATGCCTTCGAGTTCCCCCGATAACACACGCCCATCGAGCCCTTCGCCCAGCAGCCCGGCGCTGGCGGCACAAGCGTCATCCGACTGACAGGCCCCCTTCAGGGACACGAGAATGGCGAGGGCCAGGGCAACCAATGTAAAAATGATGACCATGGCGCAATCCACCTTGGCGAAGGCTGTCTGTTTTTTCCCGAACGCCCGTTGTGAGCGATCTTCCACCGGCGGTGGCCAACCCCAACGTCAGGGCAAGGCAAAGAGCATGGGCCCCCAGTCTAGGTAACCCATACCCTGCGGAGAACCCGCCCCTTGGGCCGGCGACGCTCCACTCCGGATGTGCGGAGAACGGATGTTCCTGGCGTCCCCGTTGATACAGCTTCGTTCAACACTTCATTGTGAACCCGAGCGGAGCGGCGCTAGGATCGTTGAGGTCATGACAGGTTTTCGGAAGAGGAATGCAATGCCAGATGCAGAACGTGAGGACGGCCTCCCAAGAATTGGGAATCCAGCGCTCCGCGCCCTCTCCAGCGTGGGCATCACACGGCTGAGCCAGGTCAGCCGGATGCGCAAGGCAGAGCTTGGCCAGCTTCACGGCGTGGGGCCAAAAGCGCTTGGGCTCCTGGAGAAGGCACTGGCGGAGCGAGGCCTGTCATTCAAGGAGGAGGGCCCATGAGCGATGGTTTTCTGCCCATCTGGGACCATTACCGTGCCGAGGGGCTCGAGGCCGCCGCGTGCGCCGCACCGGCCACGCCGGAGAGCCTCCTGTACCTGGCATTGCTGGCCTTCGCGGACGAGCGCTACCGCGAGGCCACTGCCTTCGCGGAGGATGCGGCGCGGGCGGCTCCCCAAGCACTGCTTCCCCGCTCGGCGGCAACCTACCTGGCGCGGGTCGCCCGGGAAGGCAAGCGCGATGTCTATGTTTCGGCGGAAGGTTTCGCCGCGTTCATCCGGGGCGGTGGCAATGTGCCGCTGTATGAGCAGACGAGCGCGGCGCTGTCCCGCCATTACCCCGGCGCACCCTTTGAATTGCTCGACATTGGTGTTGGAGATGGGAGGGCGCTGCTGCCTGCGCTAACTCCCGCAGTCCAGCGGGTGACCCTGGTGGAGCCCGCAGTTCCCCTGCTGGAACGCACCACCGAGGCCCTGGCCACCCGGGGCGTGGTGTTCGAGGCGTTTGCCGGGGGCTTGCAGGCATTCGTGGCCCAGCCCCACGTCCAGCCGCGCCGCTGGGAGGTGGCGCAGGCCACCTTCAGCTTGCAATCGCTCGCGCCTGCGGAGCGGCCCGCCTTGCTGGGCTGGCTTCGCGCTCACTGCGATGCACTGCTGATCGCCGAGTTCGATCCTCCGTCCATGGACGAGCCCTTGAAGCCCGAGACCGTGAGGCATGTGCTCGGCCGCTACCAGGAGGGGCTGGCGGAATACACGGGAGCGGACTTCGAGACGGTAGCGCAGGGCTTCCTGATGCCCGTGCTGTTCGGCTACGTGGATCGCAGCGTCACCCGCACCAACTTCGAGGTACCGCTGGCCCAATGGGAAGCGCTGCTCCGCGAGGCGGGCTTCACGCGGGTTGAGCGCCACCGGATGTACGCCTACTGGTGGGCCCCGGCGTGGCTGCTCGTGGCGCGTCCCTAGGCCTGTTCCCTCTGAGAGGGAGCCCCGCGCCCGGGCGCCGAGCGACCGTTCGAGCATCAACTTTCCAGGCCGTGAACCAGGCGGCCAGGTGGGGCTCGACAGCCTGAGTGGAGCATGAGACACGCGAGGGCATGGACGTACCGCAACCCTCCCTGGGGCTGTTCCGGCTGACCTGGCCCATCTTCCTGGAGCTGTTGTTGTTCATGCTGATGGGCACCTCGGACGTGCTCATGCTCAGCGGTGTGTCCGACGACGCCGTCTCCGCCGCGGGCGTGGTCAATCAGTACATCATCCTGTGCATTCTCATGATGAATGTCATCAGCCACGGCGCCTCCATCGTCGTGGCGCAGTATCTCGGCGCGCGCAGGAGCGCCGAGGCCTCCCGCATCTCGGCCGTGGCCATCATGATGAACCTGATGCTCGGGCTCGTGGTGAGCGCGGCGCTGCTGTCGCTGGGTGACTTCATCCTGGGCCGGATGAACCTGGAGGGCACGGTGCTGGTCCACGCCCGGGCCTACATGCGGATCGCCGGTGGCTTCATCTTCCTGCAAGCCCTCATCAATGTGTTCGCCGGGCTCATCCGCACCTATGGCTTCACGCGGTACTCCATGTTCGTGTCGCTGGGGATGAACCTGCTGCACGTGCTGTGCAACTACGCCCTGATCTTCGGACACTTCGGGATGCCCGAGATGGGCATCACCGGGGCCGCGGTGTCCACGGGGATCAGCCGGGCCGCCGCGCTCGTGGTCTTCGCGTGGCTGCTCTACCGGGTGATGGACGTGCGGCTCGTGCCTCGGGACTTCGTGGCGTTCCCCAGGGAGTACATCCGGAAGATCCTGAAGGTGGGCGTTCCCGCGGCCATCGAGCAGGTCACCTACCACTCCTGCCAGACGGTGTTTCTGTACTTCGTCACGTTCCTGGGGCCCGTGGCGCTGGCCTCCCGGCAGTACGCGATGGCCATTTCCCAGTATGTCTTCCTGTGCAGCCTGGCCATTGGCATGGGGACGGCCATCGTGGTGGGGCGGATGGTGGGCGCGCGCCAGCCGGACGAGGCCTTCCGGCGGGCCCTGCAGAGCCTGAAGTGGGCGGTGGCCATCACCCTCCTGGTGGACGTGCTCGTCATCCTGATACGCCAGCCGTTGGTGAGCCTGTTCACGGACAACGGGGACATCGTCCTGTTGACCGCGAAGCTCATCCTGCTGAGCCTGGTGCTGGAGTCCGGACGGTCCTTCAACCTCGTCCTGGTGAATGCCTTGCGCGCCGCCGGGGACGCGCAGTTCACCGTCTACATGGCGCTGCTCTCCATGGTCTGCATGAGCCTGCCGCTGGGCTACACGCTCGTGTTCAAGTTCCAGCTTGGGCTGCCGGGCATCTGGCTCGCGATCGCGGCGGACGAATGGATGCGTGGCCTCATCTTCTGGTACCGGTGGAAGAGCCGGGCCTGGGAGCAGAAGTCGCTCGTCGAACCCGAGGCGGAAGCCGTCCCGGTGGCGCTCGGGGGCTGAGGTCCGCCGGAGTCTCCTGAGGGGCGGGAAGAGTCCCACCTCCCCTGGTGTTCTTCCAGGTCCGGCTGCCCCGCGGCGGCGCAGGTGTTCGCGGGAGCCTGGGACGGGGAGAGCCGTGATGAGCCAGGGCCGGAATGGCCGTTCGGAGTGGTTCGAGTTGTCGGAAGAGGGCTGGAGGCGCTCCAATCGCGCCCGGCCGCTCGGTCAGCTTGTCCGCGAGGCACTGCAGAACGCGTTCGATCAGCGGGCCCGCCGGGTGAAGGTGCGCCTGGCGGAGGACGAGGTTCGCATTGAGGACGACGCCCCCACGGGGCTGGCGCGCGACGAGTTCGCCTTCACCGTCTTCCTCGGGGAGAAGGACACGCCGCCCACGTGGCGGGGCCGCAAGGGCCGTGGCCTGAAGGAGATGATCGCCGCGAGCGACCACGCCGAGGTGGAGACGGTGGGGCGCACGCTCGTCTTCGACAGCGCCGGACGCCATGTGAAGCCCAATACGCGCCAGGTGGGCACGTGCCTGCGGCTCTTCCGCCGCACGAGCGCCCGCGAGCGGGAGGCGGCCATGCAGTTGCTGCGCCTCACCATCCCCCCGCCGGGCGTGGAGCTGGTCATCAACGGGCGTGTGGTCCGGCCTCCGCGTGCGAAGGACTCGCTGCAGGACTGCCCGCTGGAGACGGTGGAGCTGCACCATGGGGTGGAGCGGTACGCCGAGCGGGCCACCCGGGTGGACCTCTACTATCCGCGCCCTGGGGAGACGCCGCACCTCTTCGAGCTGGGCCTGCCGGTGGAGGCGCACCACCTTCCCTGGCACGTCGATGTGCAGCAGCGCATTCCGCTGGCGGCCGAGCGTGATGCGGCGAGGGATGCCTACAAGCGCACGCTGGCGGCCATCCTCCTCGAGTCGATGGCGCCCGAGCTGACCCGTCAGGAGCTGTCGGGCGCGTGGGTGACCGAGGTGCTGGCGCACTTCTCCCTGGGCCAGGAGGCGCTCGAAGCCTACGTGGCGAAGGTGCTGCCGGCCCGGGCGGTGCTGTCGGTGGGGCCCCGGGTGGATGACCGGGCGCGCCAGCTCGGGGCGAAAGTGGTGGACCTACGGGGGATGCCGCTCTCCGCGCTGGAGCAGCTCGAGACGCTGGTGGAGTCCGCGGACGCGTATGTGGAGCGGATGGAAGGCCCCCCGCGGGACGTCCAGGTGCACCCCGGTGCCCGGGCCCAGCGCTTCGTGGAGCTGGTGCGCCATCTGTCGCGGGAGCTCACCGGCCGGGAGGTGGGCGTGGAGTTCTTCGAGCGCAAGGTGCGTGACCCCAGCGCCCGGGTAGACGCGGAATACGATCGCGAGCGGCACCTGCTGCGGGTGAACGTGCGGGGCCAGGTGCGGCTGGACGATCCGCTGGATCCAGAAACGCTCGGCATCCTCCTGCATGAGCTGGCACACGAAGTGGGTGACGAGCACGGCTTCGGCTTCATCCACCGGCTGGAGATGCTTGCCGGGAAGGCGTTGCGCTGCCTGGTGGACCAGCCCGGACTTCTGGCTCCCTACGCGAGCCCGAAGAAGCGGACGGGATGACCCCGCCCCCGCTGCTCCCGGGAGCCAGATGAGGGCCCCGTTTGGAGGAGGTGCTCGATGGCATCCACGGCGGAGCTGTCCTGCTCCCGCTGGTGGAAACAGTCGCGCATGGCGGTCATGGCGCCGTGACGCGCCGGAGCTCCCACGAGCACGTCCAATTGCCGCAGCAGGCTCTCGGACGTCAGCGTCTTGGGAGGACAGACGACGCCCAGGCCCTTGCGCTCGACCAGCCGCCCCACGGCGGGTTGATCATAGGTCAGGGGCACCACCACCATGGGCACACCGAAGTAGATGCACTCCTTCACGGTGTTGAAGCCGCCATGCGTGATGCTCACGGCGGCGCGTGGGAGCAGCTGGAGCAAGGGGGCGTACTTCACCGCCACCACGTTGGGGGCCACGTTGTCGAAGCGCGTGGTCTCGTGGGTGGGGTTCACCGCCAGGACGAACTGCCATTGAGGCCGCGCCTTCGCCGCGCCGGCCACGGCGTCCAGCACCCGCTTCTCCAGCGTGCGGCTGTAGCCCCCCATGCTGCCCATGGAGAAGAGAACGAGGGGCGTGTCCGCCGCCAGCCGCTCCCAGGGGAAAGCTGGCTCGGAGCGCTCCAGGTCGATGCCCGGTCCCACGAAGAGGTAGCGCGAATCCACGGGACCGGGAGGCTCGGCGAACTCACGGGGGGCGAGGATCATCTCCGGCAGGCCCCGGACGAGGTATTCAGGCTCCTGGGCCAGTGACTCCACGGGGTATCCATACCGGCGCGCGATCCGCTCGTTGTATGGCTCCAGCCGCAGCGCCAGTCCCAGCCTCCCCAGCAGCGAGAACCCCGCGCGGATGACCCGTACGCGCATCCGCAGGAAGCGGCTGGTACGCGTGGGATCCAGGAAGGGGAAGATCAGTGGCTGGGGAAGGTTGGTGTTGAAGAAGACGGTGGGGACCTGGAGGCCATGGGCCACCAGGGCCGGGTAGGGCAGCAGGGGATCGCACACCAGCAGGTCCGGGCGCACGCGCTCGAAGAGGCTGTCCAACGCGCCCGCCTCGATGGCCTGAAGGGCGTGCTCCGCCCGGCGCACGAACAGGCGGAGCTGCGAGAGGTGCTCCTGAAGCGTGGGGGCGGCGAGGGGAGCGAAGCTGCCCGCGGGGAACTGCTCCTCCATCACGGGGACGAATTCTCCCCCCTCGCTCGTGATCAACTCCCGTGAGTCGAGTGGACCCGCGTAGACCACGCGATGGCCGCGGGCGCGCAATTCCCGGGCGAGCTTCAGCGTGGGATGGACGTGGCCACGGCCAGGAAAGGGCGTGAAGAGCAGGGTTGCCATGGGGACCTGAAGGCTCAGCCGGTGAGGGAGGGGTGCCGGGCGATGGACTCCACGGGGCAGGCGGGCTCCAGGGCGCGCCAGCCGGGAAGCAGAGGGGGCGGCATCCTTAGGCCAGCCAAAGCATGGATTGCACGCGTTTTTTCCGTGAATTCTTGGCTGGCCAGGAATCGGCTGAAGTCCGGAAGGTGCCTGGATAGTCGCCCTTGCCCTGGCCGGACTTCGCATCGCGTTATTCAGTGAACAGAATCCAGTTATTGCGTGATTCTATGAAATCATGGAAATAGTGGTTTTATTGGCCTGTGCCAGACAAGGAGACGCGAGTGAGCTTGAATTTCACGAAGGGCCGGGGACGCCGCTGGGGAGTGATGTTGGGAATCGGGGGCTTGTGGGTGGGCGCTCTGGCGTGTGCTCCCGAGGACAGCCTGACGCTGGCACCGGAGCTGGGAGTGCACGCGCTCCCGCTGAGGCTCAATGCCCAGGGCATCACGGCGGGCAGCTACACCCAGGTCTATACCGCCGCGAACGCGAACGACGGAAACCCATCCACCTACTGGGAGGCCGCGGCCAACGCCTATCCCAACTGGCTCAGGGTGGATCTGGGCAGCGCGAACAGCATCAACCAGGTGGTGCTCAAGCTGCCGCCGTCCTGGGGCGCCCGCACGCAGACCCTGTCCGTGCAGAGGAGCACCGACGACGTCACCTACACGCAGGTGCTCGCCCCCGCCGCGTACACGTTCAGCCCGGGCACCAATACGGTCACCCTGAACTTCACGGCGGTCAGCGCCCGGTACGTGAGGGTGAACTTCACGGCCAACTCGGGCGCCACGGGGGGCCAGGTCTCGGAGTTCGAGGTGTATGGCTCCGCGCCCACGGTCAACCGGTCCGCGTTCAACCAGACGGCGGCGTCAAGCCATGACAGCCAGTCGGGCACGCAGCTGGAGGCCTCCAGCGAGGGAGGCCAGAATGTCGCCTTCATCGACAACGGCGACTTCATCGCCTTCAACAACGTGGACTTCGGCAGTGGCGCCACCACCTTCGAGGCCCGCACCGCCAGCGCCGGGGCCGGGGGCAACATCGAGGTCCGGCTCGACGGGGCGACGGGAACGCTCGCGGGGACCTGCCCCATCCCGGCCACGGGCGGCTGGCAGACCTGGGTCACCCGGACGTGCGCCATCAACAGCGTGAGCGGGGTGCACACCCTGTACCTGCGGTTCACGGGAAGTGGCTCGGGCGGCCTCTTCAACGTGAGCTGGTTCAAGTTCTCGGCGGCGGCGGCCAGCGGCGGAGACGTCGTCGGGAAGCTGTTCGCCGGGTATCAGGGCTGGTTCAACGCGGCCGGGGATGGGTCTCCCAACAACGGGTGGATTCACTGGTCGAAGAACAGCAGCGCGCCCACGCCCAACTCCAACGTCAACTTCGATCTCTATCCGGACCTCCGGGAGTACACCAAGCTGTACTCGACGAACCTGGGGAACCTGGGCAATGGGCAGCCCGCCCGGCTCTTCTCCTCGTATGATCCGGAGACCGTCAACAAGCACTTCGAGTGGATGCAGACCTACAACATCGACGGCGCCGCGCTGCAACGCTTCGGGGCCAGCGCGAGCACCACCCCGGACGGCTGGCGGACCAACCGCGACAGCGTCGCGGTGAAGGTGAAGAACGCGGCGGAGGCCTACGGCCGGAAGTTCTATGTCATGTATGACATCACCGGCATGGACCCCAGCAACTGGGTGAACGCGGTCAAGCACGACTGGACGGCCAACATCGTCAATGCCATGCAGCTGACGTCCTCCTCCGCGTATGCCCGGCAGAATGGCAAGCTCGTCGTCTGCATCTGGGGCATTGGCTTCACCGACCGTCCCGGAACGGCCGCCGAGGCCACGGACATCATCAACTGGTTCAAGGGCCAGGGAATCTATGTCATTGGCGGCGTGCCCACCTACTGGCGCACGGGGACGAACGATTCGCGGACGGGCTTCGAGAATGTCTACAAGTCCCTGGACATGATCTCCCCCTGGTTCGTCGGCCGCTTCGGGGGAATCGATGGCGTGGATCACTACATGCGGAATCAGTGGCAGCCGGACTTCGCCTACACGCAGCAGAACGGAATCGCTTATCAGGCGGTCATGTGGCCGGGGTTCTCCTGGTACAACCTGCACGGTGGGCCCCAGAACCAGATCCCCCGGCTGCACGGCGACTTCATGTGGCGCCAGGCGTATGACCTCAAGAGCGTGGGCATCTCGACCGGCTACGTGGCCATGTTCGACGAGTACGACGAGGGCACGGCCATCGCCAAGGCGGCGGAGAACAGCTCGATGGCGCCCTCCAGCCAGTACTTCCTGACCCTGGACGCCGATGGCGTCTCCGTGTCCGCGGACTTCTACTTGCGGCTGGCGGGTGACATCAACCGGCTGTTCAAGGGGCAGATCCCCCTGACCGCCGAGCACCCCACGAGCCACCGGTAGCCACCGGGGTCAGGGTTTCACAGGAGGTGGCCCTGGGGCCTGGGGCGAGTCCGCGGGAGGCTCGCGCTTGAAAGGGCTCCAGGACACCACCACCTCCTGTCCCGCCGCGTCGCGGCCGTAGAGGAAGTCGAGGATCTGTTTGAGCTCCGGCCCGGCCTCGGAGGGGCTCACCGTCACATGGCCCCGGAAGCCGCCGTGTCCAAGGTCCTCTTCCACATGGACCCGCTCCCGCCAGGCCCGCGTGTCCACGGTTGCCTCGCCTTGCCAGGGCACGAACACGCGCTCGAGGCGCTCCCAGGTCAGGTCCGTGCCATCCGGGGCGCGCACCACCACGTCGCTCTGCCAACCGGCTCCGCCGGCGCGGGGCTTCCAGCGGGAGACCTGGAGCTCGACGGCAGGCAGCTCGCTGGGCGCGGGTTGTCCGCGCGTGAGCACGAACGTGGTGGCCTCCAGGGTCAGGCCGCGTTCCAGGCGGGCCTGGAGCTTGACGGTGAAGCTCCGGGTCTCCTGCGCGCCCAGGCCCGAGAGCGCATAGGTATGGGTGAGGCTGGGCTCGGCCGTGGTGGACCGGGCGCCATCGCCGAAGTCCCAGGTGTACGTGGAGACGGGCTCGTCCCCCCGGTATCGCGCCTGGAAGGTGAAGGTCCCCGGCCCCCGTTGCGTGACGCCAATGTGGAGGGGCTCTTGCTGTTGTCCCGCGTCCTCGCCGCACGGGCGGACCTCGAGTTCGATCTCGCGCTCGGCCAGCACGCCGACCCGCCGCTCGCCCAGGTCCCTGCACACCTGGAATCGCACGGGGTACTTGCCCGCCACGGGGGGGGCCTTCCACTGAAGGGTAGGGCCAGGGTGCAGCTCGGCCTGGCCCGCGGCTGCCGGCCAGACCCAGCGAAAGACCGCGCCGGGCTCGGGCACGCCGCCGAGGTGCGCGGACAGGCCCATGAGCTCGCCCGCGCATACCCACGGCCGGTCTTGCTCGATGCGATCGACCCTGACGCTGGACGGCAGCAGCACCCGTTCCTCTCCGAGGGCTTCGGAGAGGGCGTCTTCAGGCGTGGCGGGCAGGGCCGAAGACCGCGAGGGCGCCGGGGGGGTGGGGGAGGGCCGTTGCGGAGCCAGCGGGCTGCGTTCCGCCGGGGCGGGGACCGGTGCCTCGCCGTCCGGCCTGGGCCATCCGGCGAGGAGGCCCAGCACGAGCGCCAAGGTTCCTCCCCCCAGCCAAGCGAGGCGCGCCCGGGGGCTGCGAGGGCCTGGGGGACTGGAGGAGGCGTTGCGCACCCGGCGTTAAAACCCGAAGTCCTTCAGGTGGCGGCCGTATCCTTCCGAGTTGGGCCGGTACCACTGGTCATCCCATCCCTTGAACGGCGCATCATCGAGCAGACGCTCGGTCTTGCCATTGAGGGTGACGGAGTTGATGAGCTGGACCGCCGTCGAGCCCACGTTCCGGGAGACGAGCCGGTCCGCCGGGTCGAGGAACTGCGAGGTATGGCGGCTGCAATAGTCTTGGAGGAAGCAGCCCTGATCGCAGGTGCTCAGGGTGTTGTAGGTGGCGTGCTTGTCCTCGGCGACGTAGAGGACTGGCCAGCCCCGGTAGCCATTGCGAGCGTCGCTCGCCGTGTCGTATTCGAGCTGGCTGTAGGAGTACCAGGCCGAGGAGTCGCAGCTGCTCTTGCGATGGGCGGACAGGTAGGCCCAATCGAGGTACCACCGGCCGCCGGAGTAATGGACCTCGAAGATTTGAAACTCGGGGTCGCCGTCGTGCCCGGTGGTGACGCCGGTGTCATCGAAGAAGGTGTCCAGGTAGAGGATCTGCACCGTGCGGGTGGCGAAGCTGGTGCTCTTCACGGCGTAGTAGGGCCGCCGGGCATGGCCACTCTCGCCGCCGTCGAACCAGAAGAGCGGCATGAAGCCATAGGCGAGCTGGTACTCGCACGCGTCGGCGAGCCCGTCCCGGTCGGCGTCCGGGGTGCCCCCCCAGCAATTGTCCCCATAGGGGATGTGGCCGAGCCCATCGGCGTGGGCCTTGTCCGGCATGGCAACGAGCAGCGCCAACAGCATGACAGCGGGGATCCAAGTACGGTGCATGTGAGCCCTTTGCGGAAGGGCGCGAATCTTACAGTGGTTCAGTGCCGTTGGGGAACACCTTGGGTCATGGGGTCTCTCATTCGCATACACGCGCACTTGTGACGTTATGGACATGTCTTTCTCGACACCGCCTTGTAAGGTTTGCCCCTTCACGGAGTCAGGCATCAACGGGAGGGTCAACCATGCGTTGGATGGGGACGTTTGCTTTGGGAGTTGCCGTTGCTCTGGTTTCGCCCATGGGGGCCGCAGCCGCCGAGGGGGAGTTCGGCAAGGCGCAGATCGGGTTCAGCAAGGAAGTTCAAGCGGTTTGGAATGGCTGTACGTACAAGGTCCGGGTCGAGCAGGATCAGGTCACCGGTTATCCCGCGCCCCCGTTCAATATCTACGCCCGTATCGAGGCGGATCCCTCTGGCACCTGTCAGACGGCGCCTGCCTCCACCCTCGTGGGAACGTCCACGTACGAGCCGGACATCTTCATCAACGTGGAGCAGGCCGGGTTCGTGGTTGGGTATAACGAGTGGTACACCATCCGGGGCATGGGATTCTTCACCCGGGCCCATGTCGTCCAGGCGGATCTGAATACAACCAGCGTCCTGAGGCATGCCTCGCTGAGCGGAGGCTACCAGCCGCCGGGGGGCGGCGGCGGCGGTCCAGGGTCGGCGTTCGTGACCCAGCTTTCCGTCTACAACCACGCGACCCTGGTGGTTCAGGGACAGGCGGGGGGGAATGTCATTTGTTACAACTACTCCACCACGGGGTGCGCGCATGGAACCGCGACCCAATACACTGCGGTGTTCCCTGGATTCTTCACGAGCGCCCAGGCGCCTGTGATCTACTCCTACTGACGCCGGGTTCACGCCGCCCGGCGCGCTGACGCCGGGCGGATCTCTCCAAAGTGGGGCGCGGGCAAGACCACCGTGGGGGACACCCCTGGCGCCATCAGGGAGGCCGTGAGCAGGGAGGAGGGGTGGAAGTTCACGAACGCTTCTTCCACCGCCGAAGGCCCCGCGAACAGCTTCTCCACCACCATGGAGGAGTACTGATCCAGGGAGTGCTCGCGGGTGTTGCCGTTGAGCACCACTTCCAGGCCCATGTGCTCGGCGAAGGAGCGCATGCCCGGGATGGCGGACTGCAGCGGCGTGTAGCTCTCCGTGGCCACGCCGTTCTCACTCACCACGAAGACCTCCTTGCCCGTGGCCACGGCCAGGGACATGTTCCCCAGCGTGTGCCCGGGCGTGGCCAGGATGGCGGCCCCCGGGCCCAGCCACACGTCGCCCTCCAGCAGCTTGATGCGATCCTCGGGGACTCCCGCCGTGCCGTCCGGCACGTACCAGACCGTCTGCATCGGGTGCAGGTGCTTCACGGCCTCCCACTCGGCGCGCTGCACCAGGAGCTTCGCCCGGGGGAAGTAGGCCGGGTCGCCCGTGCCGCCCAGCCAGCGGCGGACATCCTGGACGTGCAGGTGGTCGAAGGCGAGGTAGTCCACGTCCTCGGGCTTCAGCCCCAGCGCCGCCAGGTGGCCCTCCACCGTGCCATGCCGCGTGGACATCATCTTGTCCGCGACGAAGGCCCCATAGCGCTCGCGCAGGCTCCGGTAGAAGGGCGCCGCGTAGCCCCGCTCGTAGTCGCTGGGGTTGAAGAGCAGCGTGCGCAGCGTCCCGCCCTCGCGGAACTGCACCACCTGCATCCGGTTGGTCATCATCACATAGGGCACCGGGGACAGGGCTGCCCCGCTGAAGGCGAACTGGGCCGGGTAGGGGAAGGTGATCAAGTCACAGGTGGCCACCGCGGCCACGGGGCCTTCGGCCACGAAGGCTTCCCGGGCCTCCTGCGCGGCGCGGCGGAGGTGCTGGAGGCGAAGGCCGGCAATGGGCTCGGCGCGGGCAGCGGCCAGGGAGGGCAGGGGGCGGAAGCTCGACGTCATGGGTTCACCGTCAGGTCGAAAGCGGTTTTCACGGACTGCCAGCGCCCCCGTGCCAGGTTGGCCTCGATGGCCTCCTGGTACCGCGAGAGCGGAAAGAGGTGGGTGACGAGCACCGAGGGATCCGGCCCCTCGCGCCGGGAGAGCAGCTCCAGCACCAGATCGAAGGTGTGCTTCCGCTCGCCCCGGAAGGTCTCCGTGCCATACACGTACGAGCCCAGCACGGTCAGCTCATGGCGCCACACCATGGTCCAGTCCACCCCGTTGAGGCGCCCCGCGGCCCCCACCAGCACCACCTTCCCCAACGCCCGGGTGTAGCGCAGCGAGTCCTGGACGGAGGCAGGGCTGCCGATACAGTCGATCGTCACCTCGAAGCCTCCCGTGAGCGTGGGGGGGCCGAGGATGGGTTTGTACAGCCGGGCGCCGGTCAGCCGGGCGACTTCCCGGGCTTCCGCCGCGTCCTCCTGCACGAGCACGGTGTCATCCGCGCCGAGCTGCAGGGCCAGCTTCCGCTGGTACTCCTCGGCCGCCAGCAGCGTCACCGGGTTGCGGTAGCCCAATGCCCGAATCGCCCACAGCACCGCGAAGGCCACGGCGCCTCCGCCGATGACGAGCACCCGGTCCTCGGGTTTCAGGGGCACCTTGAGGACGGCGTGGAGGCCCACCGCCAGCGGCTCCACCAGCACCCCGGCCTTGTCCGAGACGCCCGGAGGCAAGGGGTGGAGCTGGGAAGGGTGGGCCACCATCCCCGTGCCCATGCCGCCGGGCAGGTCTCGCTGGTAGCCGAGCATCTGGCCCGCGGCGAGGCAGCCGTCCGCGGTGCGCTCGCACCCGTTCTCCTGTCCGGCCGCACAGGGCTTGCACGGGGGCGCCAGTCCTCTCAAGCGGCAGGGCAGCAGCGGATCCACGGCCACCCGCTGCCCGGCCTCCAGTCCCGGACCGTCCTCTTCCAGCGTGGCGAGGATCTCGTGTCCCAGCACGGCGGGGAAGCTATTGAAGGGTTCCAGCTGGAGGCTGACCTTGAAGAAGAGGGTGGCCAGGTCCGAGCCACAGAGCCCCGCCAGCCGGGGCTTCAAGCGGACCCAGCCGGGCCCCGGGAGGGCCGGGGAGGGCAGCTCTCTCAGGGAAAGACAGCTTCCCAGGCCGTAGTGAAGCCTGGGGTACAGCCGTCCCAGCCCCTTGGCGAGGACGTACTTGGGCAAGGACAAATCGAAGACGAGGCCCTTCACGGGTTCGTGCCCCCTGGACAGCCGGCCGGCGTGGCGCACGAGTCTACTGCCGGGAGATGAACGGCGACACGCGCGCCGTTCTTGGTAGGGTGAGCACTGACATGGCCACGAAGCGGAAGTCCGATACGTTGTCGGAAGAGGTGCAGGGAGACGATGTCCGTCTGGAGGCCTCCCTGCGCCCCCGGACCTTCGACGAGTACGTGGGCCAGGGCACCGTCGTCGAGAAGCTCAAGGTCTACGTCCGGGCCTCCAGCCAGCGCCGGGATGCGCTCGACCACTGTCTCTTCTCGGGGCCTCCGGGCCTGGGCAAGACGTCGCTGGCGCACATCATCGCCTCCGAGCTGGGCGTGGGCATCCATGTCACCAGTGGTCCCGCGCTCGAGCGCAAGGGGGACCTGGCCGGCCTGCTCACGAACCTCAACGAGCGCGACGTGCTCTTCATCGACGAGATCCACCGGCTCAACGCCGCCGTCGAGGAGTACCTCTACCCGGCGATGGAGGACTTCCGGCTGGACATCACCATCGACACGGGCCCGGCCGCGCGCGCGATGAAGATCGACCTGCCGCCCTTCACCCTCATCGGCGCCACCACCCGCACGGGCCTGCTCACCTCGCCCCTCCGGGACCGGTTCCAGATTCAGGAGCGCCTGGACTACTACGAGCCCAAGTACCTGGAGATGATCCTCAACCGCTCGGCGCGCATCCTCGGGGTTCCCCTGGATCGCGAGGCCAGCAAGGAAGTCTCCACCCGCTCCCGCGGCACGCCCCGCATCGCCAACCGGCTGCTGCGCCGGTTGCGCGACTTCGCCCAGGTGGAGGGCGAGGGCCGCATCACCCAGGCGCTGGCCAGCGACTCCCTGGACCGGCTGGGCGTGGATGCCAGCGGCCTGGATTCCATGGATCGCAGGATTCTGCTGACCATCATCGACAAGTTCGGGGGTGGCCCGGTGGGGGTGGAGACCATCGCCGCCAGTGTGGGTGAGCAGCGTGACTCCATCGAGGATGTGTACGAGCCCTACCTCCTCCAGGAGGGCTTCCTCCAGCGCACACCCCGTGGCCGCATGGCGACCCACCGGGCCTACGGTTATTTCAAGAGGGCTCCTCCGCCCGCCTCCCCGCAGGGGAGCCTCTTTTGAGAGGGAAGTGCTTCCGATGAGCCAGGCACGCGCCAAGCAGCCGGTCCCGCCGCCCCCCCGCGTGGCCCGGGATTTCTACGCGGACCTGATGCGCGCCACGCAGTCCTCGCGCGTTGGCTTCCTCGCCGAGCGCGAGCGCTGGTTGCGCGGCGTCAACGTGGAGGGCCGCGAGGAGCAGCTCTTCGAGTTCGAGATGCTGCTGCGCGGCGTGGAGCGCTACTTCAACCTCCACAATGGGGTGCTGGATGCCCAGGCGCGTCCCCTGGTCACCCGCGACTTTCGCTCCGAGCTGGGCGATGTCCGCGACGCCATCCACCGCGCCATCCGCATCGCGCGCCGCCTGTTGGATCCCGACTCGGACTCGAAGCTGGTGTTCCGTAAGTATGTGGAGACGCAGCTGGCGGATGACCGGGTCCGCCGCGCTTTCCTGGAAGAGGAGCTGGACCAGGACACGCCCCAGGAGAGCCTCTTCGTGTTGCGCGAGTCGTTCGAGTCGCTGCGCAACCTCATCGACCACCTGCTGAAGCTGCCCACCTGTGGCCTGGGGCTCTTCTCGGATGTGGGCAACCTGGCCCTCCGGGAGATCGTCCTCAACCGCTACTTCCGACCCTTCCGGCCGCTTGAGTTTCACATCGAGTATGACCGCATTCACTCGGTCCGCGTGCTGGATCTGCTCGCCCAGCAGCCGGAGGACACCCGGCGCCTGTTCACCACGGCGTTCCTCGCCCTGTTCCGCCTGCTGCACTACCTCTCTTATGTGGGGCGGGATGGGGAGGATCCGTCTCCGCCCCGGGCGCGGGTGGTGCTCGCGCTGGTGCGCAGCGAGGCGGTGAGCCTCGTGGGGTACCTGCGCCAGGAGTTCGCCACCGGGGTGGGGCCCAAGCGCCTCAAGGCCGTGGGCCTTCGCTCCGCGCGGGACATCATGAAGGAGACGGAGCGCATCTCCCGCGAGGTGCTGGTGTCGCTGGACAGCGAGCCGGATGCGCCCATGCAGGCCGCCGCCGCCTTCACCACGCTCCTGCAGGGCCAGGTGGTGGCCTTGGCCGAGGCGCTCGAGCCGAGCAGCAACGGCGGGGAAGGGGCCTTCGCGCGGCTCGCCGCCCCGGAGGAGATGGCCCTGCGGCTGCGCAAGGACCTGTGGGTCTTCGGGCAGTTGTGCCGCGCCACCGAGCACGCCCTGTCGGGCGAGTCGCTGCCGGCCGCCGAGGCGGCGCTCTCCGCGCTCAAGTCCTACTTCGGTTACTTCCAGGAGGTGAGCTATCAGCTCCTGCGCTACTCGGACTACGAGCCCTTCGACCGCTTCACCGCGCTCTTGATGGAGCTGCCCTGGCCGCCCGAGGGGCCCAGCATCCGCCAGCGCCTCATCGAGGACCTGCGCCGCTTCTCGCAGACGCTGGAGAGCACCTTCGCCTCCGTGAGCCGGCGGGTGCTCCTGCGCGGCCGTACTTTTGATCGTCTGGAAGCCGAGGCCCTCCGGGACCGCTTCCTGGCCCCCCCCCCTCACTGAACGTCCGCCCGGTGCCTGGGAGTGTTTGCTTCCAGGCACTTCCTTGCGTTATGGACCCCGGCGCGTCACGGCCGAGGGGCAGCTTGCTCGTTCCTCGGGGCAACCAAGTGACGGATGTCGGACAGAAATGTCACGGTCGAGGGCGTAGGGAGGTGGCGGCGGGAGGAAGGACGGTCCCCGAGGGGACGGATTCCTTCGGCAGGGAGGGAAAAACCCCAAGGTTTTCCGGGACATAGAAGCCCCCGGGGCTTCTCCGGAGCGGCCCTGGCCCTTCCAGCACATGGCACGTAGCTTGCTCTGTTCGCGCATCGCAGCAGGACCGCAGTGAACGTCAGTGAAAGAGGCGACACGGCAATGCCTTCCTTCGACAACCAGCGCACGCTCGGCCATTCCGTCTCCTGCCAGGGAGTGGGGCTTCACTCGGGCGCAACGGTGAACCTCACCCTTCGGCCCGCTCCGGCGCACCATGGCATCCTCTTCGTCCGCACGGACACGCCCCGGCCGGTGCTCATCCCCGCGCTGTCCGAGTACGTGGTGGACACGGCGATGGCCACCACGCTGGGCAAGGACGGGGTGAAGGTGGGCACGGTGGAGCACCTGCTCTCGGCGCTGGCCGGGCTGGGCATCGACAACGTGCGCGTGGAGCTGGATGGCCCCGAGGTGCCCGTCATGGACGGCAGCGCCGCGCACTTCGTGCAGATGGTGGCGAGCGCGGGCGTCCGCGAGCTGGAGGAGCCGCGCAGCTACCTGGTCATCAAGCGGCCCGTCACCGTGACGGAAGGGGACAAGGAGGCCACGCTGGTGCCCTCGCGCCGCTTCCGCATCACCTGCTCCATCGACTTCAAGCACCCGCTCGTCTCCAGCCAGGACTACGAGGTGGAGCTGTCCGAGCGCAGCTTCTCCGGGGAAATCTCCCGCGCCCGCACCTTTGGCTTCCTCCGGGATGTGGAGATGCTCAAGAAGCTGGGGCTGGCCCGGGGCGGCTCGCTGGAGAACGCCATCGTCGTGGACGAGGCGTCCATCCTCAACCCCGAGGGCCTGCGCTTCTCGGACGAGTTCGTGCGGCACAAGATCCTCGACGCCATCGGCGATGTGTCCCTGTTCGGGCGCCCCGTCATCGGCCACCTGAAGGTCTTCAAGACGGGCCACGCCCTCAACCACAAGCTGGTGCAGAAGGTGCTGTCGGACCCGGGTTGCTACGAATTGGTGCCGCTGCGGCGGATGGACGTGGAGCGCTCGGAGCTTCGCCTTCCGGAGTTGCCGGGGGGACTGGAGCTGGAGCCGCTGCTCGCTTAGCCAAGTTTCTTTTGCGAGGCCCGGACTCCTCGATTAAGACCCCGGGCCCATGTCCCAGCGTCCCTTCCGTCTTGTCCTGTCCGCCCTCATTGCGGCCTCTGTCCTCTCCGGCTGCAACAAGCAGACGTCGCCGGCCACCTCCGCCCCCACGGCCTCCGCGGGCCAGTGTGAGCCCGCCTCCGACGCGGTCGTCGCGACCTACAAGTTGGACGGCGCCGAGCAGAAGGTGACGTACGGGGAGCTGACCTCGCGCATCGGTCCTCCCATGGCGGACCTCGAGAAGCGCAAGCAGGACCTCATCAAGCGCGGCCTCGATGGCTACATCATCGAGAAGCTCGTTCAGTCCGAGGCCAAGAAGCGCGGCCTGGAGAACGAGGACGCGCTCATCAAGGCCGAGGTGGAGTCGAAGGTCGCCACGCCCTCCGACGCGGAGATCCAGAAGATCTACGACCAGGCGAAGGCCGGCGGCCAGCTGCCCCCGGAAGTCACCCTGGAGCAGGTGAAGCCGGAGATCGTCAAGATGCTGAGCGAGCAGGCCAAGCGCGAGCACGCCCAGGCCCTGTTCACCCAGCTGAAGGACAAGGCCGAGGTGCAGATCAACCTGCCCGAGAAGCGCGCGGAAGTGGCCGCCACCGGCCCCTCCAAGGGCCCGGACAACGCCCCCATCACCATCGTGGAGTTCAGCGACTTCCAGTGCCCGTTCTGCAGCAAGGCCAACCAGAACGTGGACGAGGTGCTGAAGGCTTATGAGGGCAAGGTGAAGCTGGTCTTCCGCCACTTCCCGCTGAGCTTCCACGCCGAGGCGCCCAAGGCCGCCGAGGCCTCCGCCTGCGCCCAGGACCAGAACAAGTTCTGGGAGTTCCACGACAAGCTCTTCGCCAGCCAGCAGAACCTCAAGGTGGAGGACCTGAAGAAGTACGCCACCGAGCTGGGCCTGGACTCCGCCCGCTTCAACGAGTGCCTGGACTCGAACAAGAAGGCCGAGCTCGTCAAGAAGGACATGGCCGATGGCGAGAAGGTGGGGGTCACCGGCACCCCAGCCTTCTTCATCAACGGCATCGCCCTGTCGGGCGCGGTGCCGGCCTCCGAGTTCAAGACCATCATCGACGCGGAGTTGAAGAAGAAGAAGTAGAGTGGCGCCGTGGTACCTCCACGACCCAAGGCCACTCCTCGCATCACCGGTGAAGCGGTTGCTCTGGATCTCGAGCGGCCGCTCGCCGCGGGCTTGTCCCCGCTGCGCCCCTTGTCGGCGCACTTCCATGCGCCGGAGGGGATGATCCTCCTCCGGGAGCCGCCGGATCTCATCGGCTACTTCGCCGGGAATCTGGGCTCGCTGTTCATGGAGGACGTGTTCTCCCACGTCCTGTCCGGCATCCGCAGCGGCCAGCTCATCATCCAGCAGGGCGCGCTGCGCCGCACGGTGTCGTTCCGGGACGGGCAGGTCGTCTTCGCCACGTCCACCGAGCGCTACGAGCGCCTGGGGGCCGTCATCGTCCAGCTGGGGCTCATCACCTCCGAGCAGCTCCTGCACGCCGTCAGCCTGGTGACACCCTCGCGGCGGCTGGGCCAGGTGCTCGTCACCGAGGGGATGGTCTCCGAGTCGAACCTCTACAACGCCATGACGTTCCTGGTGCGCGAGGTGGTGCTCAACCTCTTCGAGATGATGGAGGGCAACTTCCTCTTCCTGGAGACGCAGCCGCCCGTCTCGGACGTCGTGAAGCTGCCCGAGCGCACGAGGGATCTCGTCATCCAGGGCATCAAGCGGGGCGAGGCCACCAACCGCATGCGCCGCCTGTACCCGGAGGACACCCGGGTGGTGGCAGGCCCCCGGGCCGTTCCCCCGGGAGAAGAGGCGCTGTTCGCCCGGGCCCGCCAAGGCGTCACGCTGAAGGAGCTTCGCCCCGCGTACGAAGGCAGCATCCATGCCTTCCTGAGCTGGGTGGAGGAGCGGCTGGGCACCGGGGAGCTGGTGATTGAGCCCTTGCCGGAGGCCGCCGCCGCCACGGGCTCCTTCGATTGGGGCCCTTCCCCAGAGACGCTCGGTCCCGAGGACCGCTACAACCTGCTGCTCTCGCTGGTCTACCGCGCGCTCCAGGAGGTGGGGCGCGATGTGAACATGCTCAGCAGCTTCCTCGATTCGCCTCCCGCCGGGCTGGAAGATGCCTATGCGGGGGTGACGCTGGACGAGGATGGGCGGGTGGACGTGGCGCTCATCCGCAACAACGTGGCCTCCGGAGACGAGGCGCTCTCGCGCGCGTTGACGCTGGAGGCGCTCGATGCGTTCGTCTCCTATGCGCTCTTCACCGCGCAGAACGCGCTGCCGCCCGACATCGCGGGCCAGCTCTCCCTCACCTACCGGGCCCTCCAGGAGGGATTGACGTGATGGACGGTTCCGCCGCCCGCGAGCGGCTTGCGCTCGCCGTGGACATGCCCTTGGAGCAGGGGCTCGCCCTCTATTCGAGCGTGGCGCCCTTCATGGGCTACGCCAAGGTGGGGCTCTCGCTGTTCGTCGAGCACGGGCCCGCGGCGGTGACCGCCTTCCAGAAACTGGGCGGCCGGGTGTTCCTCGACCTGAAGCTGCACGACATTCCCAACACCGTGGAGCTGGCGGCCGCACGCGCCGGGGCCCTGGGGGTGGCGCTGCTCACGGTTCACGCCGCGGGTGGCGAGGCGATGGTGAAGGCCGCCGTGAAGGGGGCGCGCGAGGGGGCTCAGCGCCAGGGCCACCCCCCGCCCCGGGTGCTCGCGGTGACGGTGCTGACCTCCCTGTCCGCTGCGGATGTGACGGACATCGGCTTCTCCAGCGCCCCCGAGGCAGCGGCCCAGCGGCTGGCGCAACTGGCGGTCCGCGCCGGGGTGGACGGGCTCGTGTGCTCACCCCGGGAAGCCGAGGGGCTTCGGCGCTTGCTTGGCCCCTCGCCCTTTCTCTGCACCCCGGGCATCCGCCCCGCGGGCGCGGAGCGGGGAGACCAGGCCCGTGCGGAGACGCCGGCCTTCGCGGTGCGCGCGGGGGCGGACCTGCTCGTCGTGGGCCGGCCGGTCCACACCGCCCCGGATCCGGTGGCCGCCGCGCGTGCCCTCGCCCTGGAAGTTTCATCCGGCTGACACCTGCTCCGCTTCGAGCCCGGGGGCCCCTGGCGGCCCTTCTGGTGCATGGCCAACTTCGCCCTCAGGGCATTCTGGCGGGGAGTGGGGACATGGGGCGGATGGGGTGGCTGGGGTGTGCGGTGTGGGTGCTGTGCACGGCGTGCGGGGCTTCGAAGCCCGCGATCCGGGAGCCTGCTGAGCAGAGCGTTGCCCCGGCGGAGTCCACCGCCCCGGCGCGCCGCTATGTGGATGCGCAGCTGGGCTTCGAGATCGTCCGGCCCGCCGCGGAGTGGCAGCTCGACGAGTCCACCCCGCAGGAGTCCTCCGATGGCGCCGCGGTTCCCGTCATCCTCCGGCACCGGATGACCGGGGCCCAGGTGGTGCTCCAGGTGGCCCCCGCCGTGGGCTCCCCCACTCAAATTGCCGAGCAGCTGAACCGGGGCCTGAGCGAGCAGCCAGACTTCGTGTCTTCGGAATTGGAGCCGCTCCCGCTGTCCGACAGCGCGGTGGGCTTCGACTTTCAGGTGGGGCAGGGCGTGCACGGCCGCGTCGCGGTGACGGAGGGCAGCCCGGGCCACCTCTTCATGCTGCTGGCCACGTGGCCCGCGAAGGCTTGCGATGACTGCGAGCGCAGCGTGGAGGACCTCTTCGGCGCCGTCCGGCCGTTGCCCAGTCAGGGCTGACCGCCGGACGCCCGGTGAGGGGAGGAACCCCTCACCGGCAAGCGGGCTCAGGCGCGCGGGGCCTTGCCCTTGGCGGGCTTGGCGCCCTTGGCGGGCTTGACCGGCGCGGCGGCCTCTTCCTCCGGGTGGGCGGCCACCTCGGCGGTGCGCTGCCGCACGTACTCCACGAGCGAGCGCACACCCACGCCCGTGGCGCCCTTGTTGAAGTAGCCGCGCTCCTTGGGGCTCTGCGACGGGCCGGCGATGTCCAGGTGCACCCACGGCGTGGCGCCCACGAACTCGCGCAGGAACAGGGCCGCGTTGATGGCGCCGCCCCAGCGCTCGCCCGAGTTCTTCATGTCCGCCACCTCGGAGCGCAGCGCGTCCTTCTGGAGATCCGTGACGGGCATCCGCCAGAACTCCTCGCCCGCCGCGCGCGCCGCCTCCAGCACCGCGGCCACCGTGGCGTCGTGCTCACCGAACGCGCCCACGATGTAGTTGCCCAGGGCCACCACGCAGGCGCCCGTCAGGGTGGCCAGATCGATGACCGCCGAGGGCTTGTGCTCGCAGGCCCAGGTGAGGATGTCGCCCAGCACGAGCCGCCCCTCGGCGTCCGTGTTGGTGATCTCCACCGTCTTGCCCAGGCGCGAGGTGAGGATGTCGCCCGGACGGTACGCGTTGCCCGAGGGCATGTTCTCGCACGCGCCGATGAAGGCGTGCACGGGGAAGGGGGGCTTGAGCGCGCCAATCACCTTCATGGCGCCCAGCACCGCCGCCGAGCCGGCCATGTCCGTCTTCATGTCGATCATCGAGTCCGAGGGCTTGAGCGACAGGCCTCCGGAGTCGAACGTGATGGCCTTGCCCACCAGCGCCAGGGGCGCCCGCTTGGCGTCCTTGGGGTTCTTGGGCGTATAGACGACGTGGATGAGCCGGGGCTCGTTGATGCTGCCCCGGGCCACGGCCAGGAACATGCCCATGTCCAGGCGCTCGATGTCGCGCTGGCCCCCGATGGTGGCCTTGAGGCCGGACTCCTTGGCGGCCTCCTGGGCGGCCTGCGCGAGGCGCTCGGGGTTCACCACGTTGGGCGGCTCGTTGACCAGGTCCCTCGCCCAGTTGGTGGCCTCGGCCACGCGCCGGCCCAGCTCCAGCGCCTGCTCCAGCGCGGGGGACTTCTGCACCCCCTCCGGCAGCACGAGCCGCACGGTGGTGGCCCGGGGCGAGGCCTTCTCCTCCTTGGCGGTGCTCTTGTAGTGGTCGAACCGGTAGGCGCCGAGCAGCAGCCCCTCGACGATGGCCCGCACGGCCTCCTCGGGCTGTTCGGTGCCGGGCAGGGTGAAGGTGAGGTCGGCCAGCTTGAGCTTCTGGGCGGCCTTGGCGGCGCGGCCCGCGGCCAGGCGCAGCACCTCGGGGGTGAACTTCGCGCGCGAGCCCAGGCCCAGCAGCAGCACGCGATCGGCGGCGAGCCGGCCCAGCGTGTGAATGGACACGCTTTGATCCGCCTTGGCCTTGAAGCCTTCCTGGGCGGCGGCGGCTCTCAGCTTGCCCTCCAGGGCCTTCTCGGCGGAGGCCATCGCGGAGGGCGGGGTGTCTCCAAGGTCGCCGTCGAACAGGGGGATGACGAGCAGGGCGCCGCCGGCCCGCACGGCGTCGCCGGAGGCGAAGCTGAAGTTCATGATGGGGATGGGCTCCAGAGGAGGGGGAAGAAAGCGGCGCGGACTGTACCGCCGCCCCTGTCACACGCAAAGCGCCGGATTCATTCGGCCATTGCAATGATGCGCCGCGCTGGGTAGCAGTGGCCCGGCATGCCCACGATGTTGTTGCACCTGACAGCCATCGAGCGGCTCGCCGCCCAGCCGGGCGACCTGCCCGCGGACATTGCCCGGGCCCTGTCCGAGGACCTGCCGTACGCGCGCTTCGGCGCCGCGCTTCCCGCGCTTCCGCTGTACGAGGGGCTCCGGGGCGGCATGTCCGCGCTGCTGCCGGCGCAGGACCTCTCGGCCTTCGCGCGGCTCTACCATGAGCATGCGCCGGTGGGGCTGGGGCTGAAGATGGCGGAGTTGGTGGCCACGGGGGCGCTGGTGGGTACCGAGCCGGGCCTGGCGCTGCTGGCGGGCTACTTCCTGCACCTGTGCCTGGACCGGCGGCTTCACGGCGAGGTGGAGCGGATGGTGGTGGCCCACCGCCGCCGGGGGGTGCGCGCGCTGGAGGCGCACCAGCAGATAGAATGGGTTCAGACGCTGTTCTACCTCCGGGAGCTGGACGGCAAGGAGCCCCTGGGCACCGCCGCCCTGCGGGAGCGGTTCCAGGTCATCAAGCGTTCGGGGTTCCCCTACCGGGGCATCGGGCGCGGCATCTACGAGCTGGTGCGGCTGGCCACGCAGGAGCGTGCCGGACAGGCACCCACCAAGGCGCAGGTGGATGGGTGGGTCCGGGGGCTCTACCTGAAGGGGCTCGTCCTCTCCAGCCCGCTGGGCCGTCTGCGCGGGCTGCCCGCGTACTCGCAGCTGAGCTTCCACGAGCTGTACCGGCATGATGGCTTCGACTTCTTCGCCGAGGTGGAAGGGTCGCTGGAGCAGGCCCGGGGCGTGCTGCGGCGCCTGTTGGTCTACATGGCCCGGGGCACCTTCACCCCGCGCACGCGTGCCCGCTTCCTGGACGAGTTTCCCGAAGGCGTCATCGGCGCGTGCGTCGCTTGATCCAGGGCTTGCGGAGCCGGGTACTCAACGCTCACCTTGTCTGACAGGGTGAGTTGCCCACGAGAGGGAAGCGGCCGTCCAGGCGAGCCCGGAGCGCGGGGGGGAATGGCGCTATCCGAAGCCAGGACCGGCCCCTATTCTCAGTGGCGAGATGACGGTTCTACTGCTCATTGCCGCGGGGATGGTGGCGGGTCTGGCGGGCTCACTGCTCGGGGTGGGCGGCGGGGTGGTGCTGGTGCCGCTGCTGGTGCTGGGCTTCAAGCTGCCGGTGGAAGAGGCGGTGCCGGCAAGCCTCATGTGTGTGGTGGCCGGCTCGTGTGCGGCAGCGGCCAGCTACGTGGACAAGCGCCTGAGTGACATCCGCCTGGGGCTGACCCTGGAGCTGGCCACGGTGATGGGCGCCATCATCGGCGGGCTGGTGGCGGTCTACATCGCCCCGGCGATGGTGGCGGTGGTGTTCGGCCTGTTCGCCCTCTACGTCGGCCTTCAGATTCTGCTGGTTCGCTCCCCGAAGGGGGAGGCGGTGCAGGAGCGCTACACGCCGGAGAACTACCCCCTGGGCGTCTCGGGCTCGTTCGTGGCGGGCGGGCTGTCGGCCTTGCTGGGCGTGGGCGGGGGGCCGCTCAAGGTGCCGCTGATGAGCTACGGCATGGGCGTGCCCTTCAAGGTGGCCAGCGCCACCAGCAGCCTGATGATTGGCGTGACGGGGGCCGCGAGCGTGGCCTCCTACGCCTGGCGCGGGCACCTCAAGCTGGCGCTCGTGTCTCCCTTGATTGTCGGCGTGCTGGCGGGCGCCCATTGCGGCAGCCGGCTGATGCCATACGTCTCCACCACGGTGCTCAAGAGGCTGTTCGCGGGGCTGCTGCTGGTGGTGGCGGTGCAGATGTTGTGGAAGGGAGGCGCGGGATTGTGGCCGAGCATCTTGAAGTGAGGGAGGCGGCGGTACCGGTGGCACCGCCGCAGGGGGAAGGTACGGCGCTGGATGGCTCGGAGCCGCTTCGCGCACCCGTGGCGGTGCCAGCCGCCCGGGCCCAGAAGCGGATCGGGCGAGCCGCCGCCGGAGAGCGGTGGATCGTCCGGATTCTCCAGGGTGGGGCGCTGATCAGCGGGGGGATGTTCCTCGCGTCGCTCGTCCTGGAGGTGTTGCCGCAATCCCAGGATGTGGCCGTCTCCATTGACACGCTGCGCAAGGGCGCGGCGTCACTGCTGCTGATGACGCCGGTGGCCCGGCTGGCGGTGGCCGGCACCATGCTGGGGCTGCGCGGGGAGTGGCGCTACGCGCTCTACGCCGTGGGCATCCTGGGGATGCTGGCGTTCGCGGTGAGCTCGGGCATGCACGCCTGAGTCACACCCCGCGCGCGGTGAAGTGCGCCAGCACGTTGCGCACCTTGGCGGCCTCGTCCGCGCGGCCCTGCTCCTCGTAGAGGGGCAGCACCGCCTCGAACTGGGCCCGCGCCGCCGGCCAGTCCTGCTGGTGGTAGCACGCCAGGGCCAGGTCCCACCGCGCCCGGGCTTCGAAGGTGTGCTCGTGCAACTGCCCGTACAGCGACACCGCCTGGAGCAGGTGAGGGCGCGCCGCCTCGTGGTTGCCGAGCAGCCCCTCCGACTCGCCGAGCAGCAGCTGGCAGAGCGCCAGCGGCTCGGGGTCCTCGCCCTTCTCCAGCAGCGAGAGGGCCTCCAGGAAGCGCTCCCGGGCCCGCTTGTAGTCCCCGGCCTCCATGCGGATGTCGCCGATGTCCAGCAGCAGCGCGGCCACGCGCTGGGTGTTCCGGTGCTGGCGGAAGAGGATCAGCGCCTCCTGGTACTTCTCCTCGGCACCGTCCGTGTGCCCGAGCGCGCGCAGGGACTCACCGACGCAGGCCCGGCAGAGCGCCTCGCCCTCCTGGTCCTTCAGCTCGTTGTAGAGGGCCGCGGCCTGCGCCAGGCGCTCGATGGCGCCCGGGTGGTCCTCGAAGTTCGCCCGCACGATGCCCAGCCCGTAGAGCGCCTGGGCCTGGCCCGCCTTGTTGCCCGCAGTCTTGAAGAAGCCAAGCGCCTCTTCGTAGCTCTGCCGGCTGCCGGCATGGTCCTCGAGCATGCCGTGAAGCTCGGCGAGCTGGATCAGCCCGTTGCCGACTTCCGTGGGGCTGCCGGTGAAGCGCAGGGCCGCGAGCGCGTCGCGCTGCGTCTGGAGGGCTTTCTGAATGTGGGCGCGTTCGCTGTCCGTCAGGCTCATCGTGAGGGGGCTCTTATACCGGCCCGGAGAGGGTGTCAGCCCTCGCCGTCCTTGTTCCGGCGCCGCGGCGCCTTGTCCAGGGGCTCTCCCCGCTCGCCCTTGCCGCCCTCGTGGACGAGCAGGGGCGAGAAGAAGCAGTCCTTCTTGGTGTATTCGTCAAAAGCGAAGGCGAAGCGGTAGCTGGCCGCGGAGCGCTGGTTGCAATCGGTCCGCTCGCAGAAGCGGCAGGTGATGCCGCTGGCCACCGCGTCCTTGCGCAAGTCATTGGTCGGCAGCCCGTAGGCCAGGTACTTGGCGTTCTCCGCGTGGGTGCCCAGGCCGATGGAGTAGGCGGTGCCCTTGACGATGGAGCCCTCGATGGGCTGGAGCTGCACCTTGGCGAAGCAGAAGTAGGTGGCCCCATCCGGCATCATCGAGTACTGGCGCGTGAGCTGGCCGGGGTTGAGGAAGGCCAGGTGCACGGCCCACTTGCCGCACGAGCCGCCGCCCGTGGCGAACTTGAGCCCCGTGCCGCTGTAGCGCTTGGAGATGTTGCCGGCGATGTCCGCGCGCAGGAAGTGGAAGGGGATGCCCGTGCGCTTCGGGTCCGAGAGGTTGCAGAAGCGGTGGGCCACCGTCTCGTAGGTGGTGCCGAAGATGTTGGACAAGAGCTCCACGTCGTAGCGCGTGCGCTCCACTTCCTTGAAGAAGTCCCCGTAAGGCAGCATCAGCGCGCCGGCGAAGTAGTTGGACAGGTTCACCTTGATGAGCCGCTGCGTCTCGGCGTGGCGGGTGCGGCCATGCCCCACGATGCGCTCCACCAGCTTCTCCCGGTCCATCAGCAGCAGGCCGAGGCTGGTGGCCACCTGGAACTTCAGCGGTTGCTCGGTGAGGTCCGGCGAGAGCGTGAGCGTCTGCTCCTCCAGGTCCAACCGGCGCACCACGGACGAGCCG
Organism: Allostigmatella hybrida; assembly: GCF_020103775.1. Taxonomy (NCBI): domain Bacteria; kingdom Pseudomonadati; phylum Myxococcota; class Myxococcia; order Myxococcales; family Archangiaceae; genus Allostigmatella; species Allostigmatella hybrida. The sequence continues at coordinate 270,708 of NZ_JAHXBH010000006.1, forward strand.
CTGGGCGCATGCTCGAACTGCACCCGGAACCCAAAGCGCTCCTCCAGCAAGCGGATGAGCTGGGCGCTGGTGAGCAGCCGCTCCAACTGGAAGTCCCGGCGCATCGCCTCCGCCTGCTCCTCCAGCTCCGGGAAGTAGTTGCGGTGGGACTCCAGGAAGTCGCTCACCTCGTCGAAGGGCGAGTAGTCGAAGCGCAGCCCGGGGCCGGTGCCGCCGGTCTGGCCCGTCTGGGCGCGCGTCCGCTCCTCGGCGGACAGCTGCGTCAGCACGTTCTCCAGCTGGGTGCGCGTGTTCTTGTAGAGGTTGAAGAGGGCGGCCACGGTGCCCGCGAGCTTTGGCTCCGCCGACAGGCTCTGGAGGGACTCGGAGTCGATGTCCAGGCTCTTCAGGAGCGGCTCGTCCAGGAGCTTCGCCAGGGCCTCGTCCACGCGGCCTTCGCCCAGCGTGGACATGAACTGCTCGGGGTCCTGATCGAAGTAGCGCAGTGCCTTCCACAGCAGCGGGAAGGGCATCACCCGCTTGCCCTTCTCGATGAGGTTCAGGTACGCGGGGGAGACCCCCAGGTCCTTCGCGGCATCCGTCTGCTTGATGTTGCGTGCGAGCCGCAAGCCCCGCAGTTTGAGGCCCACGTTCGCGTTGAGTGCGTTCTCGTTCATTCCCTGGTCCACACAGAGGCCTCCCCTGGCCGGGGCCTTCTGCTCTCTGGAACTTTGCAAACCGATTTACCGATTTGCAACCAGCGTTTCAGGAGGCGTTCCCCCATGTTGAAGGACCAACGAACGGCTCCGCCCAAGCAGTCCCCGCGCTGAAGAAAATGCAATCGTTTCCGGAGCTTGTGACGCAGGGTGGCGGGCAAGAGCCAGGGGGGCGCCGAACCTTTTCATGACGTTGTCAAACTTTTACTAACACGGTGTGCCATGAAAAAGAGGGGAGGCAGGCACTTTTTTACAGGAGGGGGGCCGGGGCTCCTGGCGCTTCTGCTGGGGCTGTCTGCCTGCCAGACGGTGAAGCCCGTGGCCCCTCCGGGGCCGCAGGAGGCCCCCAGGGCCTTGCGGTACCACGTGGCCTATGTGCGCGAGTCCGGGCACGCCCTGGACGTGGAGGTGGTGCTCGATCAGGACGGAGCGCAGGAGTTTCTGTTTACCGAGCCGGGTGGGGTGAAGACCGTCTGGGCATTCTCCGGGGGAGAGGGGCCCGCGGTGGGGTTGCCCGTCTCCGGAGGCCGGGTGCGGCTGCCCGCGGGAACGCGCTCGCTGCGCTACCGCTACCCCTTGGATGAGATCATCCGCGAGCGGGGGCCGGGCTTCTTCACCGGAATGGGGCAGGGGGAGGCCCGGCACCTGGCAGGGAGGGCCTGGCTGCTGCGCCCCTGGGGGGCCTCGCCGTCCCGGCGGGTGGAGCTCTCGCTGACCGGGGCGGAGGCCCTGCTGCCCTGGGTGCCGGATGCGGCAGGGCACTACCGGTTGACCGCCGAGGACCTGGTGGACTCGGGCTTTCACAGCTTCGGGGGAAGACGGTGCCAGGCCCGGCTGCCGGGGATGGTGCTGGACGTGGCCCTCGTCGCGCCGATGCGCCACCTGGAGGAGGCGGCGGTCTGCGGCTGGCTGGAGCGGACCGCGGGGCAGCTGCTCACCGTGCGGCGGGCGTTTCCCTTCCCACGGGTGGCCCTGCACGTCGTCCCGGTGGAGGGCTCCAGCCGTCCCAGCCTCTTCGGCATGCTGATGTGGAGCGCTCCACCGAGCATCTCCCTGCTGGTGGGACAGGAGGCACGCCTGGACGCGCTGGAAGGGGATTGGGCCGCGCTCCATGAGCTGCTGCACCTGACCCACCCCGCCTTCCAGCCGCGCACGGCGTGGATCTCCGAAGGGCTGGCCACCTACTTCACGGAGCTGGCCCGGGCGCGCTCGGGACGGCTGACGCCCGTGCAGGCCTGGACGCGGCTGCTGGAGGGCTTCGAGCGAGGAAAGGCGCAGGCCGCGGGGCGGACGCTGGAGGAGATGATTCAAGAGGACGCACCTCCGGGGATTTATTGGGTGGGCGCGTACCTCTCCCTGATGCTCGACGTGGAGCTGCGGCGAGCCACCCAGCACCAGCGGGGGTTGGAGGACGTGCTGGAGCACCTGGCCCGGGAGGGACCCACCTCGACGCCAGCGGCCTATGGCGCGGCCGTGGACGCCGTGGCGGGGAAACCCGTCTTCGACGAAGTGCGGGCCCGGCACCTGCGTGAACCTGCTTTTGCCGGGTTGGGGGGTTTGCTAGAAGCGTTGGGGGTGACGCCCACGCCGGGCGGCATCCGGTTGCATCCCGCCCGGGAGAGCCTGTTGCGTGAAACTCTGGAAAGCCGGAGTGTCAGCAGCTTCCCCGCAGTGGCAGCGGATGAACGGCGGTATGCCACTGTCCCCCCGTCCTCGCAGTCCATTCCACGCAGTCTCGAAAGGAAGCATCCATGAACGTCAAGGCTCTGGCCGCGGTTGTTGGCACCCTCTCTCTCAGCGCGCTGGCCACCGGTTGTGCGTCCTCCAAGTCCGCGGAGGCCGCCCCTGCCTCCGGCGATACCTCGGCCCCGTCTCCCGGCAGCCAGGCGGCTGCTCCCGAGCAGGGAGCCGCGGGCGACACCATGGCGGCCCCCTCCGCCCCGAAGGGCCAGGAGGGCACGTGTGGTGAGGGGAAGTGCGGCGAGGGGAAGTGTGGCGAGGGGAAGTGCGGCGGCAAGAAGGAGTAACCGCCCGCCTCACGCCGCATGCGCAGGACCCCTTGGCGGGAAGAGGCCTTCTCGCCAAGGGTGTTGTCCCCTTCCGAGGAGCCTCCGGTGTCCCACGGCTACGCCCACAGGCATGGATTGAAGTTCCTCGGCGCGGGGATCGGGCTGCGGCGCGGGTTCTACGAGACGTTGCCGCTCACGGAGCGCGCGCTCGACTGGGTGGAGATCGTCCCCGAGAACTTTCTGACCCTGGGCGGACGCTCTCAACAGGCCTTGGACGCCTGTGCCGAGCGCTGGCCGCTGCTCCCCCACGGGGTGGGGCTGAACATCGGCGGGCCGGATCCGCTGGACGACGGCTACATCACCCGCCTGGCAGCGCTGACGCGGCGGCTGGAGTCGCCCTTCTTCTCGGATCACCTCTGCTATTCGCGCCTGGGCGGGGTGTACTTGCATGATCTGCTGCCGCTGCCCTTCAACGAGGAGGCGGTGGAGCACGTGGTTCCCCGGGTCCGCGAGGTGATGGACCGGGTGGGCCGCCCCTTCCTGCTGGAGAACCCGAGCTATTACGCGCGCATGCCGGGAGGGACGCTGAGCGAGGCCACCTTCCTGCGCTGCGTGGCCGAAGAGGCCGACTGTGGCCTGCTGCTGGATGTGAACAACATCTATGTGAATGCCCAGAACCACGGCTACGCGCCGCGGGCGTTCGTGGACGCGCTGCCGCTGGAGCGGGTGGTGCAGATTCACCTGGCCGGGCACGAGCGCCGGCCGGACGTGCTCATCGACACCCATGGCGGCCCCGTGTGTGACGACGTGTGGTCGCTCTATCGCTACGTGCTGGAGCGCACCGGGCCCGTGTCCACGCTCATCGAGTGGGACCAGGACATCCCCTCGCTGGAGGCGGTGCTGGACGAGGCGGACGGGGCCCGGAAACTCCTGAAGGAGGCCGTGCGATGAAGCCTGGCTTGCGGCACTTCTTCGACTCGATGACGGACTTCCTGGCGGCCCCTTCCGGGCTGGAGCGCCTGCGGGCCTCCCACCCCGGCTGGGACGAAGCCCCCGCCCGCGTGGCGCTCTACGGCGAGTTCGTGAGCCACCACGTCCGTGCGACGCTGGCGAAGCTCTATCCATATACCCAGGCGAGCGTGGGCCCCGGGTGCTGGACCGCCTTGCTGGATGGGTTTGAGGTCCAACGGCCTGCCCGGCACTACGAGATGAACCAGCTGGGGGAGGGGTTCCCGGCCTACGTGGCGGACCAGGCCAAGGCCCTGGGGCTGAAGGCGTTCATCCCCGCGCTGGCACGCTTCGAGTGGACGGACTGGACGGTCTACGCCTCCGAGGAGCCGCTGCCGGTGCCGGTGGAGCGGCTCACGGTGAACCCCACGCTCGCGATGTTGCAGCACCCGTTCCGGCTCTGCGCCTGGGTGCGGGGCCAGTGCCAGGCCCTCGCGCCTCAGGAGGGGGAGGAGATGGCGCTGCTGTGGCGCCATCCCCAGCAGCTGACGACGTGGTTCATGCCCGCCCATGACCGGGCGCTGCTGGTGGTGAAGATGGCCCTGGAGGACCTGTCGCCCGAGGCGGTGGCGGCGGCCACGGGCGTGCCGGTGGACACCCTCCACCGGGCGGTGGCGGAGTGCGTCCGCGAGGGGTTCATCCTCAGTCCCTGAGCGGGGCTTGCTGGCCGCCCTCCGGCCCGCCGCTCAACACGGCCCACGCTTCGTGCTGGCCCTTGGGGGCGGCTCGGAGAGAATGGGCGGCGCCGCATTCCTTTCCGCGAGGACACCGCCATGCGCGTCATCAACTTCAACGCTGGACCCGCCGGGCTGCCCCTGCCGGCGCTGGAGCGAGCCCGCGACGAGCTGCTCGAGTTCCAGGGCTCGGGCATGAGCATCATGGAGCACAGCCACCGCGGCAAGGAGTACGACGCCGTCCACGAGGAGGCCATCGCGCTGCTCACGAAGCTGCTGGGCATCCCGGACACCCACCAGGTGCTCTTCCTGCAGGGCGGCGCCTCGCAGCAGTTCGCGCAGATTCCGATGAACTTCCTCACGCCGGAGACCAGCGCGGACTTCCTGATGACGGGGGTGTGGAGCGAGAAGGCCTTCGACGAGGCGAAGTACTACGGCAAGCCGCGCATCGCGGCCACCACCGTGAACGCGGACAAGCGCTACACGCGCGTGCCGCGGCAGGACGAGCTGAAGGTGGACCCCCGGGCGGCGTATGTCCACATGACGAGCAACAACACCATCTATGGGACGCAGTGGCACACGTTCCCGAACGTGGGCGCCGTGCCGCTGGTGGCGGACATGAGCTCGGACCTGCTGTGGAAGCCCATCGACGTGAGCCAGTTCGCGCTCATCTACGCGGGCGCGCAGAAGAACGTAGGCCCCTCGGGCATCGTCATCGTGGTGGTGGCCAAGGAGTTCATGGCCCGGGGGAGCAAGAACATTCCGAAGATCTTCCGCTACAGCACCTACGCGGAGAACAACTCGCTCTACAACACGCCGCCCACGTTCGCGATCTACCTGTGCCGCAACGTGCTGTCGTGGATCCAGGACGTAGGCGGGCTGAAGCAGCTGGAGGCCTGGAACCGCCAGAAGGGGGACCTGCTCTACGCGGCCATCGACCGCCACCCGGAGTTCTACCGGGGGCCGGTGGAGAAGGACTCCCGCTCGTACATGAACGTGGTGTTCCGGCTGCCCACCGAGGCGCTGGACGAGGCCTTCGTGGCCGAGTCGAAGAAGGCGGGCATGGTGGGGCTCAAGGGGCACCGCAGCGCGGGGGGCATCCGCGTGTCGCTCTACAATGCGGTGACAGTGGACAATGTCCGGGCGCTGGTGTCCTTCATGGACGAATTCGTCCGGACACGCGGTTAGGCTCAGGGGGTCCATCCGCTGACCGGGAGAAGTCCATGAACTCGACGCTGTCCGCCCTCGTGCTGAGCCTGACCCTCGCGCTGCCTGCCCTCGCCCAGGAGAAGACGGTGGCGGGGGTGAAGTTTCCCGCGACCCTGGCGGTGGAGGGCAAGGAGCTGAAGCTCAACGGGGCGGGCCTGCGCACCAAGGCCATCTTCAAGGTCTACACGGTGGGGCTCTACCTGGAGACGCCGTCGCAGGACGCCACGCAGATCCTCAGCTCGGATCAGATCAAGCGCGTGCGGATGACGATGCTGCGCGACCTGGAGAAGTCGAAGATCACCGACGCCATCTCCGACGGCATCCAGAAGAACAACAAGGCGCAGATGCCCGCGCTGCAACAGCGGCTGGACACCTTCAAGGCGGCCATCCCGGACCTGAAGAAGGGCGATGAGCTGGTGCTCACCTATGTGCCGGGCAAGGGCACGAGCGTGCAGAGCAAGGCGGGCCAGGAGATCTCCGTGGAGGGCAAGGACTTCGCGGACGCGCTCTTCGGGGTGTGGCTGGGCAAGAGCCCCGTGGACGGGGGCCTCAAGGACGGGATGCTCGGCAAGGAGGACTGAGGGACGGCTCAGAAGAGGCTGAGCTGTGCCTTGGGCCGCGCGGGCCGCCGGAACGGGGTGGGCGCATCCTCTGTCACGGAGGACATGCGCATGCCGACTTTGCGCGCGGCGGTGTGGAAGAGCTGGGAGATGGTCTCCGCGTAGAGCCCCTCTCCACGCATGCGGTGCTGGAAGCGCGCGTCGGACAGCTCTCCGCCGCGCGTCTCCCGGATGCGGTGCAGGACCCGCTCGGCGCGCAGGGGCAACTTGGCCCGCAGCCGCTCCTCGAAGACGTCCTTCACGGGGCCGGGCAGCCGCAGCAGGGTGTAGTGGGCGCGCGTGGCCCCGGCCTCCCGGGCCGAGGCGAGCACCTTGGCGATGTCCTCATCGTTGAGGCCCGGGATGATGGGGGCCACGGACACCGCCACCGAGATGCCTGCCGCCGCCAGCCGCTCGATGGTGAGCAGGCGCCGCTTCGGCGTGGCCACGTAGGGCTCCATGGCCCGCGCCAGCTCCGGATTGTGGAAGGGCAGGCTGATGCTCACCCACAGCTGGGCCTCGTGTGCCAGGGTCTGGAGCACGTCCAGATCCCGCTCGATGAGGGGCGCCTTGGTGATGATGGCCACGGGGTTCCGGTACTCGGCGCAGACCTCCAGACACGCGCGGGTCAGGCGCAGCGAGGACTCCAGGGGCTGGTAGCAGTCGGTGACACCGCTGAAGGCCACCGTCTCGCCTTGCCAGCGGGGGCGCTCGAAGGCTTCCCGGAGCAGCTCCGCGGCGTGGGGCTTCACGACGATGCGCGTCTCGAAGTCCGTGCCCGCCCCCAGGCTCAGGTACTCGTGCGTGGGGCGGGCGTAGCAGTAAGCGCAGGCGTGCATGCACCCCCGGTAAGGATTCACGCTCCAGGTGAAGCAGACGTCCGGGCTGTTGTTGCGAGCCATCACCTCGCGGCTGTGGTCCTCCAGCACCTCCAGCCGGGAGGGTGGAATCTCCTCGAGGTACTCCACCTCGGTGCTGGCCCAGGGGTTGGGTGGGTTGGAGACCGGACGTGGCTTCATGCCTTCACGGTGGGCCTGAAAGTGCGTTCAGTCAAGCGCCGTGCCGGTGTGAGGCCTCAGGTGCCTTCCTGCAGGAACGGCAGCGCGACGGACACCATGAGCGGCGAGGCGAAGATGTTGTAGTGCGTCAGCCCCGGCAGAATGGCGAGCCGCGACTTCGGCCGCCCCGCGCCATCCCAGCCCCCGTCCCGCTTGCCACCGCCGAGCAGTCCGAAGAACTCCACGGCGTGCGAGGGGGGGAACAGGTCCGCGTCGGCCGCCATGACCAGCGTGGGCGCCTGGAGCGAGGCGATCTGCTTCGAGAAATCGAAGTCCTGCTTCATCGCCTCGCCGATCTTCGTCAGGAGCTTGGGGAAGTCCTGGGGGCGGGGAGCGATGGCCACGTAGCCCTGGTACATGGGCGTCTGCTTCATCATCTCGGCGGCCCCTTCGTTGACCTGCCCCTGCTGGGCGAGGATCTCTGGGTAGTAGGCATTGCGGCGGAACGCCGTGGAGACGATGACGAGCTTGTTCACGAGCTCCGGATGACGCAGGCCCACCAGCAGCGCGACGCCACCGCCAAGTGAGTAGCCGAACACGTCCGCCCGTCCCAGCTTGAGGTGCTGGATGAGGGCCGCCACGTCGTCGGCCATCAGCTCGACGCTGAGCGGCCGGTCGATGTCGGCCGTCCGCCCGTGCCCCTGAAGATCCACCGCGATGACCTTGTAGTGCTTCGCAAGGGCCTTGAGGTTGTCGCCGAACATGGACGTCGACCCGAGCCCTCCGTGGAGGAGCACCAGGGGCCGGCCCTTGCCATGAACCTCATAGTAGAGCTCGAGCCCGTTGATCTTCGCGTAGCTGCCGGGCGCCTTCTGCTTGGGTTGAGCGAAGGCCTGCGTTCCCAGGGCGACGAGGCAGAGGACGAGAAGCGAGAAATTCCGGTGTGGCAGGTGCATGGGACCTCCGAAAAAGAAGTGCAGTGCCTCTTTGACGCCACAGGCCTCCGGAAATCATCGGTCCTTTTCCAACCCCACAAACGTTTCGACGCGGAATTTTTCACAAAAGCAGTTAAGTCTGCGATGGCGGCATAAGCAGTTATGACTACTTTTGCTTGTTTTCGATGATTTGATGGCTCATCGTGGCTGCGGGTTTCGAGGAGGTGCGCGGTCCGCACCTCAGGCTGCGTTGCACAACTTGAAGGAGGCGACATGTTCAACCGTGGAATGCGTCACGCTGCTTTTCTGGCCTTGGGGTTGCTGAGCACTGCGTGTGGAGAGCAGGAGTTGGACGCGGTGAGCAGCGAGCACGATCGCGCGGTGGAAAGCGACGCCGTGTACAGCTCCCAGTACCCGAAAGGCCGGACCTTCCAGGTGCGGCTGGCCGGTATCAAGGATCCCGTCACGGCGGTGCTCAAGGGCAACTACGCCTTCGTCGGCGACCAGGTGATCGGTGAAGTCTCTGGCACGAAGGTGATCAGCGCGGACAAGCAGATCATGCTGCGGCTGGACGGTGACACGGAAGTCGGAGCCATGGGCTCTGGCATCATCAACGCCACCGGGCAGAAGTGGCCCAACGGTGTCATCCCGTACGAAATTGACCCCGCCGCGTCGGCGGAGACGCGCTCGGCCTTCGCGGGCGCCAAGGCGGACTATGACGCCAAGACGTCCATCCGCTGGGTGCCCCGGACCAACCAGGCGGACTACGTGCGGATCGTCACCAGCGACGGCTGTTGGAGCTACGTGGGCAAGATCGGCGGACGGCAGGACCTGTCGATCGGCAACGGCTGTGGGGTGAACCCGGCCCGGCACGAGCTCGGCCACGCGGTCGGCCTGGCGCACGAGCAGGTACGTCAAGACCGCGACAACTGGGTCACCGTCAACGCGGGTGGCAGCCAGAACGCCATTGACTGGGGCTCTGCGGGCACGCCCATCGGGGCGTACGACTTCGAGTCGATGATGCACTACCGCAACTACTACGTGAATGGCCGTTGGGATTACGTTCCCAAGAACGGCTTCCCCCCGGAGCGGGTTGGCAACGACCGCCTCAACACCTTCACCCAGGGCGACCTCGATGCCATTCGCGCCATCTACGGCGGTGGTGGCTCGAACACCGGCGTCTGCTTCTACACGGACGCCGACTACCGGGGCGAGAGCTTCTGCGCCACCAGCGACAGCTCGTGGGTCGGGACGCAGTTCAATGACCGCATCTCCTCGATCAAGGTGACCCCCGGCTACGAGTGGACGGTGTTCAACGACATCAACTTCGCCGGAAGTGCCATCGCGTGTGGCTGTGATGTGCCGAACCTGGCGAATTACAACTTCAACGACATCATCTCGTCGTTCCGCATCACTCGGAAGTAACAGGGCCTCAGGCCCTCGGAGGGCGGCGTGCGCTTCAAGGCGTTATCGCCGCCCTCCCTTTCAGTGGGACTTCTTCTGGCCGCCAGTGAATGCCGCCAGGTGCTCGCCGGTCAGCGTCGACCTCGCCGCCACCAGGCCGGCCGGGGGGCCTTGGAACACGATCCTCCCGCCGTCGTGGCCCGCGCCCGGCCCGAGGTCGATGATCCAGTCGGCGTGCGCCATCACCGCTTGGTTGTGCTCGATCACGATGACCGACTTTCCAGAGTCGACCAGCCGGTCCAGTAGCCCGAGCAACTGCTTGAGGTCGGCCAGGTGCAACCCGGTGGTCGGCTCGTCGAGCACGTAGACACCGCCCTCGGCCCCCATGTGCGTCGCGAGCTTGAGCCGCTGCCGCTCTCCCCCTGACAGCGTGGTGAGCGGTTGGCCGAGCCGCAGGTAGCCGAGCCCCACGTCAGCCATGCGCTGGAGGATCGCGTGCGCGGACGGCGTGCGCGCCTTGCCGGTGTCGAAGAAGCGGACCGCCTCATCCACTGGCAGGTCGAGCACCTCGGCGATGTTGAGCCCGCCGAGCCGGTAGTCCAGCACCGACGCCTGGAACCGCCGGCCCTCGCACTCTTCGCACACAGAGGTGACGCCGGCCATCATGGCCAGGTCGGTGTAGATGACCCCGGCGCCGTTGCAGACCGGACAGGCCCCCTCTGAGTTGGCGCTGAACAGGGCGGGCTTCACGCCGTTGGCCTTCGCGAACGCCTTGCGGATCGGCTCCAGCAGGTCGGTGTATGTCGCCGGGTTGCTCCGCCGCGAGCCCCGGATCGGCGTCTGGTCGACCGAGACCACCCCCTTCCGGCCACACACGGAGCCGTGGATGAGGGAGCTCTTGCCCGAGCCCGCCACGCCGGTCACCACCACCAGCACGCCGAGCGGGATGTCGACGTCGACGCCCTTCAGGTTGTGGGTGCGGGCACCGCGCACCTCCATCACCCCCGACGGCGTCCGCACGGACGGTTTCAGGGAGGCCCGGTCGCTCAGGTGACGCCCGGTGAGCGTGCCGCTGGCCCGCAGCGCCTCCACGGTGCCCTCGAAGACCACCCTACCGCCAGCGGTGCCGGCACCGGGGCCGAGATCGACGGCGTGGTCGGCGATCGCGATCGTCTCCGGCTTGTGCTCGACCACGAGCACGGTGTTGCCCTTGTCGCGCAGCCGCAACAGCAGGCTGTTCATCCGCTGGATGTCGTGGGGGTGCAGCCCGGCCGTCGGCTCGTCGAAGACGTAGGTCACGTCGGTGAGCGACGAGCCGAGGTGGCGGATCATCTTGGTGCGCTGCGCCTCACCGCCCGACAGCGTGCCGGACGGCCGGTCGAGGCTGAGGTAGCCCAGCCCGAGCTCTACGAACGAGTCGAGCGTCTCGCGCAGCGCCGTGAGCAGCGGCGCGACGGACGGCTTGTCCAGACCGCGCACCCACTCGGCCAGGTCGTTGATCTGCATCGCGCAGGCCTCGGCGATGTTGATCCCCTTGATCTTGGAGGAGCGGGCGGCCTCGTTGAGGCGGGTACCGTTGCACTCGGGACAGGTGGTGAAGGTGACCGCGCGCTCCACGAACGCCCGGATGTGCGGCTGCATCGCGTCGACGTCCTTGGACAGGAACGACTTCTGGATCCGCGGAACCAGGCCCTCGTAGGTGACGTTCACGTTCTGAACCTTCACCTTGGTGGGCTCTTTGTAGAGGAAGTCGTGGCGCTCTTTCTTGGTGTAGTCGCGGATCGGCTTGTCCGGGTCCAGGAAGCCCGAGCCCGCGAAGGTGCGCACGTACCAGCCGTCAGCCGTGTAGCCGGGGACCGTGAGCGCCCCCTCATTGAGGGATTTGCTGTCGTCGTACAGCTGGGACAGATCGATGTCGTTGACCGAGCCCATGCCCTCGCAGCGCGGGCACATGCCACCGTTGACGGTGAAGACGCGCTTCTCGGTCTTGCCCTCTCCCTTCTCGACCGCGATCTGCCCGACGCCGCGGACCGACGGGACGTTGAACGAGAAGGCGTTGGACGAGCCGATGTGCGGTTTGCCGAGACGGCTGAACAGCACGCGCAGCATCGCGTTGGCATCGGTCACCGTGCCGACCGTCGAGCGGGAGTTGGCGCCCATTCGCTCCTGGTCGATGATGATCGCGGTCGTCAGCCCTTCCAGGACGTCGACCTCGGGCCGGGCCAGCGCCGGCATGAAACCCTGCACGAACGCGCTGTAGGTCTCGTTGATCAGCCGCTGTGATTCCGCGGCGATGATGCCGAACACCAGCGACGACTTGCCCGAGCCCGAGACGCCGGTAAACACCGTCAAACGCCGCTTGGGGATCTCGACGCTGACGTCCTTCAGGTTGTTCTCACGGGCGCCCTGGACGCGGATCAGGCCGTGGCTGTCCGCGAGGAACTGTTTGGAGGGTGCGGTCTTGTCGGTGGGCGTCATGGGTCCATTTTCTCCAGCAGTTGTTCGAGGCGGCCGGCGTGCTCCGTCTAGAAGGAACGGTAGTGCGAGATCCAGTTGTAATAGACACAGCGCCCCTCGCGCCGTCCGGTCACGAGGCCGGCGTCTTTCAAGGTGGCGAGGTGCTGCGAGACCGTCGGCTGCGAGATGTCGAAGCGCGCCGTGAGGTCCTTCACCGCTGCTTCGCCACGCGTGATCTTGTTTTCGGCCACGGCCTCGCTCTGCATGCACAGCGCGTAAGTTGGTGCTTATGGGTTGTCAAGGGTGCGAATCGGGCCGCCCGGGCGCTGAAGTTCGTCAAGCCCAGCAACCTCACCGGGTTGCCAAGCTTCTCGGGATGGAGGCGGCGGGAATCGAACCCACGGCAAGGCGGAAGCAAAACCCCAAGCAGGTCGCGTTGTTACTGGCTAACGCCTTGATCTCACAGTGGGTTGTTCCTCCGCTCCGTCCCGTCTCGCCGGTACCTGGAGTGTGGAGTGCTGGCGCACGGCTTGGCGCGGGTGCGCTGCGAGAGTGGCAAGGACGCGTTTCTCGTCGCCTTCTGGTGCAAGGGACGAGGGGTGTGTCCCTCCTGCAACGCGAAGCGAGCGCATGTGACGGCAGTGCACCGGGTGGAGCAGGTGCTGCCGCATGTGCCCTACCGGCAGTGGACGCTGTCCTTTGCGCATCGGGTGCGGTGGGTGCTGCTCAAGGACGTGGGGCTCCTCTCGGACGTTCTCACCCTCTTCCTGCGCGCGGGGGCAAGCCCTGCAGCGACGGAGGGCACGGCGGCAGGGCCTACGGGGTGTGCAGGCCGGGGCCGTGTCATTCATCCCGTTCTTCGGCTCCGCTTTGCACGCACTTGCATGCGAACGGCAGGCAGGGGTTGGAGCGGCTATGCCGCTACGGAGCACTTGGGGCTCATCAAGAGGCGAGCCCATCGCCTGAGGCAGCGGCGAATGAGGATGCGAAGAAGGAGCGCACGCCGCGACTGACTTGGGCAGAGTTGCTGAAGAGGACGTTCGGCTTCGAGGTGTTCGCCTGCGTGAGGTGTGGAGGCAGGCGGCGAGTCTTGGCGTACGTGAAGGCAGCCCGAGGGGTGCGCGCGTTTCTGAAGCACCTCACATTTGACCCGAGTTCAACAAGTGTTGTAGGGAGTTCAATATGTGTGCACAAAAAAAGAACCCAAACTCTATGCAATCCACTGAGCCCTCACCTCAACAATCCACTTCGGATCGGTACTGCATCATTGGCGCTGGATTTTGCGGACTGGGGGTTTCCAAGGCATTCTTGGATTATGGAGTTGCATTCGATTGTCTAGACAAGAACTCTGAGGTGGGTGGTAACTGGCTGGATGGCGTTTATGACTCTACCCACCTGATTTCCTCTCGGGATTCTACTGGGTTCACTGGCTTTCCAATGCCCGAGCACTACCCTGACTTTCCCAGCAGAGCTCAGGTGTTGGATTATTTGAAGTCATTTGCAGACTCTTTTAATCTCCGACAGCATATTGAGTTTCGTAAAGAAGTCACAGACATCACTCCGGTTGATGCCAAAGGAATGAAGGGCTGGAATGTTCGCCTCAGCAGCGGTGAGACTCGGCATTATCGGGGCGTAGTCGTCGCTAACGGCCATCACTGGGACAAACGTATACCAGCGTACCCAGGAGTCTTTACCGGAAAATCGCTTCACTCAAAAGACTATAAGAATATCAGTGATTTTGATGGAAAAAGAGTCCTCGTCGTAGGATCTGGAAACTCTGGATGCGATATCGCTGTTGAAGCCGCCACCTATAATTTTGAAAGTACGATTTCCATGCGACGTGGATATCACTTTCTTCCTAAGACTGTGCTTGGCATACCCACTGCCGAGGTTGATCGCCCTTGGTTCCCGATGTTTGCTCAGAAGCTTTTTCTAAAGACGATGCTCAGGTTGACCAATGGATCCAATGAAAAATACGGGCTGGCAACGCCAGACCATAACCTGTACGACTATCATCCGATCCTTAATTCTCAACTCATGTATTTCATTCGGCATGGACGCATTTCACCCAAGCCTGATATTGAGAAATTCGAAAATAAAAATGTGTACTTCAAGGACGGAACTCAAAAGGAGATTGATACCTTGGTTTGGGCCACGGGTTTTCACGCCTCCCTTCCGTTTCTGGATAGGAAATTTTTCGAATGGGAAAATGGCTATCCAAAACGAGTGGCCAATATGATGGCTCCTGGAATAGCTAATCTCTATATTTTTGGACTAGTGCAGCCACGCGGTGGGGCAGGTCCCCTCATTTCAGAAGCTTCGAGACTCCTCGCAGAGATTATTTTATCTCAAGAGGGAATGAATCATCCGATTGCTGAGGACTTTGTTCGATTGAAGGCTGCAGATGCAAGGATGCTGGTGGGTGTAACCCAATTCAAGCGAGAAATACGACTGGGGCGATTCCTTCTGAAACACTTCGTGAAACGAGCCGTGAAGCAGAAAAAGGGAAGATGAACTCATTGCGAAGCAGCCGAACCTCCTCCTGCTTCGGACTCCGCAAAGGCCGCCAGAAACGTTCTGATGGCAAGCGCCATCCTCGACAAGCAGGGGCGGAGCCGGGGCTTACGGGTGTTGGCGTCCGTGAAGGGAGCAGGAGGTGTGAGAGCGATTCTGGAGCACCTGGGATTGCCCCCGGCGAGTGCTCACCTGGCCTCCGCGCGAGGGCAGAGCGCGGGGGATGGCGCCTGCATGGAAGGAAGCACGGTGTGAATCACGTGCATCGCGACGTGGGCGGCTTCAGTCCTGTGTCCGCCCCTTCGGCGCCAAGGGCTGGGACGCCGGCAAAGTCTCCTCGACCGATGGCGAGTGCGAGATACGAATGGCTGGATCATCGACACGCGTACCGTCCTTCTTCACGCGGGTACCGAGGATGACCTGAAAGGGTGGCTCGTCGACGATGGACGCGGCGCCATGGGCCATGAAGAACTTTCCGTTCAGGGAGACCACATCCTGGTCGAGTTCGCGGGCGAACGCGCCATCCGATAAGAGGAAGCTGTCCTCAGGATCCAGCGTGCCGCCAGCACTCACGAAATTGCCCAGGAGGGTGATTTGTCCCGGGCTTTGCCGGGCCCAGGTGGCGAGCACCCGGTGCCCGTCGTAGGCGAGGGCGGGAGTGAAGTCTTCATCCGGGCCGGTGGAAATGGGAAAGCCCTCGCGGTTGGGCACGAAGCCATCGGGTCTCACGAACGTTCCGAAGATGTCCAGGGTCCCTGTGCGCGAGTCGCTCCAGGCGACGAGGAAGCCCTGTCTTGTCCCGACAGCGTCCAGGAAGGTCTGCGCTCCTGGTGTGTCCGAGAGGAGGAAGCCACCCGGGTCGAGCACGGTCCCATCGTACGTCACGCGGGCAGCGAAGACCTTCGGGAGACTCAGGGCATCACTGCTCCAGGCGACGAGGAAGCGGTTGTTGGAGAAAGCCACCGGGACGCCGAACGAGGTGTTGGCCGGGGTGGGAGACGCGATGAGGATTTCCCGGCTGCGGATGTCCGTGCCCTCGAACTCCACCATGATGCCCCGGACGCCCTGGGGCACCAGGTACTCTGCCCAGGCCACCAAGCACTTACGCCAGGTGCAGGCGATGCCAGACCTGGACGAGCCGCTGCCGGGTGTTTCCACCAAGGCGATGGGGGGGCCCTCCAGCGTGCCATCGCGATTCACGCGAGCCACGATCAGCGTAGACGGTCCGTGCCAAGTGACGATGAATTGCTCGCCGTCGAAGGCGACCGCGGGCGCGCCTGGTTCGAAGGCGGACTCCGGATTGAGCGGGATGGATTCGGGGTCGAGCAGTCGGCCATTTTTCGACACGCGCGCGGCGAACATCTCGCTCGGCCGGAGCACATCCCGCCAAACCACCAGGCTCTGATGCCCATCCGTGGCCACTGCGGTCCCAGTGGCGAAAGTAGGGGTGGACCAGGTGGGCTCGGGGCTCGGGGGGGCATTCAAGGTGGGGACGGAGTCCTCCTGTGCGTCTTCCCGCGCCGCCTCCTCCAGTGCCTCCGGCACCGCACCGCATGCGGCCTGTGCGAGCAGCCCCAGCAACAGCCCCTTCCAACCCCATTGCGAAACCTGCGTCTTGGAACTCATCAGGCCCCCTCTCTATTGAACGATAGGGGGAAGTTCCTTCGCACGGAGCGTACAGACACCTCCCCTCAGGTCAGGCCCCCGTGACGCGTGGAGAACGGCGCAAGGGGCCTGCGGAAGCACACTCGGAACGAGCTGGACACCCACGGAGCGAGTGGCCGTCAGCCTGCTGCCCAATGCCCGCAAGTTCAGCAACTCCGGGGGGCTCCCAGCGGGGCCCTGCAATTGAAACCCGCTTCCGTCGCATGGTAGGACGGGGGAGGCCGGCCGCTCGCAACCCGACATCATGGAATCCTCCGGAGCTGGACGTCCTCGCCGGCAGTTGGCTCGAATCATCGCAGGCGTGCTCTTGGGTCTCGTCGCGGCCCTGGTGCTGGTGCTGGCCGCAGCGGTGGTCGCGCTACACCACCTCGAGCACCGCTGGTTGAAACCGCGCATCGTCTCCCAGATAGAAGCCGCCACCGGGCTGCAACTGGACTACCAGACAGCCCGGATCGCCGTGCTCTCGGGCCTGCGCCTGGAAGGGCTGGTGGTGCGGACTCCTCCGCCATTTCAGGGCGTCGCGCCCGACTTGCTGCGCGTCGGCAACCTGGAGGTCCAGTGGTCGCTTGGTGCCCTGCTGAGCAAGTCACCGCGGGTGGAGTGGGTGGCGGCGCGAGACGTCACCCTGGCCCTGGTGGCCGACGAGGCAGGGCTTACGTCTCTCTCTGGGTTGATGGGGCCAAAAGCCCCGGTGCCGCCACCCGTCGAGCCGCCACTCGGAGCCTCTCGGCAGCTGGCTGCACTCCTGGCCTCCGCGCCGCCCTTCGGCAAGGCCGAGATCTCGGGCGTGTCGTTGCACTACGCCCGCGTCCGGAGCGGTGAAGTGCTTGAGCGCTGGTCCTTGGATGGGCTCGCCGTCACGGTCGAAGCGAAGCATCAGGACGATGGATGGAAGATCCTTGCCACCACGGGCCAGCCCGGTGCGCCGCTTCCCGTGGAGTTGAGCCGTGAAGGTTCAGCCCTTCCGCCGGCCCATGCCTCGTTGGAGCTGCGCTTCTCGGCGGAGGCCGGAGCGTCGGCCGCCCGCGTGCAGGTAGATCTCGACGTCGCGCGGCAGACGTTCGATCCGCAGTTCACGGTCCGCTCGCTGCTGCACGGCACGGCCTCGGCGAAGTTCGATGGCGAGAAGCGGCACATCGCCATTGAGCTGGACCGCACGCAGCTGACCGACAGCGCCGAGGTGCAGGCCCGCCTGGTGCTTCCGGATGCGGTGGAGGCTCCTCCCGTCGTGACGCGGGCCTTGGTGGATGTGGATCTTGGACGGCTGTTGCAATGGGTCCCCACCGAGTGGCGGTTGTTCTCGCTCGAGCGCGGCAAGGTGCACTTGGAAGCTCAGGAGCTCACCCTCGGCGCCATCCCGCAGCTGGGAGCCCAGGGCAGACTCGGGCTGGACGTCGAAGTCGCGGCGCTCCAGCTTGCTCGAAACGATTCCCGGGTGAGACTCGAAAGTGGACGCATCTCCTGGGTGGCAACCCCTGATCCCCAGCAGGGGGTGTCCACTCAGCTCGCATTCGCGCTTCAGGGGCTTGAGGTCGGAGGGCCCACCACGCTTCTCGTTCCGAAGGCCTCCGGTCAATGGGAGGGGCAGCAGCTGAGGCCAGACCCCTCATCGCCCATCCAGGTCGCTGGGGATGCCGTTCTGTCCGGAAGGGTGGACGCATTGGACGTCCGTTCCGCAGGGATCCGCGTGACGGCTGAACGTCTGGGCTTCCAGCTCCAAGCGCCCCTGGCGGGCGAGCCGCCCTTCGCACTGAAAGCGGACGTGCCCATCGGGGCGCTCCGGGTGGTCATGGCGGATGGACGCGAGGTGCTGAAGGGCCCCGTGCACGTGAAGCTCGACGTGTCGGAGGCCTTCCCTCGGATGGATGATCCACGGCTGAGCCGGGCCCGCGCCCGTCTGGAGTTCGACGTGGGCACGCTGCACGTGTCGCTGGATGCCACGAAAGGGGCCGACGATGTGGCGTACACGCTGTCCCTCCAGACCCCGGACCTCGTGGCTGCCCGGCCCTTCATTCCCAAGTCTGTCGCTGCACGGGTCCCTTGGAATCACCTGGCCGTGAACTTGGCATCCACGGGCAGATGGGCGGGGGTCTTTTCTCCCTCGCCCCGGCTGGAGCACCGGACGGAGCTGCGCCTGCAGCGGCCGGGATGGGACGACGTGTCGGCCAGCAACATCGCCGTCGTGATGAACTCGCAAGGAGATGCTTGGCGGCACAAGGGTGAGCTGGACCTGCGGATCGAAGGACTGCGCATCGGTGAGACCGAGGCGGATTCTCAGCACCAGACCCTGACGCTGGACCTCGATCGCCGCAAGCCATCGCTGCGGCTGGGGCTCAAAAGCCATGCAGGGCTGAAGATGCCACTTGATGCCGCGGTGGCGTTCGACCGGAAGGCCCGCGCGCTTCGCTTGGATGTGAAGGGAGAGCTTCCACCCCTTGGTGCCTTGTCACCGCTCCTGGCCAAGGCTCCGCTTCCCGCAGAGTTGGATTCCTCGCGGCTTGCACTGAACATCGAGCTGCAGGGCACGCTGCTCGGCGCGATCACGGACATCTCCGCGGATGGAACCCTGAGTCTGGCTCCTGACCCTCGGCGCACGGCCCGCTTCGAGGGAAAGGCGGTGGTGGACGCACGCGGCATCCGCTGGAGGCAGGAGGGCTTGTCGATCGGCCTTCCCGCGCTGCGCTGGCAGGTCAAGTCGGACGCCGATGGGCTACAGCGAAGTGTCCACAGCCAACTGACGGTGGAGAGACTCTCCCTGGGCCTGAGCGATCGTCGGCTGATCTTCGCTGACCTGACGAGCGACACCTCCGCCACGTTCACCGGCCAGTGGGAAGCGGGCGAGATCGAACTGAAGCAACTGTTGAAGGTCCGCTCCCTCGAGCAGAGGCCCGCGCTGCCGTATCCGGTTCAGGACCTGGAGGGGTCGTTCTCCGTCCGCTGGAAGCCCCATGGCGTCATTCACGTGCCCGACCTTTACCTGGCCCATTCGGGGACCCAGACCTCGTTGAAGGCCAGAGGCAGGCTCGATCTCAGCGACAACCGGCGCCGTCTGGCGGTACAGGGGGCGCTGGAGCAGGACCTGTCCAAGCTCGCGCAGCCCGGTCTCCTTGAGAGCAGCGGCAAGGCCACGGTCGAGTTCCGGGTGGCTTCACCCGATCTGGTGGTCTTCCGGACCCTCTCCAACCTTCTCCTCCAGAACGTGAATGTGCGGCTGCCCGAGTCGGGGATCGCCATCGAAGCGCTCGATGGCAACGTGCCGGTGAATGGGAACGTGGAGTTGACCGGGAGTGGGGTACGGCTGTTGAGCGACATCGATACGAATCCGTACTCGATGCTTCGGTTCGCCGATCAGCATCCCTTGCTCACGCGCAGCGGCTTCATGTCCGCGAGCAGCATCACCACGCCGCTCGTCTCCATCGCGCCCCTGGCTGGAAACCTGTCCATCAACCAGAACGTGGTGTCCATGAGCCAGCTGGAGATGGGCGTCCGCGGTGGGCGTGTCACCGGACAGTGCGTGCTGGACTGGCAGGGGAAGCACTCCCTTCTGGAGGCTCACGTGCGGGCGACCGGCGTGAGGTCGTCCCGGGGAGAGCCCTTCGACGGAAATGCCGCCGTGGTCATCTCCGGCAAGGATCGCAGCATCAACGGGCGCGCGGAGATCCTGCGCATTGGCAACCGCCACCTGCTCGATCTGCTCGATCTCGAGGACCCGCACCATGCCGATCCCGCCACAAACCGTGTCCGCTACGCGTTGGGGTTGGGCTACCCGAAGCACGTGCGGGTGAGCTTCAACCACGGCTTTGGCCGTCTGGCCATCACCATGGGCGGTCCGGCCAGTCTGCTCCGCATCGATGAGATCCGGGGCATCCCCATCGGCCCCATCATCGACCGCGTCATCAACTCCTTGCCGCTTGCGGAGGCCACACCATGAAACACCGCGGGTTGCTGCTGCTTGCCGCCCTCGCCGCTCCCGGGTGCATCCGCGCTCCGGAGATCGTCATGGTGGATCGCGCGACAGCGCTCGAAGAACAGGCCTCGGGGTCGTTCCAGGACGTGGAGCGGCGGCTGGCTCGCTCGGGGATGAGCCCGGCGCCGGTGCCGCTCACGCCCAACCAATTGGAGGAACTGGGGCTCCAACCCTCGCCGTTGGTCGAGAACATGGGCAAGACGCAGGCAGACCGCGTCGACGAGCTACTGCGGCGCCACTGCGTGGGCGAGGGGCGGGACGGACTGCTCGTGGACACCCGGCGCAGTTGTCAGGCCGGACGCCTGTCGGCGGATGACGTCGCCCTGGTGGAGCGCGTGAACCGGGCTCGGTTGCAGCTCTGGCATTGGATGCAGACGGTCCGCCCCGGTGTGCCGGAAGAGTCCCTGCGGCAGCGTTGGCGGCTGGTCCATGCGGAGGGTGTGGTCTGCGGTGGTTGGGTCGAGTCCGATGATGGCACCTGGGGAGAGAAGAAGTGCTGACGCATCGTGGCGGGCTCTTCCTGGCCCTGGCCGTTCTCTTCGCGTGCGCCGCCTGGGCGCAGGACGATGAGAATGACGGGGGCTTGCGCACGCCCACGCGGCTCACCGTGGGCATGGGAGATCACTTCCTGGGGCAGCTGGAGCCCGATGGGAAGCGGCTGATCTTCGTGTCCAACCGCAACATCGCGACCGAGATCTATGCGCAGGAGCTGGAAGGAGGGCGCGAGCGCCGTCTCTTCGATGAAGGCGCCGACGTGACCTGGCCGCGGGTCAGCCCCGACGGCAAGCATCTGCTCTACATCTCGTTCCGGGATCAGGCAGGCGGCCAATTGTGTGTGCGGAATCTGCCCGCCGCGGACGATCGCCGCTGCCTCGGGGAGGAGAGCAGCGCGGTGCAGGCGGAATGGATCGATGCCTCGCACATCGCGCTGGTGAGCCGGGCGGCCATCCAGGGAGGTCTGCACCTGTCGCGGGTTGATGTGGCGCACACGCTGAGCGCGAAGCCCCTGCTGGAGCGCAACCTGACCAGTCCCACCCTCTCTCCCGATGGGCGCTGGCTGGTGTATGTCCCGATCGAGCGCGCCGTGCCGCAGGTAGGCCCCGGATTCGCCGCGCGCGCTGCGCGCCACTTGGAGGCACTGCGTCTGGATCGCCCGGGCGCTGCGCCCATCCCGCTGACGCTCGATCTTCCAGGACAGACGGGGCAGCCGGTGTTCGCCCGTGATGGGCGCTCCCTGTACGTGGTGCAGTTCTTCACCGATTCCAATGGGGACGAGGTGATCGACGCCAGCGACAGCGGGGTGCTGTTCCGGGTGCCTTTCGCCACAGAGCGCGAGGATGCGCCCGAACTGGCTGCCGCCTCTAGTCCGGACCAGCTCACCAGCGTGGCCTGGAACTGCGAGTATCCAGCCCCTGCGGCCGAGTCACTCATCGCCACCTGCTCGCGCGATCGAACGCTGGATGTGTACCAACTGCCGCTCGATGGCCAGGTTCCCATCCACTGGGACGTTCCTCGTCTCAACGAAGAGTTGAGAATGGTCGGCCGGCGCGCTGATCAGCTCCTGCTCTATCGCCAGCGCCTGCTGCTCGAGGCTCGGCCCAAACCCCGCAGGCTGCTGATGATGCGCCTGAGCTATCTGCACCTGGCCTTCGAGGACTTCGATGCGGCTGGGTTCTACGCCCGCGGCATGCGCTCGGTGAACGATCCCGCCACCGCGGGACTGGCGGAGCCGCTGCAGATCCTCATCGACCACCGGCGCGCCATGAAGGAGCGTGAGCGCGGCCGGATGGTGGACGAGCTGAGTGAGGCCGGGCAGCAGCGAATGGCGGCGTTGGAGCCTGCCGCCGCTCCGAGCCCACCCTCCACCGTCTTTCAACACGTGGTGCGCAGCGAGCTGGCGGAGGACGCTGGCGACTTTACGCGGGCGCGCCAGGAATTGGAGGCGGCGCAGCTGACCGACACCACACCGCGCGCGGTGCTAGAGGCCTGGTTCGAACGGGCGGACTCGCTCTACCGCAAGCTCGATGACCGGGACGCCCTGGTGGAAGCTGGCCGCCGGCTCTCCCTGAACAAGGTCTTCCATGAGGACGATCAGCTCGACTTCGCGCGTGCCGCCGTCCGCGCCCTGTACCGGGGACGTCCCTATGATCAGGCAGATGCCGCCATGGCCCAGGCCCTTGCGTTGGCACCTGCTGGCTCGGCCTATGCGTTCGCCTTGGAGATGGGCCGGCGTGTCAACGCGGTTCACGACGAGCGCCCCCCCCGTCCTGTCCGGGATGCCTTGATTGCGTTCTACCAGCAGCAGCAGGACCCCCTTCGCCGCCGTGCGCTGGTGCAAGACGCCGTCGAGCGCGCGGCGAGTCTCGGGGCAGACGGAGTGATGGAGGCGCTGGCGACGGTCTACGTCGATGACACTCCGGCCGGTACCGAGGAACGCCGCCGGGCCGAGCGGTTGTTCCGCCGTGCGTTGACGGGCCGCGCCTACCGCCGGTTGGGAAGACAGCGCCTGGACAACGCCCGTGCCGACTTTGATCTCGTGACACAACGGACGGGCTCGCTGGAGAGTGCTGTCGAGTCCATCAACCTGCGTCTGCGCGCTGGCACGCCCCCCGAGGTAGTGGAGAAGGAGGTCACCACCACCGCCGCCAAGATGGCCGGGCCGCTCGCGCACTTCGTGAAAGCCTATCTCATGGCGTGCCAGCTGCCTGAGCTGGATGACGAGACCCACGCTCAGACGGTGTCGGCGGCCGTGAAGGAACTGCGTATGTCGTGGAAGGAGCTCAAGGGCCAGCGCGCGGTGCAGGCCCTCTCTGGCGCCATCCATCACGAGGACTTCCTCCGCCGTCAGGATCCGGCCGCTGCGGAGCGGGCCAACCGGCATTACTTGATCGCCCTGGATCTGGTGCGCAACAACGTCCGCTACCGGGCGATGATCCTCGGCGCGTTGGGGCTGCTGAACACCCAGGTGGGCAACTTCCACATCGCTCTGGAGTACCTGGAGCAACGGGACAAATTCCCCGCTGTGGACAACGCAGCGGGGCTGGCGGTGTCCCTGGCCCGGGCCCGGGCGCTCTTGCACACCGGCCGCGAGGAGGAGGCAGCGAAGGCGGCGGATCAATCCCTGGCCCGGCTGGATGCCACGCCGGAGCTGGCCGGATTCGCCCTCCTGGCACTGGATCGCGCGGCGCTCTACAACCTCGCCGCGGGACGCTTCGAGCGTGCGTTGGCGCTCTATGATCGTGAGCTGCCCCTCCTGGAGGCGGAGGCTCGCGGCAAGGAGGGGCTTCGCAACCGGTTGGTGGTGCGGCTGGCCCGTGGCGCCGCGGCGCTAGGGGCGGGGCAGCCCCAGCGGGCCTTGGAGGATCTGGCCATCGTTGATCGAGACCTGGCGGATCCTGCGGTGCAGGCCACGTTGGGCTGGCGACGCGCCACACCCGAGCACGTCATGCGATCCTATCGCATCATCGCCGCGGGACTGCGCGCCAACGCGGAGACCCGGCTCGGGCACTTGGACGTTGCTGCCCGCGCGCTCGAGCAGCGGCGTGCACTGTTCCTGGAGCAGTTCGACGAGCTGGATCGCGATCAGGACGTCAGCGCGGCGACGTTGGCGGAGCTGCGGCTGGCCGAGAATGCCGTGGATCGCCGGGACATGGCGCAGGCGGCCCGCTGGTTGGGCGAGGCGCTCGCCCATGCCGACACCCTGGTCGAACGCACCCACGCGCCGGTCGATGCCGGTCAGCTGGGGGTGCTCTGGTTCGCGGCGCAGCTGCACGCAGAGGGGAGCACGCCGCTTCCTTTCGACGTGCCCAAGCGCCTGGGCCAGGCGCATCGCTCCCTCATCGGCCAGCGTTCTCCTGCCTGGCGTTCATATCTGGCGTGGTTCGAGATCTATCTGGCCCTCGGTGCAGACCCTCTTCCCGTGGAGCCACCGCCGTCCCTCCTGCGTCCGGCTAAGCCAAGGCGGAGGCAAAACCCTTAGATCGGCATGAAGACCTTGAAGCCGCTGCGGCCGCTCGCGCCCAGGGTGTTGCTCTCCACGAAGTCGCTGTAGGAACTGCGGCCGTCACCCGAGGTGATAGCGGTATGGCCGTAGATGCTGCCGAGGCGGGTGGAGGTCTTCTCCCAGGTGAGCACAAGGCCGGGGATCTTCAGCGCTTCGGCGAGCGACAGGTTCACCTGCTTGAACTTGTTCCTGGGCAGGTTGTCGTCGATCTGGTTGCCGTTGCCCCACACCTTGATGCCGTAGGTGTTCTGAATGGCGCGGCTCACGCCCGTGGCGCAAAGGCCCTGGCTCGAGTAGCCACCCATGCTCAACGCCACGTTGCGGGCGTTGTTGGCGAGCGCGGAATTGCCGTGCGCGCCACCGGGGTTGGAGGGGACGGTGGGCGTACCGCCCACCGTGATGCCGAGCTGGCTCCAGGTCTTCGGCCCGACGACGCCGTCGGCGACGAGGCCCTTTGAGCTCTGGAAGGCCTTCACCGCCGCGGTGGTCTTCGGGCCGAACTGGCCATCCGCCGCACCGGCATTGAAGCCGAGCTGGTTGAGCCGGTTCTGAAGCGCGGTCACCGGAGCGCCACTGTAGCCCTGCTTGAGCGTGGGGCCGCTACCGCCCGGCGCCGAAGGGGCTGCCGCGGCGTTCAGCTTGGCCCACGTCTTCGGTCCGACGACGCCGTCGGCGACGAGGCCCTTCGCGCTCTGGAAGGCCTTCACCGCCGCGGTGGTCTTCGGACCGAACTGGCCGTCGGCCGCGCCCGGGTTGAAGCCATGCTGGGCGAGGCGATTCTGCAGGTTGGTGACGGAGGCGCCCGTCGCCCCCTGTTTGAGCGTGGGGGTCGCGCCGCCCGAGGGGGCCGCAGTCAGCTTGGCCCAGGTCTTCGGCCCGACGACGCCGTCGGCGACGAGGCCCCTCGCGTTCTGGAAGGCCTTCACCGCCGCGGCCGTCTTCGGACCAAACTGGCCGTCGGCCGCGCCCGGCGAAAAGCCCGCGTTGGCCAGTGCCTGCTGCAGGTTCTTCACCGAAGCGCCGGACGAGCCGAGCTTCAGGGTGGGTTGCGAAGGTGCGCTGGCAGCGTAGAGATTGCTGCGTGCGGCGGAGGAAACACGCATTTCGAGAACCTCAGGAAATGAGACAGTGAGGAGGTTATCGCCCGCGGGAGCTGAAAGTTGCGTCGCGTCAATTCCGAAAGGCCACGCCTACACCTGCGCAGAATGTCCTCCCCTACGGGGAAAACGTCTCAGCGGCGAATCTGCGACAGCACCTGCCGCGCCACCCGCACGGGGGTTCCCAACGCCCGGCCCACCCGGTAGCTGCGCGAGCCCTTGATGGACTGAATCTCCTGACGGAGCGCGTTCAGCTCGTCCTGACCGGGGGTTGCCGCGGGCGCACTGGCGGCACCCGCAGCACGCTGGGTCACGAAACGGACCCGCCCCCCCTCTGCCGGCTGGACCTCGAAGGGCGTGCCATCGAAGGTCTGCTTCACCCGCTCACCGGTCCCGATGTCCACCACCTCTGGCCGATGGAGGTACTCGCCGAAGGAGCGGTTGGAGAAGAACGGCGTGTAATAGATGCAGTCGCGGAAGTAGTAGTGCGAGACCTGGGACCAGCGTGTGGCGCCCGCCTTGGAGATGTGGGAGCCCCCGTGAATCAGGTTGGAGGCCCAGATCAGACCGCTTCCCTTCTTGATGGTGAGCTGCTTCGGCTCCAGCTTCAGGTGCTTGACGAGGGCGGCGAGGGCGCGCTCGTACTCCGAGTAATTCGCCGTCTCGAGCGTCATCCCGAGTTGGTAGAGGTCCAGCTCGGGCAGCTTGTGGGAGCCGGGGTAATAGAAGAGCGGACCGTTCTCCACGGTCACGTCTTCCAACGCCACCCAGGCGCCACACATGTACCGCGCGGGCAGGCTGCTGAAGTGGATCGAATCGGAGTGACCCGCCTGTTGCGTTCCGTGCCGGAAGTTCAGGGTCTGGAACGGCACGGGCTTCCGGTCATAGAAGAACTCGAGGAGCTCGAGCACGCGAGGAAGGGTCGCGACCTTCTTGACCGACGCTGACTCGTGCCAGGCGTCCTGGGCGCGGTAGTAACTCCGGGGTCCGTCGGGGAGGTGGGGGTTGTAGAGCCCGCGCGTCTCCTCGATGGTCTGGTCACAGAGGTCCGGGGAGAGGAGATCCTCGAGAATGCAGTAGCCGTGCTCGTGGTACTCCGTTGCGAGCTTCGCGAGCGGAGCGGGGGGATTCTTCTGCGCGAGAATGCCGTAGAAAAACGGGGATTCGACCCACGGTACGTTGAACGAGTAGACAGCGGACGCCTGATCTTCCAGGGGAATGGCGGCTCTTCTGGGTGTCATCTGTAGGGCTCTCCGGACCTGATGCTGCGGTCCGCGAACCTACTCGATTCTTCGAGGAGGCGGTGACGGACGTGCGCGAGCGGCTGGAGGCTTCAGACACCAAAGCCCCGGCAGAACGGCCCGGGGCCCTGGCCAAGACCGGAGGGCTTTAGCAGCGGCTGTTGCCGACGGCGGTGCCGCCCAGCATCTGCAGGAAGCGGTTGTAGTTGTTGACGCGGCTGTCGACCTGGGCCGGGTTACGGCCATCGCACTCCAGCGCCCCGTTGATGGAGCGGATGGTCTGCCCGAAGCCCGCGTTGTTGATGATGGCGTTGTGGGCGGGCATGGAGCCGGCGCCCGACTGGGTCATCCAGAACCACAGGCCCGTGCGCCAGGCGATGGTGGCGTTCTGGGCCACCAGGTCCGGGTTGTTCTTCAGGTCCACGCCCAGGTAGTTACCGGCCGCGCAGTAGTTGCCGTTCCACGACAGCTGGATGGGGCCCCGGCCGTAGTACATCTTGCCCGCGGCGCAACCGCAGCCGGCAGGACCCCAGCTGGTGTCGCACATGACGCTCTTGTTGATCTCCTCGATGTAGACCAGGTGGCCGGTCTCGTGGGCGATGTTGGCCAGGAAGGCGGCCACCTCACGCTTGCGGATGCCGACATCGCTCGAGGTGGCGAACTGCGGGAAGGTGTTGGCCGCGTCCACCAGCGCCCGGTAGGTGTAGAAGCCGTTGCGGCTGGGGAACATGGCGTTGAAGGTGGCCTCGCTCAGGACCGAGGCGATTCCGTTGCCCGTGGGGGGAGGCGGCGGGGGCGGGGGCGGGGGATTCGTGCCACAGTCGCCCCCCGTCTTCCAGAGCGACGGTGCTGCCACAGGATTCCATCCACAACCGACGCAAGCGGTATGGGGTTGGATGGCCGTGTAGCTGCCACCGCTGTAATTCACGCCATCGCCAATGTTGTAAGACGAACCTTCCGTCCAGGTGCCTCGACACGCCGCCGCAGCTTCGTCCGGTGCAAATACAACCACCGTCGAAAAGAACAGCATTGCCGCACCCAAGAGGCGCTTCGAAACACCACGCAATTCCTGTCGCCACATAGTGAACATCTCCTTCTGAAGTCAGTGTTGCAGGGTCATCCGGGATGAAGGCATCAGCCCGGCACCTCTCTTGAGGGGTTTGCCGATTTTTTCGGGTTTAATCTTGTTGGCGGGAATCACGGCAGATTGGCGGCGGTGTGGCGGCGTGCTCTAAAGAAGGCCCATGAACCTGGGTGGCTGCTTTTGTGGTGCGATTCGGTACGAGGTGAGTCTTCCGCTGACGGCGGTGGCGTACTGCCACTGCTCGAAGTGCCGCCGGTGGCATGGACACGTCGGCGCCTACACGGCGGTGGACCGCGAGGGCTTCCGGCTCACGGAGTCGCGCGGCCTCAAATGGCACTCGGTCTCGCCCACGGTCCGGCGAGGCTTTTGCGTTGAGTGCGGTTCGAGCGTGCTGTTTGACGAGACCCCGGAGCCGAAGATGTCGATCTGCGCCGGCACGCTCGACGCGCCCTCCGGCGTTCGCGAGAAGGCCCACATTTTCACGGCCAGCAAGGGCGACTACTACGAGATCTCAGGCGATCTGCCGAAGTACGACACCCTTCCCAAGAAATAACCAGGCCCCGCGGTTTCAACTTCGGAACAGTCGCGCGAGAAGGGAGAGGGACGGCGCATCCGTCCGCGCTCGCCGGGGTATGAGCGTCCGTTCGCCAGCCGATTGGCGAAAAGGAGACGTTCATGGATTGCCGTACGCAGCGAGTCCTGTTGAGGAAGCTACTGGGGGTTGCCACCCTGTTCTGGGGGGCCGCCTGTGGGTCCGGGGCCGTGCCCGAGTCTCCCGAACCACAACCCCAGGGCGCGGCGCTCGCCGCGGGTGAGCCGCTCGTGAGTGTGTCGAGCGGCCGCTGCCTCGACGTGGCGCAGGAGAGCCGCACGCCCGGCGCAGGGCTGCAGATTTACGGCTGCCATGGCGGCACGAATCAAGCCTTCACCTTTAACGCCGCGGGTGAGCTGCGCGCCTACGACAACACGCTGTGCGTGGACACGGCCTCGGGGCAGACGGCCCCGGGCGCGCGCGCCGTCATCGCCACGTGCACGGGCTTGCCTGCGCAGAAGTGGGTCTTCAACGCGAACGGCTCCGTGGTCCACACGGCCAGCGGCCTGTGTCTGGACGTGGAAGGCGGGAAGACCGCGAACGGGACCTCCGTCATCGTCTGGACCTGCAATGGGCAGACGAACCAGAAGTGGTCCCGTCCCGCGGCCCCGGACACGCAAGCGCCCACGCCGCCGAGCAACCTCGTGACGAGCAACCTCACCTGCAACTCGGTGACGCTGAGCTGGACGGGCTCGACGGACAACGTGGGCGTTGCCTTCTACGACGTGTACCACGACGGTCAGCTGATGAAGTCCGTGGACGGCAGCACGCGCTCGACGCAGCTCACGGTGGTGCCGGGCGCCAACTGGGGACTGTATGTGAACGCGCGTGACGCCGCGGGCAACGTCTCGCAGGCAAGCCCCACGCTGCCGTTGGCGCCGCCGCAGTGCGAGCTGGACACCACCCCGCCAGCGGCCCCGTCTCAGCTCTCGGGCAGTGCGTCCGGAACGAGCGTGACGTTGAGCTGGAACGCCTCGACGGACAACGTGGGCGTCTCTGGCTATGACGTGCTCCGCAACGGCACCAAGGCCGGCACCTCGACGGGCACCACGTTCGTGGACAGCGGGCTCGTGACGAGCACCGCCTACACCTATACGGTCGTGGCGCGGGACGCCCAGGGCAACGTGTCCACGGCGAGCAACGCGCTCACGCTCACCACGGGCGCGGCGTGTACCAACCCCATCTGCTCGGTGACGCAGGTGGCGACGGACACGGACATCCCGTGGGGGCTCGTGGCGCTCGCGGACGGAACGGTGCTCTACAGCCGCCGGGATGCGCAGGACATCGTGCGCTTGAATCCCGTGACGGGTGTGAAGACGACGCTGGGCACGGTGCCCAACGTGCAGAGCACGGACGGAGAGGGCGGTCTGCTCGGGCTTGCCGTCTCGCCGGCGTTCGACACGGACCGCTGGCTGTACATCATGCACACGTCGCCCACGGACAACCGCATCGTGCGCATCAAGGTCTCGGCCGGCTTCACGCTCGACCTCGCGAGCCAGCAGGTGCTGGTGCAGGGGTTGTTGCGCAACAAGTTCCACAACGGCGGCCGCCTGCGGTGGGGCCCGGATGGCAAGCTGTACGCCAGCACGGGCGACGCGCAGAACGGGGCCAACGCGCAGAACACCTCGAACCTCGCGGGCAAGGTGCTTCGCATCAACCCGGACGGCTCCATTCCCAGCGACAACCCGTTCGGGAACTTCGTCTGGAGCTATGGCCACCGCAATCCGCAGGGGCTGGCCTTCGACTCGAGCGGTCAGCTCTGGGCCCAGGAGTTCGGGAACTCGGTGATGGACGAGACCAACCTCATCGTGAAGGGCGGCAACTACGGCTGGCCCAACTGCGAGGGCACGGTCTCGCAGGGCGGAAGCGGTTGTGCGACGCCGGGCTACATCGCGCCCAAGCAGACGTATTCCACGGCCGAGGGCTCGTGCAGTGGAATCGCCGTCGTGCGTGACGTGCTCTACGTGGCGTGCCAGCGCGGCACGCGGGTGTACC
The DNA here is from genome assembly GCF_020103775.1 of Allostigmatella hybrida. Taxonomy (NCBI): domain Bacteria; kingdom Pseudomonadati; phylum Myxococcota; class Myxococcia; order Myxococcales; family Archangiaceae; genus Allostigmatella; species Allostigmatella hybrida. The sequence continues at coordinate 300,854 of NZ_JAHXBH010000006.1, forward strand.
GGGAAGTCATCTCGGGCTCGAACCTCACCAACGTGACCCCGTACTTCGTCGGAACGTACGGCCGGTTGCGTACGGTCGAGCCGTCCGTGGACGGCAACCTCTGGCTCACCACGAGCAACTCGGGCGACAAGGACAGCATCCCCAACAACAGCAACGAAAAGATCTTCCGCGTGCTGCTCGGCAATTGAGCTGCCACCGCACCTTCAAACTCCTGCCACCGCGATTGAACGACGGGCCGTGAGGCGGTGTGGATACCGGGCATGCGTCTGCACGCACGCAGGCGCATTGCCCGGGAGGTTGGGACATGACGGCATGCTGGACCAACAGCACCGTCTACACGGGAGGGACGGTCTCGGCGACGGGAGGCATGACCTGGGGCTCTCTGGTTCAGTCACCCACTCCGTTCTGACACCGCCAGGACGAACCGCGCATAGCCAATCTCGGCCGCGTTCTTCATCAGCTCGAGATTGACCCAGGCCACGATGTCGGCAAAGGGCTTGTCCTTCAGCGGCCAGCGCGTCCGTCCGGTGGAGCGCAGGTCTTCGTCGCTGAGCTGATCCACAGAAGCGCGCCAGTCGGCATGCAGCCGTGTCAGCCAGGCACGCACCTCCTCGGCGGTTCCAGGCCAGGACACCTGCTGCTGCTGCAGGCTGGCATCTCCGAACGAGTGGTTCTGCACCATGGACCACCAGAATCCCAGATGCCACGTCAGCCACGCGATGCTCGCGGGTCCCAGGCTGTAGCCTTCGTGCTCGGGCCAGTCTGCACGCCAGTGCCCATCCGTGCCGCGATTCACGTGCAACCCCACCTGGGCCGGACGCCGCAGGCACTCCTCGGTGGTCAGTCCCTCCAAGTGGTAGCGGGTGAGCGCCCACGCCGTTTCAAGCTGCCCAAGGAGGGTGTCTTTGAGGGGGTTCGCCATGGGGCTCAGTGTATGGTGTGGCTTCGTTGCTAAACAGGCTGGGTTTCTCTGGCTCTCCAGCGGAGGATGGCCCGATGAGGAACCGGACCCTGGAGTTTCCCGCCGCGCGACGCGATCCGGAGAGCGGCTACACGCTGCTGGGCAGGTGGTTTGACGATCCTTATGCCTGGTTGGAGCGGCTTGATGCCCCGGAGACCCAGTCGTGGATCTCCGCGCAGGAGGCCGTCACGCGCGCTGTTCTGCAGGCGGTGCCGGGACGCGAAGCGTTGCGGAATGCGGCCGCTCGTTCCGCGTGCTACGCCCGGCTTTCGCCGCCGGTTCCGGCCGGGCCGCCCGGGCGTGAGTTCTTCTGGCAGGCGGACGCCGCCGGCGAGAAGCTCAAATTCATGCTCCGGCGTGGCAAGGGCGCACCGCTCGAAGCGGTGCTTGACCCGAACACCTGGGCGAGCAACGAGGCACTGGTCTTCGCCGTACCGTCCCCCGACGGCATGCGGATCGCTTTCGGGAAGGCCACCGGAGGGACACATGCCGCGGTCATCCATGTGCTCGACGTCGAGACAGGGTGGCTGCTTCCTGACCGGCCCCGTGGAACGAGCCACGCGTCTGTGGCGTGGAGGCCCGATGCGTCGGGGTTCTTCTACTCGGCGTGTCCCGAGCCGGGCGAGGTGCCTCCCGGCGACGAGGCGCACTGGAACGCGATTTACGAACACAGGCTTGGGTCAGGTGAACCTGCCCGCCGGGTCTTCGGCGACGAGCAGGAGAAAGCGTACTGGTGCTCCGTCCAGATCAGCGAGTGCCGCCGCTTCGCCGTGCTCTACAAGTGGGACTATGTGCACGCCAACGCTGTCTACCTTCTGCGTCTCGCGGATGACAGGCTCGTGCCGGTGGCGCCCACCCCTCGGGCTCTCAACCAGGTGCAGGTCATTGGGGACTTGCTGCTCATCCGGACCGACCTCGATGCGCCACGCGGCCGTCTCTGTGTGGCACCGCTGACTGCGCCAGAGCACTGGCGGACGCTCATCCCAGAAGGCTCGGACACGCTGCAGACCGTTACAGGCATTGGTGGCCGACTCTACGCCGTCTACTCGCATGCGGCCTCGCATTGCGTGCGCATTCACGCCGAAGATGGCACCTACCTTCGCGACCTCCCGCTGCCTGCCCTCGGTTCTGTCAATCGCAACGAAGGGGAAGGCACCGTCAGCGGCATCAGCGGTGCCTGGAGCGGTGACGAGGTGTGGGTGAGCTTCATGTCGTATGTGCAGCCGCCCTCGGTCTACCGGTATGACTATGCGGCGGATCGCCTGTCTCCGTACCATGTCCCCGATGCCGGGCTCGACGCGTCCGAGTATGTGACGGAACAGGTCTGGTACGAGTCGCTCGACGGTACACGGGTCTCGATGTTCCTCGTTCACAGGAGGGATTTGCCTCGGGATGGGCGCCAGGCCGTGCGTCTGAGCGGCTACGGTGGCTTCAACATCGCGCTGGAACCGCTCTACTCGGCGCTCAACGCGGCCTGGCTGAAGCTGGGCGGCATGCTCGCCTTCGCCAACGTGCGTGGCGGCGGCGAATACGGACGCGCCTGGCACGAGGCGGCATGCAAGACACGGCGGCAGAACGCCTTCGACGATTACATCGCGGCGGCACGGTGGCTTGTCTCGGCGGGCTATACGACTCCCTCCAAGCTCGTCTCGCGAGGTAACAGCAACGGCGGTTTGCTCGTCGCCGTCACCGCCATGCAAGCGCCCGAGGCCTTCGGCGCTGTCTATTGCCGGGCGCCCATCCTCGACATGCTGCGCTTTCCGAATTTCAGCCACCTGAGCTCGGCGACCGTTGAGTTTGGCTCCCCTGAAGAGCCCGTGGAGGGCGCGTATCTCGCGGGATACTCGCCCTATCACAACGTTCGAGCCGATCGCCGTTACCCCATCATGGCCTTCGCGCCAGCGTTGAACGACCAGGTCGCTCCGCCACATGATCCGCTCAAGATGGCCGCCAGGCTCCAAGCGGAAGGCATCCAGGGAGGACCCTATTTGCTGCTGCCGCTTCGCGACTCGGGACACGGCGGGGGGACCACGCTGACGGCGCTCATCGAGCAGGATGCCGACGAGCTGAGCTTCTACTGCTGGGCACTCGGCCTCGCGCCGCCCGCGCCGTGAGCTGGCATCACGGCTCTCCGAGGGCGTCGCGGAGGATGCGGGCATTCTCCGCGCAGGCGGCGTTCACGGTTGCCTCGTCTGTCTTCCCAGGTCCTACCGCCTGGGCGCGATGACCACTTTCACCCCGTCGAGCCACGTCTTGTGCTCGTCCGTGTAATAGAGGTAGGCACGGCTGGCCGGGCCTGTGTACGTGCCAGGAACCGCCGCCATCAGGGACAGGGGAACGCTGATCCGCTTCCGGGGCTCCATTCCCCGCCAATAGAGGACCACGTCGCGGCCGATCACTTCGTAGGAGTCCACCTTCTTCTGTTTCACCAGCTCCTTGAGCTGATCGTGCCGTACTTCCAGTCCCCCGGGGACGCCGAAGATGGCCACCGACGTGGGCAGTGCCTCATCGGTCTTGTTCGAGACGGTGAGGATGGCCTCGGTGGGCTCTCCCTCGGTGAGTTCGCTCTTGGCCAGGGCCGCCTCCAGCGTGAGCTTCGTCTCCGGCGAGCTGGCAGGAATCATCGCGTGATAGACGACCTCCATCGAGTACGGGAGCTCCGAGCCGCCCTCCATCCGCAGCTCGAGCTTCCGCTGCCCTGGGGCGAGCAGCTCGGACACGTCGGGGAGCTTGAGGGCCTCCTGGGCGGTGGCGGTGAAGGGGACCGCGCTGCCCACGGGCTGGCCATCGACATAGATGCGCACCGAGCCCGGGGCGCGCTTTGCCGCGCGCGCCTTGTCGTAGGCGATGATGGCGCGCAGCGCGAGCACCGTGCTCTGGGTGGAGCCGTAGCGGCCTCCCTGGCACGAGTCCGCCAGGAACTTCATCGAGCGCTGCACGTTCGCTGCGTGCGTGGGCTCCCGCAGCCAGGCCAGTACCGCCAGCGCGGTGGTTTCGATGGCCAGGGCGTCGCCCTGGCTTCCCACGATGGACTGTGTGCCTCCCTCCACCGTGCCCCCGGCGTTCTGCTTCTCGGCCAGCCGCTGCATCAGCTTCCGGGCCTCGGAGTGGTCTCCCGTGAGCGCCATCACGTTCGCCGCGAGCGCCAGCACGTAGCTGTTGCGGCTCTTCGCCGCCGACTGCTTCAGCGCGGCCACCTCCCGGGACAGCTCGCCCGCCGGTGAGGCTTTGCGGCCCGTGCTCTCCATCAGGGCCCAGAGGATGTAGGCGTTCGAGGTATCGGGATCCTCCAGCCACGTGTGCAGCGCCCGGCGCTTGCGCGAGAAGCCTCCCTGGCCATCGCGCTGCCGCAGCAGCCACGCCCGCGTGCGCTCGAGCATCGCCGCGTCCACCTCGCGCACCTGCTGCATGTCGGTGAAGTGCAGCAGGCCGAAGGCCGTCAGGGCCTCGTGGCCGGGGTTCTCCCCGAACCACTCGTAGCCCTTCTCCGGGCACTCGAAGCCCGTCAGCCGCTTGTAGCCCGCGTCCAGCTTCTCGCGCGCCGAGGCCACCAGCTTCGGATCCACCCCGCTGTGGGACTGGAAGTACTGCTGCGCCATCGTCATGGGGTAGGTGGTGGAGCTCGTCTGCTCGAAGCAGCCCGAGGGCTCTTGAATGAGCCGCGCCAGGGACTCCGTCATGTTGGCCAGCGGGGTGGGGTACACGGTGATGGACGTCTTGACACTGCCGCGCACCAGGTTGGCCGGGAGGCTCACGGTGTGGGCCGCGGGGTTCCGGGCCGACAAGAGCCCTCCGAAGGAGGCTCGCAAGGGAAAGCCTTGCGGTTGGATGGTCAGCGTGCGCGTCACCGTGTCCGCGTAGTCTCCAGCGGTGGCCGCGAGCGTCAGCGCGAGGGGCTTCGACTCCTGGCCAATCTTCAGCTCGATGAGGCGCCGGGCGCGCTCTTTCGCGGCGAGGTCCACCGTCCCCACGCTGGAGACGCGGACATCGCCCGTCAGGAGCGCTTTCACCGATGCTCCCCGGAGGGGGGCCGCGGTGCCATTCACCAGGGCCACTGGGAGCTGGATGACGTCTCCGGAGGTGACCTCCAGCGGGAGCTTCGGCTCGGCGTAGAAAGGCTGCACGGATTCGAGGCTTGCCACCGTGGAGCCGAGCGCGCCATTGGCGCCCACCGCGCCGGCGAAGGCCTTGAAGGTGGTGACCGAGTCATTCAGCGCGAAGGAGACGCGGGCCTCGCCCGTTTGGGCATCGGTGCGCACCCCGGCGTTCCAGTAGAGCGTCTCCGCGAAGTCCACGCGGTCGCCCGGCTTGCGGCCAGGCCGCACGGTGTGGGCGTACTCGCGGAGATAAACCACGGGCGGCTGCCATGCCCGTTTCTCCATCATCAGCCCGTCTTGGAGCACGGGCCGGGGGGCCCTTCGCTCCGCCCGGTTCAGGGCGGGCTTGGCCGCGGCCAGATCTTGTTTGGCCTTGGGGGCAGGGGCGGCCGGGGCGGCCGGGACGGGAAGCGGTGCGGCCGGGGGGGGAAGCGGTGCAGCCTGGGCGACTTCTTGGGGGACGGCCCCTCCGAAGAGGGCTTCGGGGACAGCAGTGGGCATGGGCACGGCCTGGATCCGGACCGCCAGCGCTCGCCGGGCCGCATCTCCATGCTGGGAGAGGAACTGCTCGGGATGGGCGAGCGCGAACCTCCGCCAGCCCTGGGTGCCCAGCAGCAGGTCCACGGCGGCCTTGGCCTTGGGGTTCTTCTCGTCGAAGTAAACCTGGGCGTCGGCGAGCTCCCGCACCTCGGGCTCCAGCAGCACCATCACCGGGAGCGAGGGGGCCTGGTCGCGTTTTTCGATGAGCTCCAGCACCGCATCGTCGGTGACGGTGAGCATCACCAAGGCGGAGACCGGCTTGCCGTCCTGGGTGGTCCGGGCGGTGAGCCGCACCGTGTCCCCCGGCACATAGCCCTGCTTGTCCGGGCGAAGCTCGACGGTGAGTGCCTTCGCGGGTTGACGGAACACGAGCCGCTCTGCCAGGGGACGGCCGTCCGGAGCCCAGAGCGTGGCGACGAGCACGCCGTCAGCGCCCTTGGGATCGAGCGTCACGGTGCCCTGGGGGCCCACGTTGGCCGAGGCGACCTCCACCTCGCGCTGGCTCAGCGTCAGCTTCGCCCGGGCCATGCCCGCGAGCGCCACGGAGAGCGAGACAGGCTTGCCCGCGGGGATGACGTCCTCGTTCGCGCGGAGGGTGGCGCCCTGGGCCTTCACGGTGGGCAGGGGAAACGTCTTCCGGATGCCCGAGGGCTCATCAATGCGCAGCGCGTACGCCGCACCGGCTTGGGGCGTCAGCTCGAAGCGGCCGCGCCCCTCGTGCTCCGAGCGGACCCGGGAGACTTCCTGGCCCGTAGCGGTGTTGATCACCACGCCCACCAGGTCCGCGGGCTTCTGAGCGGGCGTCCTCGCCTGGAAGTAGACGCGCGAGGGCAGCCCCGCGACGAGCTCGCCGCCCTCGGGGTAGAGGGCGATGTCCAGGGTTTGCAGGAGAATGGGCAGGGTCTTCGCCGCGGTCTCCACCACGCCGCCATCTTCGATGGCGAAGGCCAGGGTGCCCTCGCCGCGCTCGATGGCCTTGGGCAGCGTGAAGCGCACGGTGCAGAGCCCCTGCGCGTTGACGGTGCCCCGCACCTGCGCCACGGAGACACCGTCAACGAGCGCGGTGGCGGTGACCTTGGCGCCCTCGGGCACGCCGCCTTCGGCACGCTTCACGTCGAGGGTCGCGGTGACCGTGTCTCCAGGGCCATAGCCATCCCGGAGGAATTCGATCTGGGACTTGAGCCGGGGCGCCCGGTAGGCCCGCACGTCGAACTTCCGCTCGGCGGGGGCATCCCCCTGCCAGGGGAAGGTGACCTTGAGGGTGTACTCTCCGCCCGCAGTCCCTTCCGGGACGGGCCACTGGAAGCCCCAAGCGGCGTCCTGTACCTGGACCTGCGCGGAGGTCACCACGTCCCCCTTGGGCCCTCGAATCTCGACGGTGGCCTGTCCGGTGCCTGCGTAGGGCTTGCGGCTGTGCGCTTCGAGCATCAGGCCCCGGGCCAGCACCTGTTCGCCGGGGCGGTACAGGGGCTTGTCGGTGCTGACGAAGGTCAGGTGGCGGGTGGGGCCTCCGAGGGTGTTCGGGGATGCCCGGGCGGCGAGCACGGAGGGAAGCAGCGCCGGAACGGTCAGGCCCAGGGCGAGCAGCGTCAGCAGGGCTCGCGGCGGGAGAGAGAAGAGCATGTAGTCCTCGAAGGGGAACGGAACCTCACCGGGAACGGACCATCGCGCGGAAAGTTCTCCCGCGTCCGCCGCGTCTCGCGTTGCGTGGGCTCCCTAGCGGTTCAGGAGCTTCATCATCGCCTCGGGGTAGCGCGTCCCGGCGGCGGCGTCCTGGGGGAACACTGCTTCCAGGGCCTTCAGGTCCCCTTCCGTCAGTGAGACGTTTAGCGCCTGGAGGTTCTCCTCCAGGTACTTGCGCCGCTTGGTTCCGGGGATGGGCACCAGGTCCTCGCCCTGGGCCAGCACCCACGCCAGGGCGAGCTGGGAGGGCGTACACCCCTTCTGGGCTGCCAGGTCCTTCACCTTCTGCACCAGCTCCAGGTTTTTGTGGAAGTTCTCGCCCTGGAAGCGCGGGGAGTGTCGCCGGTAGTCATCCGGCTCGAAGTCCTCGGGCCGGGTGAAGGCGCCCGTGAGGAAGCCGCGTCCCAGCGGGCTGTAGGGCACGAAGCCGATGCCCAGGCGCCGGCAGGTGGCGAGCACGCCCTGCTCGGGATCCCGCGTCCACAGCGAGTACTCGCTCTGCAGCGCCGTGATGGGGTGGGTGCGGTGGGCACGCTCGATGATGTCTGGGGAGGCCTCGCTCAGCCCGAGGTAGCGGACCTTGCCTTCCTTCACGAGTCCAGCCATGGCGCCCACCGTCTCCTCGATGGGAACCGAGGGGTCCACCCGGTGCTGGTAGTAGAGATCAATCGTCTCCACGCCCAGCCGCCGGAGGCTGCCCTCGCAGGCCTGGCGCACGTACTCCGGCTTGCCGCTCACGCCCCGGGCGGAGGGGTCCTTCGGGTCCCTCACGATGCCGAACTTGGTGGCGAGGAACACCTGCGAGCGCTTGCCCTGGAGGGCCCGCCCGACGAGCTGCTCGTTGAGGTGGGGCCCGTAGACGTCCGCAGTGTCGAGGAAGGTGACGCCCAGCTCCAGCGCGCGGTGAATCGTGGCGAGGGATTCCGCCTCGTCGCGCCCGCTGTAGAACTCACTCATGCCCATGCAGCCCAGCCCGAGGGCGGAGACCTGCGGACCCTGCCGTCCCAGTTGTCGCAGTTTCATGCCGCGCACCCTACTGCGCGGAAGACAGGGGGGACATGCTCCCTGTCTGGCACGAGACACCCCGGGGTGAACTCAGTAGGGCCAGCACATGACCCATACCCACACGGGGGACCACACCGCGGAGGGCTGGGGAGGGCGGGGGGCCGGAGGGCTCACGGCCCGGCGCTTGCGGAACTCGTCGAGATCAATGACAGCGGATGCTGGGTTCATGGCAGACCCCCTTTCCGGGTGGAGGCCGTTGAAGGCACTCACAGGAGTTATCGGAAAGGGGGGCCTGTCAGTTGCGCGGAACTTTGTCCGCCTTAGCGGAGGGTTCCCGGTTTAGCGGGAGGCCCAGGTCGGCCCCTGGGGCCGGCGCGACGGGGCAGGCACCCACACCCACTCTTCCACCGTCTCGTAGTGGCCGGGCACCTGGCGCTGCTGGTAGTAGCCGCCCTCGCACCGCTCGCCCCGGCGGTGCCGGTGGTTCGTGCACTCGCGCTGCACCCACACCTTCTCGGTGTAGCCGGGCACCCACTTCTTCACGCTCTTGAGCTCGTAGCGGCCCTGCGCCTTCGCCGGGGGCGGGGGCTGCTGCGGCCGGCGGCCACGGAGGCTCTGGGTCTGCGTCGCGGGGCTGGCGGCGTGCTGCGAGGCCTGGGGGGCGGCGTGCGCGGCGGAGCCCAGGAAGAGGGCGCCGAGCGCCAGAAGGGAGAGTCCAGTCTTGAGAGCCATGGTGCTGTTCCTCCCTCGGGGGTGAGCTGTCCGAGTTGTACTTTCTGACGGGGCTCCCCCCTGGACATTCACGGGGGCCGGAAGGCGGGCGCTCAAAAGCGCCGGGAGGGCATGGACACGGAGGAGAACGGGGAGGCGGGCCGCGCGTGCATGGAGACGTAGGCGGCCCATCCCAGCAGGAGCACGCCGAGCAGCGTCCACAGCGCGGCCCAGGCAATGGCGGGCACCCACGTGTGTTGGGCCAGCAGCGCCGCGTCGCTCAGGGAGCGGATGGAGCTGTCCCAGAGATCGTCCCGCAGATCGAACAGCGCATAGAGCGCGGTGAAGGCCGCCAGGAAGAGGTTGAGCACATCCACCGCCCCCTGCGGCAGGAACCGCGCCGCCAGGCCCAGCACCACCGACGTGCCCACACAGAAGGCCAGGGTGAAGGGATCTCTCGCGTAGAGGACGCCCATGACGCCCAGCCACACACATGTGGCGCCCAGCACCCACCGCCGCAGCCGGAAGCGGAACGTGGCCAGCAGCAGCCCCGCGCCCACCACCGCGCTGCCCAGGTAGCCGCCGGAAAAGACGAAGATTTTCCGGAAGATGCCCGGGGGCAGGCTGGACAGGCAGGCCCCGGACTGGTCGAGCCGCAGGGTGATGTGCTCCACGGAGCCACCCACGAGCAGGGTGGCGATCGCGTGTCCGCTCTCGTGCATCATCACCACCAGCAGCTTCAGGGGAAGCAGGGCGGCCGTGTCCCAGAAGTACCACCCCCCCCCCAGGAACAGGAGGAGCAGGAGGATTCGGCCTGCGTTCAGCTTGGCGCCACTGGCAGTCTGCATGGGTCTCCTTCCCCCCCGAACACGCGGGCGGGCCCCATCTTCCGGGAAAAAACCGGAGGAACCCAGGGGTCGCCAGCGGGCGCCAGACAGGGTAGGGAGGGCCCATGAAGACGATGTGGCTGCTGCTGCTGTGGGTGGCGCTCCCGGCGTTCGCCGGCGAGGGCAAGTGGACTCCCCAACAGGTGCTGGAGCTGGATCCGGCCTGGCTCAAGGCGCAGGGGCTTCAGCTGCCCCCGGGGAGGCTGTGGGATGCCCAGCGGGGCACGGGCCTGCTGGCGGGGGCGGTGAACGTGGGCGGGTGCTCGGGGGCCTTCATCTCCTCCACGGGCCTGGTCATCACCAACCACCACTGTGTCTTCTCCATCATCCAGGAGCACAGCTCGCCCCAGCGGGATTTGATTTCCCAGGGCTTCCTGGCCGCCAATCGCGAGGCGGAGCTGCCGGGCAAGGGCGCCCGCATCCTCGTGCCCCGGGCGTTCACGGACGTGACGAAGCAGGTGCTGGCCGCGGTCCCCGCGGGGGCGGATGACCTGGCGCGCTTCAAGGCCATCGAGCGTCAGCAGAAGGAGCTGGTCGCCGCGTGCGAGAAGCGTCCGGCCACGCGCTGCCAGCTGGCGGCGTTCGACGGCGGCTCCCAGTACGTGCTGGTGGACTCGGTGGAGCTGGCGGACGTGCGGCTCGTCTATGCCCCGCCGCGCGCGGTGGGTGAGTTCGGCGGGGAGGAGGACAACTGGATGTGGCCCCGCCACACCGGGGACTTTGCCATCGTGCGCGCCTACTCCGCGCCGGATGGGGCCGCGGCGGCCTACAGCGAGACGAACGTGCCCCACCGGGCGGAGTTCTTCTTTCCGCTCGCCCCGCAGGGCGTTCAGCCCGGAGACTTCGTCATGGTGCTGGGCTACCCCGGCATCTCGTTCCGCGCCCTGCTGGCCGAGGAGATGACGGAGCGCCAGGCGCGCTTCTACCCCCGGGTCATCGACTTCTACGGCGAGGCCATCCGCATCCTCACGGAGGAGGGGGCGAAGGATGCGGCAGGGAAGATCGCCGTGGCCTCCACGCTCAAGAGCCTCCACAACCGGGCGAAGAACGCCAGCGGCCAGCTCGCCGGGCTCGCGCGGGGGCGCATCATCGAGAAGCAGCAGGAGCACGAGGCCGCCGTGGTGCGGTGGGCTCAGGCCCGTCCCGAGTATGCCGGGGCGCTGGTGGGCCGCGAGGAGCTGCGGGAGTCCCTGAAGGAGGAGGCCCGCACGTGGGAGCGCGAGTTCCTGCTCAACAACCTCCGGGCGGGGGCTCGCGGGGTGTCCATGGCCGCGACGCTGGGCCAGCTGGCGCGCGAGCGGGCGAGGCCCGACATGGAGCGCGAGCCCGAGTTCATGGAGCGGGAGCTCGTGCGGCTGAAGGACCAGTTCGAGCGCGAGCAGAAGAACCTCTTCGTTCCCGCAGAGAAGCGGCTGCTCCAGGCCTTCGTGCGCCGCGCCCAGGCACTGGGGCCCGCCGAGCGCATCGCCGCGGTGGACAAGCACTTTGGCCGCACCTTCTCGGAGAAGGCCGTGATGGCGAAGATCAACGCCCTGTACGCCACGACGAAGGTGCTCACGCTGAGCGAGCGCATGGCCATGTTCCAGGCCTCCGAAGCCCAGCTCCAGGCCCGCAAGGACGCGCTGCTCGCCTTCGGGTTGGATCTGGCCACCGAGCTGACCGCCCTGGACGCGGTGAAGGACCGCCGCGAGGGTGCCCGGCGGCGCCTGCGCCCGGAGTGGCGGCGCGCGGTGCTGGCCCACGCGGGCAAGCCCGTGGCCCCGGATGCCAACGGCACCCTGCGCGTCACCTTCGCCAAGGTGGAGGGCTACTCGCCGCGTGACGGCGTCTTCTACACGCCCCAGACGACGCTCTCCGGCGTGCTCGCCAAGCACACGGACGCCGAGCCCTTCGACGTGCCGGACAAGGTGCTCGCCACGGCCCGGGAGAAGCGCTTCGGGCCCTGGGCGGACGCGGCGCTCAAGGACGTGCCGGTGGACTTCCTGTCGTCCGCGGACACCACGGGCGGCAACTCCGGCAGCCCCACCGTGAACGGCAAGGGCGAGCTGGTGGGCGTGAACTTCGATCGCGTCTGGGAGAACGTGGCCAATGACTTCGGCTACAACCCGGACGTGGCGCGCAACGTGAACGTGGATGTCCGCTACGTGCTGTGGATGTTGGACCAGGTGGAGAACGCGGACGGGCTGCTGCGGGAGCTGGGCGTCCGCAAGGGGCCTTCCATGCCGGGGGAGAAGCGCTGATGCCTGATGACTCGCCCACCGCGCTGCCCGTCTTCCAGCCGGAAGAGCGGGTCTGTGGCAACTGCAAGCTGTGGAGCGCTCACTCGACGGACCACCGCGGGTGGGTGGGGCCCTGCCGCATCTACCCGGGGCGCGGGCTGTTTCCGCCCTCGGCGCCCATCTGTGGGGATGCGTTCGCGCCCAAGAGCGGGGTGAGCGCCCAGGCGCCGGTGGCCTCCTCGTCCCGGGCGCGGGCCGCGCGCACCGTGGCCCCCGTGGTGCGGCGCAAGAGAGAGCCCAATGAGCTCGTCGAACTGGGAGACCTGAACATGACGCGTGAAGAGCTGATGGAGATTTTCCGGGAGGCCGCGGGCGAGGGCGAGTCCCCGCCGCTCGCGGGCAAGTGGGAGGGGGGGACGATCAAGCTCGTTCCCGGCAAGCCGGAGGTGCAGGGCAAGGACCTGCCCATCGACAACCTCTTCCACAAGGTGGTGATGGTGCGCGACCGGCTCCGCACGCTGGAGCAGAAGCTCAACGCCCACCCGAAGCTGACGGACGCCGAGAAGGTGGAGATGCAGTCCTACATCACCCGCGTCTACGGCTCCCTCACGAGCTTCAATCTCCTCTTCCGGGAGAAGAATGATCAGTTCGTGGGCCAGAAGGGGGACGAGTAGCCTCGCTCAGTACCGGTCGTCGCGGGCCTGGCGCCGGTCCTCGCGAGACTCCCGGCGGTCCTCGCGGATCTCCTGCCGGTTCTGGGCCTGCTCGGCGCGCGCCATCTGGAGAAGCTCCATCATCAACGCGCGCTTGTGGTGCAGGCTGTTGCGGTCCATGCGGCCATGGAGGTCCTCCAGCTCGCGCTGGATGACGCGGGTCCGCTTCAGGGACTCGGCCTCCACGCGCACATCGCGCACGTCGTCGCGGCGGTCGCGCTGGGCGTCCCGGAACTCTCTCCGGCCGTGCGCGTCGTGCGTTTCATGGTGGTCCCGCCGCACTTCCGACTGGGCGTCGGAAAGCTCATACCGGGTCTCCTTCAGCTCCAGGGCCACATAGGCCCGCAGGTCCGCGTCCACCTGCCGCAGGGCGTCCCGGTGACGGTGAGAGGCGGCCGTGTCGAAGCGGGTAACCAGGTTCTCAAGCCGCTTCAAGTCCCACCGGTCATCGCGCTGCTCCTGGCGGTTTTGCTGGGCCTCCTGGTGGTTCTCGTGCCGCTCCCGCCGGTCATGGGGGCCGGCGAGCGCCAGGGAGGGGAGAGCGAAAGCCATCGTTGCCAGCAGCCACTTCGACATGGGGAGAACTCCTGAGTGTTGCGTTCTGCCTTCAGGACGCGTCAGGCCCGGGAAGATTCATCGCCCGGGTACAAGCGTCTTTCCTAGGGAACCGTAGGGCTTGGACCGGGGGGCGGTGGAGCGGCCAGGGTCCGTGCCTGGGAGAGGGCGGCATCCGCCGGCTTCACGTTGCCCAGGGCTCGCTCCCGCGCCGCGAGTGCCTTCCACAGGGGCACCGAGCCGGGGTGCAGCCGCACGGAGAGCCGCAGCAGCTCCGCCGCCAGGGGGCTCCGGTTCGCCCGGGCCAGGAGCTTCTCGGCGGAGAGCTGCTCGGGCCCCAGGGGCCGTGCCAGGGCCCGCCGGTACAGCAGCTCCGCGGCCTCGGCATCTCCCCGCCGGAGGAGGTCCTCGGCGCGGGCCTGCAGGACGGCGATGCTCCCGGGGTGGGTTTGCCAGGCCCACTCAAGCAGCAGCGCCGCTTGCGCGGCGGAAGTGCCCGGGGCCTGGGCGAGCGCCAGGGCCTCCTCGGAGAAGTCCGGGTGCAGGGGGGCGCCGCTGAAGGCATGCTGGAGGGATTCGAGTGCCCCGGGCAGCTCGGGCCCCGCGCGCAGCGTCCGCGTGCGGACGGCCTCGGCGTTGGCGGTCTTCCAGGGGCCCGCGAGCCGGGCGATGTCCGCCCGCAGCGCCGGGGTGAATTGGAGGGCTTCGGCGCACGGGGTTTGCTCGCACACGCGCAGGTAGTCCTCGAAGAAGCGCAGGGCCCCCTCGGCGGGATAGGCCGCCAGGGCCTCGGGGCCGAGCGCGGCGGTGAGCTGCTCCGCCATGTGGACGCCCACGCGGATGAACAGCCGCCCCGCCCGGGGCTGGTGCGCTTGCTTCAGCGTCTTCAGCGCGGCGTGGGGATCCGCGGTGAGGCTCTCCCGGGACAGCAGCGCGGACACCTCGGCGAACGCGGCCTGCACATCCCCTGGCTCGGGCGGGGCCGCGAAGCCCGCGCGGTGGAAGGTCTCAAAGGCCCGGCCGTAGGTGAAGATGCGGTAGAGCCCCTCGTGGAGCCCCTCGTCCACGGGGTCCTCGGCGGAGATGGGCCGCCGCCGCGAGCCGCCCTCCAGAAACTGCGCGGCGATGGCGCTGGCGAGCTCCTTGAGCAGCTCCCCCTGGTCCTCCACGTTCGCGGACAACGCGATGGCCAGGCGCTCCGCGGGAATGAGCATCAGGAACGTGCTCGTCTCGGGCTGGCCGCCCGCGTGCGCCACCACGTAGTGCCCGCGCACGGGGTAGGTGGCCCAGCCCATCCCGTAGTCGGTCAGCCGCCCGTCCCGCGTCTCCATGGAGACCTGCATCCGGCGCGTCGTCTCGGGTTGCACGAGCGTGCTGGCCATGGCCGCCCGGCCAAAGGCGAGCAGGTCCACGACCGTGGAGCGGGCCCCTCCGCCGGCGAAGCGGGACGAGACATCCAGCCGGGCGGAGCGCTGCAAGGAGCCGTTCACCCGGCGGTAGCCCACGGCGTGGTGGCTGTCCCGGGTGCGGACGTCATCCAGCGCCGTGTTCGTCATTCCCGCCGGGGCGAAGATCTTCTCCTGAAGGTATTTCCCGTAGGGCATGCCCGAGGCGTTTTCGATCAGCGCGCCCAGCAGGTTGAAGCCGTAGGAGGTGTAGACGAACTCCGTGCCGGGCTCGGCGGCGAGCGGCCAGTCCTTGAAGAGCGCGAGCGCCTCGGTGGTGTTCATCCGCTGGGTGATGTGGTTCTCCCGGGCCGGATCCCGGTAGTGGCTCACCCCGCCCAGGTGCCCGAGGAGCTGGCGCACCGTGACGGGCCAGGCCTTGGCGGGAAACTCGGGCACCCAGCGCTGGATGTCATCGTCCAGGCCCACGGTGCCCGCCTCCACGAGCTGCATCACGGCCATGGCGGTGAAGGACTTGGAGATGGAGGCCGTGCGGTACGTCGTCCTCGGCGTGGCCGGGCGCCGCTGGGCGATGTCCCGGAGGCCATAGCCCGCCGTCCAGGCCTGGTCCCCCCGGGCCACGCCCACCGAGAGTCCCGCCAGAAGCCGGCCCTTGAGCTGCTCGCGCAGGAGGGCATCCAGCGCCTGGATCTGCCCGGCCGGCAGCGCCTCGGTGCCAGGGGGCAGCAGCGCGGGCGCGGGGCGGCTCCGGACGGGGGCCTCGGGCCGCGGGGCCGCCGAGGCACTGCCCACCAGCAGCGCCACCCAGAGAACCCAGCCCGTGCGGTGGCGTCGGCGCGGTCCGCTCATGGGGCCTGCCAGGCGGTGGCCAGGGTGTCATACCGGACGAGCTCCGCCAGGAGCCAGGCGCCGACCACGCTGCCACGCTGGAACGGATCCTGAAACCCTCCGGGAAACGGCGGCGGCGTCACGGGAAGGCAGCCGCTGCCGTCGGCCGCCACGCCCAGGAGGGGCACGAGCGTCGCGCACCGCAGGGACGAGGGCTCCGCCAGGGAGAGCGACGCGGAGGCGTCCCGGGTGCGCGCGGTGTCGAGCACGCGCCGCACGCCGTCCGCCCAGGGGCCTTCCGGCGCACCGGGCAGCAGCGCCACGCGCCGCGCCTGGCGCGAAGGGTGGGGCGCGTGGGACAGCAGCTCCACGCCCAGCAGCGTCGTCCACGCCCGCGCCAGCGCGGCGGAGGGCTCGGTGCGGGGGGTGTCCTCCCAGCTGCGCAGGAGCCCCCGGCTCAGCAGGGCCCCCAGCACATCCAGTCCACGCCCCTTGGGGTGCACCAGGTCGTCGTGCATGAAGCCCCGGGTGTGGAAGCGCTGGATGGCGCCCGTGCCGCCCATGGCCGAGAACATGTCGAAGAAGGCGCACCCCTCCTCCAGGGCAATCTCCCGCTCCATGCTGATGACCTCCTCCAGGTGCTCGCGCTGCTGGAAGGGCTTGGCGGCCCCGGGGCCCAGGACGGCATCCACCGGCCCCACCACCAGGCACGCCGCCTCGGGCGTGGCGCGCGTCACCCGCTGGAGGAACCGGCGCAGGTCCCGCTCCACCTGGCTGGACGTGGAGCGCTTCCACTGGAGGCGCTTCACCTCGTTGCCCCCCAGCATGACGAGGACCAGCGAGGGCGCACGCGCGCGGAGCTGATCGGCCACCATGGCCTCGTCCGCCCTGAGAAAGAGGCTCGCGTCCGCGGACGGAACGCCCAGCGTGTCCAGGACGATGCCCGGGCCGGGCTTGTCGAGCGCCAGCCCCTGGAGGGCCGTTCCCCTCTGCGGGGCGATGAGCTCCAGTGTCTTGGCGCCCGGTGGCAGCGTGAAGTCCTCCTGCTGGTGCTCGCCCCCGTTCTGGGGCTGCGTCTGGAGCAGGGGATGGCCGTCGACGCGCAGCTCCAAGGGGCCGGAGTCCTGGTCCAGCCAGAACAGCGTGCCCTGGCGCTCTCCGGAGAGGCTGAAGCGGGAGCGCGCGCGGGGCTGGCTGGAGACGTGCACCACGCCCGAGAGGCCGATGGGCCAGGGCGAGTCCTTCAGCTCTCCCACCGTGTGCACGGACCAGCCCTCCGCGGTGCCGGTGCGCGTCCGGGGACCGTAGGGCGCGAGCCGGTCGATGAGCAGCAGGCCCCGGCCGCCATCCCCGAACCGGCGCACGAACTGCTCGCGGACGATGTCGACGATCCGGTCTCCGGCGATCAACGAGTTGCCAAAGGCCGCGATCCGCACGGGCGAGGACGCCTGGCCCGAGCGCAGGCCATCCAGCGCAGAGAAGAGCGGCTCGAGCACCGTCCGGGTGCAGAACGGCCCGGTGCGCTCCACGCACGGGTTCTCGATGCTCGCGCCAGGGGCCTGGAGCGAGGCGGCCAGCTCCAGCAGGGACTGCTCCTCCGGGGAGCGCTCCGTCAGCCGCCGGGAGTCCGCGGGCGCCAGCGCGCGCGCGATGACCTGGGCCGCGGCGAGCCGGGCCTGACGGCTTTCCCGCGAAGGGGCCCCTGCCGCCGCAGGGCGTTCACCGGCCGCGGGAGGGGGGCTGTCCACGGGCGGCGCGGGGTGAAAGGCCATCAGGCCCCCCACGGCCGCGAACGAGGCGAGGATGGTGGTGATTGCGCGTCCCCTGAGCAGCAGATGCCTCGGGGAGGGTCCCTTCCGGTGCGGCGCGTCCATTCGCCCCGGAGTCTAGCCAGATGGGCCTTCAGGTCCACCCAGGGGCATGCCTGCCCGGATGCTTCCTCCCGCTACAGCCCCTCCAGCAGCCCCATTCGATCCTTGAGCCGGAGGACACGCCGCACCGCGGTATCAAGGCGCTCCCGGTTCTCGGGGCTCGCCTCGGCCAGCGCCGTGAGGATGCCGAAGTAGTCCAGGCCCTGGGCCCAGTCGGGCGGCGCGGTCGTCAGGATGAGATCATTTCCCGCCAGGAACGCCTGCCGCAGCACCTCCGCCGGCTCGGCGCCGATCTGATCGGCCAGGGCGCGGATGGCCACGTCGTCCGTCACGCTGAGCCCTCCGAGCTCGTGGGCCAGGGCGACCAGGGCTGGCTCCAGGATGGCGGGCTTGGGGCCGAACCGCGAGTAGGCGATGTTCGAGAGCATCACCCCGCCGAGGAACCGGTCCGCTGCCCGGAATGCGCTGGCCTCCCGGCGCACGCGCGCCTCGTCCCAGTCGACGGTGGCGCGCTCATGATCCGAGTCCGCGTCCAGATCCCCGTAGCCCGGGAAGTGCTTGCCGATGGCCACCACCCCTGCCTGGGCCAGGCCCCGCGCGAACGCGGTGGCCTTCTTCTTCACCACCTCGGGGTCTCCCGAGAAGGCACGCCCATTGCGGAACATGTGCCCCCGGGGGGCCACGTCGAACACGGGGGCCAGGTTCATGTTGAGCCCCACCTCGCGCATGGTCCGGCCCACCTTCAGGCCCCAGGCTTCCACCTCGCTGTCCTCCAGCGCGGCCATCTCCCGGGCGAGCGGAAGCCCCTTGAGGGCCGGGTGCCGCTCCAGCCGGTTGAAGCCGCCGCCCTCGATGTCCACCGCGAAGAAGGGGGGCACCCGGGCGCGCTCGCGGCTCGACTGGATGCGGGCCTTCGCCGCATCGAGCTTCTTCAAGGTGCCGCCCACGAACAGCACCCCGCCTACCTCCACCGGGCTCTCTTTGTTCAGCTGGGGGTAGGCAAGCAGCAACTGTCCCACCTTCTCACGCGGGGACAGGGAGGCCAGGACGCGCTCCACGCGCGCCTCATCCGGCTTCCGGTGGCTGAAGGCCTGCGGCTTGCGGGCTTGTGCGGCGGCTTGCCCAGGTGGCAGCAACGCGAGCGCGAGAAGGACGAGGGTGGACGAGAGCACGGCGCGCATGAGCACAGTCTCGCCCTCAAAACACCGCTTTACGACGTGATTTCTCTGGTGCAGTATTTCCAGTGAAGCCAGCAATACGAGTATTGCTGGAAAATTATAAAGGAGCAAACCATGGTGCGGATGAATCGTTCGGGAATCGTGCTGGTGGGGCTGGCGCTGCTGGCCGGATGTGGTGCCGAGGAGCGCGTCGAGGTCACGCCGGACGGCGTGGTGGGCGAGGGCGTGGCGATGGAGACGGTGGAGGCCGTAGGCGGGGAGTACACGGCCCAGGCCTACTGTGACGACGTCACCACGTGGGATGCGAACTGGGCCTCGTTCGAGACCCAGGTGCTGAATCTGGTGAACCAGCGGCGCGCGGCGGGAGCGACCTGTGGGGGCGTGAACAAGCCCGCGGTCCCCGCGGTCGCGCTCGACACGCGGCTGCGCTGTGCCGCGCGCAAGCACTCCAAGGACATGGCGGTGAACAACTTCTTCAGCCACACGGGCACGGGCAACACCTCGCCCTGGGACCGTATGAAGTCGGCGGGCTACACCTACACCGCGGCGGGCGAGAACATCGCCGCCAACCAGGCCACGGCCGAAGCCGTGATGGCAAGCTGGATGAGCAGCACCGGCCACTGCAACAACATCATGAACGGCAGCTTCAAGAAGCTGGGCGTGGGCTACTACTACCGCGCTTCTGGCGCGTCCTATAAGCAGTACTGGACGCAGGACTTCGGCGCCCCGTAGTCCGCAGGTGGCTGGGGGCAGCACCTGCCGCCCCCAGTCCCGGAGCCGCTTCAAGGTCTTACGACTTGAGCAGGCCCTCGGCCTCCAGCGTCGCCCTGACGGCGGGCCGGGCGCTGATGCGCTCGTGGAAGGCCTTCAGCGAGGGCCACTGGGCGATGTCCGGGCCCATGTTCTTGGCCCAGTTGAGGATCACGAACAGGTAGGTGTCCGCCCCGGTGAGGTGCTCGCCCAGCAGGAACTGCTTGCCCTCAAGGTGCTTGGCGACGAACTCGAAGCGCTTGCTCAGCTTGTCGAGCGCGGCCTGCTTCGCCTCGGGGGTGATGGCCGGGTTGAACATCGGGCTGAAGGTCTTGTGCAGCTCGGTGCCGATGAAGTGCAGCCACTCCTGCAGCTGGGCGCGCTCGAACGAGCCCGCCTGGGGCGCCAGCTTCGTCTCCGGCTTCTGGTCGGCGATGTACTGGACGATGGCCGGGCCCTCGGTGAGCACCTGGCCGTTGTCCAGCTGCAGCGCGGGCACGTACCCCTTCGGGTTGATGCTGTAGTAGTCCGCGCCCTTCTCGGTCTTGTGCGAGCGCAGGTCCACCTTCTCCAGCTCGAACTTCAGACCCGACTCGCGCAGCACGATGTGGGGCGACTGCGAGCAGGCACCTGGGGTGTAGTAGAGCTTCATGTTCGGCGGTCTCCTGGACAGCGGGAAGGGCCGCTGCATACAGGAGCCTGGGCAAGCTCCGGAAGCCCCTTACGGCCGTTGGTCTCGCGCCGCCAACACTTCCAGCGTCCGCACCCGCCCCCGGTGGAGCGCGCTCTTCACGGTCCCCTCGGGCACGTGCAGCACCTGGGCGATCTCCGGGTAGCTGAAGCCGCGCACCTCCCGCAGCCACAGCACCTGGCGCTGCAGCTCGTTGGCTTCCTTCAAGGCCTCGCCAAAGTGCCGCTGCATCTCCTGGCCCACCGCCTGGGCCTCGGGCGAGGCGGGCTCCTGCGGCTCGTGGCTCAGGCGCTCCCGGCGCTTGCGTGCCCGGAGCCAGTTGATGCTGCTGTTGACCATGACGCGGTGCAGCCAGGTGGTCCACGCGGCCCGGCCCTGGAAGTTCTCGGGCTGGCGGGCCAGACGGGCGAACACATCCTGGACGACATCCTCCGCGTCGTCCGAGTCCCCCACGATGCGCCGCGCGATGGCCAGCGCCCGGGTGCGATGCATGCGGTAGATCTGCGTGACTGCGGGTAAACCCACGACACCGGCGGCCATGACTGCCTCCTGAAACCCCCCGCATAAGGGGGCTTCTGGAGATGTAACGCGCGAGCCGGGGAAACGTTTTGTCCCTGCCCAGGGCCGGGCCATGTCGGAGGAAGGACTACTCCGGATCCTCCTTGGTCGTCAGGCCCCAGTCCTTCAGGCGCTTGAAGAGGGTGGAGCGCGCCAGGCCCAGCTCCTTGCCCACCTTCTCGCGGTTGCCGCCGTGGCGGCGCAGGGAGCCTTCGATGATCTGGCGCTCCAGCCGCGTCATCATCTGCTCCAGCGTCATGCCCGGGGGCAGCTCGGGGGGGACGGGCAGGGCGGACAGGGCGGACTCGCGCCCGAACTCGGCATCGAAGGAGATGTCCTCCCCATCGATCTTCGCCCCCTTGCGCAGCAGCAGCGCACGGTGCACCACGTTGCGCAGCTCGCGCACGTTGCCCGGCCAGGGGTGCTGCTGAAGCCGCTCCAGCGCGGCCGGGGTGAGCTTCACCGTCTGGCCGCGCGGGGCATAGGTGCGCACGAAGTGCTCGGCCAGCGGGGCGATGTCCCCCCGCCGGTTGCGCAGGGGCGGCAGCACGAGCGGAATGACGCACAGCCGGTAGTACAGGTCCTCCCGGAACCTCCCCTCGCGCGCGGCGGCCAGCAAGTCCCGGTTGGTGGCCGCCACCACGCGCACGTCCACGTGCAGGGGGCGGCTGGCGCCCACGCGTTTGATCTCCCCACTCTCCAGGGCGCGGAGCAGCTTGGCCTGCAAGTCCAGCGGCAGCTCGCCCACCTCGTCCAGGAAGAGCGTGCCCCCGTGGGCCTCCTCGAAGGCGCCCTTGCGCGCGCCCTGGGCGCCGGTGAACGCCCCCTTCTCATGGCCGAACAGCTCGCTCTCGATGAGCTCCCGCGAGATGGCCGCGCAGTTGAGGGGCACCAGGGGTTGATCCGCGCGCGTGGAGCAGGTGTGCAGCGCGCGCGCCACCAGCTCCTTGCCGGTGCCGGACTCGCCGAGGATGGTCACCGCGGCGGAGGAGGGGGCCACGCGCTCGACGAGATCCATGAGCTGGCGCATGGAGGGCTCATTGCCCACCAGGCCATGCAGCGCCGTGCCACCTTGCGGAGCGCTCCGGGGCTCCAGGAACAGCTCCGTCTCCCCGATGCGCAGGGCGGTGTGGAGCGCCACCTCCACCTCGAAGATGCGGGTGGTGCCCAGGAACGTGCCGTTCGTGGAGTTCAGGTCCACCACGTGGAAGAACCCCTCGCGCTGCGTCACCTTGAGGTGCCGGCCGGAGATGAAGCGGTCCTGCACGACGACGTCGCAGCCCGGGTCCTTGCCGAGGGTGAAGCTGTCGCGGCGCGGCTCGTGGATGAACTCGGTGGCGCCCTGCTTCACCCGGAGCCGCACCGGCTGGCCGGGCTCGGCGAGGCGGCTGGGGCCCTGCAGGGCGGTGCTGCTGCTCACCCCCGTGGGGGCCTCCTCCTGGCCGCCGCCGCGCTGGCGGAACACCGCACGCCACTGGCCCAGGGTGATGTCCTCCCCGTCGGCCAGCTCGCCGCGCTGCATGGGCTTGCCGGACACCAGCGTGCCGCGGCCCGAGAGGTCCTCCAGCACGCAGCGCGTGCCGTCATGCTGGAGCGCCACGTGCCGGCGGCTGATGTCCGGATCCGGCAGGACGACGTCGCTCTGCTCCCCCCGCCCGAGCACCACGCGCTCGTGCGACAGCCCCACCCGGAGCACCTCCTCACCACGACGAAAGAACACCAGCTCCGGCATGCCGGCCTCCAGAAGCGCCACCGCCGGGGGGCTTTACACGACGCGGCCCGGTCTTTTCAACCTACTGGGTGGGGAGGGGGCGGTGCACCGGCCCAGGTAGGATGGCGGGTGCCGGGAGGGCGCCCCTACCGCTTGGGCAGGAACGACAGCTTGCCCATCGAGCCGCTCAGCCGGGCCGCGCGGAACTTCGGATCATCCTTGTCGGGGGGCAGGAACGAGAGCCCCGCGCCCGCGACGCCCAGGTTCTTCACCAACTCCGGCTCGACGCGCAGCTTCACGTCCAGCGCCGGCTCGGTGTACTGGAGCCGCGGCTTGAGCCGCAGCGTGCCCGTGGCCTGGAGCTCCACCTGGTCGCTGCGCAGCTGGAGCGTGTCCACGGTGCCCTGGCCCTTCTCGAAGCGGATGACGCCCTGAAGCTCTCCCAGCGGGATGGCGGGCAGCCCTTCGGGGAACGCCAGCGCCACGGGGCTCTGTCCCACCAGCCCCACGCCCGGCACGCTGCCCTTGAGCTGCAAGGCCTGGCCGTCCAGCGCGAGCTCCCCGTCGGCCTGGGCCAGGTCCGGCTCGCCGGGCCGGCCGCCCGTGCCCACGCCCGCGGGCAGGCGCAGATCCAACGAGCCGTTCAGGCGGCCCTCCATGTCCAGGCCGGTGAAGTTCTTGAGGTTGCCCTGGGACGGGTCCAGCCCCGACAGGCGCACCTTCACCCGCCGCTCGGACCTGCCGCCCACGGAGCCGCTCACCGTGCCGCCCATCACCTGGGCGTGGAAGGCCACGCCGGGGGGAAACAGGGTGGGGCGCGCGAAGACGGAGTCGATGAGGATGGGCTCGCCCAGCTCCGCGGGCGCCAGCAGCCGCGCCGCGTCCGCATCCCCGCTGGTGAGCGCCGCCACCGTCTCCGGGCTGAGCGCGCCGGGCGGCACGCTCAGGCGCACGTCCCGGGCCGTCAGCCCCACGAGCCCTGGCCGCAGCGAGCCGATGCGCAGCGCGTAGCCCGCGCGAAGCGCCTCGGTGGCCGCACGGGCGCGCAGCGCGCTGTACGGGAAGGTGAGCAAAAAGCACAGCACCAGGGCCAGCACCGTGAAGGCGCTGTAGCCCAGGACAATCTTCCAGCGGGCGGTTTTTTCGGTGGCCATGGGTTCGCGGGGGGCTCGTTACGGCTTGAGCTTGTAGGTGGAGACGGTGGTCCAGGCCGTGAGGGACTCGGAAGCGGGGCGGGGCTCGACGCGCAGGTACTTCACCTTGACGATGCCGGGGCCGCTCTCCACCGAGCGCAGGAAGTCGGTCAGCTTGCGCAGGTCCACGTCCGTGAAGGTCAGCTCCATGCTGCTCTCGACGATCTTCCCATCCCCGATGCCCACCTCGCCCTTGGGCGTCATGTTGGGCACCTCGAGGCCGGAGGCGGTGGCCTTGTCGGAGATGTAGCTGAGCAGGCGCACGTCGCTGGCGGTGAGCTGCTGCTCCACCGACTTCCGTGCCTGCGTGGCCTCGTTGTAGCTGGCGGCGAGCTGCTGCACCTGCTGGAGCTTGGCCAGCTTGTCCTGGGTGCGGCGCCGGTAGCCCGAGGCGCTGGAGGAGAAGGACCACAGGGTGATGAACAAGATGAAGGCCGTCACGGCGGCGCCGGCCACCGTGACGAGCCGGCGCTCGCGGGGGCTCAGCTGGTCGAACCGGGTGCGCGCGTCGGTGAGCAGTTGGCGAAGCTTGTCCATGTCCTTAGCTCTCCACCACGGGCTGGTTGGGGCACTGCACCTGGATGTCCAGGCGGAAGGAGACCTTGGAGCCGTCGCGCGTCTTCTCCACCTTGCCCGGGTTGACTTCCTTGAAGCAGCGGTGGCCCTTGAGCGCGGTCGTCAGCGTGTCGATCTCCTTGGAACTGTCCGTCTCGCCCTGGAGGATGATGCGCTCCAGGTCGATCTGGATGCGGTCCAGCTTCACCGGCACCTCGGCGGGGATGCGCTGGGTGACTTCCGCCAGCAGGTTGACGGCCGACTGCTGGGGCAGGGCCGCGGCGGGGCTCTCCACGCCGCGCAGCAGGTTGAGCGCGCGGTCGTAGTTCGTCTCGCACGTGCCGAGGATGCGCTGGGTGGTGGCGCACAGCAGCGCGTCCACCTGGGCCTCGCGCCGCGCGAGCACCGAGTTGCGCACCACGTTGCTGGCGACGAGCAGCAGCAGGATCGTCGCGGCGAAGGAGGCCAGCAGCCCCACCTTGTCCTTCACGTAGTCGTAGTCGCCCTTGAAGGCGAACTCGCCGCGCCGCAGGTTGAAGCGGGGCGCCTTGGCGCCGGAGGCCTGGCCGCGCAGCGCCAGCGAGTACGCCTGGGCCGCCTGGGGCTGGGCCTCGGCGGGCACCGCCGAGATCGCCTCGTTGGGCAGGCTGAGCACCCGCGAGGGCATGTGCAGCTCCCGGCCGATCTGCTCGGCGAGCCCCGGCATGCGCGCGGTGCCGCCGCACAGCACCACGGCGCCCACCTGGCGCCGGCTGCGCGCCGTGAAGGACTTGAAGGTAGGGCGCAGCTCCCGGAGGATCGGCTGGAGCCCCCGGAGGAAGGCCCCGGCGGCGCGCTCGGCGTCTGGCCCGTTCGCCGCGGCCACGCTGGCCATCGCCCCGTGCACCTCTTTCCACTGGTGCGCCTCGGGCAGTGGCGTCTGGAACTCGGTGGCCAGCGCGCGGCTCAGGTCCTTGCCGCCCCCGGAGAAGGTGCGGGCGAACTCCAGCCCCACCCCCGGCCGGCCAATGGCCACCGTGGTGCGCTCGTGGCCAATGTCCACCACGGCCACCGCCTCCGCCGCGTCCAGCCCCTCGAAGGCCGCGGGGAGCTGGAGGAAGAGGTTCTGGTAGGTGATGCCCGGGTGGGTGACGATGCGCGGGGTGACGTTCAGCTCGGTGAGCGTCCCCAGCAGCGAGGACAGCTCCTCCTTGCGCACCACGCCCACCAGCACGTCGCTGGCCGCCTTGTTGTCCTTCTGGCCCGTCACCTGGTAGTCGAAGACGACGTCCGACAAGTCGAAGGGCAGCTGGCTCTCCACCTCGAAGGGCAGGGCGGCCTCGATGCGCTTCGGGTCGCCGAAGGGCAGGCTGAAGGTGTGCGTCATCAGCGCGGGGCCGGGCAGGGCGACGATGACCTGGTCGGCCTGGAGCGCGGGGTTGGCCATCAGCTCCTGCAGGGCCGCCTTCAGCGTCTCGGTCCGGTCTCCCTCCGCGCGGCGCACCTCGGCGTAGGCCTTGGTGGCGTATCCCCTCATGTTCGACTCGAACAGCACGCCCTTCACGGCGTAGCTGCCGAGGTCCAGGCCGAGAATCCGGGCCATCGTTTATTCCTCTCTCCAGTACAGGAGCCGGCCGAGCGTGTCGTCGAGCCGGACCACGGCGGTGAGCGTCTTCTGGACGCTGCCCGCCTCTCCCACGGATTTGATGGTGAAAGTCTGGCTCTTGTCACCCACGAGCCGGTTGTTGTTCGCCGCGTTGCGGTTCACCGAGGGGTTGACGCTCGGGTTGATGGGCACCCCGGCGGCGGCGACGATGTTGACGAAGTCCGCCACGGACATGCCCATGAAGCTGAACATGCGCGCGGTGCGAATCTGGGTAATCAGCTCCTGGATGAACACCGGGTCCTGGAGCCGCGGGTCCGGCTTCGTCTGATCCGCCACGGACAGGATGGCCATGTACATCATCATCGGATCATCCGTGTTGATGTTGGGCCGGGAGTTGATGTCCGGGTAGACGGTGAGCCGGTCGCGGAACGCGGCCATGAAGCGGTCCGTCACCCCGTGCACCCGGTAGAGCTCATCCAGGCTGTCGAAGCGGGCGTTCTTCGGCTCGTAGCGCGGCTCGAACCGGTCGTAGTGCATGCCCTCGTCGGCGAAGCCGGAGGCGAACGGGTTGACGGGGTCCACCAGGTTGAGGCCCGACTGTCCCTCGTCCTCGTCCACCCAGTCCTTGAGCGCGATGACGACGTCCTTGGGCGTGACGCGCACCTTGTTGGAGTCCTCCTTCTCGAAGAGGAACTCGAAGCGCTTGTCGCCAAACAGGTCCATCATGCGCGCCGCGGTGGGCAGCGCATCCGTGGCCAGCGACGAGAGCCGGTGCACGTTGAGCTTCTCCTCCTCGTCGCTGATGCTCGCGAGGAAGCAGCCCTCGAAGCCGCCGAAGGAGCGCCGGATGGGGGCCGCGGACAGCTCCGCGCCCGCGCCCTCGCTCTCGTCCATCTGGAAGTTCGAGTCCTGGGCGGGCGCGCCCTCCGCGGAGGTGTCGCTGTTCACCAGCCCCTTGAGCATGTGGCAGTCCACACGCGCCAGCTTCCAGAGCTGGATGTTGAGCGAGGAGGCGCTCGGCGCGCCCGCGGCGGGCGCGGCGCCGCCCAGGGCCGCCTGCATCATCCCGCCGAGGTTCGGAATGGGTGTCTGGTCCACCTGCCGCTGGAAGCGCAGGAGGAGCCGGCCGAGCGCGATGCCGGAGCGCGCCATGTAGAAGGCCCGCACCTCGTCGCGCTGGTTGGCCGCCAGCTGCAGGTCCACCCGGGTGTTGTAGGCGAACTCGGTGGCCACCACCGTGAGCAGGGTGATGGAGACGACGGCGATGATGAGCGCCACGCCGCGCGTGCGCTGGGCCCTGGAGGCCTTCTGGGAGAAGTGTCCGCGCATCAGAACCTCGGCAGCTCCGTGTTCAACATGATCCGGGCCTGGGTGGTGTAACGCGCTTCCTTGCCGTTTTCGTCCAGGGCCGTCACGGTGATGCGCACCCGGGTGGGCAGGATGGACTTGCGCTCATTGCGGCGCGTGTCCCACTCGTCCTCCCACTCCTTGCGCTCGGAGTCCCAGTAGGCGAACTCCACCTTCTTTACGCCCTCGAAGAGCACGTCCGTGGTGCCCCCGCGGTCCATCCGCTCGCCGATGTTGGGGTTCACCCGCCGCTTCAGGTCCTGCCGGCCCCGTGCCGTCTTCTCCGTGGAGTTCTCCACGAAGTACTCCACCACCGCCTGGTCGGACTCCTTGGAGTCCGTGTAGAGGCGCTGGTGCGAGAAGGTGGTGAACAGCAGCCGGTCCTCCTCGCCCACGAAGTTGGTGGGCCGGTCGTTGGCGTCCCGGTAGCGCTTCGGGTCATACCGGTCGCTGACGAACGCCGAGCCCACCTCGCGCGCCATGCGGTTGAGCGCGATGCGCACCATGCGGTAGCGCTCCGCCTCGCCCTCCACCAGCTCCTTGGCGCGGAAGCCCGTCTGGAAGGCCATGGACACGATGGTGCCGATGAGCGCGGTGATGGCCACCGCCACCATCACCTCCATCAGCGTGAAGCCCCGGAGCGCGCGCCTCATCGGATGGCCCCCTGGTTCGGCAAGGAGGGATTGCCATTCGGGTTGAGGCCACCCGGGTTGATGCCGCCGGGGTTGGTGCCGCCCGGGTTGGTGCCCGTGGCGCTGCCGTTGCGGTCCGAGCCCGGCCCCAGCGACACCATGTGCGTCACCACGTCGATGCTCTCCACCTGGTTGCCTTCCTTCCAGGTGACGGTGAGGTGCACCTCGCGCACGGCCTTGGTGAGCTGGTCCACCATCTGGGTGAACATGGGCTGCGCCATGCCCATGGCCATGCCCGCCATGCCCCCGCCGGCCGGCGTCTGGCCACTGGGCAGGTTGGTGCCCTGGCCGTCCTTGCCCGAGGAGCCACCAAACATGGCACCCAGGCCGCCCAGGTCTCCCATGTCACCGATGGGCAGGTTGAAGATGGCGCCGATGAGCTGGTCGGGCGAGACGCCGTCCGTCTTGGGCGCGATGATCTTCGCGCGCCACTTGAAGCGGGGCCAGCCCTCCTCGGAGAAGTCGCCGGACTCCTCGTCATCGTCCACGGAGAAGCCGTCGTCGTAGAGCTGCTGCTCCAGGTCCGTCATCTTCGAGCGGGCCAGGAGCGAGGCCACCGTGAGGTGCTTGCTGTAGACGTGGTTGGAGACCGCGCCGGAGTTGAGATCGAAGATGGCCATGAGCGCCAGGGCCAGGATGGCCAGCGCCACGACGGTCTCCAGCAGGGTGAAGCCGCGGGTGCGCTTCATGACTTGGGCACCTCCAGCTCCTCTCCCGCCACCATCACCTTGCCGGTGAGTGGCGAGAGGCTGAGCGTCCAGACGTTGTCCCCCTGGCGCACGTACACCTGGGCCTTCTCCGTGTAGCCCTGGGGGAAGAAGTAGAGGTAGGCCACGCCCTCGTCCACCGGCTCCTTCTGCTGGCGCGTCCACACCGAGAGGCTCACGCTGCTGGGCAGCTCCCGCGGCGCCAGCTCCTCGCTGGTGTAGCTGGAGAAGCGCGCGGCCTCCTCCACCCGGTTCTGCTCCTGCGCCATCAGCTCCTGGAGGCTCGGGGCCCCGCCGCTGTTGGAGGAGGTGAAGTTGCGCCGCTCGTCGGCGCCGTAGCGGGCCTCGTCCTCGCGCGAGCGGTTCTCCGTCTTGAGGGCCTCGTCCCGGTCGCGCGCCGTGGTGACGCCGCCCGCGGCGCACTCGGCGTGGTAGCGCACCACCTCCTCGCTCTTGGGGTTGGGCAGCTCGAACACCAACCGGCACGTCTTCCCCGACAGCGCGGCCGTGTCGTAGAGCGAGCGGATGATGCCCGCCAGCTCCGCCGCGGCCGCCTTGGCCTTGCTGCCGGTGATGGCGCCCACGCTCGTCACCACCGCGGAGAAGAGCACCGCGGCGATGAGCAGCGCGATGGCGATCTCGATGAGCGTCAGCCCGCGCTCGGCACGTCTCATGGCCGCGTCTCCTCGAGCCCGCCGCTGGTGACATCCGCGGCGTCTCCCTCGCCCCCCGGCACCCCGTCCGAGCCATAGGAGACGATGCCGGCGCGCGCGTCGTTCATCCGGTACACGTACGGGTTGCCCCACGGGTCCATGGGCGGGGTGTCCATCACCTTGGCCTGGATGAGCGGGGTGAAGCCCTCGGCCTCGGTGGGAAAGCGCCCCGTGGCGCGGTGGAAGGCCTGGAAGTAGCCCTCCAGGCGGCGAATCTGCGCCCGCGCCCGGCGCTGCTTCTGGCCCAGGGCGTCATCCTGCGTCAGGTACACCAGCCCGAAGGCCAGCGCCGTGCCGAGGAAGAAGACGATGGCGAGCGCGATCCGCCCGACCCGGGCCGGGTGGGCCGTGCTCACGGGGGGCTGGGGGGAGACGTGCTCGGCCATGGCCATGGGTCCTCCGTGCCTACTTGCCGGCCGGGTTCGCGTCGCGCGACGAGATGTCCGCGTCCTGGCCCTCGCCGCCCGCGGTGCCGTCGCCACCGTAGGAGATGATGACGGGCTTGCCGCCCTCGTTCAGGTACACGTACTCGTTGTTCCAAGGGTCTCTCGGGATGGCCTCCAGCGCTTGGATTTCCACGAGGCCCCGCAGGCCCGTGGCCGTGTCGGGGTAGTTGCCCTTCTTCGTGTAGTAGAGCTTGAGCGCGTTCTGGATGCTCTTGATGTCCAGCTCGGCGCGGTCCCGGCGGGCCTGGTTGAGCTGGGGGATGACCGCCACGCCCACCGCCGCGGCGATGAGGCCGAGGATGGTGATAACGACCATGATTTCGATCAGGGTCATGCCGCGGTTGCGGCGGCGGCGCTGCTGCTTCTTCGTCGTCGTGTCCATCATGTCCCTCGATTGACTTTCTGGCAGACGCTGGCGGTCTGCCCATGCCTTTGTGTCAAAAGTCTCAACAGTGCCGCGCTCAGGGCTCGCCGCGGGGGGCGGCCGGAGCGCTGGCCTGCGAGTCCGAAGCGTACAGCGCGGCACCCACCCCCAGCAGGGCCGCCGCCAGGGCCAGCAGGGCCGCCAGGGTGACGCCTTGGACCCACCTGTTGAGCGTGTCGTTCATTGCCGCGCCTCTTACCGGATGGCCGAGTTCACCTGCAGGATGGGCATCAGGATCGAGAAGGCGACGAATGCAATCACCGCGCCCATGAACACGATGAGGATGGGCTCGAGCAGCGA
Organism: Allostigmatella hybrida; assembly: GCF_020103775.1. Lineage (NCBI taxonomy): Bacteria > Pseudomonadati > Myxococcota > Myxococcia > Myxococcales > Archangiaceae > Allostigmatella > Allostigmatella hybrida. The sequence goes on from NZ_JAHXBH010000006.1 coordinate 331,180, forward strand.
GGTGAGGGCGCCGATGCGCACGTCCACCTGCGTCTCGTAGCTGTCCGCCACCGAGAACAGCATCTCCTCCAGCTGGCCGGAGCGCTCGCCGATGGCGACCATGTGGTAGACGAGCGGGGGGAACTCCCCCGAGCGCTTGAGCGGGTTGGCGATGCTCTCGCCCTCGCGGATGGCGTCCCTCGCCTTCTCCACCACGTCCGAGAGCACCGAGTTGGTGATGACCGCCTTGACGATGTCCATGGCGGCCAGGAGCGGCACGCCGCTCTTGAGCAGCGTGGCCAGCGTGCGCGCGAAGCGCGAGATGGCCAGCAGCCGCACGAGGCTGCCGAACACGGGCGCCTTGAGCGCGAACCGGTCCCAGATGGGCTTGCCGCGCGGGCTGCGCAGGAATGCCACCAGCCCGAAGATGCCCAGGCCCAGGGTGGGGAAGATGAGGAACCACCAGTTCTGCAGGAAGTTGCTCACCGCGATGAGCACCCGCGTGGTGAAGGGCAGGGTGGCGTTCATCGTCTCGAAGATCTTCGTCACCTTCGGCACGACGATGGTCATCAGCAGCACGAGGATGCCGCCGCCCACCACCAGCATGATGGCGGGGTAGAGCATGGTGCCGACGATCTTCTGGCGCAGCTTGGCCTGGCCCTCGGTGAAGTCCGCCAGCCGCTGGAGCACCGTGTCCAGCGCGCCCGAGGCCTCGCCGGCGCGCACCATGTTCACGTAGAGCGAGCCGAACACCTTCTGGTGCTGGCCCAGCGCGTCGGCGAGCGAGGAGCCCTCGTTCACCCGCTGCTTGATGTCGGACAGGATGCGCTTGAAGCGCTCCTTCTCCACCTGGTCCACCAGCGCGGTGAGCGACTCCACCAGGGTGACGCCCGCGCTCAGCAGCGTGGCGAGCTGGCGCGTGGTGATGGCGATGTCCTCGGTGGTGACACGGCCGCGCGCCACCTTGCGCAGGTCGATGTCACGCTCGGCGAGCGCGGCGCCCGCGCCCTTGCGCACCGCGCCCCGGCTGCCCTCGGCCTGGCCGAGCACGTCCGTGAGGAAGATGCCATCCTTGCGCAGCTGGCTGCGCAGGGTCTTGGGCGAGTCTGCCTCCAAGAGCCCCTTGATGGTTTTCCCCGCGCTGTTGAGACCTCTGTACTCGAAGACCGGCATGTGTGGCTCACCCCCGGCCCCTTCCCGTAGGAGGGGAGGCGGTTAGATGTCCTCCTGCGTGATGCTGAGGACCTCGGCGATGGTTGTCTCTCCCAGGGCCACCTTGCGCGCGCCGTCATCCAGCAGGGTGAGCATCCCCTTGCTCATGGCGGACTTCTTGATGGTGGACGCGTCCACGTTCTTGAGCACCAGCTGGCGCACGTCGTCATCCACCAGCAGGAACTCGTAGATGCCCGTGCGGCCGCGGTAGCCCGTGCGGTTGCAGTTGGGGCAGCCCGTGGCCTTGTAGATGCGGTCCACGCCGTAGCGCTCCTTGAAGGAAGCGCGCGTGTGGGCCAGCTCCTTGAGCTCCACGTCGTCGGTGGAGGTGGGCACGCGGCAGTCCGGGCACACGCGGCGCACCAGGCGCTGGGCCAGGATGGCGGTGAGCGAGGAGGCCACGAGGAAGGGCTCCACGCCCATGTCCACCAGACGCGTGACGGCGCCCGCCGCGTCGTTGGTGTGCACCGTGGAGAGCACCAGGTGGCCCGTGAGCGATGCCTGGATGGCGATCTCCGCCGTCTCCTTGTCGCGGATTTCGCCGACCATGATGACGTCCGGGTCCTGGCGGAGGAAGGAGCGCAGGCCCTGGGCGAAGGTGAGGCCAATCTTCGGGCTGATGGCCATCTGGCCAATGCCCTTGAGCTGGTACTCGACCGGGTCCTCGACGGTGAGGATGTTGAGGTCCGGGGTATTGATTTTCGACAGCGCGCCGTAGAGCGTCGTCGTCTTGCCGGAGCCCGTGGGGCCCGTCACCAGGATGATGCCGTGCGAGCGCTTGATGACGGCGCTGATCCCCGAGAGCGTGTGCTGGCTCATGCCGATCTCGGCCAGGTCCAGCAGCGTCGCGGTCTTGTCCAGCAGACGCATGACGATGCGCTCACCGAACGTGGTGGGGATGGTGGACAGACGGATGTCGATGTCGCGGCCGGCGAGCTTGATGCGGATGCGGCCGTCCTGGGGCAGGCGCTTCTCGGCGATGTTGAGCTGCCCCATCACCTTCACGCGGCTGACGATGGAGTTCTGGTAGCGCTTGGGCGGCTTGATGACCTCCTGCAGCACGCCGTCCACGCGGAAGCGCACCAGCAGTTCGCGCTCCATGGGCTCGATGTGGATATCGCTCGCGCGCTCCTTGGCGGCGCGGAAGAGGATGGAGTTGACCAGCCGGATGACGGGCGCTTCGTCGTCCGTGTCGAGCAGGTCCTTGGGCTCCTCCAACTCGTGCGCGAGCGAGTCGAGGTCCGCCTCCTCCATCTCGTCCACGAGCTGCTCGGCCTCGTTGATGGACCGGTCGTAGACGGCGTTGATGGCATCCACGATGGTGGAGCCCAGCGCGATGCGCGGGCTGACGTTCAGGCCGAGCAGCAGCCGGGCGTTGTCCAGCACCGCGGTGTCCAGCGGGTCCGCCACGGCGATGATGACCGTCTCGTCCTCGAGGGCGAGCGGCAGGAGCTTCGCCTGCTTGGCGAAGTTGATGGGCACGCGCTTGACGAGCTCCGGGTCCACCTCGTCCACGAAGATGCGCTGGAGGAAGGGCAGGTCGAGCTGGGTGCCCAGCGCCTTGGCCACGTCGTCCTCGGTGACCGCCTTGAGCCCCACGAGCACTTCACCGATGCGGCCACCCTTCTCCGCCTGGACGGCGAGCGCCTCCTGGAGCTTCTCCGCGGAGAGCGAGGCGGTGGCCTGGAGAATCTCACCCAGCGGGCGGCCGGACAGGTAGGCCTGGCTGTGCGCGACGATCTGCGTGGCGTCGTTGCGCGACGCACTGGGGGCCGGCGTGGGGGCTGGAAGGGTGGGATCGGTGGTCAGGCTCATGGGGATTACTCGCCCTCTCCCGTGTCAGGCTGGATGCGCAGTTGTTCCGGGGATTCGGGAGGGGGCGTTGACCCTTCTGAACCCGGGGGAGAGGACGCGGCTTCCCGCACCTCCGTCCCCACCGGCAGGCCCTCCGAGGCCCCGGGAGCCTGCCCGCCCGGCGAGGGCGGGTTCGCGGGGGGAGAGGCGGGGGCCTCGCTCGCGGGGGTGATGACGCGCTCGCCCGCGGCGCCGGGGCCGCCGTTCTCCGCCTTCTGCTGCTCGCGGAGCACCGTCTGGTTCATGCGCGACAGGGGGCCCGGCTTGCGGCTGAAGTCGATGGGCACCTGGTAGCCCGGCACCTGGCCGTAGAACTGCTCCACGAACTGCTGCCGCTCCTTCATCTTGCGCTCGAAGATGGTCCGGAAGTCGCTCTGGTTGCGGATGATGTAGGGCGTCAGGAACAGGAGCAGGTTCGTCTTCGTCTTGCGGCGCGTGGTCTCCCGGAACAGGTGGCCCAGCAGGGGGATGTCGCCCAGCACGGGCACCTTGGAGACGCTCTCGATGGTGCGGTCCTGCATGATGCCGCCGATGACGACCGTCTCCTGGTCCTTGGCCACCACCGTCGTCTTCGCGCTGCGCTTGGAGGTGGTGGGGCCGAGCACGGGATCGCTGGAAGCAATTTCCTCCGTCTGCTCGGTGATGACCATGCGGATGAAGTCGCTCTCGTTGATCTGCGGCTTGACGGTGAGCTTCAGCTCCACGTTCTGGCGGGTGATGGGGGCAAACGAGGAGCCCAGGCCGAGCAGCGCGCTGCTCAGGCCGCCGTTGGCGCCGCCGGAGATGCCGCCGATGTTGCCGATGCTGCCGCCCAGCGAGGTGGGGGAGAAGCCGGCCTGGAAGGGCACGTTCTGGCCCACGGTGATTTCCGCCTCCTCATTGTCGCTGGTGAGCAGGTGCGGGGTGGACAGCACGTTCACGTCCGAGTTCTGCTGGAGCGCGTGCAGCACCACGCCGAAGGCCGGCACGTCGATGCCCAGGTTCTTCAGCTCGGGGATGACGGGGCCCTGCAGGCCCGCGAGGAAGCCGCCCAGGTTCACCAGCGAGCCCAGGCTCAAGGAGGGCGGGGCGCCCTGCTTGGTGTACTTCGTGCCGACGATGCCCGTGGCGGGCCCGTCGCTGGTGTCCAGCTTGTAGCCGGAGTGGACGTTGATGCCGAACTCGGAGTTGCGGTCGAGGTTGACCTCCATGATGACCGCCTCGACGAACACCTGGCGGCGCGGGATGTCGAGCTTCTCGATGACGCGGACGATGTTCTTGTAGTCCGCCTGGCTGGCGACGATGACGAGCGAGTTGGTGGCCTTGTCGGCCGACACCTTCACCTCGCCGGAGAACAGCTCGGCGGCCACGGCCGAGTTCTGGCGCGGCACGCCCGGGGGCTGCTGCTGGGGCGTGGTGCGCGGCCGGTTGGCGGTGCCCTGCGCCAGCGTCTGCAGCGTGCTGGCCAGCTCTTCCGAGTCCGCGTTCTCCAGCGGGTAGACGTTGATGCGGCCCCCGGAGTCGGTGGGGATGTCCACCTCCTTGACGATCTCCTGGATGCGGTCGAACGCGCCCGGGCTGGCCACGATGATGAGCTTGTTGGTGCGCTCATCCGGGATGATTTGCGAGAGCGTCACCGGGCCGTTGCTCTCCCCGCCGCCCTGGGACATGTCGGGCGGCACGCCGCCCGGGCTGGGGCTGTTGAAGCTGCCCGGGCGCTGGCCGGGGCGGCTCGCCTTGGACTCGAAGAGCTTCTGCACCGTGCCGGCCACTTCCTGGGCGCTGGCGTACTGCACCTGGATGATGCGCATCTCGTCGCTGGCGGAGCGGGCATCCAGCTGGTTGATGATGCGCTCCAGGCGGTGCATGTTGGAGCCCACGTCGTTGACGATGATGGTGTCCGGCGGGTACGGGATGGTGTCGCCATCCTTCGACACGAGCTGCTGGAGCACCCCGCGCAAGGGCTCCACCTCCACGTGCTGGATGCGGAAGAGCTTCGTCACCATCTGCTCGTTGGTGGTGTAGGCCGTGTCCCCGTCGATGATGGTGGGGATGGGGTTCTGCTTGGCCGAGCGCTTGTCGACGATCTTCAGGAAGCGGCCGTGCGGGTAGACCGACAGCCCGTTGGCGTCGAGGGCCGCCAGGAACGCGGCGTAGAACGAGTCGGCGTCCACCTCCACGCGGCCATTCTCCGGGCCGATGATGGAGATCTTCCCGCGCACGTTCTCCGGAAGGATGAACGTCTTGCACGTGGCATCCGACACCGTCTGCACCAGCTTCTCGATGTCCACCTTGTCGAAGTAGATGCCGTAGCGGGCGCGGCGCCGGGCCTCCTCGCAGCTGGGGGTGGAGCGCACGGTGGCGGAGGTGCCCTCGCCCGTGGCCGTCGCCTGCGGGGCGATCTGCCGCTCCCCGGCGGTGTCGGGGTTGGTGTTTTGCGAGAGGGGGCGGCGCTGGGCCCAAGCGGGCGGGGTGGCCAGCACCAGGCACAGAAGGAGCGACCAGGACGGGAGCGTCTTCATTGTCGGAAAGGGCGTACGCTGCGGGGGTTAACGAACGTTGTACGTCTTGCGGATCGGCGCTCCGTTGCGCTCGATCTCGATCTCGATGCGGCCGGCTTCCTTCAGCTTGGAGTAGACCTCCAGGGCCTTCTCGGGGCTGTTGAGCTCGAAGCCGTTGATGCGGCGGATGACGTCCCCATTCTGGACGCCGATCTTCGAATAGATGGAGTCCGGGCGGATGGAGAAGAGCTTGAAGCCCTGCGCCTGGCCGTCCTTGAAGGCCGGCACGATGCGCGCCTGCATCGCCACCTCGTTGAGGTTCGACAGGGTGCGGTCGATCTCCGTGCGGGGCACCTCGTACTCGTTCTCGCCCGTGGAGCGGATGCCGTTGCCCAGGCCGTTGTTGGGAGGGCCCGCGGGGGGGGCCGTGGCCACGGCCGGGGGCGGGTAGGTGGGCACCGGCGCGGCGCCATCGCCCGGCTGCCCGTCGATGAACTCCCGGCGGCCATTGTTGATGATGATGACGCGCTCGCGAAGGATGTCCGTCACCTCGGCGCCCTGGATGCGGTCACCCACCATGTACGTCTGCGAGCGCTGGGTGCCCATGTCCTGCACGGACGCGAAGGACCAGAGCTTGTCGGCGGCCACCAGCGTGCCCAGGAGCTTCACCCGCAGGCCGCTCTTCACGGGCTCGGCGTTCTCGTCCACGGGCGGGGCCGAGGAGGGCTCCTGAACGGCGACCTCGGGCTCGGGGATCTTGATGCCCGTGAGCCGCGAGAGGGTCTCCATGTCCAGCATGGCTTGCTGGGTGGCCGCGTGGGTCCGCTGCGGCATGCGTGCCATCTGCTCCGAGCCGAGGCCGGGTGCGATGGCGGATTCCACGAACAGGTTCGCCGTGCGCGCCACCATCCAGGCGACGAGCAAGATGAACACCAGGTTCACGGTCCAGAAGTATTTGCGAAAGAAGAGTTCCATCACGCGTCCAGAAGGGCTGCCCGTCATTGAGCAAGCCAAGTGCCACCCCTGGGGCGGCGTGAAACCGGTGGCCTACGGCCAAGTGCCCGGAATTATTCCAGCAGTGGGCCCCCTCGGCTGCCCGGGGGCAATGGGCGGGGACCGCGTGGACAATTTGTCAAAGCCGGTGGGGGCATCGCCTGACGGGCTGTCAGTCGGCGGTGCCGGGGACGCGGGGCTCCTCGGGCCCTAGACCTTCACGCTCCGGTCCCCCGGAGGACTCCCGCTCCAGCTTGCGGTAGATGGTGCGCGCGGCGATGCCCAGCAGCCGGGCGGCCAGCGTCTTGTCGCCCTTGGTGTGCCGCAGCGTCTCGTGGATGACCCGGCGCTCGACTTCCTCCATGGGGGTGCCAATGGGGATGACGAGCTGGCCGGCCGAGCCCAGGGGCCCCTTGCGGACGCTCTCGGGCAAGTCGCTGGCCTCCAGCGCCTCGCCCTTGGCCAGCACCACCGCGCGCTCGACGGCGTGCTCGAGTTCCCGCACGTTGCCCGGCCAGGCATAGTTCTCGAGGATCTGCAGGGCCTCGGGGGAGAAGCCGCGCACCGTCTTGCCGTTCTTGGCGGCGAAGCGGCGCAGGAAGGCATCGGCCAGCAGCGGAATGTCCTCGCGGCGCGAGGCGAGCGCCGGCACGCGCACCTCCACCACGTTCAGGCGGTAGTAGAGGTCCTCGCGGAAGCGCCCCTCGGCGACCTCCTTCTGGAGATCCTTGTTGGTGGCGGCCACCAGCCGCACGTCCACCTTCACCGTCTGGGTGCCGCCCAGCCGCTCGATTTCGCCCTCCTGGAGCACGCGCAGCAGCTTCACCTGCGCGGACAGGGGCATCTCGCCCACCTCGTCCAGGAAGAGGGTGCCCCCGTGGGCGCGCTCGAAGCGGCCCTCGCGGCGGGCCACCGCGCCGGTGTAGGCGCCGCGCTCCACGCCGAAGAGCTCGGCTTCGAGGATGCTCTCGGGCAGGGCGGCGCAGTTGACGGCGATGAAGGCCGTCTTGGCGCGGGAGGAGTGCTCGTGCAGGGCGCGCGCGGCCAGCTCCTTGCCGGTGCCGGACTCCCCCATGAGGAGCACGGTGGCGGTGGAGGGGGCCGCCTGGCGCAGCGTGTCCATCATGGCGCGGAAGGCGGGGGCCAGGCCCACCATGGCCTTGCCGCCCGAGGCGCCCATCTCGGCGAGCTTCGCCTTGAGGACCTTGTTCTCGGCGACGAGGGCCTGCTTCTCCAGGGCTTTCTGCACGGCCTTCACCAGCGCGTGGCGCTTGAGCGGCTTGGTGATGAAGTCGTAGGCGCCATCCTTCATGGCGGCCACGGCCGTCTCCACGGTGCCGTAGGCCGTCATGAGCACCACCTCCACGTCGGGGCGGATGGTGCGCGAGGCCTTGAGCAGCTCCTGCCCATCCATGCCGGGCATCATCAGGTCCGTCACCATGACGCTGACCTCCGGCTTGCGCAGAAGCTCCAGCGCTTCGGTGCCGTTGGAGGCGCAGTGCGTGGCAAGCCCCTCGCGTTGAAAGATGCGGGCGACGGAGTCGAGATTGGCGCGGTCGTCGTCGACGACCAGAACCGTGGCGGTGGTCATGGATGGAAGGCCTCCCAACAGGGCCCTGCAATCCTTATTCCCACCGGGGCTACAGGCCGAACGGATAGGTGTCGGGGGCGTCCTCCTCCTCGTGCCCGGCGTCCGCGTCCAGGGGCTGGAGGGCCCACGTCTCGTCGCAATGCACCACGGCATCGAACTGCGCGGGCAGGTCGGCCAGGAAGTAGTGGCTCCAGCGCTCCGTGCGGGGGGCGTACACCACGCCGATGGCGCGCTCCAGCCGCCGCTCGCGCAGGCCCGAGGCGGCCTCGCCCAGGTCCTTCGTGCGCAGCAGGAAGCGCCCGAGGTCCACCTCGTGGAACAGGTGCTCGTAGCTGCCGGGCAGGGCGGGGCGGATCTTCCGGCGCACCCCGGGCCCATCCCACTCGTGGGCCGCGAGGACGGTGCCCGTGTACGTGGTGAAGCCCACGTTGTAGGTGGCCCGGCCGTGCCGCTGCCGCAAAAGCTGGCCCAGGTTCAGCTCCCCCTGGTCTCCGAGCTGCGTGGCGCGCGCATCCCCCAGGTGGGAGTTGTGGGCCCACACCACCAGCTTCGCGGGCCGTCCCGTCTTCTGGGTCAGGTGTCCGGCGAGCGCGTCCGCCGCGTCCGCCATGTGGGTGTCGCGCAGGTTCCAGCTCTCGTGGCGGCCCGCGTACATCGCCCGGTAGTAGGCCTCCGCGTTCCGGGCCAGCCGGGCGTTCTGCTCGGCGAAGAAGCGCGCGTCCACGTCCCGGGCGTGGAGGGGCGGGCGCCGCTGCAGCTCCAGGAGCTGCGCCACGGCCTTGGCCTCACAGGGGCTGGCCCGGCCCGAGGCCACGGCGTGCCCGTAATGCTGGGGATCATCTCCGAAGCGCTCGAAGCAGGCATAGCGCTCGCGCGCCCGTTGGGCCGCCTCGGGGTCCACCTGCTCCAGGTAGTCCACCACCGCGCGCATCGAGGCATGCAGGCTGTAGAGATCCAACCCGTAGAAGCCCGCCTGGCGCTCCGGAGGCTGGGAGGCGTTGTGATTCCGCAGCCAGCGCACCAGCTCCACGGTGTCCTGGTTGCGCCACATCCACCGGGGGAAGCGCTGGAAGTCTCCCAGCGCGCGCTCCTCGTCCGGGTCGTCTCCCTCGCCATGGACGAAGGCGTTGACGCGCAGGGCGTCCGGCCAGTCCGCCTCCACCGCCACGGCGGTGAAGCCGTGCTCGGCAATCAACCGGCGGGTGAGGGCCGCGCGCAGCGCATAGAATTCATGGGTTCCGTGGGTCGCCTCGCCCAGCAGGACGAAGCGCGCATCGCCGATGCCCTCGATCAGCGCATCCAGATCCGCGGCGGCACCCGTCAGCGGCACGGCCGCCGAGCGCACGCCGTTGAGCAAGTCCTGCGAGATGTCTGGCTCATCGAAGAGGGGGACCATGCCCACAAGGTGGGCAGGATGCAGCATGCCGCCCAGTCACCGGGAGCCAGCAGGCACGGGTCCAGGCAAGCACTCAGGCCCTCTCTCTTCTCCCCGGCGGATGGGGTCCGGAAGCGGGTGCGGCACGGCTGTATTCACGGATTGTCAATTTCATTGTGACACCGGCTGTTTTATCGAGTTCATTGCCTCACGCCGTATCCTCGACACTCCGAAGCTCCCCCCCAAGAGAGTGAAGAGAACGCGCATGAGAAAGCTGCTTGTGGTGATGCTGTCCGGCCTCTGTCTCGTTGGCTGTGGCGCCCAGCACCTGGGAGGCGAAGAGGCCGTCAGCCAGATCGAGCAGGACTTTGGTGGTCCGGGCGGACTGATGGACTTCTTCGAGAGCCACTCCGAAGACGAGATCCGCTGGGCGATGGCGCCCTACGGCGTCGGGTTCATCACCCCGGCCGCCATCACCGAGTGTCCGCAGTTCTTTCCGGCGAGCGATCGGAATGCCTGGCACAGCTTGAATGGCATGTACCACTTCATTGACAGCTCGGGCCGGCCGCACCGGGCCTACGCGTACTTGCCGCCGATCGCCGCGGCGGCGCGCGCCGAGACGTGCCAGACCAACGTGGGCCGGTGGGGGGACGCGGCGGACCCCAGCAACGACTATGACGGGGGACACCTCATTGGCTCTCAGCTCGGAGGGTGGGGCGGGCGGGCGAACCTCGTCCCGCAGGATGCCAATTTCAATCGCGGAAACTGGGTGGTGCTCGAGAACAAGATGGCCAAGTGCGCGGCCCTGCCCAATCGCCGGATGCGCTACTACGTCGGTGCGAACTACCCGAACATCAGCAGCATCGTCCCCAACGCCCTGATCATGGAGCTGCGCAACCAGGCCACCGGCGACAGCGTGTCGCTCTCCTTCTTGAACACGGACGCAGGAGGCCCGAACGGAGTGGCCGAGAAGAACCGGGGCGTGAGCTTCCTCACCAGTGCGGGGTGCAATTAACGCCCCGGAAAACGGTTCTCCTGGACAGCGAACCGTTGCCCACAGCTGGTTTTTACTTTCAAGAGCGCAAGCACCCGGCGAATCGGCTACACGGCCCGCACTTTTCCCCGCCGAGTGCTCGCGATGCCTGTCTCTGCTTCTTCTGAAAATCCCTCTCTTTCCCCACGTCCCGCCAGCAATCGAAAGGGGTGGATCCTCGGCATCCTGGCTTTGCTGGGAGTCATCGCCGTGCTCGTGGGCATCAAGGCGGCGCAGATCGGCGCGATGATCGACGCGGGGGCCTCCTATGTCCCGCCCCCCGAGTCCGTCACCTCGGTCAAGGCCGAGGCCATCACGTGGCAGGCCTCCCAGCGGGCCGTGGGCACGGTGCTCGCGGTCCGGGGCGTGACGCTGGGCTCCGAGCTGTCCGGCATTGTCCGTGAAATCGGCTTCGAGAACGGCGCGCGGGTGAAGAAGGGGCAGGTGCTCGTCCAGCTCGACACCGCCAGCGAGGCGGCCCAGTTGGTGGGAGCCGAGGCGGACGCGGAGCTGGCCCGGCTCACCCGCGCCCGCGTCCAGTCTCTGGCCACCCAGGGCTCCAAGCCCCAGGCGGATCTCGAGGCCGCCCAGGCGCGCGCGGTCCAGGCCGAGGCCACGGTGACCCACCTGCGCACCCTCATCGCCAAGAAGGTCATCCGCGCGCCCTTCGATGGCCGCATCGGCATCCGCCAGGTGGAGCTGGGCCAGGTCGTCTCCCCGGGCAGCCCCATCGCCTCCCTCCAGTCCATGGATCCCGTTCATGTGGAGTTCCTCCTGCCGCAGCAGGCCCTGGCGGACGTGAAGGAGGGGCAGAAGGTGCGGGTCCAGGTCGATGTCTTCCCGAAGGACACCTGGGAGGGCGCGCTCACGACCATCAACCCCGAGGTGGAGCTCTCCTCCCGCAACGTGCGCATGCGCGCCACCGTGTCCAACACGGACGGGCGGCTGCTGCCGGGCATGTTCGCCTCCATCGATGTGCTCTCCGAGGACGCGCGCCAGGTGGTGGCCATCCCCACCACCGCCGTACTCTTCGCCCCGTATGGAGACTCGGTGTTCGTCCTTGAAGAGGGCAAGGATGCTGCCGGGAAGCCGAACCTCGTGGCGCAGCAGCGGTTCACGCGGCTGGGCGAGCGGCGGGGGGATTTCATCGCGGTGACCTCGGGGCTGAAGCCCGGAGAGACCGTGGTCAGCAACGGCGTCTTCAAGCTGCGCAATGGCGCGGCCGTCGCCGTCAACAACGCGCTGGCGCCGCAGGCCGAGACCGCGCCCCAGCCCGTCGCCCCGTAGTGGAACGGAAGACGGCCCCATGAACTTCACCGATCTCTTCATCCGGCGTCCCGTGGTGGCGCTGGTGGTCAACCTGCTCATCATCATCGCGGGTCTTCAGGCCATTCAGTCGCTCAACGTGCGGCAGTACCCGCGCAGCGAGAACGCCGACATCGTCGTGACGACGGCCTATATCGGCGCCAGCGCGGAGCTGGTCCGGGGCTTCATCACCACGCCCCTGGAGCGCGTCATCGCCTCCGCGGACGGCATCGACTACGTCGAGTCCCAGAGCGCGCAGGGGGTGTCCACCATCCGCGCCCGGCTCAAGCTCAACTACGACTCCAACCGCGCGCTCAGCGAGATCAGCTCCAAGGTCGACCAGGTGCGCGGCGACCTGCCCCCCGAATCCCAGGTCCCCGTGCTCAGCATCGAGTCCGCGGACAGCCAGGCCGCCATGGCCTACCTCAACTTCTCCTCCGACTTCCTGAAGCAGAACGAAATCACCGACTACCTCGTGCGGGTGGTGCAGCCGCGGCTGTCCGCCATCGAGGGCGTGCAGCGCGCGGACATCCTTGGGGCGCGCACGTTCGCGATGCGCGTGTGGCTGAAGCCGGACCGGATGGCCGCGCTGAACATCAGCCCGGCGCAGGTCCGGCAGGCGCTCGCCAGCAACAACTACCTGGCCGCGGTCGGGCAGACGAAGGGCTCGCTCGTCCAGGTGAACCTCACGGCGAACACGGACCTGCGCTCGGTGGAGGAGTTCCGGCAGCTCATCGTGCGCCGGGACGGCGGCGCGGTGGTGCGGCTCTCGGACATCGCGGACGTGGTGCTCGGGGCCGAGGATTATGACAACGACGTCCGGGCGGGCGGGAAGGAGGCGGTGTTCATCGGCCTGTGGGTGCTGCCCCACGCCAACTCCCTGGATGTCCTGAAGCTCGTGCACGCGGAGATGAACGCGCTGCAGAAGGAAATGCCGGAGCAGATCCAGGGGGGCATCACCTTCGATGGAACGGAGTACATCCAGGACGCCATCGATGAGGTGGTGAGCACGCTGGTGGAGACGCTGATCATCGTCGTGGTGGTCATCTTCTTGTTCCTTGGCTCCGTGCGCTCGATTCTGGTGCCGGTGGTGGCCATCCCGGTGTCGCTCATCGGCACGGTGTTCCTGATGCAGCTCTTCGGGTTCACCGTGAACCTGCTCACCCTGCTGGCGGTGGTGCTCTCGGTGGGATTGGTGGTGGATGACGCCATCGTCGTGGTGGAGAACGTGGAGCGCCACCTGCGCGAGGGGCTGCGGCCCGTCGAGGCCGCCCTCCGGGGGGCGCGGGAGCTGGCCGGGCCCATCATCGCGATGACCCTCACGCTCGCCGCGGTCTATGCGCCCATCGCCTTCCAGGGCGGGCTCACCGGCTCGCTGTTCCGCGAGTTCGCGCTTACGCTGGCCGGGGCGGTGACCCTATCGGGGGTGGTGGCGCTGACGCTCTCGCCAATGATGTCCGCCGCCCTGCTGCGCGCGGGGCACGAGGACCAGGGCCTGCCGGGGTTCATCAACCGGACGTTCGAGCGCCTGCGGGCCGCGTACGCGAGGTCGCTGGACCGCGCGCTGCGCGCACGGAGCGTGGTCTACACCGCGTGGGCGGTGCTGAGCGTGCTCGCGCTTCTCATGTTCTCGCAGTCGCCGCAGGAGCTTGCGCCCACGGAGGACCAGGGCATCGTCTTTGGCATCGTCAACACGCCGTCCAACTCCACGTTGGATCAGCTCCTCCCGTCCGTTCAGGAGGTGAACCGGACGGTGATGGAGATGCCGGAGGCGGCCTCTACCTTCCAGATCACCAGCCCGGGCTTTGGGTTCTGGGGCCTGGAGCTGAAGCCGTGGTCGCAGCGGCAGCGCTCCGCGGCGGAGGTGCTGGCCGAGACGCAGGCGCGGGTCAGCGCCATCCCGGGCATTCAGACCTTCCCCATCCTGCCCTCGGCGCTGCCAGGCGGTGGCAACTTCCCGGTGGAGTTCGTCATCGCCTCCACGGCGGAGGCGGAGGAGCTGCTGGGGTTCGCGCAGCAGCTCCAGGAGAAGGCGGCCCAGAGCGGGCTGTTCGCCTTCCCGCCGCTTATCGACGTGAAGATCGACCAGCCCCAGTCTCAGGTCGAGATCGACCGCGAGAAGGTGGCGCAGCTGGGGCTGAACCTCACCACGGTGGGGCAGGACCTGAGCGCGGCGGTGGGCGGCAACTTCGTCAACCGGTTCAACATCGCCGGGCGCAGCTACAAGGTCATTCCCCAGGTGCTCCGGGTGTCCCGGCTCAACCCCGAGCAGTTGAAGGACATCCACGTGACGGGCCCCAACGGCCAGCTCGTGGCGCTCTCCTCCATCGCCTCCATCCGGGACACGGTGGCGCCCCGGTCGCTCAACCGCTTCCAGCAGCTCAACGCGGTGAAGCTGAGCGGCGTGGCCATCCGGCCGTTGGACGAGGCGCTCACCTACCTGGAGACGGAGGCGTCCCGGATTCTGCCCAAGGGCTACAGCATCGATTACACGGGCGAGTCGCGGCAGTTGCGCGTCGAGGGCAACAAGTTCCTCCCGGCGTTCTTGCTCGCGGTGGTGCTCATCTTCCTGGTGCTCGCGGCCCAGTTCAACAGCTTCCGGGATCCGCTCATCATCCTCGCGGGGTCCGTGCCGTTGGCGCTCTTCGGGTCGCTGCTGACCACGTTCCTGAAGATGCCGAACCCGAACATGACGTTCTTCACCGACGGCTTCACCACCACGCTCAACATCTACTCGCAGGTGGGGCTGGTGACCCTGATGGGGCTGATCGCGAAGAACGGAATTCTCATCGTCGACTTCGCCAACCGGCTCCAGGAGGAGGGCCACACGAAGCTCGAGGCCGTGAGGGAGGCCGCCTCCGAGCGGCTCCGTCCGATTCTGATGACGACCGTGGCGACGGTCGCGGGCCACTTCCCGCTCGTCCTGGTGGAGGGGCCGGGCGCGGCGGCGCGCAACAGCATCGGGCTCGTGCTGGTGACCGGCATGGCCATCGGGACGATCTTCACGCTCTTCTTCGTCCCGGCGATCTATCTGCTCGTGGCCCGGACGCGCACGGTGTCCGCCGGCAGCGAGGCGCCGCTGCTCGTCTCAGCGCCCGCGCCTCAGCAGGGACACTGATAGGCTGAGGGGAATTTGGAGCGAGGAGCCAGGATGAACGTTCTCCCGTCGTTGGCCGTGCTGGCGTCGTGTGGGGTCCTCGGGTGTACCCACACCCCCGCGGTGCCCGTCCGCCATGTGGTGAGCAGCGCGGAGGCCCCGGCCTTCCTCCTGCCGGGAGGCAAGGGCACCGCGCTCCTGCTGGTCAACGCGGAGACGGGGGCGAGCGCGGCCTCGTTGGGCATCCTGGAGCTTCAGGCCGGCGCCGGGGTGCCCGAGCACATCCATGAGCACAGCGTGGAGATGCTCTACGTCGAGGAAGGCCACGTGGAGATGTCCATCGAAGGCCGCGCGCTGTCCGTGCAACCAGGGGATGCGGTCTATATCCCCGCGGGCGTCCGTCACCTCGCGCGCGTGCCCGAGGGCGCCCCCCGTTTCCGGGCTGTGCAGATCTACGTGGGCCCCGGCCCTGAGCAACGCTTCCGCCAAGGCGAGTCTGTGAAGGCGTCTGCCTCGCCCGAGTGAGGATTCACTGGGCGTGCGTCTGCTGGGCCCGCTCGGGCATACTCCGGGCCTCTCGCTGAACCGAGGAGTCCGCATGAAGACGGCGTCCCCGTGGGTGGTGGTGTCCCTCCTGTCCCTGAGCCTGGCGGCGTGTGGTGGTGCCGGGGAGGGAGAGGAAAGCATTCCGGAAGTGGAAGCCGGCTCCCAGACGTCGGCGGCCGCAGCGGGGTGCAGCATCACCTGTGACGATGGGCGGACCGGCTATTACGCGAGTGCGTCCACGCCCAACCGGTGCCTCTCTTACGCCTACAACTTCTGTGCTCCCGTGGGAGGCACCGTGCTCGTGCCGGGCTACCCCGGGGTGTCTTGGTAACCCGCTGGGCCATCGCCCCTGAGGGCGGTGTCACTTGTGCAGGCTCAGCCCCTTCACGGCCTTGTCGACCTGCTTGCGGCCGCCACGGACGGCGAGGCCCACCAGGTCGAGGTCCTCCGGGTTCTCCTTCCGGAAGACGTCGCGGTTGGCCTCGTCATGGCCCGTGGAGAACATGGCGCCGACATAGACCGTGGCGGCCAGCTCCCGTTCGAGCGCCACGCGGTGCGCGTCCTGGAGCTGCGCGCGGGAGGCACTGAAGATGAGCATCGGCTGGCCGAGCATCCGGCTGTAGCGCCGCCCCGCGGCATCTTCATAGGACTCGCCCAGGGCCTCGGGCGCCGAGGCGGTGACGCCGGAGGCCAGGAAGGCGGCGACATTCAGCTTCTGCCATCCGGCGAGGTCCTCGCGCACGATGAGGGCAATCTTGGTGGTGAACGGCTCGGGCATGGAGATCTCCTGGTGAGAGGGACATCCTCCGCGCGGGCGGCTCTGGCCGTCTGGAACGTTTGTGCACCGGAGGGCTGGTTGTGTGTTTTCTCCTTCAACGCGCGAAGGACTGTTTCCCAACATTCAGGCGATGAGGCACGGCCGCCGCGCTCACCGGCTTGGGGCCTCCAGGGCCGCCCGCTAGGTTCCCCAGGCTGTTCCTCCTTCAGGAGTGTTCACATGGGTCCATTCGTCAAGGTGATTGAGAAAGACGCCGATTTCGACGCCGAGGTGCTCAAGGCTTCCGTGCCGGTGCTGGTGGATTTTGGCGCCACGTGGTGCGGGCCCTGCAAGGCGTTGGCCCCTATCGTCGACAAGATTGGCCAGGACTACCAAGGCAAGATCAAGGTGTGCAGCGTCGACATCGATGACTGCACCGAGGTGACGAAGAAGTACGGGGTGAGGTCGGTGCCCACCGTGCTTGTCTTCAACAAGGGCGAGAAAGTGGGCAGCTCCGCCGGGCTGACGACTCGCGAGAATCTGCTCAAGCTGGTGGGCGTCTAGCCAACGGAGATGCACAGCGCGCGGTAGGCGGCGGGCGTCAGCCCGAACGCCCGGCGGAACCAGCGGCCCAGGTGGCTCTGGTCGGCGAACCCCACGGAGGCCGCGACATCCGCGGGTGCCTCCCCGGCCGCGAGCCGCTGGCGCGCGGCGGAGAGGCGAAGCTGGACGAGGTAGGCATGTGGCGGCAGCCCGTAGGCCGAGCGAAACGCCCGGGAGAGCTGGAACCGGTCCGCCCCACACAGCTGGGACAGCTCGTCGAGCCCGAGGTCCTGCTCCATCCGCTCCCGCAGCAGGTCGCGGGCCCGGCGGGCGGCACGGGTGGCCGCCTCCCCCGTGCGCAGCACCACCGAGGCCCCGAGGTGTGGGTTGAGCGAGGCGGCCAGCGCATCGAGCGCCTCGTCTCGCGCGAGCCGGGACTCGGGGGCGTGAAGCCTCCAGAACGCCTGGCGGATGGTGGCCGCCAGGTGGGGCTCGTCCTTGAGGGTGGTGCTGAAGCCCGCCTGGCGGTCCGGAAAGCGGCCGTCAGCTGCCCGGCTGCACGTCTCGGCCAGCCAGGACGGCGGCAGGTAGAGCATCAGATAGGTGAAGCCCGCCGCCTCCGGGGCGTTTCCGTCATGGGTCTCGCCGGGCTCGATGAGGATGGCGCGTCCAGGCGTGCTGCGGTGGAGCGCGCGGCGGCACGAGAACTCCTGGAGCCCCTGTTCCGTCACGCCCACGAGGTACGCGTCGTGGAAGTGCGGATCGTAGGCGTGGCCCGTGAAGTGGGCCCGGATGGTCTCGATGCCCGTGGCCCCATCCCGCGTGACATCGACCCAGTTGCGGCTGGGCCGGGAAGCACGGGCACGCTCCAGGGAGGGTGATCGCGGACCGGACATCTCGCGCCGGGACGCTACCACGGCCGTGGCGGCGGGCGGCTCCGCTATTGGACCCGGACGCCGGCGGAGAAGGTGTCCGTCAGCGCTCCACCTGGGTATTCACGGGAGCTGGTCGCGGTCAGCAGACACACGGACCCAGGGAGCGCCGAGTTGAAGAAGAAGTTGGCGAAGCACGTCGTGGTTCCGCAGGTCTGCGTGCTCGACGTCGCGTAGGTGGAGGTGCCGTTGCACGTCACCAGAAGCTTGTTGACCCAGCCCTCGTTGGTTTCGATCTGAAACTGCATCTTCCTCAGGGCGGGCATGGGCGGGAAGTTACCCGGCGTCTGGGAGCCGGGGGCTCCCCGGGTCACGACGCCATTGTAGGTCGTGCCTCCCGAGAAGTGGGTCATGGTGAGCTTGGTGATGTACGGCCGGGGAACGTAGGTCGCGGCGGTATTCACGGTTCCGGGGCTGGGCTGGACGGTGACCGACACGGAGGAGGTGACGCTCTTGTCGGCCACCGAGGCGGTGAGGGTGAGGGCGCAGGTGCCCGCGGCGCTGCCGGTCCACGTGGTGGTGGCGGCCGAGGCATCGCTGAACGTGCCGCCGGTGCAGGTGCTGGTCCAGGCGTAGGTGATGGTGGCCCCCGTGGGGTGAACCACATCCGAGGTGAGCGTGATGGCTTCACCGGTCAGGGGGTTGGCGTTGGAGGCGGTGAGCGACTTGATGATGGGCTCGAGCGTCTGCTGGCCCGGGTCCGGCGCCGGGTCCAGCATGTAGATCATCACGGCGGAGGTGGCGCCCGCGGTGACGGTGACGTTGGCGGAGCCGGAGGCGACGGCCGGTTGGGAAGGGTCAGCGGTGAAGGCCTCCGCGGTCAGGACGTACTGGCCTTCGGGGAGGGTGAGGGTGCCCTGGAAGAACGGGTTGGGGGGCGTGCGCGTCAGCGTGGCGGAGACGCCCGAGGGCTGCGCGGTGACGACGACCCGGTCAATCTGGTCGAGCGAGAGCCCCTGGATGGTGAGCATCACGCCGGACGGAGCCGGAGTGGGCTCCGTTTCCTGGCCGCAGGCCAGAAGGGTGGTGAAGGCAAGCAGGGAAAGAATTGAAACGATTTTCGAGGTGGGCACGGACCTCTCCTCACGGCAGGGCGGTGGACAGTTCCGCCGGGGGGAAAGGGTGCTCTTTGGCAAAATGAAAAGTCAATTGGCGGACTGAAGACCCAGGCAGCTTTCAAAGGTATGTCAGGAAAACCGGGTGTGCCTCAGGGCCGCGAAGCGCTGGCGCGCTGCATCATGCCGGGCCGAAGTTGAAAGCCGGACAACGGGCTCACGTTTCTCCGGTGTGGCGGTGGGCCGAGGGGTCTCGGGCGCGGTCCGGGTCAGACAGGAGGGATAGAGAGGGCGCCACGAGGCCCATCTGGCCGGGGCCTCGCACCAGGAGAAACCCTTGGCTCGAGCACTTTTGACCCAACCCCAACGGCTCTTTGTCTTTCTCGCCACGCTTTGTTTTCTGATTCCCTCCGCCCAGGCGGAGCCTGCGCTGCCTGCCCACGGCAACGCCCCCTCGGATGCCTACCGGTGGGTGGACATCGCGCTCGAAGCCACGGCCCGGGAGGTGGAGCGGCGGGGCGCGCGGCCCACGGTCATCTCCCGCTCCCACGCCATCGTGGTGACCGCGATGTTCGACGCCTGGGCGGCGTATGACGCGCGCGCCGTGGGCACCCGGCTGGGAGGCACCCTGCGCCGGCCCCCCGCGGAACGGACCCTGGCCAACAAGCGCAAGGCCATCGCCTATGCCGCATACCGGGCCCTGGAGGAGCTCTTCCCGGAGGACTCCGCCTGGCTCGCGGACCAGATGCGGCACATGGGGTACGACCCGGACGACACCTCGATCCAGCCCTCTACTCCCCAAGGGGTGGGAAACACCGTGGCGGAGGCGCTCCTGACCTGGCGGCGGCACGATGGCGCCAACCAGCTGGGGGATGCGCCCGGCTCCAGCGGCCCGTACTCCGACTACACCGGCTATACCCCCGTCAACCCGCCCAACGTCATCATCGACCCGGACCGGTGGCAGCCCATCTCCTTCGAGGATGGCAACGGCGGCACCGTCACCCCCGGCTTCCTGACCCCCCACTGGTACTTGGTGAAGCCGTTCGCGCTCGTGTCCAGTGACCAGTTCCGTCCCCCGCCTCCGCCGAAGGTGGGCTCGCGCGCGCTCGCCCGGGAGGTGCGGGAGATCATCCGGTTCAACGCGAACCTCACCCCGGAGCAGAAGGCCCTCGTCGAGTTCATGCGCGACGGCCCCCGGTCCACGGCCCAGTCGGGCCACTGGCTGCGGTTCGCGCAGGACGTGTCCCGTCGCGATGGGTACGGCCTGGACCGGGACGTGAAGCTCTTCTTCACCGTGGGCAATGCGGCCCTGGATGCCTTCATCGCCGCGTGGGAGTCCAAGCGCTTCTACGACTCCTCCCGCCCGTGGACGCTCGTCCGCTACTACCGCGAGGGCGGCGAGCTGATGGGCTGGGTGGGGCCGGGCCAGGGCGTGGACCGGATTCCCGCCGGGCAGTGGCGCCCGTATTCGCCCTCCACCTTCATCACGCCGCCGTTCCCGGGCTACGTCTCGGGCCACAGCACGGTGAGCGCCGCGTGCGCCCGGGTGCTGGAGCTGTTCACGGGCAGCGACACCTTCGGCAAGGTGGAGCACCTCACCGCCGGTGCCCTCACGGAGCCGGGCTTTGCCTGCAACATCATCCAGCAGCGCCGGGGCCGGCCCTCCAACGACACGCCCGAGGACTGCGAGGTGACCCTGGAGCTGCCGACCTTCAGCGAGACGGCGGAGCTGGCGGGCATCTCGCGGGTGATGGGCGGCTACCACATCCAGTCGGACAACATCGCGGGCCTGGAGCTCGGACGCGACGTGGCGGACTTCCTCTGGCCCCGGGCGCGGGCGTACTGGGCCCCCGAGGCGCCCTGAGGCGCGGGGACGGGGCACCGGGTTGCCGGGCCCCGTCCGCACCTCACGAGGGAGGGGAGCGCATTGACCGCCCGCCGAAGGGCGGGTCGGCCTGGATGGCCTGGGCCAGCCGGTCCGCGAAGGCGCGTCCCTCCCGGGCGAAGGCCGTGGCCTCCTCCGGGGTCAGGCGCACGCGCACCTCGAATTGGACGATGCCGCCCACCAGCACCTCGATGGACAGCGCCCCGTCCTGGCCTCTCAGCACGCGGTACAGGAGGGGGCTCTGGAGGAGCACCTCCTCGGCGCTCACGGAATCTCCGCCACCTGCGTCCCGGCCACCGGGGCGTTGATGACCATCATCTCCGGCACGCCGCCGGACGTGTAGCCGCCGAACTTGAAGCAGTCCTTCTCCTCGGGCGTGGTGCACTTCCACACGCCCGGATCCGCCTCCACCGGCAGCCGCGCGCAGACCTTCTGCGCCGCCAGGTCCAGCGTCATCATCCGCAGCGGGCCTTCGAAGTTCTGCGCGGGCAGGCCCAGCGCCTGGCCCAGCACCGCCGGATCATGCTTCCCGTCCGGCGTCTTCGCCTTCTCCACCGCGCCCTGGATGGTCGCCGCCGGCGCCGCGAACAGGTAGCAGGCCACGTCGTTGCAGCGGCCGAAGTTCTTCGCGCCCGTCTGCACCACGAACTTCTGGTAGGCGCTGTCCGTCATCAGCCACGACACCTTGCGGCCGGAGAAGTTCTTCTCCACGTGCTGATCGATGCCGTAGGGGCTCGCCATCGCGTCCGCCTGCTTGGAGATCTCCTTCTGCGTGTCATCGCAGTTCTCCACCAGGGACCCGGGGCCAGGCGCGCCCGTGTCCGGCGGCTGGGTGCCTCCCTTCATGGATGCACAGCCCACCAGGGCCGTCAGACAGGTCATCAGCATGGCGCGGAACATCGGCTTCATGGTCATTTCTCCGGAAGCGTTGGGGTGAGGGGGCCGGATATCACAGGGCGTGTGAGAGGTGCGCGCGGACCGCGTGAGCGATTCTGCGGCACGGCGTGGGAGGGCCCAGTAGAATCCAGCGCACCTGGCGCTTTCTTTGGGGATTCCTCATGCAGAGCCTCCTCGACAACCTCTTCTCCTCGGTGGATGCGGTCCCGGCGTCCGCCCGTATTCCGGACTTCACCGAGCAGCGCGAGTACCTCATCGGCGGAAAGCTGCTCACCTGGCAGGGCGAGCTCAATCCCGTGCGCAGCCCCGTGTGTGTGCAGACGGTGCGGGGGCTCGAGCAGAAGGTCATCGGCAGCACGCCGCTGCTCACCTCGAAGGAGTCGCTGGCCGCGCTGGATGCGGCGGTGCATGCGTATGACCTGGGCCGCGGCCTCTGGCCCACCATGCGGCTGGCCGAGCGCATCGAGCACGTGGAGCGCTTCATCACCCGGATGCAGGAGCAGCGTCAGCCCGTCGTGAACCTGCTCATGTGGGAGATCGGCAAGACGCAGAAGGACGCCGAGAAGGAGTTCGACCGCACGCGGGACTACCTCGTCGAGACGCTGTCGGCCCTCAAGGAGCTGGACCGCAACTCGGCCCGGTTCGTCCAGGAGCAGGGCATCATGGGGCAGGTGCGCCGCGTGCCGCTGGGCGTGGCCCTGTGCATGGGGCCCTACAACTACCCGCTCAACGAGACGTTCTCCACACTGTTCCCCGCGCTGCTCATGGGCAACACCGTGGTCTTCAAGCCCGCCAAGTTCGGCGTGCTGCTCATCCGCCCGCTGCTGGAGGCGTTCCGGGACAGCTTCCCGCCGGGCGTCATCAACATCATCTACGGCCGGGGCCGGGAGACGGTGGGCGCGCTCATGGAGAGCGGCAAGGTGGACGTGTTCGCCTTCATCGGCACCAACCAGGGCGCCAGCGAGCTGAAGCGGATGCACCCCAAGCCGCACCGGCTGAAGGCGGTGCTCGGCCTGGATGCGAAGAATCCGGCCATCATCCTTCCGGACGCGGACCTGGAGAACGCGGTGAGCGAGTGCGTCCTGGGCGCACTGTCCTTCAATGGCCAGCGGTGCACGGCCCTCAAGGTCCTGCTGGTGCACAAGAAGATCCTCGGGCCCTTCCTGGAGAAGTTCATCGCCGCGGTGGGCAAGCTCAAGCCGGGCCTGCCCTGGGAGCCCGGCGTGTCGCTCACGCCGCTGCCGGAGCCGGGCAAGCCCGCCTACCTCAAGGGGCTCGTGGACGATGCGGTCCGGCACGGGGCCCAGGTGCTCAACCCGAACGGCGGGGAGGCCCGCGGCTCCTTCTTCTATCCGGCCATCGTGTCGCCGGTGAACGAGCAGATGCGGCTGTACTACGAGGAGCAGTTCGGCCCCGTCATCCCCATTGTCCCCTTCGAGGAGGACGCGGAGGCCATCCGCTACGTGGTGAACTCGCCCTATGGGCAGCAGTTGAGCCTCTTCGGCAAGGACGCCAAGCGCATGGGGGCCCTGATCGATGCCTTCGCGAACCAGGCGGGCCGCATCAACCTCAACACCCAGTGCCAGCGTGGGCCGGACACCTTCCCCTTCAGTGGCCGCAAGGACTCGGCCGAGGGCACCCTGTCGGTGGCGGACGCGCTGCGCGTGTTCTCCATCCGCACGCTGGTGGCCACCAAGACGACGGCGGAGAACAAGGCCTTGGTCCAGCACATCCTCACCGAGCGGGACTCGGCCTTCCTCACGACGGACTACATCTTCTGAGGCGCCCGCGCGGGTGAGGGCGGACTACGCCTTCTCCTGCGCGGAGACCTTGGCCGGTGCCGCCCCGGTGCCGCGCACCCCCACCACGGTGCGCCACGAGGTGGCCAGCAGGATGATGGAGCCTCCGACGAGGGCCCAGGGGCCGGGTTGTTCGCCGGCGAAGACAAAGGCCCAGACGGGGTTGAGCACGGGCTCCAGGAGGACCAGCAGCGAGGCCTCCACCGCCGGCACGTCGCGCAGCCCCCGTTGAAAGAAGGCATAGCCCAGGCCGAGCTGGAAGATGCCGAGGAAGGCCAGCAGCCCGGTGTCCATGAGGGTGGGCGAAGGGCCGGACAGGGCGGGCGTCAGCAGGCCGAAGCCGGCGATCAGGTTGCCCCAGAACAGGATGGCGGAACCCTCGGTGCTCGCCGCGCGCATGCCGAGAATCGTGAGCGCGAAGGCCACGCCCGAGCCCAGCGCGACGAGGTTGCCCTGGAACTGGCCCGGGGAGAGCTGGTCCAGGAAGAACAGGCTCAGGCCGAGCAGGAAGATGGGCACCGCGGCCAGCTCGCCCCGCGAGGGCCGCTCCCGGAGCAGCAGCGGCGAGAGCAGGAGGAGGTAGAGGGGCGCGGTGTCCTGCAGGAAGATGGCGTTGGCGGAGGTGGTGAGCTTGTTGGCGAAGATGAACAGCACCACCGTGGCCGCGTACGCCGCCGCCACGGCGAGCATCCGGAGGTTCGGACGCCGGCGGCTCTCGGGGAAGATGAGGAAGAGCACCACGGCGGCAATCAAGGACCGCCCGGAGGAGAGCTGAAAGGCGTCGAGGTGGGACAGCTTGATGGCGGCGCCGGCCGTGGACCAGAGGGCGGCGGCACCTAGCAGGTAGAGTCGGGGACGGAGCATGGGGCGGTGGCGGCGGGACATAGCGGGCCTGCCGCCGCGAGTCCATGCGCAGGACATGCAGGCGCCCCGGGCGGTGCTTGTTAACTCCTTGAGTTTTGGCTGGATGAGGACATAGGAACGCGCTCCCCCTCCTTTCTGAGGGCTCCCGGGCAACGCTCAGCATGCAAACCGGTTCACCGCGCGCTTACCTTCTTCCCGCCCTGGGCTGGTGCTTGCTCCACGGCCTGTGCGCCCTGCCGCTCTTCGGCGCGGAGTTGCTGCGGGCCATCGAGCGCGCCCCGGCGGACCCGCGCGCCGCGCTGGCCGTGGGGTCCTTCGTGCAGGCGCTCTTCCTGGGCCTGGTGGCCTTCACCGCGACGCTCCCGTTCCTCGTGCTTCGGCGTGGGTACGTGTGGGCGGCCTCGCTCGTCACGGCCCTGCTGCTGGCCTTTCTGGTGCTGGATTCCCTGGTCCACGCCTCCATGGGCTTCCACGTGAATGGGCTGGTCATCGCGGTGGCGATGCAGGCCTCCGCCATTGGGGAGACGGGGCTGCGGCGGGAAGAGGTGATGGAGATCGCCGCCATCGGGGCCGTGGTGATGGCGCTGGATGTGTGGGTGGGCGCGTGGGTGATGCGCCGGTTCGCCACGCCGCGCGGCCCGTGGCGCTGGGTGCTGGCGCTCGTGCTGCTCTGGGGCGCGGAGCGGGTCACCACCGCCTACCTGCTGTTCTCGGCCGGGGAGTCCGTCCAGGCCGCGGCCACCATTTTGCCCCTCCAGCCGCCCGTGCGCATGAACCGCATTCTGGCGTCGCTCACCGGCCGCCCGGCCTCGCAGGGGCTGCGCTTCGGGGCGACGCCGCAGGCGGGCACCTCCGCGGCGAAGGTGGCGCCCTCCGAGGTGCGCTTCACCCGGCGGCCCGACGTGGTGCTGTTCCTGGCCGAGAGCCTGCGCGCGGACTTCTTCACCCCGGAGGTCATGCCGCTCATGAGCCGGCGCGCCGAAGGGGGCACCACCTTCCTGCGCCACTACAGCGGGGCGAGCTCCACGGACTACTCCCTCTTCAGCCTGTTCTACTCGCTGGATGCCCAGCGGCGCGACGCGGTGATGGGGGCAGGGCAGACGCCGCTGCTCTTTCCCGTGCTGCGCCAGAATGGCTACCGGGTGGCCCTGCTCGCCGCCTCCTCGGTGGACTGGATGGGGCTGAAGGACACCGTGTTCCGCGATGTGCGGGACGGGTTGATCACCAATTACGAGGGGAAGCACCGGATCAAGGATGCCGCGATGGTGGAGGATGCCCGGCGCATTCTCCGGGACACGCCGGTGGATCAGCCGCTGTTCCTCTTCGTCTTCTTCGTGGGCACGCACTTCAACTACGACTATCCGCCCCGGGCCGCCGTGTTCTCTCCCGCGTGGGATGGGAAGGGCTCCCTGTCCGCCACGCAGATTCCCGCCGGGCAGCTGCGCGCCCGGGCCCAGAACGCCGCCTACGAGGTGGACCTGAAGATCGACGAGCTGCTCACCGAGATGACGGAGACCCGGGGGCGTGCGCCGCTCATCGTCTTCAGCTCCGACCACGGGGAGGAGTTCCGGGAGCATGGCCGGGTGGGCCATGGCTCGGACGTGACCAGCTCCCAGCTTCATGTCCCCATGGTCATCATCGACGAGCGGATGCCGCCGGGCCGGGTCGAGACCCTCACGGGCCATATCGACGTGGTGCCCACGCTCTTCTCGCTCCTGGGGGACACGCATGATCCGGCGCTGTTCGGGGATGGCGCCTCCATGCTCACCCCGGACCCCACGCGCTACCTGCTGGCCACCGTGGGGTGGGAGCCCCGCTACGCGCTGATCGGCCAGTCCCTCAAGGTGGTGTTCGGCCCCGCCCAGCCGGGCACGCTCATCACCACCCCGGATGACCGGCCGCTCCTGGATGCGAGCAGCCGCTTCGCCGCCGAGGTGCCCCGGCTCCTGCGCCGGCTGCGCGACGGGGGAAGCACGCCTTCCACTCCGGGTCCCACCCAGGCCCCCGGGGAGTGACGTTTCCAGCCCGGCAACGGAGCGGGTTAAGAAGGCGCGATGACAAAGGGCAGGTGCCGGAGCGGGTGGGGACTGTGGCTGGTCCTGTGGCTGTCGGGCTGCGCCACGAATGCTGCCCACCGCCGCGTGGCCGGGGAGGTGGACGCGCTGACGGCGAGACCGGACTTCCATGGCGTCGTGCTGGTGGCCGCCGGGCGGGGGCAAGCGCCGTATCTTCGTGCCCACGGCATGGCCAACGCCGAGGCCGGTGTGGCCGCCACGGCGGCGACGCGCTATCAGATCGGTTCCGTTTCCAAGTGGCTGACGTCGATCGTCGTCTTGCGCCTCGTGGAGCGGGGAACGCTCGGCCTCGACACGCCCATCGGGCAGTGGCTGCCGGCCCTGCCGGAGCAGACGCGTGAGCGGGTGCTGCTTCGCCACCTGCTGTCGAACACGAGCGGCATTCCCAACGGCGTCATGGAGGCCTACAAGAAGGACCGGAGCATGGCGCTCCGGCAGCTGTCCGCCGCGGAGGCTGCGCGCACCTACGGCTCCGGGGCGCTGCAAGCCGTGCCCGGGGCCGCCTGGGATTACTCCCTCACCAACTGGGTGCTGGTGAGGGCCCTCCTCGAGCAGGCCAACGGCAAGTCCTTCGAGCAGACCGTGGAGGAGGAGCTGCTCGGGCCGCTGAAGCTGAAGGACACGGGCCTTCCCGCCGGGAGCTTCGCGGACGTGCCGGGGGCCGCCATGGGGTACACCGCCTTGCAGCCGGTCCCCCAGCGCAAGCTGGAGCCGGTGCCTGCCTATGCGGCGGCTTCGGGCACCTTCTACAGCA
This sequence comes from Allostigmatella hybrida, assembly GCF_020103775.1. Taxonomy (NCBI): domain Bacteria; kingdom Pseudomonadati; phylum Myxococcota; class Myxococcia; order Myxococcales; family Archangiaceae; genus Allostigmatella; species Allostigmatella hybrida. The sequence continues at coordinate 358,206 of NZ_JAHXBH010000006.1, forward strand.
CCGCGGAGGACTTGCGCCGCATCGCCGAGGCCATCGACGGGGGCGGCTTCCTGTCGGCGGACTCCGTGCGGGAGCTGTCGACGGTCACCGTGCCCGAGGCCCGCTATGCGCTCGGCGGCCGCGTCGAGACGGTGCTGCTGGGTGGCCGGAACCGGGAGGTGACGTGGGAGACCGGCCAGTTGGGGGCCTTCAAGTCCGTGGTGGCCCACGTGCCGGGTGGGGGCGCCACCGTCGTGATCCTCAACAACACGAACCTCCCGCAGTCCGAGCTGGGAGCGGCCGCCCAGCGCCTCTTGCAAGCGATCGAGCCGCGTTAGCGCGTCCTCCGCTGCCAGTCTTGAGGAGGTTCACGGAGAGTGGTTTTCTCAAGATTGAATTTTTCTCGTTATTTGAGATCCAGCGCGCCGCGCCCCACGCAATCTCCAGATGTCGTGCCCACAACGGACGCTTTTCGGAGCGTCCGTATCCCCCTGGAGTTGCCGCATGAAGAAGTCCTCCGTGTTTGCCGCGCTGATGCTGTTGTCCGCCTGCGGGACCGGTCCCCTGGATGAGGGAACCCCCCAGGCCGAGCCCGGCGTGGACACCGCCTCGTTGGAGTCCTCGGGCCGCTACCTGGTGGCCTTCAAGAACCGGCCGGGGGCCGCCGAGCACGCGCTGCTCAAGCAGATGGGCGCCAACCTCCGCAAGGACTTCTCCGAGCTGAACGTGGCCGCCGTGGAGATGAAGCCGTCGAAGATGGCCGCGCTGATGCGCTCCAACCTCATCGAGGCCATTGAAGAGGACGCCATCCGCATGCCGCTGGGGCTCGCCACCAGCCAGCTCACCCCGTCCACGGGCAACGGCCTCTACGGCCTCATCACCACCCAGGCCACCGCGGTGCACGCCCGGGGCATCACCGGCGCCGGCATCAAGATTGGCGTGGCGGATACCGGCCTGGACTACACCCACCCGGACATCGCCCCCATTTACAAGGGCGGCATCGACACGGTCAGCAATGACTCGGATCCGTGGTGGAACAACGACGTGAACGAGACGCACGGCACCCACGTGGCGGGCACCATCGTGGCGGCCAACAACAGCGCGGGCGTCTATGGCGTGGCCTACGGCGCCCAGCTGTACCATGCGCGCGTGCTCGGCCCCAACGGCGGGACGACCTCGGACATCATGGACGGCGTGCGGTGGCTGGTGGAGACGGCCGGCTGCAAGATCGTCAACCTGAGCCTGGGTGGCGGCACGAAGTCGCGCATCGAGGAGAACTTCTACAAGGAGATGCGCACCAAGGGCGCCCTCATCGTCGCGGCCACGGGCAATGACGGGGCCTCGAAGGTCTCCTTCCCGGCCGGCTACGCCACCAACATCGCCGTGGGCGCGGTGGATGTGAACAACGCCCTGGCCACCTTCTCCAACCGGGGCACCAACATCGACGTGGTGGCGCCGGGCGTGATGGTGCTCTCGTCGGTGCCCGGTGGGACGGGCAGCGAGGCGTCGGTGTCGACCACCGCCACCTTCATGGGCCTGGGCTTCGAGTTCGCGGGCCGCACGGCGGGCCTCACCAAGACGATCGTCCATTGCGGCCTGGGCCAGGCCGGGGAGTGCCCCACCTCGGTGAGCGGCAACATCGCCCTCATCCAGCGTGGGACGATCAACTTCTCGGACAAGGTGCTGAACGCGATGAACCAGGGGGCCGTGGCGGCCATCCTCTACAACAACGTCGCGGGGGAGTTCAGTGGCACGCTGGGCACGGCCACCACCGCTGACGGCCGCGCGTGGATCCCCACCATCGGCGTGTCCGACACCACCGGTGCCAGCCTCAAGGCCCAGGCGGGCGCCAGCGGCACCGTGGTGAACCAGGCCTCGGCGTGGGACCTCTATGACGGCACCTCGATGGCCACCCCGCACGTGGCCGGCGTCCTGGGCCTCATCTGGTCCTCGAAGCCCGCGCTCACCAACACCCAGGTGGAGACCCACCTCTTCAACACGGCGATGAACCTGGGCGCCGCGGGCTACGACACCACCTATGGCTACGGGCTCGTGAACGCGAGCGCCGCGGTCAAGGCGGCCTCCGGCCTGTAGTCCTCTCGGGACGCCTGCTCCCTCTGGGGCAGGCGTCCGGGGAGTTCATCTGTTGGCGCGGGGCTCCCACCGGAGCGGAAGGCTCAGGGGGCCCCGCGCGATGTACGACTGGGACCACTGCACCTCCTGCCGGGTGAGCGAGACGCCGCGGACGCGGCGGAAGAGGGCTTCCAACCCCAGGCGGGCTTCCATGCGCGCCAGCATCGCCCCCAGGCAGAAGTGGATGCCGTGGCCGAAGGGCAGATGGGCTTGGGCTTCCCGGCCGGGGTTGAAGCGGTCCGCCTCCGCGAAGCGCTGCTCATCCCGGAGCGCCGCGCCCAGCAGGACGGCGACGAGGGCCCCCTGGGGGATTCGCACGCCGCCCAGGTCCGTGTCCTCGGTCACCAGCCGGAGGCTGGACTGGGCCGGTGGCTCGTAGCGCAGCACCTCCTCGATGAGCGCGGGAATGCGGCGCGGGTCCTCACTCACGCGCGCCATCTCGCCCGGATGCTGGGCCAGCACGAGCAGGGTGTTGGAGAGCAGGTGGGCCGTCGTCTCGAAGCCGGCGGGCAACAGGCTGAAGAGGAAGCTCATGAGCTCGTCCTCCGTCATGCGCTCCGTGTGGACCAGCTCGCTCACGAGATCCTCGCCGGGCTGGGCCCGGCGCGATGCGATGAGCGCTTGGAAGCACGCCTCCATCTCGTGAATGCTCCGGCGGATGTCCTCCATGCGTTCTGGCGTGGGTTGGCTCGCGGGAATGCTGAGCAGATCCTCCGCCCACCGCCGCATGTCCGGCCACCGTTCCGGGTCCAGGCCGAACAGGAGGTTGAGCACGCGCACGGGAAGCGGCAGGGCGAAGGTGGCGGTGAAGTCCACCTCCCGCTGCTGGACCGTGGCCTCCGCGAGTTCCTCCGCGAGGGCGCGCACCTGAGCCTCCATCCGCTGGAGGGCCGGACCGCTGAAGGCCTTGCTGACCAGGCTCCTGAGCCGGGTGTGCTCTGGCGGATCCTTCATCACCAGTGAGAAGGCCACGGGATTTCGCGCCAACCAGGGCGGCAGAAAACCCCGGCCCAGGCCCACGGAGGAGAAGCGGCGGGTGTCCTTGAGGACCGCCACCACGTCGTCATACCGGCTGACGGCCCACAGTCCTCCCGGCTCCACTTGGCAGACCGGGCCTTGCCGGAGCTGTGCATAGAGGGGGTAGGGATTGGCCCGCACGCCGGGGGCCATCAGGTTCAGGGGAAAACGCATCGGTTCATGCCTCGGACAGGGAAGCGGGGAGGGAGCCGGGGCCGAGCCAGGGCAAGGGGTGTGCCACCGCGGGTCCGTCCAGGCGCCCGAGGGGAAGCCCCTCTTCACGAGGCGGGAGGCCCCCCGGACCGGTCGAATTGGCCGATGCCTCCGTTCAATTTGAAAGGATGCGGCATGCGCGTGGAGGACCTCGATATCCGGGAGCTGCTGGAGGTGGATGCGGAGCGGGGGGAGGTCCGCTTCGCGGGGCGCAAGGTGCTCATCCTGGATGCGGTGGCCATGGGCCTGCTCCGCAAGCAGTTGGTGGACACCTTCGGGCTGTCGGCCGCGCGCGCGGTGCTCACGCGCTTCGGCTTCGTGCACGGCTGGCGCATGGCGGAGGCGATGCACGCCGAGCTCACCTGGGACAGCGAGGAAGCGTGGCGCAACGCCGGAGGCATCATCCACATGTTGCAGGGCCACCTCCGGCTGGCACCGGAGAGCGACCCGCTCTCGCCCCGGGGCGCCACCCTGGAGTCCTCCTACGAAGCGGAGCAGCACCTGCTGCACTTCGGCCAGGCCGAGGCCCCGGTGTGCTGGACCCTGTGTGGCATTGGAAGCGGGTACCTCAGCCGCACCCTGGGCCAGGAGGTCTTCGTCCTGGAGGACCGGTGCCAGGGCCAGGGGGACGCGGCGTGCCACGTCCGGGGCCAGACGCGCCTGGAATGGGGCGCGGCGCTCGGGCCACACCTGCCGTTTTTCCAGGAGGGAGGCATCGAGGCGGCGCTGCCCATGCTGTCTGGCTCCCTCAAGCGCACCGAGCGCAAGCTCCGGGAGAAGCAGCGCGCCCTGGCCCGTCTTGCCCGGGCGCCCGAGGAGCCCTCCGGCCTCGTCGCGCGGGGCCCCTCGATGCGGCGGGTGCTGGACCTGGCCCGGCGGATGGCGAAGGTGGAGTCCACCGTCTTCCTCACGGGCGAGAGCGGCGTGGGCAAGGAGCGGGTGGCGCGGCTCATCCACGATGTGTCCGCGCGGGCGGTGGGGCCCTTCCTGGCCCTCAACTGTGGGGCCATCCCCGAGACACTGCTCGAGAGCGAGCTGTTTGGCCACGCGCGGGGCGCCTTCACCGGCGCCGTCCAGGACCGTGCGGGGCTCTTCGAGGCGGCCCATGGCGGCACGCTCTTCCTCGATGAGGTGGGGGAGTTGCCGCTTGGCGTGCAGGCGAAGCTGTTACGGGCGCTCCAGGAGCGTCAGGTGCGGCGGGTGGGGGAAAACCGCACCCGGCCCTTCCAGGCGCGCATCCTCGCGGCCACCAACCGGGAGCTCGCCGAGGAGGTGGCGGCGGGCCGGTTCCGCAAGGATCTCTACTACCGCCTGCGGGTGATTGAGCTGCGCGTGCCCCCGCTGCGTGAGCGGCGGGAGGACATCCTGCCCCTGGCGCGGGAGTTGCTCGCGGAGGCCGCCCAGCGCATGCACCGGCCCCTGTCTGGGTTGACGGCCCCGGCCGCCGATCAGCTCGTGCGCCATGACTGGCCTGGAAACGTCCGGGAGCTCGCGAACGCCATGGAGCGGGCCGCGGCCCTGGCCCAGGGCCAACGCGTGGGGGTGGAGGATCTGCCCGAGGAGGTTCGCCAGGCCCCCGCCCCCCTGCTGGCGCCCGCGGAGGACCAGACGTTGGAGGCCATCGAGAAGGCCGCCATCCTGGCCGCGCTCGAGCGCAACGGGGGCCACCAGGCCCGGACCGCGGCCCAGCTCGGCATCGGGGCGACGACGCTCTACCGCAAGCTCAAACAGTACAAGCGCCGCCCCGGGCGTCCGTGAGCCTGCGGCGCCACGCCCAGGCAACCTCCCGGCCGGGCGGGCGCTCCCTCCATGGCCCTTGGCTGCCAGAAGGAAGGCGTTCTTTTAGATTTACCGGACGCCATGAGTTCTGCCCCGGTGTCATTGCCTCCCTTTCTTCCCGCCTTGGACCCTCGCGTGCAGGCGGATGTGGCGGCCATTGCCCGGATTGGCGCGGTGCAGTCCGTGCTGCGCGTGTTGCTGCAGCTCACCGGCATGCGGCTCGCCGTGGTGGCGCGTGTGACGGACGCGTCGTGGACGTGCTGTGCGGTGCTGGACGAGACGAACTTTGGCCTCCGTCCGGGCGATACGCTCGAGCTGGCCACGACCTTCTGCAATGTGGTGCGATGCTCGGAGAGCCCCTTGCTCGTCAACCGGGCGAGCGAGGACCCGCGCTTCGCGAGCCACCCGGCGCCGAAGCTCTACGGCATCGAGAGCTACATCGCGGTGCCCTTGAGCCGCCGCGATGGAACGCCTTTTGGCGTGATGTGCGCGCTGGATCCACTGCCCGCGGCGGTGCAGGAGGACCGGCTGGTGGTGTTCCGCCACCTCGCGGATCTGGTGGGCTACCAGCTGGAGCAGGAGGAGCAGCTGGATGCCCGCGCGGCTCAGTTGCTGGGGGCCCAGGAGACGGCGCAGCTGCGCGAGCAGCTCATCGGCATCGTGAGCCACGATCTGCGCAGCCCCCTCACCGCGATTACCCTGTCGGCCGCGACGATGATGCGGCGGACGGATCTGGATGGCCGGGCGCGCGAGGGGCTCACCCGCATCCTCCAGGCCTCTGGCCGCGCCAACCGTCTCATTCGCGACCTGCTGGATTTTACCCAGGCGCGGATCGGCAAGGGGTTGCCGGTGCGCCGTCAGGCCATGGACGTGAACGAGCTCACGCAGCAGGTGGTGGACGAGCTCCAGCTCTCCGTGCCCGAGCGTCTCCTCCTCTTGCGCTGCTCGGGGGACGGCACGGGCACCTGGGACCCGGACCGCGTGGCCCAGGTGCTGACCAACCTCATCACCAACGCGGTGCAATACGGTCCCCCGGGCGAGCCCATCCGGGTGGACGTGCAGGGCCGTCCGGACGCGGTGCACCTGAGCGTGCACAACGGGGGACCGCCCATCGCCGGGCACGTGTTGGCTTCGCTCTTCCAGCCGTTCACCCGTGGCGAGCAGCCGGGAGGGGAGCGGCGCAGCATTGGGCTGGGGCTGTTCATCGTGGACCAGATCCTTCGCGCGCACGGGGGCAGCGTCGAGGTGCAGAGCACCGCCGGGGCGGGGACGGCCTTTCACGTTCACTTGCCGCGCACCGCCTGACGGCTGGCTCCTTGCCCAGCAAGCGGCACGGGCGGGTTGCCTGCCTCGTCCCCGGCATTACCTTCGAAGGTGATGCGGACACGTCCCCGGGTGCTGGTGCTCAACGGTAGCGAAGACCTGCTCGAAGTCCTCTCGGAGGTCCTCGAGATGGCGGGCTTCGAGGTCCAGACCGCACGCATTCCGGATCTCGAGCGGGGCCGGGTGGACATCCGCGAGCTGTTCCGGAATTTCGAGCCGCGTGCCGTCGTCTTCGATCTCTCGCTGCCCTACAAGCGCGGCTGGGACTTCTTGCAGCGCGTGAAGGCCCTGCCCGAGGCCCAGGGGCGCGCCTTCGTCATCACCACCGCGAACGCGCGCGCGGCGGCGCACCTCACCGGGCCAGACGCACTGGAGCTGGTGCTCAAGCCGTATGATCTCGCCGAGCTCACCCGGCGCGTGGCGCATGCGGTGGACATGCCGCTGGATGCCGAGGATGCGCCCCGGCGGGGACCGGACCTGCGCACCCACTAGAGCGCCGATCAGGTTACGGCGAGGGAGCAGGCAAGCGGCAGGGGATCGACGCGAGCTATCGCCGCGTGTTCAGGTCGCCACCTCAAGGAGGTGGCTCATGGAGCGCTGGAAGCCAGCTGTGGAGCAGAGCGCACGGGAGCAGCGCCTGCTGAAGCTGGCGGGGAAGAGTAGGAAACTTTTCGTCTTCCTGCGCGAGCATCGGCACGAGTTGTTCGACGAGGCCTTTCAGGACGAGCTCGAAGCGATGTACCGACAGACGGGCCAGGGACAAGAGCCACAGCCGCCCGCGATGATGTGCATGGCGCTGCTGGTGCAGGCCTACACGCAGGCCTCGGACGCTGAAGCCGTGTGCCTGTCGGGCACTGACAGCCGGTGGCGGATGGTGTTGGACCGACTCGGCGCGGATGAGGACGAGCCAGCCTTCTCCCAGGGCGGGCTGCAGCAATTCAGGGAGCGACTCATCGCGACCGAGATGGACCGTCGGCTGCTGGAGCGCACCGTCGAGGTGGCGAAGCGGACGAAGGGCTTCGACCCGAAGAAGACGCCGAAGACGCTGCGAGTGGGGGTCGACAGCCGCCCTCTGGAAGGGGCCGGGCGGGTTGAGGACACCCTCAACCTGCTCGGCCACGCAGGCCGCAAGGTGGCCGAGGGCATGGCGCTCGCGCTCGGCACCGACGTCGAGGAGGTGTGTCAGCAGGCCGATGCGCCGCTGCTGATGGCCAGCAGCATCAAGGCCGGCCTCGACATCGACTGGAGCGCGCCCGACGCGAAGGTCGACGCACTCAATCGACTCTGCCGACAGCTCGACCGCCTTATGGCCTGGGTGGCGAAGCAGTCGAAGTCGTGCGTCGCGGCTCCGCTGACTCGCTACATCGAAGCACTCGCGCAGGTGCGCGAACAGGACCTCGAGCCGCGCCCCGAGGGCGGCGTGCAGATTCGACAGGGCGTGGCGGCCGACAGGCGCATCTCCATCGAAGACCCAGACATGCGCCACGGGCGCAAGAGCAAGAGCAAGCGCTTCAATGGCTACAAGCAGCACATCGGCACCGACCTCGACACCGAGCTCGTGGTGGCCTGCGCCGTGACGCCGGCCAACCGACCCGAAGAGGAGGCGACGGGCGCACTGCAGGAAGACATGGCCCACCAGGAGCTCTTCCCCGACGTCCTCCTCATCGACAGGGCATACCTCAACAGCTCAATGACCGAAGATGTGCTGGCGAGCGGCGGCGACGTCGTCTGTCGGCCGTGGCGAGGAGTCAGCGCGAAGCCCGGACTCTTCGGCAAGCGCGACTTCAAAGTGAACATCCGCGACGGCACAATCCGATGCCCTGCTGGCCAGGTAGAGCCCTTCGAGCCTGGCGCCGTCGTGCAATTCGACCCGGAGGCCTGCGGGCCGTGCAAGCTGCGCTCGAGTTGTACCCAGGCCGCGTCCGGCAAGGGTCGCAGCGTCACGATGGGCGACGACGAGCGGCTCCAGAAGCGCCTTCGCTCACGTCTGCAGTCACGCGCGGGTCGCGCAGGACTCCGGGAGCGTGTCGGCGTCGAGCATCGCCTGGCACATCTCGCCAACCGCCAGGGCCCGAAGGCTCGTTACCGTGGCACGCGCCGCAACCTCTTTGACCTCAGGCGACTCGCGGTCGTCCAAAACCTCGAGGCCGCGGCGCGCTACCAGCGCGCGGCGTGACCTAACCTGTTCGGCGCTCTAGGCCTGGGCTTCAGGCCTGGGCCCGCAGGGCCTGGGGCATGCGTGGCAGCTTGAGGGTGAAGGTGGAGCCTTGCCCGGGCTGGCTGCGCACCTCCACCGTGCCGCCGTGCGCGCGGACAATCTCGCGGGTGATGAACAGCCCAAGCCCCAGACCGCTCACCTCGCTGGGGCTGATGGCGCGCTCGAAACGCTCGAAGATGCGCGGCAGATCCTCCGGGCGCAGCCCGAGTCCCTGGTCCTCGATCTCCAGCACGGCCTGGTCCTCTTGGGCGGTGATGCGCACGGCCACCGGCTTCCCCTGTCCGTACTTGAACGCGTTGCTCAGCAGGTTCGTCACCGCCTGCTCCAGGCGGGAGCGGTCCCACTGGCCCACGAGTGGGGTTCCGCTCTGAAGCGACAGCTGCATGGAGGAGGGTGTGAACTCCGCGGACATGCGCTCCACCGTCTCCTCCACCAGATCCCGCAGGTCCACTGGCTCGGTGCGCAGGGCGAGCTGGTGCGAGGTGATGCGCGACACGTCCAGCAGGTCCGAGACGAGCTGGGAGAGCCGGCGCACCTGGCGGTCGGTGCGCCCCAGGGTGCGCGTGAGCTGGGTGTCCTCGGGCGCCGTGGCCCGCTGTGCGAGCAGGCGCTGCAGCCCTTGGACCTGGAGCTTGAGCGAGGTGAGGGGGGTGTTCAGCTCGTGGCTCGCCACCCCGATGAAGTCGTCACGCGCCTGCACCGCCCGCTCCAGCTTCTCCTCCGAGGCGCGGAAGTGCTTCAGCTGGTGCATCATCCAGTCCACGCGCCGCTCCGCGGACTCGCGCCCCAGCACCATCGCGGGCGTCTCGTAGAAGAGGTTCGCGCACACCTGGTCGCCGAGGATGGCGATGGGGTGGGTGCGCAGCACGTCCCGGATCATGTCCGCCCCGAAGCGCCGGCGGTTGTACTGGCAGACCGCCAGCGAGCGGCTGCCCGGGAAGAATTCATTGAGCAGCGCTTCGTACTCCACCAGATCCTCGCACCCGCACTCGCGCCCCAGCGCCCACGTCATCTCTCCCGTGACGCGAAAGCCCGAGAAACCGTTCGCCGCGGCCTGGCGCACCGTGTCCTGGAGGAAGGTGATCATCGCGGGGGGGCTGAAGCTGCCGCTGCTCAGGTACGCCTCACGCTTCGTCATGAACGTGAGCGCCCCGCGGCGTACATGCCCCTCCACGTCCACCCCGTGCGCCTGCAGCGCGTGGCGTACCTCGTCGATGCTCCGGTCGTCAGTGATATAGGCGCACACCTCGTTGCGTTCGAGGCCTGCGGTGATGAACGGGAGGATCGCCGCCCACTGCTGCTCGGGCGTCTCGTACACGAGGCAGTAATGGTCGCCGTGCTTCATCCCCCGCATCTGCTCGTGCAGGTGAGTGCTCTTGGCGGGACTTGGAGAGGAGGCCTGGAACATGTGTCCCTCAAAGCGGGGGAAAGAGGGAAGAACTTCTGTTCCATGTAACAGCGAAGGGGCCTGGAGCCAAACCGCTTGAGGGCTTGGGGGTTGGATTCTCGAAACAGGGCTCCTCGCCCCCGCGGGGAGGAGCCAAGCAGGGCGTTGGTTCAGGAAGCCTGGAGGGGGCTTCGTGACGGCTAGCGGGAGACGGAGGTGAGGGTGAAGTTCACGGCCGTCTCGGCCCCCGAGCCGATGGTGGCGGACGCCGGGTGGCTGGGGGCCGTGGTGAAGCTCACGCCCGCGGGCGCCACCACGTCCACCTGGTAGGTGCCGGGCAGCAGGAACTTGAAGTTCGCCACGAAGAGGCCGTCCGGGCTGGGGCTGAAGGGCAACGTCTCACGGCTGCCGTCCGCGTTGATGAGCACGGCGGAGAAGGCGCTCAGCTCCAGCGGGGTGTCACCGCCGGGCAGCTGCACACCGGTGCCCAGTGCCAACGTGGCCTTCACGTTGCCCGAGAACTGGAGGTCCGCGCCCTTGATGACGGGCCCCATCACCCACCGGCCCGAGTTGCCGGCGGCCCGGCCGAAGCTCTGTGCCACGTCGAAGTCCACGAGGATGACCTTCTGGGTGTCCTCGCTGGTGATGGTGACGTCCGCGTCCTTGTCGAACTTCACCTTGAGGCCCGAGCTGCTGGCGCTCGGCATGTGCAGCTCGCCATCGGCCCGGGTGCCCTCGGGCAGCCCCGCGTAGTTGGGCGAGGTGGCGTAGATGCGGCTCTGCCCTTCCTCGTTCACCTGGATGTAGCCGCCCGAGATGACGAAGCGCAGCTCGCGGTAGGTGCCCTGGGGAACCTCGGCGTCCTTCACCAGGTCCGCCGCGTCGTTGGCCAGGGTGAGCAGGTTGACCGTCACCGGCTCGTCGAGCAGCACCACGTCTTCACTGCCCTTCAGATACACCTTGGTGATCGTGACCACCGCCTTCTCGAAGTTGTCCCCCGGCGCGTCGGTCAGCTTCACCGTGACACGGGCCGTGGAGTCATCGCCGCAGGCCGCCAGGCCGAGAACGCCGGTGGCAAGCAGCAGGCTGGAAAGCAGGGAACGGAGGGTCGTCATGAAATGGAACTCGTGAAAAAGGAGGGGTGAATGGCAAAGAGACCCGCTGGGGCCCGGGGTGGCCACAGGCCGTGTCCACCCTGGGCGTCAGAAGGCGGGTGATGAGGCTCAGCCGATGCTGGGCCAGCACATGCCCTGAAGGCACGAGAGGCCGTTGCAGCAGGTGTTGGCCCCTTCGGGATTGCACTCGGAGCCAGAGGGGAGGCAGACAGGGCCCTCGCCGCCGCCCTCGCCGCCGCCTTCACCGCCGTCTTCGCCTCTGCCTCCGCCTCCGCCCTCGCCGGGGAAGGACCCGCCGCCATCCGGGGGCGTTTCCGTCTCACCGCCGCAGGGGCCCACGGTGTCGCCGTGGCGCAGGTGCGCCCTCAGCGCGGGCGCGCCCACGGTGATGGTGTGCGCGTTGGCGGGGTTGCCAGGGGGAATGTGGCAGATCGTGAGGGTGCCGGTGTCGCCCGGGCTCGAGCCACCGTCCTGGGGCTCGCCTTCCGTCCTGCCGGCGCCCAGGTTGTTGTCCCCGTTGCTGAGCGTGGGGTCCGTCTCCACGGAATCCCCGCAGCCACTGGCCAGCAGCATGCACAGCGCCATCAGCACCGCGGACGAAGAAGCAGTCACTTTTCGCATCGGCATCCTCCAGAGAAAGCCGGGGGAGGCTTTCTGCTCCTCCCTGGCCACAGGAAGACCCGGGAGGTGGCGGAGCGGCCACGGGGCCGGCGTGTTTTCCCGCTAGTTCTCGTCCGGCGTCAGCTCGAGCCTCAGCACCTTCTGCTCGCCGTGGCCCACGCAGCCCTGGCCGACTGCCTCCAGGAAGCCTGGCGCGGAGACACGTACCTCGTAGCACCCGTCGGGCAGGGGGCCCACCCGCCGCACGCCCTCGTTGTCGAGCAAGAGGGACTCGAAGGGGGTGCCCTCCACGGAGGCGACGGCCTGCGCCACCCGCAGGTTGCCCTGGGCCTGTACCTTCAAGAAGAGGGTGCTGGCCGGCTGGGGCGCCACATCCGCCACCTGCACGGACTGGCCCCCCTGCACCGTGAGCGCCACGCGCGCGGCCTTCTGCTCCGAGGCCACGATGAACAGCTCCGCTGGGCCCGCGGGCACGTCCTCCAGCGTGAAGTGGCCATCCGCCTCCAGCGTGGCGCGCACGCGGGGCGCTCCCACCAGGGAGATCAGCGCCACCGCCGGATCGAACTCGGTGAGCCGCCCGTGCACGGTGCCCGAGCGGAACGGCGCGTTGTCCAGGCTGCCGCAGGCCCCCAGGCCCAGCACCAGCAGCATCCCTGTCACCCGCGAGCATGTGCGAAGCATCAGAAGCGGTACCCCACTCCAGCGTGTCCACCCGTGAAGCCCACGGCCTGTCCCCGGCCGTCCACCACCACATACGTCAGCATCAGCTGCGCTTGAGACGTGAGTTCCAGCCGCTCGCCCAGGCGCCACACCACGCCGCCCACCACCCCCGGGCTGACGGTGAAGTAGCGCTGGGCGCCGGAAAACGCCTCCACGTCAAAGGACCTGTGCAGGTACAGCGCGGCCACACGCGGCCCCGCGAAAAGCGTCAGCCGCTCCCAGCGCCACAGGTACGGCACCGCCGCCCCCACCGTGAGCGTGGTGTAGCCAAAGGGGACCTCGCTGCCCGGGGCCATCTGGAGCGAGCGCCGCCCCCGGCCCAGGCTCAGGTCGGCGAGCAGCCCCAGGTTCTGGAGGGGCGCGTCCTCCAGCCGCAGCACCATGCCGGCCTGGGGCGCCGGGGGCAGCACGGTGCGCCTGCGGGCGCCATCCACGAAAGAGAACACGCCGCCCACGAGCGACAGCGACCGCCGGGGGAGGGCGTCCGACAGCAGCCGCTCCAGGGGCAGCCGTTCCCCGGGCGTCACGTTGAGCTCGCGCCGGACGAGGACCGCGCCGCCCTTGGTGAGCTCCACCGTGCGCCGGCCGGGCCCCACCGCGGCGCCACCGGGCAGCTCCAAGCGCGGCTCGCCGTCCACCTTGAGCGTGAAGCCGTCCAGCCGCGGATGGTAGGAGAACAGCTCGGGCTGGCCCGTGCGGCGCAGGTGTCCGGAGAGGATGATGGGATCTGCGCCCACCTCGAGGCTCTCCGCCGACGGCCGCTGCCGGCCCTCGGTGAAGGCGAAGGTGCGGCGGCGCGAATGGTCGTGGGCCTCGGTGGCGGTGACGGCGCCGTCCGCGTTGCGGTCCGCGGCGCCGCCCAGGCCCTCAATGAGGAAGTGCGTATAGATGTCGTTCCGCAGGCTCTCGTCCTCGCGCGCGGTCTCGCCCCAGTCGCTCGCGGCGAACACCATGGAGGCCCGGGAGGACTCCTCCAGCGGACGCGCGTAGAAGCCGGACTTGATGCCGGCCAGCTCCACTTCCAGCTCCTGGGGCAGGAGCGACTTGCCGCTGCCGCTGTGGCACGTGGCCAGCACCAGCAGCCGCCGCCGGCTGGGCAACTGCTCGAACTCCGCCTTGAGCGCGTCCATGGAGAGCGCCGTCTGAGGGATGGCGCGGTAGGAGGCATCCCGCGTGACGAGGTAGCGGCTCAGCTCGCCCCGGCCATCGCGCGCCAGCGTGCCGTGGGCGGACAGGTACACCAGCACCACGTCATCGGGCCGGGTGGCCTCCTGCTTCAGCTTCCGCAGGGCCGCGAGGATGGCCTCGCGCGTGGTCTCCTCCGGGCGCGTGAGGACACGCACCTGGTCGAAGCGGCCCCGCGCCGGGTCTCCCAGCATCGCCGCCAGATCCGTGGCGTCCTTCCCGGAGTAGCGCAGGCCGCGCCACTGCGGATCGTCGAACGAGGACACCCCCACCAGCAGCGCGAACCGCCGGGGGGTGTAGGCGCGCGACAGGTCCGTCGCGTCGAGCCGGAGGGGGACGAGGCCTCCTTTCTCCCGGGACGTGGAGGATGGGCTCGCGCAGGCGGTGAGGACGGCGAGCAGGATGGGGACGAAGCGCTTCACGGCCGGGGAGGAGTTTGTCCTGGTTGGACGTGCACGTCGAACCGCGCCACGGTGCCGGGACGGTGTTCCGCGGCCTCGCCCGCGCCGAGCGCCACAAGCGCGGCGTCCTCGGAAGGCGTTTCCCCGGCGGCGAAGGCCACCAGCGCCAGCCGCAGCGAGCCCTCGTCTCCCTCCAGGCTGACCCCCGCCAGGCCCTGGGGCCCCTCCAGGTCATGCGTCCCTGCCTCCAGCGGGAAGCGGCCGAGCAGCTCTGGGGGCTGGCCCGCGCGCTGCTGGTAGAGCAGCGCGGTGCCGGCCTCCGTGGCGTGGTAGCGCAAGAGCAGCACGTCCTCCGGGGCCACGGCGGCCCCGGCATCCAACCGGCGCAGCTGCCCGTCCAACCCCTGCGCCACCACCGCCAGCTCCAGGGAGATGCGGCCCGGGCCTTTCACTCCGGTCCAGGGCGCCTCCGGGACGGCGGAGGGGGTGCGCAGCGAGGGCACCAGCACCACCGCCAGCAGGCTGGCCGCGAGGGCGCCGCCCATCCATCCCCACTGCCGCGCGGAGGGGGAGGGCAGGCGCCGGGGCGGCTTCAGGGCGCGCAGGGGCGGGAGGTCCTCCGCCGCAGGCGCGGGGGCGAGCCGCAGCAGCGCGGCATCCATCTCGCCATCGAGAAGGCCCGGTCCGGCATGGTGGGCGAGGAAGGTCTCGCAGACCTCGCAGGGGGCGGCCAGGTGCTCACGGAAGTAGGCGACGGCCTCGGGCTCCCGGGTGGAGAGCGCGTGCATCGCGGCGGCATCCAGGTGTCTCATGTCTCAGTCCCACCGTCCGGCGAGCACCCGCTGGAGCAGCTCCCGCTTGATGCGCCCGCGGAAGCGCTCCAGCCGCATCGTCACCGCGCTCTTGCCCACCCCGAGCTGCTCGGCGATCTCCCGCGCTGTAAGTTGTCCCTCGATGTAGAACAGGTGCACGGTCGTCTTCTCCTCACCCTCGGGCAGCTCGGCGATGAGCTGCCGCACCACCGCGATGTCCCGCTCTACCTGGAGCGCCTCGGGGAAGGCCGGTACCGCCTCGGGGGCCGGATCCGGTAGCTCCGCTTCCATCCGCCGGAGGGACGAGCGGCGCTCCAGGCGCGTGCGGGCCCGGTTCCGGGCAATGGCCAGCAGCCACGGCTCGAACGCCGTGGCCTCCTTCAGCCGGGGCAGTCCCCGGAACGCCCGCACGTAGGCCTCTTGAATGACGTCCTCCACCTCGTCGGCATCCAACGTGCCGAAACCTGCCACCAGCCGCGCCACCAGGGGACGGGTGCGCCGGTACAGCGCATTGAAGGCAGACCTCTCCCCTTGGGCCGCCCGCCGTACCTGGTCCGTGAGTCCCTCTGTTTCACCCACCTGGTCTCCAGACCTCCCGGCGCGTGGATCGGCCACACGCCCGAATTATCCCCGGCTCCCGCCCCTTCGGGAGGCGAGGCGGGGAAGGGGCTCACGGCGTGTAGGTGTCACGCAGACGCTTCAGGAGCGCGGTCAGTTTTCCCACGCCCGGGGCATCGCAGCCGGCAATCTGCGCCCGGTAGGTCCTGTTCTCCAATTCCAAGGTGAGCCAGACGCTGGCATCGGTGACGGTCCCGCAGGGCTGCTCCCCGCGCTCCAGGGTCTCCAGCAAACCGGAGTCCGTGGCGGTCTCCCGGACGTCGCCCAGCGCGTGCGGGGGCAGGAGGACTTCCTGGACGGGCCCGCCGGGAGCATTGAAGCGGTCCACGCGGAAGGTGCCATCGGCCCGCACCTCGTCTGAGCCCTCGCAGTCCATGCCTTCCGAGCAGGGCCCTTGCGCGCTCTCCACGAGGAGCCGCCGGAAGGCCTCCGGATCGGAGCCGCCGCAGGCAAGCAGTCCCACCGTGGCGCCCCCCACGGCGAGGCGGGCCAGGGACCGGAAAACCGAAGCGCGAGGGGCGTGCATCCCGCCCCCATACGCCCGCTGCCTCCTCCCCATCAAGCCGCCCCGCTGGACCAGGCCGTGCGCTAATGTGCGCCCCCCATGGCTGATGTGTCTTCGTCTCCCCCCGGAAGTACCCGGTTTGGCTGGTTGCCGGCGCCAGGCACCTGGAAGTTCCACCTGCTCTTGAGCGCGGTGGCCATCTTCATCCTGGGGCCCCTGGGCGGCGTGGCCGCCTCCTATATGAACTTCAGCCTGGGGTTCTTCGTGGGCGGGCAGGTGCTCGCGGGCATCCTGGGCAGCGCCGTCACGTACGGCTATGGCCCCGAGGGCAAGCACGGCGCCAACTTCATGCAGACGATGGCCGCCTCGGTGGCCTCCCTGTGCGCCATGGCGGTGCTGCTCCAGGCCATGGTGTGGCTGGGCATGCCGCAGCCGCCCGCATGGCACCTGATGCTCTTCGTCGGGTGCGTGGGCATGTTCGGCGTGGGCGTGGGGATGCTCTACACGCCGCTGCTCGTGGACCGGCTGCAGCTCGACTACCCCTCGGGCTATGCGGTGGCCAACATCCTCCGGGCGCTCACCGACAAGAGGATCCTCAAGGTCTCCATCGCCAAGCTGGGCGGCGGCACGGCCCTGGGCGCGTTGGTGGCCTGGCTCACCGAGACGTCGCGGGCCCTGGCGAGCCTGGGGGTGAGCGGCTCCACGCTGGGCGCGGGCATGGTGGTGGGCAGCCGCGTCACGGTGCCGGCCCTCCTGGGGGGCCTCGTGGGCGCGGCCCTCACGCCCCCCCTGCGGGAGTGGGGCTGGCTGGGCCCGCAGGATCCGTTCCGCAAGATCGGCTTCCTGGCCGGCCTGGGGATGATCTGCGGCGCCGCCGTGGTCGACCTGGCCCTGCTGGCGCGGCAGGCGGTGGACCGCGTGCGCAACCGGGCGCAGGCGGTGGAAGGCGAGGTGCCCGCCTGGAAGCAGGTGAGCCTGCCCCGGCTGTTCGCGTGGGTGGCCTTCTGGGGCGTGGCGGTGGTGGCCGTGGCCACGCAGCTCCTGAATCAGCCCCTGGGCTTCGTCCTGTTCGGCATGGCGCTGGCGCTGCTCTTCGTGCTCATCAACGGCATCTCCTACGGCATCACCGACCAGAACCCCATCTCCAGCGCCTTCGTCGTCTCGGTGCTGCTGATGTCGATGCTGGGGCTGAAGAACCCGGTGGTGGCGGTGATGTCCTCCAGCATCCTGCTTATCTGCACCTCGGTGGGCTGTGACATGCAGCAGGACCGCTCCACCGGCTGGCGGCTGGGCACGGACCGGACCATCCAGTTCCGCTACCAGGTGGTGGGCATCGTGATGGGCTCGGTGCTGTGCGTGGGGCTGGCGCGCATCTTCATGACCGCCTACCCGGTGCTGGCCATCAACCAGCTCGACACGCCGGGCGCGGACGTGGGGCAGTGGAACTCGGCGATGACGTACAAGCTCGTGGGCGCCATCCGGAGCCTGGGGGCGCTGTCGGACCACACCCTGAAGGCGCTGGCGGTGGGCCTGGGGCTGGGCTTCGTCCTGGAGGTCGCCCGCAAGGTGCTCCGGGGCAACGCGCGCTACCAGGGGTTCGTGAAGGGCTCGCCCCGGGGCGCCGCGGTGGGGTGGACGATGGACTCGGTGGTGCTGGCCAGCCCCTATGCCTCGTCGTTCGGCGCCTTCGTCAGCCTGCCGTCGGCCATCTGGTTCGGCGTGGGCGGCATCGCCTCGTCGCTCTGGAACACCTGGACGAAGCGCAGCGCCCCCCAGGCCTCGGGAACGCCGGGCGAGGGGGGAGAGGCGGTGCCCGAGGACATGAGCACCACCTCCCTGTTGGGCGGAGGCCTCATCGCCGGCGAGTCGCTCTTCTTCCTCGTCGTGGGGCTCATCGGCCTGGTGACGCTGCTGGGCTGAGGCTACTCCTCGTCCGGCTCCGCGCCGCCCGCGCCCCCCATGCGGGAGATGTCGTCCTTGTTCACCTTGTCGAGGTTGAACTTCCGGGCGCTGGCGAGCATCCGCGCCACGCTCGGGCCAAACTCGGAGGGGCTGTCGTCCTTCTTGAAGCGCAGGAAGTTGATGCGCGCGACGACGAAGTTCTTCAGGTAGGGGTTCTGCAGGCCCCGCTCCTTGAGCGCGGTGACGATGCGGGTCACCTCATCGTCCAGCTCCAGCAGCCGGTCCGCGCGCGCCTCCCGCTCCCGGAGCGCTTCCTCCATCGGCAGGTCCAGGAAGCGCTCCACCCGCTTGACGAAGGGGTGGTAGGCGCCCGCCGAGTAGCGGGGCCGCTTCTCGTACGCCGCGCCCAGGGTGATGAAGGCGGGCTCCTCGAAGAGGTGGGCGAAGGCCGACTCCTTCCCCGCGCGCGAGCCCGTGAGCCCGCGGTGCATGCGGATGACCTCCAGCGAGCGCTCCTTGAGGTTGTGGGCCTTCTCCGTGTTGAGGGCGAGGATCTGATAGGCCACGTCCTCCTCGGGCAGCACCAGGGCCACCATCGCCTTGGCGCCCAGCATCTTCGAGGCGTGCAGGCGGTGGTTGCCGTTGGGCGTCCAGTAGCGCCCGTCCTTGCGGATGGCGATGACGGGATCCAGGAAGCGGTCCAGCCGCTCCATGGCGCCCACCAGCCGCTTCACGTGGGGCTCGGACAGGTCGCGCTGGTAGGGCGTGGGCTCGACCTTGTCGATGGGCAGCGCGGCGAACACCACCGTGTGGGCGCCCAGCGGATCCCGGTACACCGCGAGCACCTCGCCCCCATCCTGATGGATGCCCTGGATGAGCTCGGTGGGAGGCGTGGCGGCCTCGCTGGCCACCTCCGCCGCCGAGAGCCCCCGCGAGCGGGGCTCGGCCTTCTTGCGGCGGGGTTTACGGGGCGTGGTGCTCCGGGCCCGGGTGCCTGCCTTCTTCGCTGCCATACGTCCCTTTCCTCCGGAGAAACGGGAAGCCGTTGGGGCTCAGTCTCCCGAGATGGTGAGCTGTTTGAAGCGCAAGGTGGGTGCACCCGACGAGCCGCGGAACTGGAGATCGTTGCCGATGCCGTCCAGGTCCTGGAGCATCTGCAGGAGGTTTCCCGCCACGGTGACTTCCTGCACCGCGTAGGTCAGCTCGCCGTTTTCGATCCAGAGGCCGTTGGCGCCTCGCGAGTAGTCGCCCGTCACCGGGTTGGCCCCGCTGCCCAGCATGGCGGTGACGTAGAAGCCGTTTTTCACCTCGCGCACCAGCTCCTCCGGGGTGCGCGTGCCCGGCTCCAGGTACAGGTTGTTCGTGCCGATGTGCGGCAGCGAGCTGTAGCCCCGGGCCGCGTTGCCCGTCGTCTTCGCCTTCGCCTTGCGGGCGGTGAACGAGTCGTACAGGTAGTTGCGCAGCACGCCCTTGTCGAGCAGGGCGGTGCGGCGGGTGGCCACGCCCTCGCCGTCGAACGGGGAGGTGCCCAGCCCGCGCTTGAGCAGGCCGTCATCCACCACCGTCACGGTCTCGGGCGCCAGGCGCTTGCCCAGCTTGGAGACGAAGACGCTGGAGTTCTTGTAGATGGCGTTGCCGTCGGCCGCCGAGGCGATGTTGTTCACGAAGGAGGCGGCCACGAGCGGATCGAAAATCACGGGCACCTGTTGGGTTTTTGCCCGCTTCGCGCCGAGCATGCGCACCGCGCGCCGCGCCGCCTCGCGCCCCACCGACTCGGGCGCGTCCAGGTCCGAGAGGAAGCGCTTGTAGTCGATCCAGTAGCTCGTCTGGAGCTGGCCCTTCTCGGCGGCCACGGGGGATGCGGCCAGGTACACGTACGTGCCCGCGTAGCCGGCCGACATGCCCTCGCTGGAGGCGACATACACCTCGGAGACGTAGTCCCCGGCGCCCACGTTGTCGAAGGTGGTGATGCGCGGGTCCACCGCCTTGCCCGCCTTCTCCATCTCCAGCGCGGCCTTGATCTTCCAATCTCCGGCGAGGTTCGCCACCGCCGGGTCATACAGCTCCCCGGTGTCCCCCAGCTTGCCCAGCTCCTTGAGGCTGGGCAGGCCGTTGAGCTTGTTGGGGGCCGCGGCCTGGGCCAGTTGCAGCGCCCGGTCCACGAAGCCCTCCAGGGAGGAGGGATCGAAGTCCGAGGTGTAGGCAAAGCCCAGGCGGTGATCCTTGGTGATGACGCGCAGGCCCACGCCCTTGCTGGTGGCCTCGGTCAAATCCTCGATTTCGCCATCGCGCACCCGGCAACTGCTCTGCCGGCCTGCTTCGATGAAGGCCTCTGCCTGCTTGGCGCCCTTCTTCTTGGCGCGTTGGACGAGCTTCTTCGCGAGCTGTTCGTAGCCAGTCATGGAGTCCGTGTGCCTCAGGCGACCTTCGTTCCGCCCACCGTCATGTTGTCGATGCGCAGCGTGGGCAGCCCCACGCCCACCGGCACGCTCTGGCCATCCTTGCCGCAGGTGCCCAGGCCCGGATCGGGCATGGGATCGTTCCCCACGCGCGACACGTTCTTCAGCGCTTCGGGCCCCACCCCGATGAGGATGGCGTTCTTCACGGGCTTGCCCAGCTTGCCGTCTTCGATCTGATAGGCCTCGGACACTTCGAAGACGAAGTTGCCGTTGGTGATGTCCACCTGTCCGCCGCCGAAGTGGGCGCAGTACAGGCCGCGCTTCACCTCCTTGAGGATGTCCTCGGGGGCATGGTCTCCCGGGGCCAGGTAGGTGTTCGTCATGCGCGGCAGCGGCATGTGCTTGAAGGACTCGCGCCGGCCGCTGCCCGTGGAGCGCTGGCCCATCAGCTTCGCGTTGAGCTGGTCGTACAGGTAGCCCTTGAGCACGCCCTTCTCGATGAGGACCTTGTGCTGGCCCGGCGCGCCCTCGTCATCCACGTTGATGGAGCCGCGGTTGTTGGCCATGGTGCCATCGTCGATGACGGTGACCAGGTCCGAGGCCACCTTCTCGCCGAGCTTGCCCGCGAAGAGCGAGGTGCCCTTGCGGATGAAGTCCGCCTCCAGGCCGTGGCCCACCGCCTCGTGCAGGAGGATTCCGCTCCAGCCCGGGGCGAGCACCACCGTCTGCGGACCTGCCTGGCACTCCACGGACCCCAGCGTGGCGATGGCTTGCCGGGCCGCCTCGCGCGCCACGCTCTCGGGCGTGAAGGTGTCGAAGTGGTTGAAGGACACCCGGCCGCCGCCACCGTAGAAGCCCGTGCGCCGCTCCTTGTTCTTGCCCTCGGCCATCACCTGGATGGACAGGCGGCACAGGTCCTGCGTGTCCTCGGAGTAGTGGCCCTGGGTGTTGCCCACGGCGATGCGCTTGGTGACATCCGCGTAGGAGCCGTTCACCTGCTTGACGCGCGCGTCGAACGCCCGCGCCGCCTTGTCCGCCCGGAGCACCAGCTCCGCCTTGCGCGCTACCTCGATGTCCGCCAGCGGCGTGGCGACCTTGTAATAAGTAGGGGCGGGGGCCCGGCTGACCTTGAAGCTCTGCGGGGAGCCGCCGCCCTGGGCAATCATCGCCGCGGTGCGGGCCGCGCGCAGCAGCGCCTCCTCGTCCAGATCATCCGAGTACGCGTAGCCCACCTTGGGCCCGGCGATGACGCGCACGCCCACGCCCTGGGACAGCCCGGTCTGGCCGCTCTTGATGCGCCCTTCCTCCAGGATGACCGCCGTGGACTGCGCCCGCTCGACGTAGACCTCGGCGAACTCCGCCCCGCGCTCCATCGCCACCCCGAGCAGCCGCTCGAGCAAGGGCTGGGGGAGCAGGGGAGGAAGCACCTTCTGCCGGGTCGCCAGGGGGGCGAGCAGGGCCGGGGAGGGACGCTTTTTCGTCAGCACCGACGCACGGGGCATTCAATTTCTCCAAACACGAGAGGAGGTGGGATGGGACCGTAATGAGGGCGTATCCTCCGGGCAACGGACAACGCACACGGGCTGTTCCGGACAGGTCTGCATTCCCCTGACGGGGCGTGCGCTCTAAGATGCTCCGGCCCCGCTCCAGGCCCCCCACCTCCATGCCCCCTCGCCGACCCAATTCCCCCCCCGCCGATGATGCCCCGAAGCCCTCGGGCGGTGCCTCGCGGAATGATCGCACCGAGCTCCGGCCGTCGCCCTTCGCCAACGGCGAGCGCTCCCGCGCGGGGGCCCGTCCCCGCTCCGTCGAGGTGGACGAGGAGTACCACACCTCCAACCACTACCCGGACGAGGGCGAGGAGGACGCGGAGGAGGGCACTCCGACCCCGTCGGCGCGGTCGGTCCGCCGGCCGAGCGGCATGGACGCGCTCTCCGAGCAGGAAGAGGACGACGAGCCCCTGCCCGAGGAGGACGATGACAACCCGGACGCGACCCGGGCGGGGCCACCCGTGTCGCTCCACATCGTGGAGGGCCCGGACCAGGGCAAGAAGCGGCGCTTCAAGGGCGTGCGCATGGTGGTGGGGCGCGGCAAGAAGATCGAGCTGCAGCTGTCCGACCAGTCCGTGTCGCGCCGCCACCTGGAGCTGATCCACAGCGAAGCCGGCACGCTCATGCGGGACTTGGGCACCATCAACGGCACGCTGGTGAACGATGAGCGCGTGGACGAGAAGCTGCTCACGCATGGCGATGTGATTGCCATCGGCAAGACGCGCATCCGCTACGTGGACGAGCTGGCGCAGGTGAAGCAGATGCGCGCCGAGCAGGAGGCGCGCGAGGCCGAGGAGAAGAAGGCCGCGGAGGAGGCCCAGAAGAAGGCCGAGGCGGACGCCGCCGCGCGGAAGGATGCCGCCGCCAACACCGGCGCCGCCAGCAAGGACGAGGTGGACCCGGCGGACCCGCGCTTCAACCAGGCCACCCAGGCCCGCTTCCCGGCGCCCCAGGAGCTGCTGGATGCGCCCGTCCGGCCCCGGCCCGGCCGGGGCGGGGACAACAAGTTCGGTGGCAACAAGGTTCTCATCGGCGGCGGCATCGGCGTGGCGGTGGTGGTGGCGCTGGTGGTGGCCATCATCCTCATGGGGCGCCCGTCCCAGCCCGAGGTGCAGCCCCCGGACCCGAAGGAGGCCGTCGCCGCCACGAAGATGCAGCAGGCGTACAACGCGGTGCGCAGCGGGGACTTCGCGCTCGCGGTGAAGCTCATCGAAGAGGCCGAGGCGCTCAAGCCCGGCATCGACACGGAGGGGCTGGCCCAGGCGGCGCGCAAGGAGCTGGCCGTCATGGAGGCCTTCCAGGCCGTGCGCGCGCTCATGGACGAGGAGCGCTTCGAGGAGGCCCGCCAGAAGCTGAAGGACACGCCGCTGGGCACCACGGCCCAGAGCGACGAGGAGCGCGAGAAGCTGGAGAAGGAGCTGGATGAGCGCGAGCTGGCCTTCCTGGTGAAGCGCGCGGAGGCCCTGCTGGAGCAGCGCGACGTGGAGGGGCTGCGCGCGCTCGTCGCCAGGCTCCCGCCCTCGGCCCAGCCCCTCTACCGCCAGAAGCTGGCGGACCTGGAGAAGGCGCTGGAGGACGAGGCCAAGGAGCTGGCCCGGCAGGGGCGGCAGAACAAGGCCCTGGCGGCGAAGCTGGCGGCCGAGAAGCGCGCCCAGTTCATCGCCGAGGCCTTCGAGGCGGTGGAGCGCAAGTTCGACAACGGGGACTACGCGCGCGCGGTGCTCGAGTGCGACCGGGTGATGGAGGCCCACAAGGGCGACACGGAGATCCGCGACCGCGCCAAGAGCCTCAAGCGGCTCATCCCCCAGTTCGCCAAGTCCTTCGAGGACGCCCAGCGCAAGGTCCAGGCCCGCTCGCTGGAGGCCGCCGTGCGGCCCCTGAAGCGCTCCTCCGAGCTGTACCAGCAGATCGGCTTCAACGGCGGGCTCCAGGAGACGCTCAACGAGCAGCTCGCCCGGGCCTCCGTGAGCGCGGGCAAGGCGGCGTTGGCGCGCCGCGACGTGGCCAGCGCGGCCCGCAGCTTCCGGGAGGCCCTGCGCATCAACCCCGGGGACGCGGGCGCCCAGGACGGGCTCAACAGCCTGGAGGGCCAGGTGGAGGAGCTCTTCAAGCGCGCCTACATCGAGCGGGACCGGGATCCCCGCTCCGCGGCGGAAAAGTTCAGGATCGTCATCGACGCCTCCCCCCCGGACTCGGAGCTGCGGCAAAAGGCGGAGACGCACCTGCAAGCACTTCAGCCCTGACGGCGCGGCGTGCGGTAAGGTGGGGCGGGGGCACCCGCCGCCGTTCAATACCTTGTGGGAGAGTGGCAATGAGTGAGTCGTCGCTGCGAGAGCTCGGAATGGATCTGATCGAGGATCGCCAGTTCGAGCGGGCCCTCGGGGTGTTCTCCGAGGCCGTGCGCCGCCAACCTGCGGACCATCGCTCGCGGATGCTCGCGGCGCGGTGCCTGGCCGAGATGGGAGAGCGGGAGCGCGCGGTGACGGCCTACCACGCGTGTGCCGAGGGCCTGCTGCGCCGGGACTACCTGCTGTCGGCCATGGCCGCCTGCAAGCTGGCGCTGGAGCTGGCCCCGCAGGAGCGCCGGTTGAAGGACACGCTGGTGCGCATCCACGCCCGGGCCTCGCGCAATGCCGCGGGGCGCGCCTCCGTGCCGCCGCCGCTGCCGCCCGAGACGATGTTCGAGGGCAAGGTGGAGCAGGACCTCCTGGGCATGGTGGGCGAGGAGCTGACGCAGCACGCCATCGAGGTGCTGGCGGCGCCGGACCCGGGTGGGGCGGCGGACCCGAACAGCCGCCCGCCGCTGCCGCTGTTCGCGGCGCTGGAGCGCGAGGCCTTCCTGGACCTGGTGTACCGGATGGCCTGGCGCAGCGTGCCGCCGGGCACCGTCATGAGCCAGGAGGGGGAGACGGGAGACCACCTCCACGTCATCGTCGCCGGCAAGGCGGAGGTGACGCGGCTGACGGAAGGGCAGCGCAAGACGCTGGGCTTCCTGGGCGGCGGCTCCATCTTCGGCGAGCTGTCCCTCATCACCAGCACCTCGCCCACCGCCAGCGTCACCTCCACGGTGGACACGGAGGTGTTCGAGGTCCGCCGCGAGCACCTCAACGCCGTGGCGCGCAACCACCCCTCCGTGCCCCAGGTGCTGGCGGAGTTCGCGCAGCAGCGCATGGCGCGCAACATGATGGCCACCTCGCCGCTCTTCCAGCAGCTGCCCGAGTCCGACCGGGCCGCGCTCCTGGAGCGCTTCACCTTCCGGGCGCTTCAGCCGAGGGACAAGGCGCTGGTGGAGGGCGAGCCCTCGCCGGGCCTGTTCCTGGTGCTCGCCGGCGAGCTGGTGGTGCAGAAGGGAGACCCGGGCGGCGGCGCGGTGAGCCTGGGCATCCTGCGGGAGGGCGAGGTGGCCGGGGAAATCTCCCTGCTCACCGGCGCCAATGCCACCGCCACCGTGGCGGCCACGCGCAAGACGGCCACCGCCTTCCTGCCGCGCGAGGCCTTCGCCGAGCTGACGCAGCAGTACCCCTCCATCAAGACGTACCTGGAGCAGCTCTCGGAGCAGCGCATCCAGCGGACGGCCGAGGCCCTGCGGCCCGCGGAGATCATCGACGCGGATGAGCTGGTCATCGAGCCGGACGTGGCCCGGGCGGGCTGAGTCCGGAGCCTCCCATGGTGGCCCTGACGCGCTCACACGTGGTGGGAGGAGGGCTGGCCCTGCTGGTGGCGGGGCTGGTGCTGGCCTTCTGGCCGCACGAGGAGCCTCCCGTGGAGGAGGCCATCCGCCGGAAGATCGGCGAGATGACGCACGCGGCCGAGCAGAAGGACATCGGCGCGGTGATGGAGGGCGTGTCCGAGCGCTTCAAGACGGACCAGGGCTGGGACAAGCAGCGGGTCCGGGGCGTGCTCCTGGCCCAGGTGCTGCGCGGCCAGTGGCTGCGGCTGTTCACCACGGACCTCGAAGTCACCGAGGTGTCTCCCTCGCGGGGCGATTTCACGGTGAAGTTCATCTTCGGCCGCTCGGAGGCGAAGGAACTTGAGCAGCTCGGGCAGGACAGCGTGATGAGCGCGTGGCGGGTGGAGGGCTCTTTCGAGAACGAGGACGGTGAATGGCGCATGGTGCGCGCCACCCACCGCCGCTTGGAGCCCTCGGAGTTATTCTGACAGGCTTTGCCTGTTACTCAGGGCAATTCACGACGTTCACGAAGAGGATCTCTCCCGTGATGTTGTAATACGCATCCCACGCCAGGAATTGCACCTGATACAGGCCGTTGGTGGCGGTATCGGGGCCCGGGCCGAAGTCATCCGGATCGATGGTGCCCGGAATGCCATCCTGGTCGTCATCCCCCGTGTTGTAGCCGTACACGGTCAAGGGATTGCCGCAGCCATCCACCGCGGAGACGGCCGGGACCACCCAGGGCTCGTTGCACTGGAGGGTGATGGTGGTGGGGCCGCTCATCGTCAGGATCGGCGACTGGGTTTCGCACCCGTCCTGCAATGTCTGGCTTTGAGTGCCCACATCCTGGCTGGGCTCGCCGGCCGCAGGGCCGCAAGCGCTCGCCACGAGGGCCAGGCCCATCAACGAGGACAACACCAAGGAGCGGCGGGGAGCCTTCGTGAAACAGAGAGGGTTGCTCATATCTGGCGCCTCTGGGGAGTTGGGGTTGGGCGCGAGTATGGGCGTGAAGACAGTCATGAGAAAAGCAGAAAGTGAGACGCTGAAGTTATTTTTTGTATTGCATTGAGAGCGGATGTTTTCAGATCATGAAATGTATTCTGGCGGTGAGAGAGCGGTAAGGCGTGTTTTCCTGGTCAGGGATATGAGAGGGTTCAGCGCCCCCCACACCAAGTGGTTCGCATGTCTTTGAAAAAGTTGAGAGTGACTTTGGGAGATCGTGCTGCTGTGCGCTGTGGCAGAAGCTCAAGGAGCACAAGCGCACGGCTGCCTCACCGGTGACGGTGGTGGATCAATGGACGGGGTTCAGCGCGCTGGCCGATACCTACGACGGGATTCACCCCAATCCCACGGGCGAGGCGAAGATGGCCGAGCGCTGGTACCAGGCCATCCGTTCCCGCCTCTGAGGCGGCCTTACTTCAGCAGGGCCTCGGCCTCGGTCTTCCAGGCCTGGGCCATCTTCACCTGGCCGGCGTCCGTGAGCTGCTTACCGATCTGCGCCACCTGGGCCTGGAGCTGCTCGGCGGGAACGCCCCGGCCCTGGGCCCGGCTCAGGGCGAAGAAGTGGTGCTGGCAGCCCGTGGCGTAGTCCCCCTGGGCGAAGAGCAGCTCCGCCATGGCCGTGTAGGCCTCGGGAACGGAGCTGGTGCCGTTGTCCGGGGTGACGGTGGTGAGCACCGCCTTCGCCCCCTCGTAGTCCCTGCGGGCCAGGAGCAGCGCGCCCTTGGCGTACTGCGCGCGGGCCTGCTGCGGCCCCTTCACGGCCAGGGCCTGCTCATAGGCGGTCAGCGCCTCATCCTGCCGGCCCGCCGCCTCCAGCACGTTGCCGCGCGTCAGCCAGTACCGGTCGTCCCGCTCCAGCGCGCTGACCGTCTTGCCCTCGCCGGCGCTCACCTGGATGTTCCGGAACGTGGCCTCGTAGCCATCGATCAGCGCCAGGGCCCCGGCGGTGTCGCCCAGCTGCTGGAGCGCCTTGGCCCCCTCGAAATAGAACAGGGGCGCCGTCTTGTGCTGGGCCGCCGCCGCCTCGAAGGCCGCGCGGGCCCCCGGGTCCTTCTTCGCCGTCAGCGCCTTGGCCCGGGCGAAGAGGGCATAGGGCTCCTTCGGGGAGACGGCGAGCGCCGCGTCCGCCGCCTGGAGCGCCGCGTCCGGGTTGCCCCGGGTCAGTGCCAGCTCCGCGCGGGTGGCGAGGGCCCGGGCCTTCAGCGCGGGGCTCAGCTCCGCCTCCCGGGCTTGGAGGTCCTGCAGGGTGCGCTCCACCTCGTCCGGTCTGCCGTGCAGGGCCAGGGTGGCCAGCCCCGCCGTCAGCCGGGCTTGGAGGTGGTCTGGGTTGGCCGAGGTGGCCCGGCCCAGCGCCTCACCGGCTTGGGCGAACAGCCCCTCCTGCAGCAGGGCCTCGCCGTAGGCCGTGGCGAAGCGGGGATCCTTCCAGGCCCCCTCCATGGCGCGGGCATACGCCTGGCGTGAGGCCTGGAGGTTGCCCAGGGCCTGGTCCGTCCGCGCCTGGACGAGCCACAGCTTGGGGTTGCTCGCCCCGCGCTCGCGCAGCGCCTTCAACAGCCCGGCGGCCTCCGGGGCCTTGCCCTCGGACAGCGTCACCCAGGCCCGGACGACCCGGGCGCCATAGCGCTCGGCATCCTTGGACTCCAGGGCCTCGGCCCGGGCCAGGTGCTCGCGCGCCGGGGCCTCCGAGCCGGGCTGGTGGTGCTCCAGCCACAGCGCCGCGTGGAGGTCCGCCGCCAGGGCGTGCGCGCCGTAGACGTCCGCATCCAGGGCGAACAGCGCGTCCAGCTCCTGGAGCGCCTTCGCGAGGTCCGCGGGGTTGCCGCGCTGCGCCAGCCCCTGGGCCGCCTTGAGGTGTGTTTCCGTGTCGCGCCGCACCCGGCCCCGGTGCACCACGAAGGTGACGGCGGCCCCCAGCAGCACGGCCACCAGCGCCACCTGGGCCAGCGCACTGCCCAGGCTCTCGCGCCGTTTCCAGTCCCGTTGCCCGCCGCTACTGCCGCTTGCCATGCCCATGCGCGACCGCCTTCCGGACTGGAAATTTGAATGGTTTCGGACGTTTATGCGTGATAAGGGGAGCCGGGGCTACTTAAGGCCGCTGTCTCCGGGTGTCAACGTGGGGGGGGCCGGAGGGTTGAGCGGCTGTCGACTCCTGGAGGTGGAGTGATGGCGGTGTACACGGTGCTGGACTCCGGGGCGTTCGCGCGGATCGCCGAGGCCTTTGGGCTGGGCGAGGTGCACACGGTCGACGCCATCCCCGAGGGCTCCATCAACACCAACCACCGGTTCCTCACGTCCTCGGGGCGCTTCTTCGTGAGGCACACCACGGTGCGCTCGGCGGAGGATCTGCGCTTCGAGGCCGCGCTGCTGGCCCACCTTGCCGAGTCCCAGTTCCCGGGCCCCGCGCCCGTGCTCACGGCGCAGGGCGCACCCTTCCTGGAGCTGCAGGGCGGGCGGGTGTCGGTGTTCCGGTGGCTCGTGGGCGAGGAGTTGAAGCGCCCGCAGCTCACCGCGGAGCACCTGGAGCGCCTGGGACAGGAGCTGGGGAAGATGCACCGGCTCACCCAGTCCTTTGGCGGAAGCCGGGACAATCCCTACAGCGCGGCGCAGGTGCAGCAGTGGCTCACGGGGCTGCGGCAGAACCCGGACGCGGAGGTGGCCCAGGTGGCCGGGGAGCTGGAAGGGTACCTGGCGCGGGCCGAGCAGGAGCGCGCGGGCGGGCTGGAGCCTCGCGGCGTCATCCACGCGGACCTCTTCATGGACAACGTGAAGTGGCTGGGGGACCGGGTGGGCGCCTTCTTCGACTTCGAGATGGCGTGCCGGGATGCCTACGCGCTGGACGTGGCCATCACCCTGAACGCCTGGGGCTTCGAGGGGCAGTACGTGCCCGCGCTGTGCCAGGCCTTCTTCCGGGGCTACCAGGACGCGCGCCCCCTGTCGCCGGTGGAGCGCGAGCACCTCTTCGGGCACGCGCTCTTCGGGGCGGTGCGCTACACCGCCAGCCGCATCCGGGACTTCCACCTGTCGCCGCTGCCCGCGGAGCAGCTCACCCGCAAGAGCTTCCGCACCTACCTGGGGCGGGCCCGGGAGCTGGTGGCCCTGGGGCCCGCGGGGTTCCTCCAACTCATGGGGCTGTGAGCGGGGCGGCGCTTAGATGCCGGAGACGATCTTCCACTGGCCGTCGCGCTTCTCGAGCACCATCTGCTCCAGCTCCGAGTCGTTCTGGGCCCGGGACGTCAGCGAGGGCAGCCGCCAGCTCGCGTTCCAGTAGTAGACGGCCACCGCCTGGTCCTTGTTGATGTCCAGCCGGCGCACGTTGATGTCCACCTTGGGGTTGTCCAGCCGGGAGAAGAGGTTCTTCAGGTGGTCTGCCAGATTGGCATACGAGAGATCGTCCTCGAGCGTCTCCGTGCCGGAGTCCTCGCGGAAGCTCTCGGAGACGATGGCCAGAATGGCGCGCGAGTCCTTGGCCTCCAGGCCGGACCGGTAGCGTTCCATCACGCCCAGGATGGCGCGCGAATCCTCGGTGTCTTCGATATCGGTGCCGGCAATGCGCCGGGTGGCGCACGCCGTGACCAGGAGCAGCAGGGGCAGGACAAGGAGCGATCGGACGTTCATGGTTCGGTGGCCTCTATGAGTCCAACCGCTCCGGTGTCAACTCATTCCCCGGACGGCCGGAGGACCGGTTACGCCTTGCGGACGTGCTCGGCGATGAAGCGGTTGAGCACCGGGGTCTCGGCATCAAGAATCTTCAGCCCCTCGGACTGGATGACCTTCTCGCCAATGAGCGCCAGGGGCTTGAGCAGAAACGGCAGCTTGAGGGAAATCTCTCCCTCCATGGTGCGCTCGGTCTCGCCGTTGACGTCCCTCAGGCGCAGCACGCCGGTGTTCACCATCATCTTGGAGATGGCATTGGAGGTGGGCACGTTGGCGAACGTCAGCTCCTTGGTGCGCTTGTCATAGGTGGACGTCTCGATGAAGGCGAACCACTCGGGGGGAACCTTCTTGGGGCCAATGGAGCTGATGACGGGCTTGGGGCGGTAGCGGATCCGGCGGCGGACGACGTTGCCCTCGTCTTTGACTTCCAGCGTCTGCACCTCCAAGAGCACGCCGTGGTGCTTGAGCAGAAAATCGGAGTACCGCTCGTCGAGCAACGCGCGCTCCACCTCGTCCACCGTCCCCTGAATCCGCTGCCGCGCTTCGAACCGCATATACCCTCCTGTCGAGTAGGCGGATGCGTCTAGCGGAAAGCCCGCCGGGGCACCAGAGGTCCGCCCAGGGCACCATCCTCGAACGCACACCGGTCCACCCACTCGGTGGCCGCCTTCTTGAAGGCAGGTCCAAAATCCGGCAGTGCCCCCACCTCGTGCCTCACCGCGCCGCAGTCCCCGGCGAGGTAGGAGGATTCCACCACCAGCCGCAGGGTCTCCCGGCGCAGGGCCTCGGACAGCGGTGGGGTGGCCTCCAGCGTCTGGCGCAGGTGCTCCCCCGCGAGCGTGGGCTCGCCCACCTGGTGCAGCCGCCGCCCCAGCAGGTAGTGGAGGATGGCGTCCTTGGGCGTTGTCTCCAGTGCCCAGGCCAGCCGCACCAGGCGCAGGTCCTCGCGCGGGTCCCGGAAGAAGCGCTCCAGGGTCTCCAGGCGCGAGGGGGAGTCGATCGCGGAGAGCTTCACCTGGGCGGTGCGCTCCAGCTCGGGGCTGGGCGCCAGGGCGAGCACCCGCTCCAGGTACCGCCGGGCCCCGTCGAGCTGCGTCAGGCGCAGGGCCATGTCCGCCTGCCTCATCGCTACCTCGGCCTCCAGCGCGGGCTGGGCCTGGGCCTTCTCTGCCAGGCGCGCCAGCAACTGGGCCGCCTCGGCCGTCTGGTCGAGCTGATCCAGCGCGGAGGCCTGGCCCAGCTGGTAGGTGGGCTCCTCGGGCTGGAGCGACGCGGCGCGCTGGTAGAGCCGCAGGGACTCCTCCGGGTCGCCCAGGATGGAGCTGGCGGCCGCCTCGGACAGCCGCGCCACCTCGCGCGCACAGGTGCGGGAGAAGAGGCTGCCGGTGCGGAAGCGCAAGAGGGCGCGGCTCAGCGCCGCCTCGTCCAGCGGCAGGGAGTCCAGGAAGCGCTCCCACTCGGTGGCGAGCTCGTCCACGGAGCGGCCGTAGGCGGCGGGGAAGTCCGCGTGGGCATAGAGGGTGCGGACCTTCTCCGCGCCGTAGGTGTCCGCCAGATAACGGATGAAGGAGCCCGCGACGGTGTACGCCCGCGTGGGCGCGGCCTGGTAGAAGCTCTCGGGGCCCATCAGCCCGCGCATGTCCGGCGCCAGCCCCTGCCGGCGCATGCCCGCCGCCCACTGGTGCAGCGTGAGGTCCCCCTGGATGGGGTCATCTGCGGCGACCGCGTAGCCTTCAATCACGCCCATCAGCGGCCACACCCCGAAGCGGGTGGTGACGCGGAAGGGGCCGCTGCCCGCGGGGGCCGCCATCACGTGCGCCAGCTCGTGGTGGAGGGTGGAGTGGGGGAAGGGGCGCTCGTTGATGTGCAGCTCGTAGCGCCAGGGCTTGGCGAACTGGGTCCGTCCGGCGCCCACCAGCTCCTGTTTCTCCTCGTCCGAGCGGTAGAGGTAGACGTGGATCGTCTCCGTGGGGGCCTGGCCGAGGAAGCGGGCGAGCTGGGCGTGGCGGAACTCCAGGTCCCTCGCCAGGCGCTCCACGTCCTGCCGGGGCTTGCCGCGCGGGTAGTGCAGGCGGAAGTGGGGCGTGTCCCGGACCCCGCCGAGGCGCTCGGAGAGGGTGGCGTCGTTCATCCGCAGCCCCAGCGCGGGGGCCTGCACCTCGATGAGGAGGATGCTTCCCAGGAGCAGCGCCAGCAGCCCTCCCGTGCCCAGCCCCACGCGCGGCCGGGCAAGGCGGCCTTCCCGCACGTCCAGGCTCAGGGCCGCCAGCAGCGCCAGCACCGAGGCCCCCAGCAGCGTCTCCAGCCGGAACCACGCCAGGCGGGGGGTGACCTCCAGCGCCTCGTCGTAGAGCGGACCGGGCAGATGTCCGAGGAAGTGGTTGAAGGCATACACCTGGGGGCCGAAGACGATGGGCCAGGCGGTGAGGAGGCCCGAGGCGAGCACCAGGCCGGCATAGGCGAGCACCGCGCGCCCGGGCCGCTGGATTCCGAAGCCGCAGAGGACGCCGGCCGCGGCGGCCAGGGCGGCGGAGGGCAGGGTGAGCAGGGGGTAGAAGCCCACGAGCTCGAACGGATCACACGGGGTGGTGAGCCACGCGAAGAGGGTGGCGCTGAGGAAGGGGGGCAGGAGCACCGCGGTGTTCAGCAGCAGGGCGGCGCCCAGGGCGTGGGCCACGGCCACCCCGGGGCGTTCCGGCCGGGGAAGATCCTTCCAGCGGGGCTCCTCTCCCCGGAGGATGCGGCGCTCCTGGGCGGCGGCGGCGATGCCCACGCCTCCCCCCAGGGTGCCCACGGCGATGGCCAGGGCGAGCCCCAGTTCGAAACCGGGCACCCCAAACAGCGGGAGGAAGACCAGCGCGGAGCCTCCGAGTGCCAGGACACCCACCACACAGAGCACCGCACGGCGGCGCAGCAGGGCGAGAACTCGGGATGATGGGACTTGCTGCATGGGCTCCCCTATACTCCCTGCCAGCATGCCCGAACAGAAGACCGGTCCCGAGCACCGCCAGCACACGCGGGCGCCCATCGAACTGAAAGTCGATTACAAGAAGCTCAACTCCTTCTTCGCCGACTACACGAAGAACATCTCCAAGGGTGGCACCTTCATCAAGACGAAGAAGCCGCTGCCCATCGGCACGCGCT
This sequence comes from Allostigmatella hybrida, assembly GCF_020103775.1. NCBI lineage: Bacteria > Pseudomonadati > Myxococcota > Myxococcia > Myxococcales > Archangiaceae > Allostigmatella > Allostigmatella hybrida. Next base: position 391,556 of record NZ_JAHXBH010000006.1, read on the forward strand.
TCCTCTTCAAGCTGACGGTGCCCCAGCGCGAGGCGCCCTTCGAGCTGCTGGGCGAGGTGGTCTGGTCCAAGGGGGATGGGGACGAGCCCGGCATGGGCATCCGCTTCATCTACAGCAACGACTCCCAGCGCACGGAGTTCGAGGCCGTCGTCGAGAAGCTCATGGCGGACAGCCTGGGCACGGACCTGACCGAGAAGCTCCTCAAGAAGCCCCTGCACTCATGAAGCTCCATTCCGTCAAGACGGGGGCCCTGCCGGTCCTGCTGCTGCTCGTGGCCTGTCAGGCGCCCGAAGCCCAGGGCAAGCCTCCCGCGAGCCGCCCGCCTGTCACCGATGTGTCCGCGGAGGACTATGTGCTGCCCCCGCTGCCGCGTGCCTGGGTCCGCCTCAAGGATGCTTTTGGAGGGGTTCACCGGGTGGAGGTGGAAGTGGCCGCCACGCCGGAGTCCCGCACGCGCGGGATGATGTGGCGCAAGGAGCTGGCCGCCGGCAAGGGCATGCTCTTCCTCTTCCCCGAGGAGGAGGTGCAGAGCTTCTGGATGCGCAACACGCTCATCCCCCTGGACATGCTCTTCATCAACTCGAAGATGCAGCTGGTGGGCATCAGCGAACGGGCCGTGCCGCGCACGCTCACGCCGCGCTCGGTGGGGGTGCCCAGCCAGTTCGTGCTGGAGGTCCCCGGCGGCTGGTGCCAGTCGGTGGGGGTGGTGAAGGGCGCGACCGTGGAGTTCGAGGGTGTCTCCTCCATCCCCATCGTTCCCTGAGCCCGCGGTGCCTGGATGCCTCCGGAGGGGAACATGACGGCTGAAACGCTTCCCGAGACCATGCGTGCCCTGTGCCTCACGGACTACGGCGGGGGGCCCCACGCGCTGCGGCTCGTGCGGCGCCCGGTGCCGAAGCCCGCGCCCGGACAGCTCCTGGTGCGCGTGAAGGCCGCGCCCATCCACCCCGCGGACCAGATGTTCATGCGGGGCCAGTATGGGGTGAAGAAGCCGCTGCCGGTGGTGCCCGGCTTCGAGGGCAGCGGCACGGTGGTGGCCGCGGGGAGCCTGGCCGGACGGCTGCTGGTGGGGCGCCGGGTGGGGGTGTCCTCCGCGCAGAGCCAGGATGGGACGTGGGCGGAGTACGTGGTGGTGCCCATGTCCCAGTGCCTGCCCCTGTTGCCGGGCATCGATGACGAGCAGGGGGCAAGCCTCTTCGTCAACCCCTTCTCGGCCTGGGCGATGATGGAGCTGGCGCGCCAGGGCAAGCACCGGGCGCTGGTGCAGAGCGCGGCGGCGAGCACCCTGGGGCGCATGCTGCTGCGGCTCTCCCTGCAGGCGGGGATTCCGCTGGTGAACATCGTCCGCCGGGCGGAGCAGGAGGCGCTGCTGCGCGGGCTGGGGGCCGAGCACGTGGTGAACAGCAGCGAGCCGGAGTTCGAGGAGCGCCTGCGGCTGCGCTGCCACGAGCTGGGGGTGACGCTGGGCTTCGACGCGGTGGCGGGCGCGATGACGGGGCAGCTCCTTCAGGCGCTGCCCGAGGGCGGGACGGTGGTGGTCTACGGCGCGCTCTCCGGCGAGGAGAGCCGCGTGCCGGTGGGCGAGTTGATCTTCCGCCGCCAGAAGGTGGAAGGGTTCTGGTTGGGCGCGTGGCTCTCCCAGGGCTTCGGCAAGTCCCAGCTCCGGGCCCTGGTGGAGGTGCCCCTGCGGATGGGCAAGGCGTTCGAGACGCCCGTGCGCGCGCGCTTTCCCCTCGAAGCGGCGGAAGAGGCGCTGCGCCTGGCCGGGACGGACATGACGTCGGGCAAGGTGTTCTTCACCCCGAACGCCTGAGCCCCGGAGGGCCTCAGCCCTTCGGGCGGGAGATGGGGCCCACCTTGCACTTCGTCACCTGCCGGTAGGCCTCCGGAGCCAGCAGGAGCTGGGTGCCCCGCACGCCCGCGGACACGGAGATGACGTCGAACAGGTCGATCGTCTCGTCCGCGAAGACGGGGTAGTCCTTCTTGCCGCCCAGGGCCGTCACACCGCCCCGAATGTAGCCCGTGAGCGGCTGCAGCTCCTTCAGGGGCACGGTGTCCACCTTCCGGTCCCCGCTCAGCCGGGCCAGCGCCTTCAGGTCCAGCTCCGCGTCGCCGGGCACCACGGCCAGGAGGACGCCCGTCCGGTCGCCGCGCGCCACCAGCGTCTTGAACACCTGCTCCGCGGGCAGCCCCACCTTGGCGGCCACCGTCTCGGCGGACAGGTCCTCGGGGTCCACCTCGTACTCGCGCAGCTCGTAGGCAACCCCGAGCGTGTCCAGCAGGCGGGCGGCGTTCGTCTTCACGGCCTCACATCCCCAGGGCCTGGGCGGCGGCTTTGACGCGGGTGAGCGCCTCTTCGGGCGTGGTGCCCACGGCGGACAGGTGCCCCATCTTCCGGCCCTTGCGTGCCTCGCGCTTGCCGTACAGGTGCAGCCGGACGCCCGGCATCGCCAGCACCTGCTCGAAGCGGGGGCCGCCCTCGCTCAGCCACAGGTCCCCCAGCAGGTTCACGATGGCCGCGGGGCGCACCACCTCCACCGAGCCCAGGGGCAGGTTGCACACCGCGCGCACCGCCTGCTCGAACTGGCTGGTGAGGCAGGCCACCTCCGTGGCGTGGAAGCTGTTGTGCGGCCGGGGGGCCAGCTCGTTCACGAGCAGCGTGCCGTCCTTCAACAGGAACATCTCCACCACCAGGAGCCCCTCCACCTGGAGCGCGTGGGCCATGGCTCGGGCGATGTCCGCGGCCTGCGAGGCCACGGCGGGAGGGACCGGGCCGGGGAGCAGCGACCAGGCCAGGATGCGGTCCTCGTGGTGGTTGAAGGCGGGCGGGTACACCGCCGTCTCGCCCCGGGGGTTGCGGGCCACCAGCACGGACAGCTCGGCCTCCAGGTCCAGCGTGGCCTCCACCACCACCGCGCGCTCGCCCAGCTCGCGCCAGGCCTGGGGGGCCTCCGCGGCGGACCTCACCACCACCTGCCCGCGGCCGTCATAGCCGCCCTCGCAGGACTTCACGAAGCAGCGCCCTCCCAGGGCGCTCACCTCCGCGGCGAGCGCCTCCGCGCGGCCCACCTCGCGCCAGGGGCCCAGCGGAAAGCCGTTCTTGGCCAGCCACGCCTTCTGCCGTCCCCGGTGCTGCACGACTTCCAGCACCTCGGCGGAGGGGCGCACCGGCGCGTGCTCCGTCGCCGCCCTCAGCGAGGCCAGGGGAATCTTTTCGATCTCCAGCGTCACCACCTCGCACGCCCGGGCGAGCTGGGCCGCCGCCTTCGCGTCCCCGAAGTCGGCCGTGTAGCACTGGTCCACCACCCAGCGGGCGGGGCAGGCGGGATCCGGATCCAGCGCCTGGACCTGGAAGCCGAGTGTGCGGGCCGACAGCGCCATCATCCGGCCGAGCTGCCCTCCGCCCAGGATGCCGAGCGTTCCTCCGGGGAGCACGGTCTTCATGAGAGCTCCCGTTCGTGAAGCACTTCGTCGGTGCGGGCCTTGCGCCAGCTGGCCAGCCGCGCGCGCAGCTCCGGGCGCTGGAGGGCGAGGATGGAGGCGGCGTGGAGCGCGGCGTTGGCCGCGCCGGGCTTGCCGATGGCCTGGGTGCCCACGGGGACGCCCTTGGGCATCTGGACGATGGACAGCAGCGCGTCGAAGCCGTTGAGCACCGTGGTGGGCATGGGCACCCCCAGCACGGGCAGCAGCGTCTTGCTGGCCACCATGCCCGGCAGGTGGGCCGCCCCGCCGGCCGCCGCGATGATGACCGACAGCCCCCGGGACTCCGCCGTGGAGGCGTATTCGATCATCCAGTCCGGGGTGCGGTGGGCGGAGACGATGCGCACCTCGTGGGGGATGCCCAGCTCGGTGAGGATGTCGATGGCAGGGCGCAGGTGCTCGAGATCGCTCTTGCCGCCCATGATGACTCCGACCCAGGGGGTGTCCGCACTCGCCATGCTGTCTCGCGCCTCCATGCGCTTTCCCGCCGGGGGCGGGAGAATGCGGAGATAGGGCGGCGCGATTCCGCCGGTCAACCGAGAAGCGCGCGTCCTGTGAGGTGGCGGGGAGGTTGGGCCCCCCAGCATCCCCTCAGTACGTGGAGCCCATGCGCCCGAAGCTCTTGAGCGCCTGAGTCTTCGAGCGCTTGACGGCCGTGTTCACTTCGTACGCGTTGCCGGCGCTCTCGTACTCGGCCATGGCCGCGTCCTGTTCGGCCATGTCGGCGGCCACCGCCGGTGCTCCCGCCACCGAGGCGGCCTCGTGGAACATCTGCTGGTTCTGCTGGATGAGCTGCTTGGCCTCGTCCTTCCGCCCCAGCTTGAGGGCCTCGGCGGCTTTCTGGAGGTTCTGCGCGCTGCGGGCGCGGGTGGCGAACACGGTGGCGTCCTTGTCCTGCCGGGCGAGCACCTCCTCGCGCCGGTCCGTGACCATCGCCGACAGGCGGGCGGTGGTGCCCACGGTCTTGTCCTTCAAGAGGTCCGTGTAGGCGAGCTTCAGCCCCGTCACGTCCACCGCCTGGCCCACGCGAGCGCCCGTCACCACCACCCGGGCCACCACGCGCTCGGCCTGCCCGGCGGAGAAGTCCGGCAGGGCCACGCGCACCGTGTTCCCCGCGCTGCTGGAGCGGTAGCCCAGCACCTCGCCCAGCGTTACCCCCTCGGGCAGCTCGAAGGAGAGCTCCACGTTGCGCGCCACCTGGGTGGTGGCCTGCTGCAGGTCCTTCTGGAAGATCGTCGCCAGCTGCCCCGCGTCCTCCAGGAAGCCGTAGGCCCCGGCGCCGTACTCGGCGAAGGCCTGCATCAGGTCCTCGTTGAAGTCCGTTCCCACGCCGATGGAGCTCACCGTCATGCCCTGGGCGCGGATGTCCTTGGCGAGCTGCTGGAGGCTGCCCGCGTCGGTGCTGCCCTCGGTGGGCTGCCCATCGCTGATGAGGATGAGGCGGTTGACGCGGTAGTCCGAGCGTGCGGCCTCGATCTGGGCCTGGCCCGCGAGCAGGCCCGCGCTGATGTTGGTGCCGCCCTCGTCCCAGATGCCCTCGATGTACTGCACCATCCGCTCGCGGTTGGCGGGGGTGGCCCGCATGCCCGGCAGGCTCTTCACATCCGAGCCGTAGTGGACGATGGCCAGCCGGTCCTCGTCCTTGAGCATCTTCACGAGCTGCCGCGCGGCCTGCTTGGCCTGCTCCAGCTTGTAGCCGCTCATGGAGCCGGACCGGTCGATGATGAGCGCCAGGTTCACCGGGCTGCGCTTCGCCCCCGGCACCTCCTGGCCCTGGAGGTCCACGGTGACGAAGAGGTCCGAGCGGCCCGGGATGATGTAGGGGTGGGACAGGCGGCTCGTCATCGCCAGCGAGCCCTGGGAGGTGCTGGGCGGCGGGGACGGCAGGGCAGGGGGCGGGGGGGACGGCTGGGCCGGCAGGGGCGTGGCCCCATGGAGCAGGGGGGCGGTCAGCTGCGGCAGCCCCAGCACGAGGGCGGTGAGCGCGAGCCCCCCGGTCAAAGCCAGCAGGGTGGTGGTCTTGTTCATGGCAGGGCTCCTTGGGACAGCGGGCCCTGCTTCAGACGGATGAGGCGGAAAAAAGGTCTACGGATTCTTCAGGGCGTCAGCGCGACCGCGCAGAAGTACGGCGAGTTGTTCTCCCCGAACGTCCGCCGGTAGGCCACCGGGTCCTCCTGCCGCAGCCGCTCCAGCGAGGCCTGGTCCAGGAGCAGCGAGCGGCAGGTGATGCCGGTGCGGATGTCCTCGGCCACGCCCGAGTCCGTCACCTCGCAGCCCGACTTGCCCGAGCCCTCCACGCAGTCCTGGCTGCAGTAGCCCTTGGCCTGGGCATCCGGGTTGGGGTCTCCCACGAAGTTCGCGTCCCGGACGCAGACGAGGTCCTCACAGTCCGTGACGCCAAAGGAGATGAAGTCCTGGCCCGGGAGGATCTCCCGCTCGAGGATGGCCGTGGACTCCCCGGGGCGGTCCGGATCCTGCTTGATCAGCAGGCACTCCTGGCCCAGCTGGGTGGTGACCTCGCACGCGCTGGCGAGCAGGGCGGCACTCAGAACGATGACCAGACGCGCAGACATGACCGGTGTGCACCTCATGAGAAGGGAAGAGGAAGGCAAAGGAGGGGTGAGCCCCGGACCGTAGCATAGCGGCTCGCGCTGCCAACCGTTTCCGCCACAAGTGGCATGAGTGGAATAGTTCAGGCAGGGGGAATGCCGGGAACGTAACCGGGACATGCTCGGATTGGTTGTAGGGGTGGAAGTGGACGGATAGGATGCCCCCGCCGTTGACACTCCGCACATTCGCGGGCGGCTGATCGCCCCTCCACCACGGAGCCCCCGGAAGTGAATCGCCTCAAGGCCACCCTGCTCGCGCTGTGCTTCGGACCCGCGCTAGCGCTCGCCCAATCCCAAGAGGGGATGGGACTCGACCTCAGCGGCTCGGACGCCAATCAGGCCGAGGAGTCGCAGACCGAAGAGACCCCTCTTGCCGCTGAAACCCCACCCGCCCCGGAGGCCGCCCCGCCGGCCGCCGAGCCCCCTCCGGAGCCCGTGGCCGTCTCCACGGACGTGACCTTGGACGACCGGGTCAAAAGCGTTCAGCGAAAGGTGTACCTGAAGAAGGGCCGCTTCGAGCTGACGCCCCAGGTGAGCTTCTCCATCAATGATCCGTACTATTCGAAGCTGGGCGCCTCGCTGCGCGGGGCGTACTACTTCGCGGACACCCTGGCGGTGGCCGTGCGCGGCTCGGTGATGCAGGTGATTCCCTCGGAAGACGTGCGCATCGCCAAGCGCAGCTTCCAGTCGGCCATCTACAACTCGGTGCCCAACTGGGCCGCCATGGGCGACGTGGAGTGGAGCCCCCTGTATGGCAAGGTGGCCTTCCTCAACTCCATTCTCCACTTCGACGGCTACCTCGTGGGCGGCCTGGGCGTGGTGCAGACCGAGACCTCCTCGCTGCCGGGCCGCGGGCTCAACATCGCCACCGACCTGGGCGTGGGCCTGCGCTTCGTGGCCAAGGACTTCCTGGCGGTGAACACTTCCTTGATCAACACCTCGTACGTGGATCAGCCCCTGGGTACCAGCAAGGGGGCGCTGCAGAACGTCATGACGATCAACGCGGGCATCTCGCTGTTCTTCCCCCTGCAGTCCACTGGCCGGGAGGGCGAGTGATGCGCGCCTTCTCTCTCCTGTGGGTGCTCTGCTGGGCGCCGGCCGTGGCCTTGGCCCAGACCGCTCCGCCCCCCACGGCCACGGAGCCCGTGCCCGCCGCGTCCTCCTCGGAGGCCGAGGCTGGCGACGTGTCCGAGGTGGACAAGGACGCGCTCGGGCCGCTGCGCGAGCGCATCCGCCCCGTGTCCGGCCACCTCTTCCTCAAGAAGGGCCGCTTCGAGGTCAGCCCCTCGGCCACCGTCACCTTCCGGGATGCGTTCTTCTCCAAGTACATCCTGGGGGCGTCGCTGACCTACCACCCCCTGGAGACGCTCGGGGTGGGGCTGCGCGCCGGGTACGCGCTCTCGGCGGTGTCCGGCTCGGCGCAGATCTGCACCTTCACCCAGGTGGAGGGGGGCGTCACCCGCGGGTGCCGCTCGCCGTCCTTCGAGCAGCTGGATGGCGAGGCCCCCGGCCTGCTCACCCTGATGGCGGGGGTGGACCTGCAGTGGGCGCCCATCTACGGGAAGATCTCCGTGCTGGCCGAGAAGTTCCTCCACTTCGACATGTACGGCATCGTGGGCGCCTCGGCGGTCCAGTACAAGGGGCGGCGTGCCAGCGAAGGGGAGGGGGGCCAGTCCTTCACCACGGTGGGCGGAAACGTGGGCATCGGCTTCCGCTTCTTCCTCAACCGGTACATGACGGTGCGCACCGAGGTGCGTGACCTCATCTATGTGGAGAAGGCGGTTCTTCCCTCCACCACGCTGCGCAACCAGCTGATGTTCGAGCTGGGCTTCTCCTTCTTCTTCCCCACTGCCCTTCCCGAGTCATGATGCGCACCTCCCGACTCCTCCGTTTCGCCCTGCTCGGGCTTACGCTCGTGTGGGCCAACCCCGCCCCTGCCCAGAGCTTCGAGGGCCTCGACACGCCCGGCGCTTCGAAGAAGAAGCGCGGCAAGCAGGCTGCCAAGAAGAAGAAGCCCGCGCGTGGCAAGAAGGCCGTTCCGGCCGAGACTCCTCCCGAGGAGGAGGCCATGCCCGCGGCGAGCGAGGCTCCCGCGGATGCGGCCGCCACGCCCGCCGAGGCGCCCACGCCCTCTCCGGGCGTCGCACCGGATCCGGTGCCCACGCCGGAGGCCACGCCTACCCCCGCGCCCGCGCAGACCGAGGGGCTGGGGCTGGATCTGACGGGCAGCTCGTCCAAGGGCACCGCGCCCACCATGTCCTTTGACGCGGTGGACGTGTCCGGCAAGACCGCGGACCGGCAGCGCCTGGACGTGGCCGTGTCGCTCTTCAAGAACGACGAGTACGAGCAGGCCTCCATGTCGGCCTACGAGGTGCTCCAGGACCCGAAGATGTCGGGCCTGCACACCGAGGCGCGCTACGTGGTGGCCAAGGCCCTGTACCGCATGGGGCTGTACCACTCGGCGCTCGGCGAGTTCTCGAAGATCCTCGCGCTGGGCCCCCAGACGAAGTTCTTCAAGACGAGCCTGGAGTGGCTGTTCTTCATCAGCCGCAAGACGAAGAACGAGACGGTCGTTCTCGACGAGATCGCCCGCTACGCCAACTACGAGTTCCCCGAGAAGTTCCGCAGCGAGTTCCGCTACCTGCTGGCGCGCTACCACTTCGTGCGCGGCCGCGCGCTCGACCAGGTGGGGCAGACGGCCGAGGCGGACAAGAGCTTCGAGGAAGTGAAGCGGCTGGCGCTGACGGTGCCGCGCACCGACGCGTTCTACCCGCGCGTGAAGTTCCTGCAGGGCATCGCGCTGTTCCGCTTCGGCACCAAGCAGAAGAGCGCCGATGGGCGCCGTGGCGACACCAACATGATGCAGTCCATCGAGGCGATGAAGGAAGTCGTCCGCCTCACGCGTCCCAACCCCGCCAAGGGCGGCGAGGAGGCGAAGCTGGATCAGTCCCTGCGCGAGCTGGCGTTCATGCAGCTGGCCCGGACGCACTACGGCATGCAGCAGAACCGCTACGCCATCTTCTACTTCAACAAGATCGAGCGCGGCACCACGCAGTGGCTGGAGTCGATGTTCGAGTCGAGCTGGGCCAACTACCGCGTGGGCCAGTATGAGCAGGCGCTGGGCAACCTCATCACCCTGTCCTCGCCCTTCTTCCGGGAGGAGTACTTCCCCGAGGCGCTCATCCTCAAGGCGGTCATCTATTACGAGAACTGCCGCTACCGCGAGTCCACCCTCATCCTCCAGGACTTCGAGCGCACCTACCTGCCGGTGCACGACCAGCTGGACAAGCTGGTGAAGGAGAACAGGAACGCCGACGAGTACTACGGCGTGCTCTCCGAGGTTCAGAAGAAGAACAAGGAGGGGCTGGAGAAGAACGGCACGGACATCATCCTGGAGCGCATCCTGCGCCTGGCCCTCACGGATCAGGACCTGAAGAAGACCAACGACTCCATCCTCGAGCTGGAGAACGAGATGGACCTGTTTGGCGAGAAGAAGGACACCTTCAAGTACTCCGAGCTGTCCAAGGCCCTGCTGGAGGGGCTCAAGGAGCAGCGCGTCTCGCTCATCTCGCGCGCGGGCATCATGGCCAAGGGCAAGCTGGAGACGGAGCTGATGGCGCTCAAGCAGCTCCTGGCCAACGGGCTGCGCATCAAGTTCGAGACGACTACGAAGGAGAAGGAGTTCCTCGAGGAGCAGCTCAAGGCGGGTGGGCGCACGGCCATCGTGAAGAAGTACCGGTACTCGGTGGCGGTGCCGGATGATCAGCTCTACTGGCCGTACGAGGGTGAGTACTGGCGCGACGAGCTGGGCACCTACCAGTACACGATGACGAAGGGCTGCATCGAGCGCGACTCGGCCAACCGCGACGTCCAGGCGTCGAGTCAGGCGCGGTAAGCGGGAGCATGGAGGAGCCTGCCCGGCGCGCATCCTTGCGCGCCGTCTTTGGTATCGTGGTGCTGGACCTCATCGGGTTCGGCATCCTCATCCCGCAGCTGGGGGTGTACGGAGTGAAGTTCGGCGCCTCGGCCTTCACGGCGGGGCTGCTGGTGTCCGTGTACTCGCTGATGCAGCTCTTGTTCGCCCCGGTGCTGGGGCGGCTGTCGGACCGGTACGGCCGCAGGCCCGTGCTGCTCGTGAGCCTGGCGGGCTCCCTCGCAGGCTATGTGCTGTTCGCCTTCGCCCACTCGCTGCCGCTGCTGTTCCTGGCGCGCATCATCGACGGGGTGAGCGGGGGCAACATCGCCACGGCCCAGGCGTACGTGGCGGATGTCACCCGCCCCGAGGAGCGCGCCAAGGGCATGGGGCTCATCGGCGCGGCGTTTGGCCTGGGCTTCGTGCTGGGCCCGGCGCTGGGCGGGTTCCTGGGGGCCTGGGGCGGCAACCTGGCCATTGGCCTGTTCGCCGCGGGGCTCGCGGGGCTCAACCTGCTCGTCACCTACCTGTTCCTTCCGGAGTCCCTCCAGCCGGGCCGCTCTCCGGGGGTGCCGGTGCGCTCGGTGCGCGGGGCCCTCGGCGCGCTGCGGCTGCCGGTGGTGGGCCCGTGCCTGGCCCTCATCCTCCTGTTCACCACCGCCTTCGCGCAGATGGAGGGGACCTTCTCGGTGTTCCTCCTCTCGCGGTTCCTCTCCTCGGGGCCGGTGCCGCTGGAGGGAGGGCTCTTCTTCCTGAGCGCTCAGGCGAGCCCGGAGGTGCTGGCCCAGGCCAGCCTCCGCACGGGCTGGCTGTTCGCCCTGGTGGGCGTGCTGTCGGCCGTGCTGCAGGGGGGGCTGCTCCGGAAGCTCCTGCCGGACCGGCACCCGGCGCCCGGCACGGGCTCGCGGACGGGCCGGGAGGCGGTGCTGGTGGTGGTGGGATTCGCGGTGACAGCGCTGGGACTCGCCGTGCTACCGCTGGCGCCCACCTACGGGTGGCTCTTCCCGGCCATGGGGCTGTTGGCGGTGGGCTCGGCCTTCACCCACCCCTCCCTGTCCGCGGTGGTGTCCCTGCACGCGCCGGCGGAGCGGCAGGGGGCTGTGTTGGGTACCTATCAAGCCTTCAGCTCCCTGGGGCGGATTCTGGGCCCGGCGCTGGGAGGATGGCTCTTCACCCGCTTTGGCCCGTCCATGCCGTATGGCACGGCGGCGGGGATGCTGGGGGTGGGCGCGGCCCTGGCACTGGGATTGGTGTCGCGCATGCGAATGGCGGACGCGGGCGCGCGGCAAAGCCCGTAAGATGGGGGACATGGTGGGCACGTCGCAGGACCTCAAGGACATCACCATTGCCTTCGATGTGATGGGCAGCGATCACGGACCCGAGGAGGTGGTGCGCGGCGCCGCGCAGCTCTCCTTGGAGGCGCCCCACATCCACGCGTTGCTCGTGGGAGACCGCGATGCCATCGACGCGGTGCTCGCCGAGACGAAGCACCGCGCCGAGCGCATCTCCGTGCAGCACGTGAGCGAGTTCATCGCCATGGACGAGAAGCCGGGCGAGGCGCTGGCGCGCAAGAAGAACGCCTCGGTGGCGGTGGCCGCCCAGCTCGTCGCCGAGGGCGAGGCGCATGCGCTCGTCTCCGCGGGCAACACGGGGGCATGCGTGCTGGCGTGCGCGCGCTTCTTCCAGCTCATTCCCGGGGTGCGCCGGGCGGCGCTGGCGGCGGTGTACCCCACGCGCGGCACCCGCGGGGAGAAGGAGGATCCGTTCTCCCTCATCCTGGACGTGGGGGCCACGGTGGAGGCCACGGCGGAGGACCTGGTCACCTTCGCGGTGATGGGCTCGGCGTACGCGCGCATCATCTCCCGCAACGAGCGCCCCAAGGTGGCGCTGCTCTCCAATGGGGTGGAGCCGCAGAAGGGCCCCCCGCGGGTGGTGGAGGCGCACGCGCGCCTGTCCGCCATGCCGGGGGTGAACTTCGTGGGCAACGTGGAGGGCGTGGACATTCCCAAGGGCACCGTGGACGTCATCGTCACGGACGGCTTCATGGGCAACGTGTGCCTGAAGATGCTGGAGGGCGTGCACGACACGGTGGTGGAGCTGGCCCAGTACGCCTACAAGGAGAAGCTGCGCTGGCGCGCGGGGCTGGCCATGCTCTCCAGCGGCATCCAGCGCATCAAGGACATCACCGACTGGGAGCAGTACGGCGGGGCGCCGGTGCTCGGCTTCGACCGCATCTTCATCAAGGCGCACGGGCGTTCGAAGGCGCGCGCCATCACCAACGCGGGCAAGGTGGCGGCGAAGGCCGTGGCGCACCAGCTCGGCACCGCCATCCAGGAAGGCCTGCCCCGGTGAGCTTGCCGGACCGCATCGATCCCCCGCCGCCGAAGCGCATCTACCGGTGGGACTTGGACAAGACGTACCTGCGCACGGACTTCGACTCGTTCCGGGACCTGGTGCGCACCGCGATGCAGAAGGCCCACCAGAAGGTGGCCGTGCCGGGGGCCTCCGCGCTCATCAAGGAGCTGGCGGACAAGGGCGACTCCCGGCTGTGCATCGTCTCCGGCAGCCCCACGCAGATGCGCGCGGTGCTGGAGGAGAAGCTCAAGCTGGACGGGGTGAAGTGGGACGAGTTCGTCCTCAAGGACAACGTGGGCAACCTGCTGCGCGGGCGCTTCCGGGCGCTGCGCGGGCAGGTGGGCTACAAGCTGCCCGCCATCCTGGAGAGCCGGGCGAGCGCCCCCGTCGAGGCCGAGGAGGTGCTCTTCGGGGATGACGCGGAGGCCGATGCGTTCATCTACTCGCTCTATGCGGACCTCATCGCCGGACGGGTGGACGAGCGCGTCCTCAACCAGGTGATGGAGGCAGGCTCCGTCTACCCGGACGACGCCGAGCGGGTGCGCCAGGCCTGGAAGAAGATCCCCGTGGCGGACCCCGTGCGCCGCATCTTCATCCACCTGGACCGGCTGACGCCGCCGGCCCACTTCGCGGCGTATGGGCCGCGCGTGGTGCCCATCTTCAACTACTTCCAGGCGGCGCTGGTGCTGCTGGCGGATGGGCACCTGACGGCCCCGCAGGTCATCAAGATCGCCGTGGAGATGGTGCAGACGGCGGGGCACAACATCATCACCCTGTCCAACTCGTTCCAGGACTTGCTGCGGCGGGGCCTGCCGCTGCAGCAGGCCGCCGTGGCGCTGTCCCAGGCGCTGGAGGGGCCCAACGGGCTCTTGCAGGCGATGCGGCCGGTGCCGGACATCATCGCCGCCTTCACCAAGCGCCTGGCCGCCCTCGGCACGCCGCCCCCGCCTCCCCGGGTGCAGGCGGTGGACTACCTCGCGCTGGTGTCCCACGCCCTGCCGCGCACCCACAAGGAGCGCAAGAAGTAGGCGCGCGTCCAGGGAGGGCACCGCACCCCTTCTGCGTGCGGTGCCCTGGATGTCATGCCCTGTCCGCGCCGGTCAGTCCGGACGGCTCCGGGACGTGCGGCGCGGCCGGCGGAGCCGCCCGAGCCCCAGGGCCACCAGCGGCAGGAGGCTTCCCACCGCGCCGCCGCCCGTGCTGCATCCCCCGTAGCGGTCACCGGAGCCCGGCGGACGGCCCGCACCCCGGTGGACCTTGAAGCGAGCCTCGGCGGAGCGGGGCCCCGCGGTCCCGGAGGCATCCGTCGCGTAGGCGGTCCAGACGTATGTCTCGCCCCGGTGGAGCGGCTCGGAGAGGGTGAAGGAGGTCTGTGCCTGGCCGTCCTCGGTCACGCCTTGCCCCGAGGCCACCAGCCTTCCGCCAGACCGCCGCACCTCGAAGAGATAGGTGAGTTCATCCCCCTCGGGGTCCACGGCGTTCTGGATCCGCAGGGTGGGCCTGCGCTCGGAGACAAGGGCGTCGGAGGGGTTGAGCGCGACGGGCGCCAAGGGGGCGTCATTGCGCGTGTTGACGATGAACGCGTTGAGCGCCCACTCGCTCGCGGAGAAGCCATCCAGCGCGCGGATGCGCCAGAAGTACCGCGTGTTCTCCTTCAGCCTGGGCGTCTGCCAGCGCACCTGGCCATCCGCGTCCGAAGCCACCGGCGGGGAGACAGGGTGGTCCGGGGAGCTGAAGCGCGCGGTGGTGTCGAGCTCGAAGACATAGGTCAGCGTGTCCCCATCGGCATCCTGTGCGGCATGGGCCACGAGCGTGGGGGTGAACGAGGCCACCTGGCCGTCGGCGGACGGCCCGGCGAGCCCGGGCATGCCCGGCTCATGGTTGGAAGGCCGGCCGAGGGAGGTGGAGAAGGAAGCCACAGAGCCGTGGGCCGTGGCCCCATGGGGATCCGCCGCGGTGACACGCCAGTAGTACGTGGTGGCGGGTGCGAGGGGCGAGGGAACGGTCCAGGCCGTGTTGCCGTGAATGCCTGCCTCGGTGGCATCGGAGGTGAGCAGCGTCTGGCGCATCTCCGGGTCCGTGGCGAGCGTGAACGTATAGGTGAGCACCTCATCGTCGATGTCGAGCGCGTTGTCGGTGATGAGCGTGAGCTTGTCCGTGGATACCTGCATCCCGTCCATGGGGTGGGCAGGGCGCGGGGCGCCCGGTGCATCGTTGATGGGATTGAAGGTGACGGACTGCGGCACGCTCCAGGGCCCGTGGAGCGCATCATCCGTGGCACGCACGCGCCAGGTGTAGGCGTGGTTGTCCGTGAGGTCCTCCAGCGTCTCGCTCTCCGTGCCATCCGTCAGCGTGGCCGAGGTGGTGGCCCCCGGGGTCTGATCCACCGTGAGGTCGCGGAGCGGCAGGGTGAAGTCCCAACCGGCGAAGAGCTGGAACTGGTAGCGCACCGTGGTGAGGTGGCCCGCCTCCGTCACGTTCCCGGTGGTGAGCACCAGCTCGGGCGCATTCACCTGGGTACCGGACAAGGGCGCGTGGGCCACGGCCGCCTCGGGGAGGAGCAGCCCCCCGTGCTCGGACAGGAACTCCTCGCGGTTGTTCACCCCATCGCCATCCCGGTCCTCGGCCGCGTCATCGCGCGTGGGATCCAATCCCACCCGTTCCTCCCAGCTGTCCGCCATTCCATCGCCATCGGCGTCCTTCCACCGGACGGTGAGGGTGAGGGTTTTCGAGTCCGAGGCACCGTCGTCATCGGTGACGGTGACGGTGACGGTGTGGGGCCGCCCCTCGGCGCTGCCCTGCGCGAAGCGGGGCGTCCACAGCAGCAGGCCATCTGCCGTCACGTTCAAGCCCTCCGGGGCGTTGCTGACGCTGAAGGTCAGCGTGTCCGCGCCGGGGTCCGTGGCCGTGAGCCGCAGCGCCAGCAGGCTGCCCTCCAGGGCCTCCGCCGGGGCGGGCAGCGCCAGCGTGGGGGCCACGTTCTGGAGGGGGATGGGGATGGACAGCTCGGTGTAGCTGTCCTCATCCATCACGCGCACGACGGTGGTGAAGGGTTGCCCCCCCGCCGCGTTGTCGCGGAAGGTGTGCAGGGTGTAGGGCGTGGAGGTCAGGGCATCGAACGTGCCATCGCCCTCGAAGTCCCAGAGGAAGGCTTTGAGGGGATCCGCGGAGGCCTCCGCCGCGCCGCTGCGCGCGAACAGATCAAAGGTCATCGTGGAGGGCTCCCTCCCTCCGCCTGTGAGGACCAGGGCCTTCAGCTCCGACGTGTACGGGTGGGCCTCGGCGATGTCCAGCGTGAGGGTGCGCACCTCGGAGATGCTGCCGTCGGCATCTACCACGCGCAGGGCATACGGGCGCACGCCCGAGTCCGAGGCGACGCCGGAGAGGGTGATGGCCCCCTCGGTGAGGTGGGTCTCCTCCGCGTCCACGGTGAAGGTGGTCCCGTCGTAGCCGTAGTCCCACTGGACCTTCCACGGCGTGGCGGTGTCTCCCGGATTGCGGAAGGAGGAGGTGAGCTGGAAGGCACTGCCCTCGGTCAGCGACGTGGGGCCCTGAAGGGCGCTCAGCGCGGGGGCCAGGTCCTCGACGGTGACGGCCAGTACCTGGACGTTGCTCCGGACTCCATCCTTGTCGGTGATGCGCGCGGCGACGGTGAAGGTGCCGTCCTGGGGGAAGATGTGTTCGAGGGAGGCGGTACCGGCCGAGGAGACGCTGGAGAACCGGTCCGGCGAGAACGTGACGCCATCGTGGTCCAGGTCCCACTCCACCCGCCAGGGCGCATCCAGCCCCGGATCCGAGAAGGAGACGGTGAGGACGGTGGGCCTGTTCTCCTGGACGGCACCGGCGGTGGCGAGGGTGTCGAGCACGGGGGCCACGTCGGCCACGGTGACGGGGAACTTCTCCACGCGGGAGCGGGTTCCGCTGGCATCCGCGACGCGCACCGCCATCAGGACCGTTCCGCTCGCGTACACCGGTGCCGAGGCGGAGAGGCTGCCCTGCTGGGAGGCCTCCTGGACGATGTCCGGGGTGAACCAGCCGGGGAAGTCCGTGTCGAACTGGACCGTCCAGGGGCCGTCCGTGGCCCCATCCGGATCGCTGAAGGACATCGTGAGGGTGACGGCGTCACCCTCGGTGAGCGTGTCCGGAGTGACCGAGAGCGGCTGCACCACCGGGGCGATGCTGGGCGTCTGGATGCGCCACAGCAGCGCCGTGCCATTCCGCAGGGTGGGCGAGTTGTTGCTGTGCTGGACCCCGGCCCGATCGGCGGTCTGGAGGCCCACGGTGGCGCTGGCGCCCTGGTCCAGGTCCGGGTGGTTGACGAGCACGTCCTGGTAATTGAAGAGGATGTCCGCCGTGTCCTCGAAGAAGACCACCTGGAAGTTCAGCGTGTCGGCGGAGGACTCCGCGCGGGTGTCGCGGTGGTGGACGTTGCGCCACTCCACCACGAGCTCCCGGTGGGGGGCCACGCCCCGCACGCCCCAGTACACGTTGTCCTCGGGGGTGGGGCCTGGGTAGAGGTCATCCCAGAAGGGCGCCACGAGCGTGGTGTGGCCCGGGTCCGGCAGCGGGGTGTTGGTGAAGCCGATCTCGGTGCTGGAGAAGGACAGCACGCCGTTCATGCTGATGTTCAGCAGGCTCTGCCCGGGCCCCTGGGCGAACGGGATGGGGAAGGGCGTGGTGAGCGGCGTGACGGTGTCGTCCCCCTGCTCCAGGGAAGTCCCTGCGAACTGGCGCCACTCCAGGGGCACTTCCTTGCGCACGTAGCTCAGCGCGGTCTGGACGGTCAGCGGCTCCCCGCCCGGCAGCGTGAGGGTATAGGTGCCCGGGGTGCCCGGCTCGAAGAAGCCGGTGTACATGCCGTCCCCGGCCACTTCGTCCCCGTGCTGCCCGGTGTCCTGGAGCAGGAACGTCTCGTTGCCAGGCGTCACGGTGACGGCCAGCGCGCCCGCGGGCGCGTCACAGTTGATGTGGTAGGCGACGATCTGAAGCGGCTCCTGGGGGGTCACGGAGGCGGTGGACAGGAGGGGCCGCACCCGGCTGGAGAAGACCTGGTTGTTGCACGTCAGCGAGCCCTTGCCGCCGGTGTCCGAGGCGCGCAGCCGCCTGCCCGTCAGGGTCTTGCCCTGGGCAGCGGTGGAACTCACCGCGCCGGCGAGAACCAGGTTCTTGAGCTGCCGCCAATCGCGGCCTGGATCCTGCGCCTTGAGCAGGCCAATCACGCCGGCCACGTGCGGGGTGGCCATCGAGGTGCCATCGAACGACGCATACCCGCCGTTGGGCACGGTGCTGAGGATGTCGACCCCCGGCGCCGCGAGGTGCACGGTGTGCTGGCCGTAGCTGGAGAAGTCCGCCAGCCCGTCGTCGCGGTCGTGCGCGGCCACGGAGAGGATGTTGGAGAGAAAGTAGTTGCCCGGGTACGAGGCCGTGGCGTCGTTGTCGATGGCGTTGTTGCCCGCCGCGGCCACGAAGAGGGTTCCGTCGTCGCGCTGCTGGGTGATGGCCTCCTGCAACGACAGCGAGTACGCCCCGCCTCCCCACGAGTTGTTGGTGGCGATGACGTTGACCGGGTGGACGGTCCGCGTCTTCATCTGGTGCACGTAGTCGAGGCAGGTGACGGCATCCGCCAGGGTGCCGCTGCCCCCGGCATCCAGGAACTTGCAGGCCATGAGCTGGGCGGACCAGTTCACCCCCGCCACGCCGGTGGTGTTGTGGCCCGCCCCGGCGATGGTGCCCGCGCAGTGCGTGCCGTGCTCGTTGTCATCCATCGGATCGCCACTGAGGGTGATGGCGTTGATGCCGTGGACATCATCG
This sequence comes from Allostigmatella hybrida, assembly GCF_020103775.1. NCBI lineage: Bacteria > Pseudomonadati > Myxococcota > Myxococcia > Myxococcales > Archangiaceae > Allostigmatella > Allostigmatella hybrida. The sequence continues at coordinate 409,724 of NZ_JAHXBH010000006.1, forward strand.
ATGAAGCCGTTGCCGTCGTCGTCCACGTGGTTGCCCGGCACTTCGCCCGGGTTGGTCCACAGGTTGGCCTGGAGATCCGCATGGGTGTAGTCGATGCCGGTGTCGATGACCGCGATGACGCCCGCGCTGCGGCTGCCCTGGGTCAGCTCCCAGGCCTCCGGGGCGTTGATGTCGACGTCGGCCGTGCCCCCGGCCTGTCCGGTGTTGTGCAGGCCCCAGAGATCCCCGAAGCGGGGATCATTGGGCAGCGCGCTGAGGCGGTAGACGAAGTTGGGCTCCACGTGCGCGACGCTGGGGTCCTTCAGGTAGGCCCCCAGGGTGTCCTTCAGGGTGGCCTTGGGCACCGTGACGAGCTGCAGCCCGGGCTGAGCGCGGTACGTGCGCAGCACCTGGGCGCCCAGCCGGGCGTGGGCGGCCGTGGCCAGGAGGTGCCCGGTGCCCTTCTTGAAGCGCACCAACACCTGGCCCGCGACGTATTCGGCCCCGTCCGGAGTCCGGAGGACTTGCGCCCCGGAGGCCAGGGCGCGCGAGTGTGGGGCCCGGCGGGGCGCACGCTGCGGGGCAGCCCCTGACTCTTCCTTCTTCGTGCACCCCTGGACCGCCAGGAGCGGTCCGAGGATCAGGGCCACCAGCGCCCCCGGCTTCATCCAACCCATCATGAGCAATGCCTGCTTTCTCTTGAGCGATGAGCGTTCGGACGTGCGTGTTCTGTCGGTGGCGGGTCCCCAGCCCGAACGGATTCCGGTTCCGGGAATCCGGGTGCCATTGGGGGGGGACGGGGCAGGCGGTTCAATAGCCCTGGGTTTTTCCGGGACGGCGGGGTTCCGCCGTGAACAGGGGGGAAGGAGGGGGCGGAGCCCCGGCGCTCACTTCCGTGAAGCACAATGGCCCGTTTGGGTAGGAGGCCGGCGGGGGGGAGGGGGCCGCGTCCGCCCCCCCCTCGGGCGTCCAGGTTGCCCCGCTCCTGGACGGGCAGCCGAGGCCTTTTCACCCCTCCAGGCAAGGATGCGGTATAGACGGGGGCGCCAAAAGCTCCAATGCTGGGGCAGCAACGCGATGACGCGAGATTCGACAGAAACACCGCCCGCCGATGGACCGTCCCTGCCTGCGCCCGACAACGCGCGCGAGGCCACCTCACCCGAGGTGCTGACGGTCTCCGAGCCCGCGACCGAGGCCCTTCCCATGTCTGATGTTGTGCCGCAGGCGGAATCCCTGGATCTGCCCCTGCCCACCGAGCCCGTGGAACCCCGGGCCGAGCCCCCCGAGCCCCCTCCCGAAGCCCTGGCCGCCGAGGCCGCTCCCCCGGAGCCGGAGATGGTGGCCCCCTCCACCACCCCCACTGGCGAGCCCCCCGCGATCGATCCCCTGAAGCTCGACCCGGACGCGCTCAAGGTCGTCCTCCGGCTGCACCAGCACGGGCACCAGGCCTACCTGGTGGGTGGGTGCGTGCGGGATCTGCTCCTGGGCCGTACGCCCAAGGACTTCGATGTGGCCACCAGCGCCCACCCGAACGAGGTGCGCGCCACCTTCCGCAACTGCCGCCTCATCGGGCGCCGGTTCCGGCTGGCCCACGTGTACTTCAAGGGCGGGAAGATCATCGAGGTCTCCACCTTCCGTGCCAACCCCACGGAGCTGATGGAGCCCGCCGAGGAGGAGGGGGCCGAGAACGGCAACGGCCAGGGGGGAGATGATCTGCTCATCACCCACGACAACGTCTTCGGCACCGCCGAGCAGGACGCCCGCCGCCGCGACTTCACCATCAACGGCCTGTTCTACGACGTCACCGAAGGCCGGGTGATCGACTACGTGCGCGGCCGGAGGGATCTCGACGAGCGGTACATCCGCACCATCGGCGATCCGGAGATCCGCATGCGCGAGGACCCGGTGCGCATCCTCCGGGCCGTGCGGTTCGCGAGCAAGCTGGGCCTGGACATCGAGTCGCGCACCTACGCGGCCATGGAGGGCGCGGTGGAGGACCTGCCGCGCTGCGCGCCCGCCCGGCTCCTGGAGGAGACCTTCCGCCTCATCCGGGGCGGGGTGGCGGCCCCCAGCCTCAAGCTACTCGACGCGCTGGATGCGCTGAAGATCCTCCTGCCGCCCGTGGCGGCCTACATCCGGCGCAGCCGGGAGAACGAGCGGACCTTCTACGCCTACGCCGAGGCGCTGGACCGGCGGGTGGCGAAAGGCGAGCCGCTCGATGACGCCATCCTGCTGGCCACGTTGCTGGTGCCCATCAGCCGGGCGGCGCCGCCGTCCGAGGAGTCCGAGAACTCCGACGCTCCGCCCTCGGTCGCCCGGTCCATCGAGGACCTGCTCGCGGGCTTCGTGCAGAGCGCCCGCCTGCCGCGCCGGATCGCCGAGCGGTGCCGGTTGCTGCTGCTCGCCCAGCGCACCCTCTCCGGGGAGCGGCGCCGCCGGGGCGCGGCCTTCCGCCGGCACCCGCTGTTCGGTGAGGCCCTCACGGTGTTCGAGCTCTCCGTGGAGGCCACCGGGGAGTTCAGCGAGGCCCTGAACACGTGGAAGAGCGGCGAGGTGCCCGCGGCGCGTCCCGAGGCCCCCGCGGGCGAAGGGGAGGCAGGCCGCAAGCGCCGCCGCCGCCGCCGCCGCCGGGGAGGCCGCAAGTCCGAAGGCAGCGAGGCTGGAAGCTCCGAGGCTGCGGACGCATCCTCCGAGGAAGGCCAGGCAGAAGGCTCCGAGGGGGAGTCTTCGGACGATGACTCGGAGGAGGCGGACGAGGACTCGGAGGAGCCGGAGTCCGAGTCCTCCGGCACCTGAGCGGCTAGGAGTGTGTTGAGCTAACGAGCCAGGGGCGTCGGGCGGACGGCTCGGCGCCTGGCTCCTCCACGGGGAGCGAGC
>NZ_JAHXBH010000070.1:0-1514 GCF_020103775.1 Allostigmatella hybrida
CACCCCTTTCAAGGTGTCTATAAAACAAGAGAAAGCAGGAAGTGAGCGCCCTGCGCGCTCCCGAGGGAATAGAGGACTGTTGCCGCGACTCAAGGAGGCCCCCGCAGCTGGAGAAGTGTGATGGCCTTCGATGCAGTCCTTGAGCGGTTCGTAAAAAACAGCCCGGTGAGTGTCATGGCACGGCTGGTGCTGCAGCGTGCCGTCAGCGCGGAGTGGATGGACTCACTGTTCGAGGCGCATCGGAAGAGGCAGTACACCCGGGAGTTGCTGTTCTCCACCGTGGTAGAGCTGATGTCCGTGGTGGCCATGGGGCTGCGTCCCTCGCTGCATGCGGCCGCCAAGGCCACAGAGGTGGGCACTTCGGTCGCTGCGCTCTACGAGAAGGTGAATCGAATGGAGCCGGGCCTGGTGCGAGCTCTGGTCCGTGGCAGCGCCCAGCGACTGGAGCCTGTAGTCCAGCCGCTGAGGACAGGGGAGAAGCCCTGGGCAGAGGGCTATCGCGTCCGAGTCATGGACGGCAATCATCTGCCTGCCAGCGAGAAAAGGCTCAAGCCGCTGCGTGAGTTTCGAGGCGCCGCCCTGCCCGGGCACTCGCTGGTGGTGTACGCACCAGAGCAGGGCTTGGTGGTGGACGTGGTGCCGTGTGAGGACGCGCACGCGCAGGAAAGGACACTGGTGGCTGCTGTGCTGGAGCACGCCCAGCAGGGTGACTTGTGGATAGCCGATAGGAACTTCTCCACGACTCGGATTGTCTTTGGCCTGGAGGACAGGCACGCCGCCTTCATCATCCGAGAGCATGGACGCACTCCCAGCCCTACAGAGGTAGGGAAGCGAAGGAGGGTGGGCCGTGTGGAAACGGGCGTTGTCTTCGAGCAGCCCGTCCAGGTGGAGGACGACGGTGGGCGCCAGCTCACGCTGCGTCGCATCGAACTTCAGCTGGATGAGCCCACCGAGGAGGGGGAGCCCCTCATTCGTCTGCTCACCAACGCTCCCGAAGAAAAGCTCTCCGCCGAGAAGGTAGCGTGTTTGTACCGCAAACGGTGGAGCATCGAAGGCATGTTTCAGAGCTTGGAGTCTGCGCTCCATAGTGAGGTGCGGACGCTGGGTCATCCACGAGCGGCGCTGCTCGCATTCGGGACTGCCGTGGTGGCCTACAACATCCTGGCGGTCATCCAGGCGGCAGTCGAGGCGGCGCACCCTGAGGCCAAGGCCGAGGGCATTGAACTCTCCCCCTTCTTCGTTGCTACCGAAGTGCAGGCCACCTATGGCGGGATGATGATTGCCGTGGGGGATGACGTTTGGACCGCCTTCGACGAGCAGTCTCCTCTCCAACTCAGCCGAACCCTCGTCCGCATCGCGCAGCACGCTCAGCCCAAGCGCCTACGCAAGCACCCGCGGGGGCCCAAAAAGAAAACGAAGAAGGGCTACGTCTCAGGACGCACTGCACGTCAGCACGTCGCCACGGCCCGAGTCCTCGCCTCCGGGCGCATTGATTCAACATCTTGAAAGGGGTG
>NZ_JAHXBH010000071.1:0-1379 GCF_020103775.1 Allostigmatella hybrida
CCATCCGCTTTCCTCGTTGCCAAGTTCATTGGTTCAACAACTGAAAGTGGAAAAGTTATTTCCTCCAGCCTCCTAACGTGTGCCCTGGCGACGTGTGGCTGGGGAGGGACTGGTGAGGGAGCACGGGTAGGAGTACCGGCACAATCAGATGGCTTAAATAGGTGGTGCGTCAGGACTCAACCGAGTTTCACGGCTGTGCCAAGCAGGCTTCTTCGTAGCCCCATCGGTCCTGACGCCGGCCGGACTCAAGCACTTGATTCAACTCCTCCAAAGAGACGGAGGGAGGCACGTCCACCGCGAGTAGGCGGGGAAGATGGCTCAACTCCGTCGAGCAGCCCATTTGCTTGAAGAGGGTACGCACAGCCGCAACGTCAGCCGCGTCATAGACGACGACGCGGAGGGTGCTGTGCCCCGAGGGCAGAGCGACCTCCTTGAACCGAAAGGCGTTCTCCTCCTGGACCGCGGCAACAATGTCGTTCACCGCGATGCCAAGCACGAAAAAGGGAATGTTGTCGATCTTGAAGAGGCCATCACCGGCCTTGATGGCCCAGAGCGTTTCTACACTCGCGGGTGGATAACCGTCCTCGTCCTGCTCAAGCTCAAACAGGATTTTGACGCGATGCTCAGTCACAGGTTCGCTCATTGTTAGGGCGCCTTCACTGTTCCTTGTCACCCTTCTTTATATTGCAGTCACGGCACAAGACCTGCCCGTTGTCGGGATCGCCAGCCCCACCTTTGGCCTTGGGAATGACATGATCGACGTGTGTCTCGTTCGCTGGAGGCGTGATGCCCTTTTTGTGTTGATCTGCTGGAACCGTCTCGACACCGCAGGTCTCGCAGACAGTTTTGCCCCCATTGCGAGAAGCATTGTCCTGCTTGACGATTTCCTTGTCCTTCTTTGTGAAACGAGAGCCAGGCCGCTTGCCAGCCACAACTTCCGGAGCCAAGTCCATGGAGGGTGGGGCGAGGCCCAGAAAATCCACCGGAACTGGGGCGGCAGTGTCCGCCAATGGAGCATCAGGCCTGTGTTCTGCCTCCTTCGCTTCGACTGGGAGAGGGACGAGCGTCAAGAGGATGAGGGCCGGTAGCCAGTGCATGCTCTCATTCTGAGGGAGGACAACGAGTTCCGGCAAGCTGCGGCGGTTCGTCTATGGAGGCGGCGGGAATCGAACTCACGAACAAGGCGATGGAAAACCTCAAGCAGGACGCGCTGTTACCCGTTATCGCCTTGATTTTCCTGGGGTTCGTTATCCCGTCCCGTCCCATCCCGTGCCCTCGTGTTCCGTCCCTTTCCCCGCTGGAGGGGTAGAGTCGACGGGAGGCGCGGTGCCGTTCGGGTTCGTCGGCGCCTACTGCGAAGGTCCGCTCTCGCTCGCCCT
>NZ_JAHXBH010000072.1:0-1346 GCF_020103775.1 Allostigmatella hybrida
CTAGGAGTCTGTTGGGGTAACCGAGAGAACCTACTCGACGGGTAGGCGAAGACATGATGGGGTTGCCTACCCATGAGCAAGGTCTACCGCCCCTACCAGCCGGAGCAGTCGGAGCTTCTGCCGCCCTCGCCCCGGGAGTGGCTGCCCGAAGAGCACCTGGCGTACTTCATCCTGGATACGGTGAAGGAGCTGGAGCTGAAGCCGCTGTTGGAGAAGTACGAGCGGGAGCTGAGGGGCTACCCCCCGTACCACCCGAGGATGCTGGTAGGGCTGTTGTTGTACGGCTACTGCGTGGGCGTGGCCTCGTCGAGGAGGCTGGAGAGAAGGACGTACGAGGACGTGGCGTTCCGAATCATCGCCGCGGGCCAGCACCCAGACCATACGGCCATCGCGGAGTTCCGCAGGCGGCACCTGAAGGAGTTGTCGGGGCTGTTCGTGCAGGTGCTGGCGCTGTGCCAGAAGGCGGGGCTGGTGAAGCTGGGGCATGTGGCGCTGGACGGCACGAAGCTCAAGGCGAACGCCAGCAAGCACAAGGCGATGAGCTACGAGCGGCTGCAGCAGCGAGAGCAGGAGCTGACGCAGAAGGTGGGCGAGCTGATGAAGGCGGCCGAGGAGGCGGACGAGGCCGAGGACCGGCTGTACGGCAAGAAGAAGAGGGGAGACGAGCTGCCGCAGGAGCTGAGGAGAGCGGAGAGTCGGCTGAAGAAAATCCGTCAGGCCAAGGCGGAGTTGGAGGCAGAAGCCCAAGCGGCGCGGCAGGCGCAGCAGGAGGCTAAGAAGAAGCAGAAGGACGAGCAGGACCCACCGGCCTCTGGGCCCACGCGGCTGCCGAGCCACCAGGTGCCCACGGACAAGCACGGCAAGCCCAAGCCCAAGGCACAGCGCAACTTCACCGACCCGGAGAGCCGAATCCAGAAGACGCAAGGAGGCTTCATCCAAGGCTACAACGCGCAGGCGGCGGTGGATGAGGGGCATCAAATTATCGTGGCGCAGGCGCTGACGAACCAGGCACCGGACGTGGAGCACTTCGTGCCGCTGATGGAGCAGGTGGTAGGCAACTGCGGTGGAGTGCCTGGGGTGGTGACGGCCGACGCGGGCTACTTCAGCGAGGACAATGTGGTGAGAGCCACGTGCTTGGGAATCGATGCCTACCTGGCCACGGGGCGGCTGAAGCACGGCGAAGAGCCCGCGCCGGTCAGAGGCCGAATGCCCCGGGACTTGAGCCTCAAGGACTGGATGGCGCGACGGCTGAGGACGAAGAAAGGCCGGGCGGTGTACGCACGCCGAAAGGCGGTGGCGGAGGCACCCTTTGGACAAATCAAGCAGGTGCGAGGCTTTCGGCAACT
>NZ_JAHXBH010000073.1:0-1346 GCF_020103775.1 Allostigmatella hybrida
GGAGGCTGGAGGAAATAACTTTTCCACTTTCAGTTGTTGAACCAATGAACTTGGCAACGAGGAAAGCGGATGGACGAGGAGGCATCGCTAAAAGCCATCCAGAGCAAGTATGAGGCCTTGCGCGCTGGCATGAATGAGGCTGTCCGCCGAAGGTGGGCGGCAGCGGAAGCCAGGGCATTGGGGCCCAGAGGAATCCGTCTTGTTGCTCAAGCGACGGGATTGTCGCTGCCGACGGTTCGACGAGGAATGAGGGAACTGAGGCAAGGCATCCCGCTGGAGGTATTCCGCGCACGTCGGCCCGGAGGAGGTCGAAGGAAACTGACGGCAAAAGATGCGACGCTGCTGGCAGACCTTGAAGCCTTGGTGGACCCGGCAACTCGTGGGGATCCCACCTCACCGTTGCGTTGGACGTGCAAAAGCACGTTGAAGCTCGCAGAGGAGTTGCGTCACCAAGGCCATGGCCTGAGCGCTCATACGGTGGGCGAGATTCTCCACCGACAGGGCTACAGTCTTCAGAGCAATCGAAAGACCCGTGAGGGTGCACAACATCCGGACCGCAATGCGCAGTTCGAGTACCTGAATGCCCGGGTGAAGGAGTTCCAGGGGCGCGGCTCACCGGTCATCTCCGTAGACGCGAAGAAGAAGGAGTTGGTGGGGGACTTCAAGAATGCCGGGCGAGAGTGGAACCCCAAGGGGCAGCCACCTCGGGTGCGCGTCCACGACTTTGTGGACGAGGAACTGGGCAAGGCCCTGCCCTATGGCGTCTATGACGTGGGAGCCAACGAAGGCTGGGTGAGCGTCGGGGTGACGCATGACACCCCCGCCTTCGCGATCGCGACCATTCGGACGTGGTGGCTCGAGATGGGGAGTGCGCGCTATCCGAAGGCGAAGGAGTTGCTCATCATCGCCGATAGTGGTGGCAGCAACAGCGCCCGCGCCCGCCTATGGAAGGTGGAGTTGCAGCATCTGGCGGACGAAATGGGCATGCGGATAGCCGTCAGCCATCTGCCACCTGGTACCAGCAAATGGAACAAGATTGAGCATCGGATGTTCTGCCACATCACTCACAACTGGCGCGGGCGACCGTTGGAAAGCCGAGAAGTCATTGTCAATCTGATTGGGGGCACGACGACGGCCAAGGGGCTCCACATTCAGGCCAGCCTCGATATGTCGAACTACCCCACGGGCATCAAGGTACGCGACGAGGACATGAAGGCGTTGAACCTTGAATGCGCTGACTTCCATGGGGAGTGGAACTACATGATCCTTCCCAAGGCCCCGAGTCCTCCATCACGATAGGCAATGTGCAGCCGCGAAAGGGGAAAAGTTATTTCCTCCAGCCTCCT
>NZ_JAHXBH010000074.1:0-1314 GCF_020103775.1 Allostigmatella hybrida
CCAGGCGCCTTGTCTCGGGCGCTTCGCCCCCTGAGAACGAAGCACCTCTGAACGAACTTTCTTCCGATGGCTTAGCAGGGCCGCGCGGCGGATGCGCAGTGTCTTGCCGATGCGAGCCACACCGGGCACCTGTTCGAGTCGGATCGACTCATAGAGAGTCTTCCGGTTCACGCGCAGCAATTCGGCGGCTTCCTCCACCGTGAGAAACTCGGGCACGTTGCCCGCAGCAAGAGGGGGCGTGTTCATGGCTGGTGCCCCTCCTGCACTCGCTGATGGGCCTGTGCTTCGTGTGGCCCCTGCATGGGTGAAAGGCTCGCGGCTGCCGAGTGTCCGACGCTGCGGGCCTGTCTCCAGGAGGTGCGGCGCCATGCGGTGAGGCGCGAGGAACCGCGCCGCTCGAAGCGGTGCGGCGACCCGAGCGCATCCGGGGGGCGGAGGGGACACGCTGCGCTGAGGGGGCTGTCCACGTCGGGCCGTCCCGCGTACCGGGGGCCGCCGTCGTGCCTGACTGCACGGGCTAGCCCGGATCGGTCACACCGGGCAGGGACATAGGGCTGTGTCGTAGCGGAGCCCGCCGAGGCCCTCGCGCCTTGCCTGGTGTCGGTTCTGATTTCAGCAACGGGCAAAGCGCGGCCCTCTCCCGCCGGAGTTGGGCCTGCACGAGAGTGTCAAAGAGCAGCGGGCGTCAGGAAGGGGCAGGGACGGTGCGCAGTTGCTCCGCGATGCGAGCGAAGAGGTCTTTCACCGGGGCTGCGGCGCTCAGGGACAGCACGACGCGGCGGATGCTGACGCGCACGAGGGCAGCCACCTTCAGCAGCTTGAGCCGAAGGGTGCCCACCTGCGCGCGCTCAAGCTCCGTGCCTTTCAAGCCGAAGTGGCGCAGCAGGTTGAGCAGCACGTATGCGACAGACGAGAACCAGAGCCGCAGCTGGTTGGCGCGCAGCGTGTGGGCGCTGGTCCGGTCGGCGAAGAGGCCCAGCTGCTGCTCCTTGATGCGGTTCTCCATGTCGCCTCGGGCACAGTACAGCTCCTCGTAGAGTGCCTGGGCCGGGTGCGACTGCTCGCAGAAGGACGTCACCACGAAGCGCGGGTTGTGCTTGTCGCCCAGCCACTCCGCCTTGGCCACCACGCGCCGCTCCCGCGTCCACGAGTCGCGTGTCTGGTAGCGCAGCTCGCGGTAGGCCCGCGTCGGCGCGCCCTCGCGCTCCTCGCGCGACACCGCGCGCACCAACTCCAGGTCCGCCGCAATCATCCCCTCCAGCCGCTTGTTGCGGGCCAGGCCGAAGACGTAGTCGACGCCGTTCTGCTCGCACC
>NZ_JAHXBH010000075.1:0-1307 GCF_020103775.1 Allostigmatella hybrida
TCCCCACTCTCCATGCCCGGACGGCTCTTTGACTCGCTCGTCCGGGGACTACCCCCTCCATCACCTTGAAAGGGGTGAGTCTAAGCCCCCGGACATAGATGTTGATCACCTACGCTACAGCCCCTGATGGATGCGGCGCAGGGCGAATTGCAGCAGCGCCGCGCCGCAGGTGTACAGCATTCATGGCCGGGGGCTTAGTGGCCTTCAGCCACCGCCGCAGGCCGTCCCAATAGCCTACTTGCGGTGGGGCGTAGCTGTGGACAACGCCTCCCTGCCCTGAGCTTTGGGACTGGATTCTTTCCGAGCCTCGTAGGTCTCCGCCAAGAACATTGCTAGCGAGCCGGCCAAGTTGACGGCGAGTCGCGAGTGTCGCCCCGCTGGCCGCGAGATCTTGCGTCCGAGCCCATGCGCGTCACCATGCTCGTTGCGGAGGTTGGCCAAGCCGCTCACCACGGACGTGCAGCCTCCAAGGATTGTTTTGAAGGTGTTCTCAGTGTGCTGGGCGGGCGCGAGGTTTAACGCCTTGGCAACCGCGTGGTAGAGGGTCGGAAGGTCTGGCTTGGTGGGAACCTCTGCCCCAAGGTCTTCTAAGATGTGCTTTGCCACTGCCTCCAGCAGGGCTCTGGCTGCCGTAATCGCTCCTTCTGGATCCTCGGCCGCACGTTGTACCGCTTTGTTCCATACGCCAAGGACGTAGTCAGAGCCGAGGTTCGCAAGCCTTGACGCGGCGAGATCGACCACGGGTGCGTTGTCTCGCTCAAGGGCGGTGTATGCAGGATCCAGCGCGTCCGTGATGAAGGCGCGCCGCTCCGCCCATGTTCGGCCCTGCTCGGAGATGAATGGCCAGAAGTCCGAGGGAAAGCGGTACTTCTTGAGCCACGGAGGGAGGATTGGTGCAAGTTTCGACTTGAGGAGACGCTCTCGAGTTTCGACATACGTCTTCTCATCGCAGCGGTTGTCCGTAGCCTTTGCAATAAGTTGGACGCGCATGTTGTCCAGTTCGTTCTTGAGCCACTCGTCATGTTCCACTGAGTCCTCCGCAGGTACCCGATTTGCGGAGTGTACCGCAGCTAGCACGCAGCGCGCGCTATGGTGTATATGGAGCCCCTTGGGCCGACCGTGATTTCCTAAACCAGTTGGTTCGCGAGAGCGAATGTGCCAGCCTGCGGTGACTTGCATCAACGGTGCAGCAAGCGTGAGCTGGGCTGGTTCGACATGGGATGTCTGCCGCCTAGCCCGGATCGATCACCGGGGGAGGGATCACCGGGTGGGGACCCACCGATAACTGAAGAGTTCTCAGGCACTTC
>NZ_JAHXBH010000076.1:0-1201 GCF_020103775.1 Allostigmatella hybrida
AAGAGGCCCAGCTGCTGCTCCTTGATGCGGTTCTCCATGTCGCCTCGGGCGCAGTAGAGCTCCTCGTAGAGCGCCTGGGCGGGGTGCTGCGCCTCGCAGAGGGACGTCACGACGAAGCGAGGGTTGTGCTTGTCGCCCAGCCACTCGGCCTTGGCCACCACGCGCCGCTCCCGCGTCCAGGAGTCCCGTGTCCGGTAGCGCAGCTCTCGGTAGGCACGCGTCGGTGCGCCGTCGCGCTCCTCCAGCGACACCGCCCGCACCAACTCCAGGTCCGCCGCAATCATCTGCTGAAGCCGCTCGTTGCGCGCCAGGCCAAGGACGTACTCGACGCCGTTGTCCTCGCACCAGGCCATGAGGTCATCTCTGGCGAAGCCAGAGTCGGCGCGCACCAGGATGCGCGTGGCAGGCCAACGCTCGCGCAGGCGGGCCACCAGGCGCTGCACCTCTTCCAGCGCGCCCGCGGCCGCGTCGATGCCGGAGGTGCGCAACTTCGCGCACAGCAGGAAGTCGCCCGCGAAGATGTAGAGCGGCAGGTAGCAGTAGTTGCCGTAGTAGCCGTGGAAGAAGCGACCCTCCTGCGTGCCGTGGATGGGGTCGTCGGTGGCGTCCAGATCCAGCACCACCTCGCGTGGCGGGCGGCGGTGCGCGTCGAGGAAGGTGTCGACGAAGAAGGACTCCACCGCCTGCGAGTCATAGACGACCTTTCGGTAGCGCGCCTGGGCGGTGGCATCCGCCGGCGTCAGCTCCAGCCGGTTGAGCGTGCTGGGGCTGGCAAGCCGCTGCGCAGGGTCCGCCTTGCCCACCACCGCCGAGAGCAGCGGGTCATTGCGCAGCGAGGCGTGGTCCGCCAGGTCCTCGTAACCGCAGGCGATGCCGAAGACGCGCTGGCGCACCAGCTCCTCCACCGAGTGGTGGATGAGGTCTGGGGCGCGCAGGTCCCGGAAGCAAGCCGCGAACTTGCGCATCAGCCCGAACCGCCGGTCCGTCCGGTGCAACAGCACCAGCCCACCGTCGGACGAGATGTGGTCCGCATCGAACGCGGCCACCAGCTTCCGCTGCCCGACCTTGTCGAACTCAAGCTGCTTCGGGGTACACTCTGTTTTCACCGCGTAGCTCCTGTCGGTAGATGGAAAGCCTTGAGAACTCTCCACTTATCGGTCGGTCGCTACGCGGTGTTCCCTCTACCCGTGATCGATCCGGG
>NZ_JAHXBH010000077.1:0-1198 GCF_020103775.1 Allostigmatella hybrida
GGTACTGATACCCAAGCCAGGAGGAGGAGAGCGGCCGCTGGGTATACCCACGATCAAAGATCGCGTGGTCCAGACGGCGGCGAAACTCATTCTGGAGCCCATCTTCGAGGCCGACCTGAGCGAGGCTGCATACGGGTACCGACCCGGACGCAGCGGAGTGCAGGCGGTCCAAGAGGTCCATCAGGAGCTGAAGCGAGGGCGGACCCAAGTGGTGGATGCGGATCTCTCGAAGTACTTCGACACTATTCCCCACGCGCAACTGATGAAGAGCGTCGCGAGGAGGGTGGCGGACAAGGCGGTGCTTCATCTGGTGAAGATGTGGCTGAAGGTGCCTGTGGAAGAGAGGGACGAGCAAGGGCGCCCGAGGTACAGCGGAGGCAAGTGCTCGAAGCAGGGGACTCCGCAGGGAGGTGTCATCTCCCCGCTGCTGGCGAACATCTACATCAACCGGTTGTTGAAGGTGTTCTCCAAGAGCGCGCTGATGGAGAGGAGCGGAGCGAAGATCGTCAACTACGCCGATGACTTCGTGGTGGTAGCCCGCAGGGGCGCTGCGGAGGTGTTGGCGCAGGTGAAGCAATGGCTCGAAGGGCTGAAGCTGACGCTCAACGAGGCGAAGACGAGCCTTCGCGACGCGCGGAAGGAGCATTTCCGCTTTCTTGGGTACGAACTGGGGCCACTGGTCTACAAGAAGACCGGCCAGAAGTACCTGGGAGCCCGACCTTCGAAGAAGGCAATGGAGCACGCCCGAGGTGAAGTGAGCCGAATCCTTCGGCGCGGCAGGACGGAGCGCTGGGAGGAGATAGCGGGCGAGCTCAATCGGTTCCTGCGTGGGTGGGCAACGTATTTTGCCTACGACTCGCCGATGCACGCGTTCAACGTGTTGGATTGGCACGTCACCGAACGGGTGAGGAACTTCCTGAGCAGGAGGCACAAGGTGACGCGAGCAACGTCACGCTTCAAGTACAACGAGGTGCATCGGAGCCTTGGAGTATTGGAGGTGCGTGCTCTCCTGCGCTGAAACGCGTCGCGTGAAACCTGTCCGAGAGCCGGATGCAGGAAATCTGCACGTCCGGTTCGATGAGCGGCGTGGAGGAAACGGACCGTGGGTAAGACTCGGCGAGAGGGCGAGCGAGAGCGGACCTTCGCAGTAGGCGCCGACGAACCCGAACGGCACCGCGCCTCCCGTCGACTCTACCCC
>NZ_JAHXBH010000078.1:0-1158 GCF_020103775.1 Allostigmatella hybrida
CAGGCGCTCTACGAGGAGCTCTACTGCGCCCGAGGCGACATGGAGAACCGCATCAAGGAGCAGCAGCTGGGCCTCTTGTAAGACCTCGCCGTGCCCCGTCCCGACACTGAGCTGACCCGCCCGGGCCGCACAGCGGGAGCGGTGGTCAGCTCTGGGCCTTCGGCAGCGTCACGGTGCCCGGGTTTTCGATGGCGGCGAGCGCAGCGCGCCGCAGGTAGTGGCCCGGGTCCTCTCCTCGCAGCCGCGCTGTCTCGATGAGCGAGTAGAAGAGGGCCGCCACCTCGGTGCCCCGCTTTGACTTACTGCCATAATGGTTCTTCCTGCCTATCACCATGTCACGCAGCTGGCGCTCGACATGGTTGTTATCCAGCGGCACCTGCGGCTGGGTGAGGAAGACCGTCAGCCCACACCACAAGTTCAGCATGTATTCGATGGCCTTGCGAAAGGCGCTGCCGGGCAGCGCGCGCTGCGCGTGCGCCCAGTCGCGGATTCGCTGCGTCAGCGGCGTGGACTTCTGCTGACGCACGGCGAGCCGGTGCGCGAGCGCGGCCTGGCGCTCCTCGCCCTCCAGCGCGTACCAGCCCGGTAGGTCCGCCTCGACGGCGTACAGCTCGCCGATGAGGTCCAGCACCTCTTTGCAGGCAGGGGCGAAGTTCTGGGCTTCGAAAAACTTGCGGCGCACGTGCGCCCAGCAAAAGGCCAGCGTGGCCGGCGCGGGCCCGTCCGCGCCGGACTTCGTCGCCGTCTGGTAGGCCGCATACCCATCCACCAGGACGACGCCCGCGTAGTCGCCCAGCACGGTGCGCGCCGTCGCCCCGGAGCGGCTGGGGTAGATGCGATGGAAGACGGTGTCGGGCGAGGCCACCGTCCACGCGTACCACTTGGTGCCCGGCCCCTTGTCCAGCAGGTACCAATGCGTCTCGTCCGCGTGGATGAGAGGCGAGGTGAAGACCTCGGCCAGCAGTGCCTCGTAGGACTTCTGCAGGTGCCGGGCGAGCGCCTCGAGTTGGTCCCAGAGCGTCTGCGCCTCCACCCCCAGGCCCTCGCGCGCGTAGAGCCTTTCCTGGCGGGCCAGCGGCAGGTGGAAACCGTACTTCATCAGTGCCACGTGGACGGCGAAGTCCACCGAGTAGCGGCCGCCTGGAATCAGGCGCGGCG
>NZ_JAHXBH010000007.1:0-363940 GCF_020103775.1 Allostigmatella hybrida
GCCCCCGGGCGGCCCCCGCGCCCCCACCAACCCCCGCGACCCCGGCCCCCGTGCCACGGCCTGCCCCCGCCGCGGCGGCCCCGGCAACCCCGGCCCCCGTGGGGCTCACCCGGGATCAGCTCGCCAAGCTGCTCACGGAGACCGACGTCTACGTCAAGTACGGGCTCCACGACAAAGCGCTCGAGCACCTGCGGAAGATCTTCGCCGTCGATCCCGAGAACCTCGACGCGCACGAGAAGGCGTACAACATCTACGTCGCCGCGGGGAACACCGCGCAGTCCTCCGAGCAGCTCCTCAACGTGCTGCGGCTGTGCACGCGCCGCGCGGACGTGCAGCGCGCGCAGCCCTACCTGGCCACCATCCTCCAGCAGAACCCCTCGCACCCCGAGGTGCCCGCGTTCCTCGTGGTGCTCCGGCTGGAGCCGCAGGAAGTGCAGCAGGCGGCCCACGTGGAGTCCGTGGGCGAGGACGCCATCCTGGTCGAGTCCAACGACGAGGAGATCGTCGTCGCGGATCCGCCGGATGACGCGCTCGCGCAGCCTCCTGGGGACGATCTGGCGCTGGCCACCCTGTCGGGGGTGGACTCCGACGAGATCGTCGACGAGGGCCACGAGTCCACGATCATCAGCGACGAGGCGCTGGTGGGCGAGACCATCGTCACGGGAGAGGACTCCTTCTACGGCTCCGATGACGAGATGCTGTCCCCCGACGCCAGCGACGAGACGCTGGCCGGTGGGGTGGTGGTGGACGACGAGCCGTCGTCCACCTTCGTGGATGAGCCCCTCGTAGAGGGCAGTGAGGACGACACCTCCTTCGCCGACGTGAGGCCCGAGTCCTCCGAGTACCTGGTGGAGGAGCCCGCCGAGGACGATGAGCCCATCGTCTCCGAGACGGGCCTGGAGGGCATGGCCCTCGGCGATGAGGACGAGCCGCCCCCCACGCGTCCATCCATGCCGTCGGCCGATCTGCTCCAGCATGCCTCCGGGCAGCCCCTGCTGGGGGATGACGACGAGGAGCTGCCCACCCGCGTCGCGGCGCGTCCGCTGGACGACGAGCCGTTCGACAGCGAGCCCGAGGTCTCCGTCTCCACCGGCCTGGACTACCCGGACGAGCCGGAAGAGGCCACCACCGTCGTGGGCGCCGTGCTGGCCATGGAGCCGCCCGCGGACGAGCCCTTCGCTCCGGAGGACGAGGCGCCTGCCGCCGAGCCCGTGGCGGAGGACGAGCCTGCGTCCGAGGAGTGCGACGAGGCGAGCTTCTTCCTGGATCAGGGGCTGACCGAGGAGGCGCGGGAGATCCTCGAGACGGTGATGATCGCCTTCCCGGGCCACGCGCGCGCCAGCGAGTTGATGGCGCGGCTGGAGGCGCTGGAGGCGGGCGGCGAGGCCTCGACGACGCAGGAGACCGAGACGGCCGAGTCGGCGGTGCCCGCCGTGCAGCCGCTGGGCGAGGAGTCCGAGGGGCGCGACGCGTTCGACCTGGCGGCGGAGCTGGCCGGGGAGATCGACAACCTGGGCGGGACGCCCGCCCCGGCGGCGGAGGACGACTTCCAGTACTCGGTCGAAGAGGTGTTCGCCGAGTTCAAGAAGGGCCTGGAGAAGGTGGTGAAGCCCGAGGACGTGGACACCCACTACGATCTGGGCATCGCCTACAAGGAAATGGGGCTCTCCGACGACGCGCTCGGGGAGTTCCGCGTGGCGCGCCAGGGCTGCGTGGGCAAGAAGCGCGAGCTGGACTGCATCACCATGCTCGGCATGCTCCACGGCATGCGGGGCGAGCACGTCGAGGCGGTGGAGATCTTCCGCGAGGGCCTGGCCCATCCGCACGCCACGGGCGAGGCCGCGAAGGCGCTGGGCTTCGAGCTGGCCACGGCCTACGAGGGCACGGGAGAGAACGGCAAGGCGCTCTACCACTACCAGCACGTGGCCGCGCTCGACCCGAAGTACCGTGATGTCTCCTCCCAGGTGGCGCGTCTGGCGGAGCTGACCGAGCCCGAGGAGGACCCCCTGACGCCGGCTCCGGCCGCCGTCCCCCCGCGAGCGGCCACTTCCGGGGTGGGCGCCCCCAAGGCGCGCAAAGTAGGCTACGTTTAGTTCAGTCCGGCGGAGCCTATGACGACCTACATCGATTTCTTCGAGCTCACGACGGAGCCGTTCTCCAACGCGCCGGTGAGCCGGTTCTATTACAACTCCGTCCAGCACTCGCAGGCCCTCACCCGGCTGATGCACGCCGTCAGCTACATGAAGGGCCTGTCCATCCTCGTCGGCGACATTGGCGCGGGGAAGACGACGCTGGCGCGGCGGATGCTCGATTCGCTGCCGGAGGCCGAGTACGAGGCGGCGCTGCTCGTCATCATCCACTCGGGCATCACCGCCAACTGGCTCCTGCGCCGCATTGCCCTCCAGCTCGGCGTGGAGAACCCCGCCCAGGAGAAGCTGGCGCTCCTGTCCCAGCTCTACCAGCGGCTCCTGCAGATCTACGAGTCCGGCAAGAAGGCCGTCGTCCTCATCGACGAGGCGCAGATGCTGGAAACCCGCGAGCTGATGGAGGAGTTCCGGGGGCTGCTGAATCTGGAAGTGCCCGAGCGCAAGCTCATCTCCTTCGTGTTCTTCGGGCTGCCGGAGATCGAGAAGAACCTCAAGCTGGACCCGCCGCTCGCCCAGCGGGTGGCCTTCCGCTACAAGCTGGAGCCGTTCACCGCCGAGTCCACCGAGGCCTACATCAAGCACCGGTTGCGGCTCGCGGGCTGCCCCCGCATGCCCTTTACACCGGAGGCCCTGCTGGCGGTCCATCAGGCCTCGGGGGGCACCCCCCGCGTCATCAACACCCTGTGCGACAACGCGCTCTTCGAGGCGTTCCTGTCGCGCCAGGAGTCCATCTCCGAGGAGTTGATTCGCCGGGTGGCGGACAATCTGGGCCTTCAGGGCTCGGTCAGTCCGGCCACGGAGGGGGTGTCGAAGCCCACCGCCTCCCTGGCGCCAAGCAGCCGGCCAAGCGGCTCCAAGGTGGACCTCGCGGAGATCGACCGCTACCTCGAGGGTCTCGGTAAGCTGTAGCGGTTTTGGCCACTCCGAGCCGTCAGGGCGCGCGCAAGGCGCTGCTGGGGATCCTCCTGCTCTTGCTGGGGGCCGTCCTGGTGCTGCGCACGTCCATGGCCTGGGATGCGGCGTGCACGCTCGCGCGGCGGCAGTTGCCCGCGCTGCTCGGGCTGGATGTCGGCATTGGCCAGTGCGAGTTGGACCCGCTGGGCCAGCGGGTCATCCTGCGGGGCCTGTCCCTCTTCACCCCCGGCACGGACACGCCGCTGTTCGCCGCGGACATGGCCGAGGTGCGGCTGGGGTTCATCCGCCCCCTGTCCGGCAAGCTGAACCTGGAGCTGGTCCGCGTGCAGCGGCCGCGGGTGGCGCTGGATCTCTCCCGTTCCTCGGACGGGCCGAAGGAGGCGTCCTCATGCGGCCTGGGCCCCCTGGGGCGGCTGCGCATCTCCCGGCTGGCGCTCACGGGCGCCCAGGTCCGGCTGGCCCTGCCCGGCGGCAAGCGGGTGGAGGTGACGGACCTGGATGTGGAGTGGCGGGACCGCTGGGGCGTCGCCGAGTTCGACGTGGAGGCGCAGCGGGGCAAGGTGTGGCTGGGGCCGGACAGCGGGGAAGTGCCCCTCCGGCGCCTGGTGCTGTCCGGCGGCCTGGATGTGGACTCGGAGCTGGTGGAGTTCAACCGCGCCGAGGTGGCCCTGGATGAAGTCAGCGTGAACCTCTCGGGCCGCGTGGAGTCGTTCTGCGAGCCGCAGCTCGCGCTGGACGCGCAGGTGTTCTTGCCGCTGAGCGCGCTGTCGCGCACGGGCGTGTTGCCGCAGCCCGCCTCGGGGCACCTCTGGTCCCGGCTCACGGTGAATGGGCCCCCGGCGGCGCCCCACGTGAGCATGGAGCTGTCGGCGAGCAACCTCGCCTATGACCGGTTCGGGCCCTCCTCGCTCTCGGCCCGGCTGCTCTATTCGGGGGAGCAGCTCCGGGTGGAGCAGCTGACGGTGCCCGTGGGCAATGGGCGGGCCGAGATTCGTGGCCTGGTGCGGCTCGTGCCGGGCTTCCCCGTGCAGGTGGAGGTGGCGACGTATGACGCGTCGCTGGGCCGCATCCTGGCGCAGGCGGGGCTCAAGGGCTCCTGGGTGGACTTCCCGGCCACCGCCAGTGGGAAGCTGTCGGGCTCCCTGTTTCCCCGCTTCCAGCTCGCGGGGGACATGGATGTGCGCACCGGGCGCTTCGTGCTGGCCACACATGCCTTCGATGCTCCGGAGCGCGACGGGCTCACGCTGCTGGCGTTCGAGAAGGGCAGCGTGCAGACCCAGCTCAAGATCCTCCCGGACCGCGTGTCCTTCACCGGGGCCCAGGTGGAGTCAGGCCACTCCCGGCTGAACGCGGACGTGACGCTCTTCTACGACACGTCGCGGGGGCTGGAGGTCCGCGGGCAAGGGGAGGTGGACCTGTCGGACTACGGGGCCATCGCCGAGCTGGCCTGGGCGGGCAAGGGGACGGCGGGCTTCTCGGTGGTGGGGCCGTACAACGACGTGCGCGTGGATGCGAACCTCTCCCTGCGCGACCTCACCTTCTGGGGCTTCGGGCTGGGCGTGGTGCAGGGCAAGGTGACGTACGAGGACGGGGTCCTCGGCTTCCCGTCGCTGTCCGGGCAGAAGGGGCGCACGCCGTACTTTGGCAAGGCGGCGCTGACCTTTGGCACGTCGCTGCACGCCCGGGCCGAGGTGAACGTGCCGCAGGGGCGGACCGAGGACCTGCTCGACATCATCGCGGGCCTGCACCCGAACATGGCCCTCTTGCAGGGCACGCTCGCGGGCGCGGCCTCGGGGCGGGTGGAGCTCGACAGCCCGGTGGATCGCTTCGAGGGGCTGGTGGCGCTCGATTTCAAGGACACCACCTACTACGGGCGCCGGGTGGGGGATGGCTCCACCCGGCTGCGCTTCGTGGATGGCAAGGCGATGGTGCTGGAGCGCACCGTGCTGGAGGGGCCGCTCGGGCGGAGCTGGGCCGAGGGCACCTTCACCTTCGCGGGAGATTTGGACTACCGCTTCGGGATTGAGAACCTCTCGCTGGCGGAGATGGTGGGGCCGGAGCTGGCGGCGCAGATGGGCATGCAGGGCGTGCTCACGCTGGAGGGCCGGGTGGAGGGCAACTCCGAGCTGCCGGTGACGGTGGCCTCCCTGCACAGCCCCCGCGTGACGTTCGCGGACCGGGACCTCGGCGAGCTGTTCCTGGAGGGCAAGCTGGAGGGCCGGGAGCTGGAGATCTCCGGCAAGCCCTTCCAGGACGCCAGCGGCGTGCTGGCGATGAAGGTCAAGGAGCCGTTCCCCTTCGAGGCCTCGGTGACGCTGGCGCTGCCGGAGATCCGCCCCCTGCTGCCCCAGCGGGTGGTGGCCCAGGGCGTGTCCGGCGCGCTCTCGGCGTACCTCAGCGCGCAGGGCAACCTGCGCAACCTGGAGGCCATGCAGGTGAGCGGCACGGTGGACAAGCTCTCCCTGTCCCAGGGGCCCTTGGGCGGCCAGAACGAGGGCCCCATCATCCTGAGCTACGCGGGCGGCCGGCTGGAGGTGCAGTCCTTTGCCTTCCGGGGCCCGGACACGGAGCTGTCGGCCTCGGGTTGGATGGGGCCGCGCGCGATGGACCTCAACCTGCGCGGCGCGGTGGACTTGCGGCTGATCGAAGCGGTGAGCCCCGAGCTGGAGCGCACCGCGGGCAAGATGGCCTTCCAGCTCCAGGCCACGGGCCCCCTGGAGAAGCCCTCCCTCGCGGGAGACGCGGAGCTCACCGACGTGCGGCTCTCCCTGCGGGGCCGGCCGCTGACGCTGCGCAACGTGTCCGGCCGGGCCACGTTCACGGACCAGTGGGTGCTGCTCAAGGGCTTCCGCGGCATGCTCAACGAGGGGACCATCACCGCCAGCGGCGAGCTCGTCCTCAAGCAGCTCCAGCTCGACAAGGTGTCGCTGGTAGCGGAGCTGGAGAACGCCACATACCGCGTCCTGGACGACCTGCCCGTCACGCTGTCCGGCGCGCTGCAGCTCACCGGCACGCCCGACGCGCTGCTGCTCGCGGGAGATGTGGACGTGCTGCGGCTGCGCTACCAGAAGGGGCTGGACCTGGATGGCCTCCTCAAGAACGCCGGGCGGCGCAGCGTGCTGCCCACCTCGGCGGAGAAGCCCCGGGAGTTCCTCTCCTTCGATGTGCGCACGCACCTGAAGGACGTGCGGGTGGACAACAACCTGGCGCGGGCGCGGCTCCTGGGAGACTTGCGGCTGACGGGCACCAACGTGCGGCCGGGGCTCCTGGGCCGGGTGGAGGCCGCCGAGGGCAGCCAGGTGTTCTTCCGCAACAACCAGTTCGCCCTGAGCGAGGGGCAGGTCGAGTTCCGGGAGCGCTACGGCATCGACATGGTCTTCGACGTCCGGGCGCAGACCCTGGTGCGCGAGTACACCGTCAAGGTCCACGCTTTCGGCCGGCCCGCGGACCCCCAGGTGCTCTTCTCCTCGGAGCCCTCGCTGGCCGAGGGGGATGTGCTCTCGCTGCTCACCCTGGGCGTGACGAGCACGGACAAGGAGACCGCGGCCTCGGCCAGCGCGGGCCTGGCCGCGGAGGCGCTCTTCAATGCCTCGGGGCTGGACCGGCAAGTGAAGCGCTTTTTGCCCAGCAACTCCATCTTGAAGGACCTGTCCTTCCAGATCTCCACCACCTACAACGACGCCACCCGTCAGGCGGAGCCGACCGCACAACTGGAGTCGAAGATCCTCAGTGACCAGCTTAAGATCGGTGTGACACAACCGGTCAGCGGGCGCGGGACGCGCGCCCGTGCCGAGTATCGCTTCGACAACCGCCTCTCCGCGCAGGCTCAGTGGGACAACGAGAACAACGAAGCCGCCCTGGGCAACCTCGGTCTCGAGCTCAAATTGAGCTGGGAGGTCGATTAGCGCTCGCGGTGTGCCTGCTCGCCGCCTGTGGGGCCCTGGCGAGCCCTCCCGTCCCCGGGGAGGCGTTCGCAGCTCCCCCCAACGTGGTGGCGGTGGAGCTGGTGTTGCCCGAGGGCTCGGACACGCAGGGGCTGGCGGGGCTGGTGGAGGTGCGGCGCGGCCAGGTGCTCTCGCCCCGGGCGGTGCGCCAGAGCGTGGAGGGGCTGTGGAACACCGGCCGCTTCACCGACGTGGTGGCCCGGACGGTGGAGGTGCCCGGAGGGGTGAGGCTGGTGTTCCACCTCACGCCGGTCCAGCGGCTCACGCGGCTGGTCATCGAGGGGAACGTCGTCCTGAGCGACGAGGAGATTCGCGAGGCCAGCGGCCTGCAAGAGGGCACCCCGCTGGATCCCGATGCGCTGGATGCGGCCAAGGAGGCCATCGTCGCGGCCTACCGCCACAAGGGCTACCACCAGGCGCGGGTGGAGGACACCCAGGAGTCCGTGCTGGAGGGGGTCGTCCTGGTGTTCACGCTGGAGGAGGGCGAGCCGCTGCGCATCGGCCGGGTGACGTTCACGGGAAGCCCCGGCCTGGCCCTGCCCCGGCTGATGGAGTCCCTGGGGCTGGAGCTGGGCATGGTGTTCGACCAGGCGCGGCTGGAGGCCAGCCTGGAGCGGCTGCGGCGGCTGCTGCGGGAGCAGCGCTACTACCGCGCACGGGTGGGCGCCCTCCAGGTGACGCAGGAGGACGGCCGCGCGGCGGTGACGGTGCCCCTGTCTGCGGGCCCGCGCTACGCCTTCCACTTCCATGGCAACCACCACTTCCCCTCCCGGGTGCTGGAGCGGGTGCTGGCATATGACGGCTCGGAGCCGCTGGACCTGGGGATGACGGAGCAGCTCGCGTGGCGGGTGGCGAACTTCTACCGCTACCGGGGCTACCACTTCGTGCGCGTCACGCCCCGGGAGGTGCGCAGGCCCGACCAGGAAGAGGCCGTGCTGGCCTTCGACATCGAGGAGGGCCAGCGCCTGGCCGTGAAGGAGGTGCGCTTCCACGGCAACCGGGCCCTGCCGAGCGGCGTGTTGCGCGAGGTGCTCGCCGAGCGCGTCCGCGCGAACGAGCCCGTCCCCGACCTGGAGCTGCCCCTGCAGGACGACCCCCTGCGCATCGACGGGCGGGAGGAGCTGGGGCTGGGCACCGTCCCGCCGGTGCCGGATCCGCACACCGTCTTCGTGGAGGAGGCCTACCTGGACGCGGCCGAGGTGCTGACGGAGGCCTACCGCGAGCGCGGCTTCCCGGATGCGCGGGTGAGCTTCCTGCGCCTGACGCTGGAGGAGACGGGCCAGACGGCGGTGGCCGAGTTCGAGGTGGTGGAGGGCCAGGAGCGGCGGGTGGGCGACGTGGAGGTCGACGGGATGCCCCCCGAGGTGTCCTCCGAGGACGTGGAGCTCTACCCCGGGGACTCGCTGAGCGAGGAGGCCGTCGATCGGGCCCGGCGGGCGCTGGAGCTGAAGCTGGCGAGGGCGGGGTACCTGTTCGCTCGCGTCGAGATGGAGGCCACCGCCGGTGAGGAGGACCCGAGGGACATGCTCGTGCGCCTGCACGTGGAGCCCGGCCCCCGGGTCCGCGTGGGCCGCATCATCCTCCAGGGCCAGGTCCGCACGGATGAGCGCACGGTGCGCGGCCACCTGGACGTGGAAGTCGGCCAGGTGATGGACCTGGAGAAGCTGGCGGAGGGGCGGCGCCGCCTGGCGCGCCTCAACATCTTCCGGCAGGTGGAGGTGCAGCTCCGCGAGCCGGGCCGGCGGGAGGAAATCAAGGACGTCCTGGTGACCATCCAGGAGCGGCCGCGCCTGGACGGGGAGGTGTCCGGTGGGTACTTCCTGGTGGATGGGCCCCGGCTCACGCTGGATACGGCCTTCCCGAACGTCAACGGCCGTGGGCTCAACGTGCTGGCGCGCGGGAAGATCAACTACGTGGGCCTGAGCGCGGATGCGTTCTCCGGGCGGTACTCGGAGGAGAACGAGGAGGACAGCGCGCTCTATGGCTGGGCGGGGCTCGGCGGACGGGGCAGCGTGTCCTTCACCTATCCGCGCCTCAACACCTGGTTGTCCCGGGAGGTGGGCGCGCGGCTGGACTTCATCGGCGAGCGCGTGCACCGTCCCTCCTACCTCTCCACGCGGTTCGCGGCGGTCGCGGGGCTCGACTGGGCGGCGACGAAGTGGCTGAGCGTGTCGCTCCAGTACGAGCTGGAGCACAACCGGCTCCGCTCGCGCGGCGGCGTGCTGAGCGAGCTGAACCGGGCGGACCAGGAGCGGCTGCGCTTTCCGTACGGCGTGTTCTCGCTGCACTCGCTGCGGCCCGCCGTCACGCTGGACTTCCGGGACGATCCCACCAACCCCCGCCGGGGCCTGTGGGTGTCCGCGAGCACGGAGTTCACCCGGGACTTGAGCGTGTCGCCCACCGATGCGCGGGGCACGCCGGTGCCGGACTTTCCCATCGACGGGGTGAAGCTGGCCGCCAACGTGACGGTGTACGCGCCCCTGGGACGCCGGGCGAGCCTGGCCCTGTCGGCCCGGGGCGGCACCATCCTGCCCCTGTCCGAGGGGGCGCAGTCGATTGGCTCCAAGCTCTTCTACCTGGGCGGCTCGTCGAGCCTGCGCGGCTTCCGGGAGGATGGGGTGCTGCCGCAAGACCAGCGCACCGCCGTCCGGCCCCAGCTCCAGTCCTGCCGCTCCCTCGTCAATCCGGCGGCCTGTCCGCCCGAGCTGAGGGCGCTCCTGGATGGGCAGGCGCCCATCAGCCCGGGCGGCGAGCTGTTCACGCTGGGCAAGGCGGAGCTGCGCCTGCCGGTGTTCAGCTCGTTGGACCTGGGCCTCTTCTTCGAGGCGGGCAACCTGTGGGGAAACCGGGCGAACTTCGAGCTGGGGGCGCTGCGGTACACCTCCGGGGTGGGCCTGCGCTATGTCACGCCCGTGGGGCCGCTGGCCTTCGATGTGGGCTACAACCTGGACCGGGACGACGACTTCAACGAGCCCACCACCCAGTTCCACTTCAGCATCGGTGTCTTCTGAGGAGGCCGCACGCATGTCCGGGGGCCGTCACATCGGGCTGATTCTGGTGGCCGCCGGGGGGCTGGGCCTGGGGTGCGCCGGCAAGCCGGCCGTGGTGGCCGAGTCCCAGCGTCCCTCCTGGATGCCCCCGGAGATGAAGTGTCCGCAGGAGGCCTCCGAGCAGATGAAGAAGATGGGGCTGGTGCTGGGAGACCGCATCCCCGTCGTCGTGGACGAGACGCAGAACCGGCCCGGCTCGGCCCGCTACAAGAGCCGCTTCGTGATGTCGGTGCCCAAGGTGGACGAGGGCGAGCTCAAGGACGTGAGCATCGCGGGCTACCTGTACGTGGCCAACCACCGCGTCTTCGGGCGGTATGACCGCGCCTACGTCCGGTACTACGAGGACGGCAAGGTCCGCGACTTCTACGAGGTGCCCTTCTGCGGGGTGCTGCTGGATCCGCGCTGGGACAAGGACGGCGAGGGAATCGTCTCCTATCCGGGGCCGGAGCGGGGCACGGCCGTGGTGCAGGATGCCCGGGGCATCATCCTGGTGGTGGATCGCTTTCCCTGAGCCCGGCGTGGCCGGCGGGACGGTGTAGAGTCCCGCCCGTGTTCTACGCGTTCATCCATGGTCTGGTGTCCCTGGCGCTGCGGCTCTTCTACCGGGTGAAGGTGCAGGCGCCGGCCGATGGGTTCGACGGGCCGCTCATGTTCGTGGGCAACCACCCCAACAGCCTCATTGATCCGGCGCTCGTCTTCATCCTCACCCGGCGCCACGTCACCTTCCTGGCCAAGGAGCCGCTCTTCCGGATGCCCGTCATCGGGTGGATCCTCAAGGGGCTGGACGCCTTGCCCATCTACCGCAAGCAGGACCATCCCTCGCAGATGACGAAGAACGAGGGGACGCTGGATGCGGCGCGGGCGGCGCTCGCCGAGGGGCGGGCCATCACCCTGTTTCCCGAGGGGCGCAGCCACTCGGAGCCCTCGCTGGGGGAGCTGAAGACGGGGGCCGCGCGGATCGCCCTGGGCGCCGCGCGCCAGGGGGCCCCCGTGCGCATCATTCCGGTGGGCTTCACCTATGAGGAGAAGAACGTCTTCCGCAGCGAGGCCCTCGTGGAGGTGGGCCCCGCCATCGAGGTCCTGCCCTTCCTGCGGGGAGAAGGGGAGGAGGCGGAGCGGGAGGCCGTGCGCGCGTTGACGGCGCGCATCGCGGCGGAGCTCAAGGCCCTCACCGTCAACCTGGACCGGTGGGAAGATCTGCCGGTCATCCAGCTCGCGGAGCGGCTCTACGCCTTTCGCCAGGGCGAGAAGGTGGGCTCCGAGCGTCTGAAGCACTGGGCGCGCGGACTGCAACTCCTGCAGGCCGGGCAGCCGGAGCAGTTCGAGCAGGTGCGCTCGGCGCTGATGTCGTACCACCGGCGGCTCGCGGTGGTGCAGGCCACCCCGGAGGATGTGGCGCTCACCTACCATCCCCGGGGGGTGTTCACCTTCATCGTGAAGAACCTCGCAGTGGTGTGCCTGGGGCTGCCCCTGTTCCTGGCGGGGCTCGTGCTCTTCGGACTGCCGTACCAGGTGCCGCCGCTGGTGGCCCGTAAGAGTGAGCTGGACCTTCAGGGCACGGTGAAGTTCCTGGTGTCGCTGGTCCTGGTCTTCGTGTGGTGGCCCGGCCTGGTGGCGGTGTTCTGGGCGCTGGGCGGATGGGGCTGGGGCGTGGGGGCCCTGCTGGGCCTGCCGCCGCTGGCGCTCTTCACCCTGTACTTCTCCGAGCGGTGGAGCGTGCTGTGGCATGACATCACCGTGTTCTTCGCGCTCGGCAACCGCTCCCGGTTGAAGGCCCTGCTGCAGGCGGATGGGGCGCAGCTGGCCGCCGAGCTGGAGCAACTGGCCAGTGAGTACAGGGGCCAGCTGGAACGGTCCTCCGCCTCCGGGGCCTAAGCGGGGCCGCGCCAGGCCGCGTAGGTCTGCGCGGCGACGGTGTAGAGCACGAGCAAGGCCCCCAGGGGCGCCAGGAAGATTGCCAGGGACGGATCTCCCTCCGGGTGGGCAATGCCTCCCAGCAGGAAGCCCAGGGGCAGGGCGGTGCTGCCCATCAGGAGGGAGTGGGAGGCGCGCCGCCGGGCCGCCTCGCCGAGCGCCCGCGGGTTCTCC
Organism: Allostigmatella hybrida; assembly: GCF_020103775.1. Taxonomy (NCBI): domain Bacteria; kingdom Pseudomonadati; phylum Myxococcota; class Myxococcia; order Myxococcales; family Archangiaceae; genus Allostigmatella; species Allostigmatella hybrida. The sequence goes on from NZ_JAHXBH010000007.1 coordinate 12,145, forward strand.
CACCGGACGTAGACGAGGTTGAGCAACCCGAGCGCGGCCCCATGGAAATGGGCGAGCGCCCACAGCCGGTGCTTCAAGACATCCGACATCAGGGGGGCCCAGCGGAACGCCTCCAGCGCTTCGAGGAGGGTCCCAAACGTCAGGGAGACGAGCAGCAGGGTCCATCCGAAACGGGCGTGGGCTCGGGCCGGGCCTGCTTCCGGGGCTGCCGGTGTTTTCGGGTGCGTGCTCACATCACTCGCCGATCTGGATGGGAGGTTGGGTGGCGCGCCGCCGCAGGAGGTGCTCGATGGCGGGTTCGAGCGGCTCCATCGCGGCATCCAGGGGAACCTCCGGGCCAGGCCGGGGAATATCACCCGTGGCCGTGGCCGCCCACCACTGCCGCCACTGCCGCGCCACCCGGTGGCGTTCCTCCTCCGGAGCCTGGAAGTCGAAGCGGGGGAGGCGCTGGGCGGACGCCGCGAGCCCGGGCCGGACCTGGCCCGCGCGGGCCACGAGCGACTCGAGCGAGCGCCACGAGAGGCGCCGGATGGAAGGGTAGTTGTCGTCGAGGGCCCGCAGGAGGAACGGCACGGCCCACAGCCGCGCAAGCGGCTCGGACAGGGCGCTGCGCTCGTCGCCCAGCGCCGCGGCGGCCACGGCGCGCTGCACCACATCGCCCGAGAGCAGGCTGCGCACGCTCTCGGCCAGCGCGAAGTCCGGGTCCTCGGGCAGCTCCCCGGAGGGGGGCAGGCCCTGCTGCTGACGCAGGGTCTGCGCGGCCCAGCGCGCGCTGCGGTCGGTGTGGCAGAGCGTGCAGGCCTCGGGCATCTCGTGGCGCCAGGCGCGGGAAGGGTCGGGGTTCTGAATGTGGTGCGTGGGGTGCACCGTCCCGATGCCGTAGGTGATTTTGGGCATGTGGCAGGCGTAGCAGTCGGTCCCCGCCGAGCCCTCCCGGTGCCGGCTGTGTCCGGCCGCGCGGGCCACGAGGGCCGGGTGGCAGCCCTGGCACGCGGCGGGCCCGCGCATGGCCTGGGTAATCATCCCCTTGGGGTCCCCCCCGTGCATGGAATGGCAGTGCTGGCACGTCAGCCCGCCGCGCTGGAAGTCCTTGGACATCAGCAGCCCCTGGTACTCGTAGGCGCTGAGGCGGGGCGTCCCGTCCTTCCAGAAGCGCAAGGACACGTCCACGCCCGCCAGGTGGCTGTCGCGCTGGAGCGGCTGGGTGTACGCGGAGAGGTTCTCGCCCGCGGTGTAGGGGTCTCCCTCGGAGAGAAATTGGCGGATGCGGCCGATGGGCTCTGGCAGGCGCTGGCCATGGCAGTGGCCGCAGATCTGCACCTGCTGAAGCGCCCCCAGGCGCGAGGGATTGACGATCGACGGATCCGCCCGGTCCGAGTAGTGCAGGAGGTAGCGCCGCAGGGGCTGGGTGTTGCGCGCCACGTGCTCGGTGCCCGGGCCATGGCAGGCCTCGCAGGCCACCCCCAGCTCCGCCACGTGGCTGTCGAACCGGGCCTGGTCCCAGTCGTAGCCGGGACGGGCTTTGACGTTGTGGCAGAAGATGCAGTTGGCATCCCAGACGGCGCGGTGGGCGTTGAAGTCCGTGCCGTCGGGATCCAGGAACCCGCCGGTGAGGTGGAACCAGCGCCGCTCCTCGATGTTCCAGGCCACGGGCAGGCGGATGTACCGGTCTCCTTCCCGCACGAGGTACTGCTGCACGCGCCGCGAGCCCACGGTGCGCGCCACCGTCTGCCGGCGCAGGCGGCCTTGCCCATCCAGCGTCTCGATGACGAAGTGCGCGCCCTCGCGCAGGAAGCGGGAGGTGACGCCCGCGTAGGTGAAGCTCGCACCGCCGAAGTCCCCCTGCACCGCGTCCGCGGAGGCCTCCTGCGTCATCGTCCGGTGGAAGGTGCGCCGCCAGCTCGCGGAATGATCCGGATGGCAGGCCTGGCAGGACGCGGAGCCCGTGTAGGCCACGGGGGCCAGGACCACGGGTGTGGCCACCTCGGCCGCGGTGGCCCGGAGCGCCAGGCCCACGGCGCCCCCCAACACCAGCAGCCCCACGGCCCATGCGAGCAACGGGCGGGGAGGGCGCGGGCCAGCGGACTTCATGCCCTCTCCATAAAGGGTCCGCCGGTCCGCGTCGATGCCTGGCTTTCGAGGAATGCTTGCCTGGATGCTACGGGCCGGTGCAACACGTGTGTTCCCGTACGTCTGGTTTAACGGCCAAGACCCGTTATTCCAATTTCAAGCATCACGGATTATTGGTGACGATTTGAAAACAGAGGGCCGGTCGTGCTACCCCTAGTGAACCGGCCAGCGTGACGACTCTTCAACAGAAGCGAAGTCACATGGCTGGTTCTACATCGAGCGCCTTCTGGGCCCTCCCTGGAAGCGCGCTCGTTTCTCGGGGCTAAACGATGACGAAATCAGTAACCCGTCCGCTCGGAACGGGCATTCGTGCGCGCAGCGCGAAGACCCTCGGAGCGGTATGGATCATGGCTGCTCTGGCTTGTGAAGGGCCGGGCACCTCCTCCACCTCCCAGCAGACCGATGGCTATCAGGCCAACACCGCGGCCCACAAGGTGCAGCTCAGCGCGGCGCAGGTTGCCCAGCTGGAGAAGAGCGGCGCCAAGTTCCAGGTGATTGGCGACTACGGCTCCTTCAAGCTCGTGCAGGCCGATGATCAGGCCCTGTCGGCGCTGCCCGCTTCGTCCGTGGAGCTCCGCGACAACTACAACGAGATCCTGCTGAACGCCGGTGTCATCCACACCGCGACGGAGCACGGCCAGTCCCTGCGCGGCATGCGCCCGCTGGCCTTCAGCAAGGGCCTGCACATCGTGCAGTTCGCCGGTCCCGTGAAGCCCGAGTGGTACAAGGAGCTCGAGAAGACGGGCGTCCGGATCGTCACCTACATCCCCAACAACGCGTACATCGTCTACGGGGACGCGGCGGCGCTCAGCAAGCTGGACTCGCACGTGCGTGCCTCGCGCGTCATCCAGTGGAACGGCGACTACCTCAACGACTACAAGCTGGATCCGACCGCGTACAAGTCCGAGACGCCGACGTTCGCCATCCAGCTCGTGAAGGACGCCGAGGTCAACCAGGCCACGCTGGCGCTCATCAACAAGCTGCAGTCGCGTGATGGGAAGATCCGCGAGAGCCAGGGCTACGTGAACGTCGTGGCCCACCTGACGCGCGAGAACCTGTTCGCCCTCGCCGAGCGGCCGGACGTCATCTCCATCCAGCCGTACTTCACGCCGCGCAAGTTCGACGAGCGGCAGAACATGATCGTCAGCGGGAACCTGTCCGGCAACGGCATCACCGGCCCGGGTTACCTGCAGTGGCTGCAGTCCAAGGGCTTCAACACGAACCAGATCGCCGACTTCGGCGTGGACGTGTCGGACAGCGGCCTGGACAACGGCTCGCAGACGCCCAACCACTTCGCGCTCTACGCCGGTGGCAGCGTCTCCAACACCAGCCGCGTCGTCTACAACCGCCTGGAAGGCTCGCCGAACTCCGGCAGCACCATTCAGGGCTGTGACGGCCACGGTACGGTGAACTCGCACATCGTCGGCGGCTACGCCGCGCTGTCCGGTGCGCCGCACACGGACGCGTCGGGCTATGCCTACGGCCTGGGCGTGGCGCCCTTCGTGAAGCTGGGCTCGTCGGTGGTCTTCGACCCGGGCTCGTTCACGGACCCCGTGTACGAGGACCTGCAGTCGCGCGCCTACAACGATGGCATGCGCGTCAGCAGCAACAGCTGGGGCGCCAGCTCCAACGCGTACAACGTCGACGCGCAGGCGTACGACGCGCTGGTGCGTGACGCGCAGCCCGAGGGCTCCGCGCAGGCCAACCCAGGCAACCAGGAGATGGTCATCCTGTTCGCCGCAGGCAACAGCGGCTCGGGGGCCAACACGGTCGGCACGCCGGGCACCGCGAAGAACATCATCACGGTCGGCGCCTCCGAGAACGTCCACCCCTTCGGTGGTCCGGATGCGTGCTCCACGGGTGACAACGAGGCGGACTCCGCGAACGACATCGTGGGCTTCTCCAGCCGCGGCCCGACCTCCGACGGCCGCAAGAAGCCGGACATCGTGGCGCCGGGTACCCACGTCTCGGGCGGTATGGCCCAGACCGAGGGCCAGCGCAGCGGCACCCCGGCCAATCCGCTGGGTGACGCGCTGCCGTGCTTCGACGCCTCGGGCGTGTGCGCGGGCTACAACAGCGACTTCCACCCGCCGGGCCAGGAGTGGTACTCGGCCTCCTCCGGCACCAGCCACTCGACCCCGGCCGTGGCCGGCGGCGCGGCGCTGGTCCGCCAGTACTTCATCAACAAGGCCCTCACGCCCCCCAGCGCGGCGATGACCAAGGCCTACCTGATGAACTCCGCCCACTACATGACGGGCACGGGCGCCAACGACAACCTGTTCTCGAACAACCAGGGCATGGGTCTCATGGACCTGGGCTTCGCGTTCGATGGGACGCCGCGTCTGCTCAACGACCAGACCGAGGCGAACCTCTTCACCGCGACGGGCCAGACCCGCACCTTCGAGGGCACGCTCGCCGACACCACCAAGCCCTTCCGCGTCACGCTGGCGTGGACGGACGCGCCGGGTGCCACGAGCGGCAGCGCCTGGAAGAACAACCTGGACCTGTCGGTCACCATCGGCGGCGTCACCTACAAGGGCAACGTCTTCGACAAGGGCGCCTCCATGGCCGGCGGTACGGCCGATGAGCGCAACAACGCCGAGAGCGTGTTCGTGCCGGCCGGCGTGACGGGCAACTACACCGTCACGGTCACGGCGACCAACATCAACTCGGACGGCGTGCCGGCCAACAGCACGGCGCTGGACCAGGACTTCGCGCTCGTCGTCTACAACAGCTGCGACGACGCGGGCGAGGTTCCCACCGGTGTGACGGCCACCGTCTCGGGCGACAACAAGATCGACGTGGCGTGGACGACCAACAGCTCCGCCAGCTACGCCATCTACCGTGCCACCACCGCGGGCGGCCCCTACACCCGCGTGGCCACGGCGACGTCCTCTCCCTACACCGACACCACCGTCTCCGGTGGCACCACGTACTACTACGTCGTTCGCGGCGTGGAGTGCGCTGAGTCGGCCAACTCCAACGAGTCCTCGGCCACCGCCACCGGCGTGTGCACGCTGCTGCCCACGTTCGCGGGCGTCACCTCGGTGACCAACGCGGCGGAGGCCACGTGCGGCACCACGGTGAACTGGGCCGCGGGCAGCGCCTCGTGCGGCGGTACCCTGAGCTACAACGTCTACCGCAGCACCACGGCGAACTTCACCCCGTCCGAGGCCAACCGCATCGCCACGGGCGTCACCGGCACCAGCTTCTCCGACACCCTGAACCTGACCCAGGGCACCACCTACCACTACGTGGTGCGCGCCGCTGAGTCCGGCATCGCCCCCACCCCGGTCGAGGAGCAGAACACCGTCCAGAAGTCCGCCGCCCCCACGGGTGTCATCACCCCGGGCCTGAACTTCTTCGACGACCTGGACGGCAACCGTCCGGCGACCCCGGCCGCGTACTGGATCGCCACGGCCACGGCCGGCAACGCGAACACGATCAACCTCGTGTCGGGCTGCCACTACCAGTCGGCGACCACCGCGTACCGCTTCGGCGCGCCGAACACCTCGTGCGGCGGCACCTACCCCATCAGCACGGACGCCACCCTGTCGCTGGGCGGCAACGGCTCGGTCTCGCCCTCCATCAATGGCTTCACCATCGATGCGTCGGCCACCGAGGCGAAGATGACCTTCAACCTCTGGTACAACTTCGAGAAGGACTACGACGGCGCCTACCTCGCCTACAGCACCACCGCGGCGACGGGCCCCTGGACGGCCATCTCGGACGTTGTGTCCGCCACCCAGCCGTACGTCTCGGCGGGCGGCTATGACGGCGCGCTCAAGAGCAGCACGACCACCCGCATCTGGACGACCCAGAACCAGGGTGCGAACGGCTCGCTCAAGGCGGTCACCGTCGACCTGAAGGCGCTGGCGGGCAAGAAGGTGTGGTTCGCGTTCCGCTTCTACGCCGACAACCTCTACAACTACGAGGGTGTCTACATCGATGACGTCCGCCTCAAGGCCGACAACATCGCCGCCTGCACCACCAACACGCCTCCTCCGGGCCCGGCGGTGGGCTACAAGATCACCGACCTGCCGGCCTCCGCGATGGCGGGCTCCCCGGTCACCTTCACGGTCACGGCGCTGGATGCCGTGGGCCAGACGGCGACGGGCTACACGGGCAGCGCGTCCTTCACCAGCTCGGATCCCCAGGCGGTGCTGCCGGCTCCCGCGGCCTTCACGGCCGGTGTGGCCAGCAACGTGAGCATCACCTTCAAGACGCTGGGCAAGCAGACCGTGACCGCCAAGGACACGGTGACGGCCTCCATCATGGGCACCGGTAGCACCACGGTGACCCCGGGTGCCCCCGCGGGCATCGCCTTCACCGTGCAGCCGGCCACCGTCGGCGCGGGCGTGTCCATCGTGCCGGCCGTCAAGGTCGGTCTGGTGGATCAGTTCGGCAACCCGGTCACCACGGGCACGAACAAGATCACCGTGGCCCTGGGCAACAACCCGACGGGCGCCACGCTCGGCGGTACGCTCACGGTGACGGCGGTCAACGGCGTCGCCACCTTCAGCAACCTGACCCTGGACAAGGTCGGCACCGGCTACACGCTGGTGGCCACCGCCGAGGGCATCACGGGCGTCACCGCCACCAGCGCGGCGTTCACGGTGACCGCGGGTCCTGCGGCCAAGCTGGCCTTCATCAAGCAGCCGTCCAACGGCCCCGTGGGCATCCTCAACGAGGTCCAGGTCGCGGTGCAGGACAAGTTCGGCAACATCAACACCACCTCCACGGCGGAAGTCACCCTCGCGCTGGATGCCAATCCGGCTGGCGGCACGCTGACCGGCACCACCAAGGTGGCGGCGGTGGCGGGTGTGGCCACGTTCAAGAACCTGCGGATCACCAAGCTCGGCACCGGCTACACGCTGGCGGCGACCTCGGGCACGCTGACCAAGGCGGTCAGCAGCCCGTTCGATCTCGGCGCGGCGCCTCCGTTCCGGGCGCGCTTCACCACCCAGCCGAGCAACACCACCGCGGGCACGCCGATCAGCCCGGCCGTGCAGGTCACCCTGTACGACGAGTTCGACAACGTCTCCACGGGTGCGACGACCCCCGTGTCCATCGCCCTGGCCAGCAACCCGAGCGGCGCCTCGCTGAACGGCGTCACGACGGTCATCCCGGTCAACGGCATCGCGGTCTTCGACGACCTCGAGGTGGATCGCGCCGGTTCGAACTACACCCTGGTGGCGGGCGCCAGCGGCCTCTACCCGGACACGAGCAAGGGCTTCAACGTGGCCCCGGGCTCGGGCACGTCGGTGACCAAGCTGGTCTTCCGCGCGGCCCCCACCTCCGTGGTGGCTGGCGAGACGCTGGCTGAGGTCCAGGTGGAGCTGCAGGACTCGCAGGGTCGCGTCATCACCAACGGCACGCACACTGTGACGCTGTACCTGGGCACCAACCCGACGGGGGCGTCGCTGCTGGGCGCCACCTCGGCCTCCACGGTCAACGGCGTGGCGACGTTCACCGACCTGTCGGTTCGCAAGGCGGGCGAGGGCTACACGCTGCGCGCGAGCGCTCCGACGTTCCAGAGCGCGGTGAGCGCGGCGTTCACGGTGACGCCGGCCGCGGCGGCCTCCTACAAGCTGGCGCTCCCCGCGAGCGTTCCGGCCGGTACGGAAGTGACGCTCACGGCCACGGCCTACGATGCGTTCCGCAACGTGGCCACCCCGTACGCGGGTGCGGCCAAGGTGACCAGCTCGGATGCGGCGGCGACGTTCCCCGCGACCGTGCAGTTCGCCGGCGGCAAGGCCAGCTTCACGGTGAAGTTCGCCACGGGTGGTCTCAACACCATCACCGTGACGGATGCCACCACGGAGAGCCTGTCCGCGTCGATCCAGACCAACACCACGACGTCCTCCGGCGACGGTGGCGGCGACGACGATGACGACGATTCTGGCTGCAGCGCCACGTCCGGCACTGACGCCAGCATCTACCTGGGCCTCCTGGTCCTGGCGAAGTACGCGCTGGGCCGGAAGCGCCGCGGGCAGCTCGCGGCCTAAGGGCTGACGCAGCCCCAGGCGCCCCTCGCGGGGGGCCTGGGGTGTGCCGGGCGCAGCCGCCTGGCGGATGAATGAACGCGCTGGTGGGAACGTCTCCCGCCAGCGCGTTTTCTTTTTGGGAAGGAGCGTCCCGATGGTGCTGGCAGGCCGTGTGTGGGTGGCCCTCATGCTGGTGGCGAGCCCGGCGAAGCCGGCGTCCACCGAGGCCCTGAAGCAGAAGGCGGAGCGGCTCGAGGCCGAGGCGCGGGCGCTGGTGAACCCGGAGGGTTGCTCGAAGGTGGAGGAGTGCGAGCTGGCGGGGCTTGGCCAGAAGGCCTGCGGCGGGCCGCGCACCTTCGTCGTCTACTGCTCCCGGACGACGGATGCGAAGGCCCTGCAGACCAAGCTCGAGGCCCTGCTGAAGGCCGAGCGGGAGTGGCAGGAGGCCGCGGGCATCATGTCCAACTGTGCCCTGACGCGGCGGCCGCGCCCCCAGTGGGTGGAGGGCGTCTGCCGCATCCGGTAGGCCCCGCGGGACGGCTCAGCGCGGCGCGGGCGCCGCCACGCGGAAGAGCTTGGCGCCCACGAGCAGGGCGAAGCCGCCGAACAGCACCGGCAGCGCGTTCCACTCGATGGCGGCGCTCAGACTGGACATGTCGGCCACGATGCCGATGAGCGTGGGGGAGATGGCGTCGCCCAGCATGTGAATGCAGAGCACGTTGAGCCCCATGGCGAAGGCGCGGAAGGCGGGCGGCACGCAGTTGACGATGGCCGCGTTGATGGGGCCGCTGTTGAGGAAGATGAAGAACTGCGCCAGGGCGATGGTGGCGAACATCGCCGGCTCCGACTCCAGGTTGACCGCCACGAACATGCACGGCGCGGCGATCAGCAGCCCCACGCCGGACATCCCCAGGCCGCCGCCCTCGCGCTTGCGGTCCAGCCGGTCTCCCAGCCAGCCTCCCGCCAAGGTGCCCAGCAGGCCCGCGGTGGCGGTGATGGCGCCGAAGATGAAGCTGGCCCGGTCCCCGGGCATGCCCCGGGCCTTCTCCATATAGGTGGGCATCCAGAAGCCCAGGCCGCCAATGGAGAACGTCATCAACGTGTAGCCCAGCGTGGTGGCCCAGAAGGCCTTGTTGCTGGCCAGGCCCGCCAGGCCCTCCTTGAAGGGCATCTTCGTCCGGGCGCCCGGCTCGTCCATGGCCCCGCGCTGGGGCTCGGGCATGAAGAAGGCCAGGGCGCCCAGGAGCAGGCCGGGCACGCCGCCCGCGTAGAAGGCCACGTGCCAGGAGTAGCTCGCCGTAAGCCAGCCGCCCAGGCCGTAGCCCATCGCCGCGCCCACGGGGATGGCGATGTAGAAGAACGAGAGCATCCGCGTGCGCTGCTCGCGGGGGTAGAGGTCCGAGATGATGGAGGGGGCCACGGCCCCGTACCCCGCCTCGCCGATGCCGATGAAGGCGCGCGCCACGAGCAGGGCCGTGAAGGACGAGGCCAGGCCCGAGGCGCCCGTGGCGAGGCTCCACAGCAGCACGCCCCCGGCCACCAGCAGCTTCCGGGGCACCCGGTCTCCCAGGTAGCCCCCCAGCGGGGAGGCCAGCATGAACACCACGATGAAGACGGTGCCCAGCAGGCCCGACTGGGTGTTGTTGATGCCGAACTCCGACTGAATGGCGGGCAGCGCGCTGGAGACGATGTACCGGTCGAGGTAGTTGACCAGGTTGATGAGCGTGAGGACGAAGAGGGCGTAGCCCGCGCGGACCGGGGGGGCCGGTGCGGCGGGAGGGACCACCACCGAGGGGAGGCTCATGGTCAGGCGGCTCCGAACCGGTGCGCCAGCAGCCCCCAGCGCAGGCCGCGGTCGCTCACGCGGCAGCCGCTGGCCTTCAGGGCGCGCATCGCCTCCAGCAGGATGAGCGCGCCCGCGGGGATGACGTCGGCGCGCTTGGGTTGCAGCCCCGGCAGGGCCCGGCGCTCCGCCAGCGGCAGCCCGCAGAGCCGGTCCGCGAGCCCCTCCACCTCGGAGCGCGTCAGCGTGCCGCCCTGGACGCGCTGGGCGTCATAGGGCTCGATGCGGTTCTGCACCGTGAAGAGGGTGGTCACCGTGCCGGCCACGCCCACCAGCGTCGAGCCCGGGGGCGGCGGGGGCAGGGAGGCGAAGGTGGAGCGCAGGAAGGCGGTGAGCTGCTCGCGCTCCCCGGCGGCGAGCGGATCCGCGTGGAGGAAGCGCTCGGTGAGGCGCACCGCGCCCACGTCGTAGCTGTGGCGGAAGTCCACCTGGCCCGCCGGGTTGCCGTAGATGAACTCGGTGGAGCCGCCGCCAATGTCGATGACCATCAGGGGGCCTGCCGCCTCGTGGGCGAAGTCCATGTGGACCGAGGCGAACGAGAGCTGGGCCTCCAGCGCCCCGGAGATGATCTCCACCGAGACGCCCGCGCGCTGCTGGGCGGCCTCCAGGAACTCGTGGCCATTCTGGGCATCCCGCGCGGCGCTGGTGGCGGACACGGCGATGCCCTGGGCGCCCAGGGCGCGGGCCTCCTGGGCAAAGGCGGTGAGGACCTCCAGCGTGGCCTCCATGCCCTCGGGGGACAGGCGGCGGCTCTGGTCGACGCCGCGGCCCAGCCGGGTGATTTCGGCACGCTCGAGCACGGCCTCGAAGCGGCCTTCCGGGGTGCGTTCCGCCACGAGGAGAAGAACGGAGTTGGTGCCCACATCAATGGTGGCAAAGCGAGGCATTGCCACCACACTACTCAACGCAAGAGCGCTTCCAAAGCCTCCGCGAGGCGCTGGTACTCCGTGTGGGTGTTGTAGAGCTGCGCGGACAGGCGCAGGTGGCGCTGGGGCGCCTGGGGCCAGGGGATGATGGGCACCTCGATGTGGTGCTCGGTGATGAGCCGGTCCTGGAGCGGATCCCGGTAGTAGGGGGGCGGGGGCGAGGTGGGGTAGCCGTCCGGCAGGGCCACGGTGGCCATCGAGCCCACCATCTCGTCCGGACAGTGGGGCTGTACGCCGAGCCGCTCGCACAGCAGCTTCCGGGCGGCGAGGGCCTTGGCGTGGTTGTCGGCCATGATCGCGGGCCAGCCGCCGGGCAGCATTCGCTCCAGGGTGCGCAGGGCATGGGGAACGCAGAGCGCGGGGGTGGGGTCCGCCGTTCCGGTCCAGTCAAAGTCCAGCCGGAAGCGCGAGCGGTCCTGGCGCGTCGAGTTGTGGCCGTGGCTCACCGACAGGGGCTTGAGGTCCTCCTGGAGATCCCTGCGGACGTGGAGGAAGGCGGCGCCCTTGGGGGCACACAGCCACTTGTGGCAGTTGCCGGTGTAGTAGCCGGCGTTCAGGGTCCGCAGGGACAGGGGCACCTGCCCGGGGGCATGGGCGCCATCGACCAGCGTCTCCACGCCCCGCGCGCGCAGGGCCTGGACGAGCTCCTGCAGGGGAAGGAGGAGCGCCGTCTGGCTGGTGATGTGGTCGACGAGGAACAGCCGGGTGCGGGGCGTCACGCGCGCGAGCACGGCCTCCACCACGGCTGCGGGGGTGGGCGAGGGCCAGGGCAGCGCCGCGGTTACCACCTGGGCGCCGGAGCGGCTGGCCACCCAGTCCAGCGCGTTGCGGGAGGCGTTGTACTCGTGGTCGGTGGTGAGCAGCTCGTCCCCGGGGGCGAAGCGCAGCGAGCGCAGCACCGCGTTCACCCCGGAGGTGGCGTTGCTCACGAAGCTGAGGTCATCCGGGTCCGCGTCCAGGAAGGAGGCCAGGGCGGTGCGGGCCTCATCGAGCCGCCCCTCGTACTCCCGGACGAAGAAGCGCATGGGCGAGGCTTCCAGGTGCGCGCGCAGCTCGGATTGCACCTGGAGCACGGCGGTGGGGCAGGCCCCATACGCGCCGTGGTTGAGGTAGACGATTTCGGGGGCGAGGGACCAGTGGGCGCGGAAGGGCGAGACGCTCATGGCGCCCAGTCTGGGGTGAGTCCGCCTCCTTTTTCCATGGGAAGCGCGAGCGGATTGTTGCCCTCGGCCGTCATCACGAAGAGCTGGCCCGCCCCGTTGCGCGTGGAGCTGAAGAGGATGAGGCGCCCGTTGGGGGAGAAGACCGGCTCCTCGTTGTTGCCCTGGTCCTGCGTCAGCCGGGAAATCTTGCCCGTGTCCACGTTCACCGTGAACAGGTCGAAGGCGTTGCGCTCATCGCGCGCGGTGAAGGCGATGAGATCGCCCCGCGGAGACCAGTCCGGGGTCTGGTTGTAGTTGCCCTGGAAGGTCAACCGGCGGGCGTTCGTCCCATCCGCGTTCATCACGTAGATCTGCGGCGAGCCGCCCCGGTTGGACACGAAGGCGATGCGCTTGCCGTCCGGCGACCAGGTGGGGCTGGAGTTGATGCCGTAGGGGGTGTCGGTGATGCGCTTGGGCTCGCTCCCGTCCACGTTGGCCAGGTAGATCTGCGTGCTCTCGCCCTGCGCCTGCGCGTAGGCGATGCGCTTGCCATCCGGGGAGAACGCCACGCCGGTGGCCATCTGCCCGTTCTGGACGATGGCCTGGGCCTGGCCCCCGGTCTTCTGGAGGTAGAGGTCCGGTTGGCCCTTGCGGTACGAGGTGTAGGCCACGGTGCCGTCGGTGCCCAGGGCGGGCAGCAGGTTGATGCCGCCGCTGGTGAGGGCGCGCGCGTTGTGGCCATCCCAGTCGGCCGTCCACACGTCCCGGTTGTCGCGCGCCTTGCGCACGAACACGATGCGGGACAGGAAGGGGCTCGGCTCCCGGGTGAGGTGGCGGTAGAGGGCATCGGCCAGGAAGTGCGCGAGCTGCCGGGGCTCGGAGGCGGGCACGGCGTGGCTGGCCTTGAAGTCCTCCCGGCCGGAGCCCACGTTGAACAGGCGCAGCTCGCCGCGCAGCGTGCCGCCCTCGGCGCCGAGCTGCACCTTCACGAGCGACTCGGCGCCCACGTCCGCCCAGCGCGCGAAGTTGATGCTGCCCGCGGTGATGCCCTCCTTGGCATCCGCGGTGAAGCTGGCGCGGTCCAGCACCTGGAACAGGCCCGAGGCCCGGAGGTCGAACAGGAACGGGGCGTCGAAGTCCGCGGTGGCCTTCTTGCCCCCGTCATCCACGGACTGGGGGGCGGGGTAGGCGAGCGGCAGGGGGCGGAAGTTGGCGCCGGAGATTTGAATGACCGGGGCCTGGGCGAAGGCCGCCAGGGGCAGGAGCAGCAGCGACAGCAGCAGGGCTTTCATGGACGGAACTCCAGGACGACGCCCTGTTTCTGGAGCGCGTCACGCAGATGGGCGGGGGGCGGCGAGAACGGAGAGGCCTTCTTCACCGCGGCCAGTACGGAGGAATCGAAGAGATCATTCCCGCTGGAGGCCACCAAGCGCGTCTCCAGCACCTCCCCGGTACGGCCCAGGCGCATCTGCACCTGGGCCTTGAGGTGGAGGCGCTCGGACTCGGGGATGGTGTCCGCGACGTTGTAGTTGCGGCGCACCTGGGTGGACAGGAGCGCGTAGTAGCGCTCGCCCTCGGCGATGGCCGAGTCGCCATCCGGGTCGCCATCCTCGGCGCCCTCCAGCTCCTCGGGCTCGGTGGGCTTCTGGGCGGTCTTGTCGAAGGCGCCGAAGAGCCGCTTGCGCCGGTCCTCGCCCGTGGCCTCGCCCTTCTGGGGCGCGGGGGGCGGCGTGGCGGGCTTCAGCCCAGGCACGGGCACGGCCACCTTCTCCACGGGCGGGGGAGGGGCGGGGGTTGGCGCGGGCGGCGCTTTGACTTCCTTGGGCGGCGGCGGGGGCTGCTCCTTGCGGGGCAGCAGCTTGGGGTCGCGCGGCTTGCCCTGGCGCACCAGCGTGGCGCGGATGACCGGAGGGTTGGGGGCCACCTTCGGCTGGGCCGTCAGGTGCGTGTAGAGGGCCGCGACGGCCAGCAGCAGGACGTGGCCTCCCACGGACAGCCCGATGAACAGTCCTGCCCGCGACGGGCGGGCCGCAAGCATGCTCTGGGAGACGGCCGGGTGCAGGGTCATGGGCTAGCGCTTCGCTTCCTTCTTTCCCCCTTTGGACGCCGGGGGCGGGGGCGCCGGGTCCGTGCGGTTGCCCTTGGCGGAGGGGTCGGTGATCATCCCCACGTTGGTGATGCCCGCGCGCTGGGCGGCGGCCATGACCTCCACGACGACGCCGTAGGGCACGTCGCGGTCCGCGTGCAGGTAGACTTCCTTCTCGGCCTGCGCCTTGGCGTTGGCGGCCAGCTTCGTCTCCAGCTCCTCCAGGAGCACCTCCGCATCCCCGATGAAGACGCGCCGGCCGGCGTCGATGGAGAGCACGAGCTTCTTCTCGGCGGCCTCCACCGGGGCGGCCTTCGCCTCGGGCAGGTTGACCTTGACGCCCTGCTGGATGAGCGGCGCGGTCACCATGAAGATGATGAGCAGCACCAGCATCACGTCCACCATGGGCGTGACGTTGATCTCGCTCATGGTGACGCGGCCCTGGCCCTTGTTGCCTCCACCCATGCCCATGGCGCGCCCGGCTCCTACTTGAAGAAGTGCCGCTTGATGATGTTCAGGAAGTCGGCGGAGAAGTTGGACATCTCCGTGTCGAAGATCTTGATGCGGCTGACGAACGAGTTGTAGGCGACCACCGCGGGAATCGCGGCGAAGAGGCCCGCGGCCGTGGCGAACAGCGCGTTGCCCACGGGGGCGGCCACCGTGGACAGCGTGGCGTTGCCCTTGTCGGCGATTTCATTGAAGGCGTTGAGGATGCCCACCACCGTGCCGAACAGCCCCACGAAGGGGGCCGCGGCGCCCACGGTGCCCAAAAACGGCACGCGCGCCTCCAGTTCGGTGATTTGCGCCGTGGCGGCCCGGTGCAGCGCCCGCTCCACGTTCTCGATGCCCCCGAGCTTGTCGCTCATGGCCCCCTCGGGGCCTTCCTTGGCCTGGGCCAGCTTGGACAGCTCCTCGTAGCCCGCGCAGAACACCTTCGACAGCGGCGAGCCCTCCAGCCCCCGCGCCGTCTGGTAGATGCCCTCCAGCCGCGTGGCCTTCCAGAAGGTGTCTAGAAAGGTAAGCGACTGTGTGCGGGCCCGGGAGAGCTGGGTGGCCTTCATGACGATGAGGCCCCAGGACGCCACGGAGACGCCCATGAGCAGGATGAGCACGGCCAGCTCGATGAAGGACGCGCCGCGGAGAATCTCCACGTAGTTCATGGCGCCGAGCGCCAGGGGCAGGCGGAACATCATGGGTGCAGGCCGTAGCACTCCGATCCGGGGTGGTCAAACAAAGCAAAGGGGCTCGTCAGGCTGCCTGAATAAAACGCGGGGGGCGGCGTCCGAGAAGACACAACGGCCTGAACGCCCGGCCGCCTCTTCGAACGCCTGGACGCACCCCATGAACTCCCGACTGCTGCTCGCATTCCTCTGTCTCGCCTCCTTCTCCACGGGCTGTATCGTCGTCGACGATGACGATCGCGGGTACCCGGGGGATGTCTCGTTCCTGTGGACCTTCCAGGGGCTGCGCTGCGATCAGGCCCGCGACGTGTTCGGCGTGAACGTGGAGATTCCGGGCGAGCGCCTGCACAACGGGGGGCGCTTCGCCTGCAACACGGGCGGCGTGGATGGCATCACCCTGCACGACTTCCGGGCCGGTACGTACCCCTTCGTCCTTCGGGCCGTGGATGTGCACAACGTGGTGATTTACGAGGCCCAGGGCACCTTCCGCATCGACGGTAACACGACGGTGCGGGCCGACCTGATGGGCCAGGGGGACCCGGCCTCCTACGCGCTGCTGAACTGGACGTTCCCGGGCAACGCGAGCTGCGGCCAGGCCGGCGTGGCCTCGGTGGACATCACCCTGGATGAGCGGGATCCGGTGAACTTCCCCTGCATCGAGGGCCAGCGCTCGCCGGGCCTGGAGACGCCGGAACTGGAGCCGGGCTCGCACTTCATCGAGTTCATCGCCCGGGACTACGACGGCAACCCCCTCTACTACTTCAATGGGGAGCTGGTGACGCAGGCCTACAACCCGGTCTCCGCCTCCTTCAACCTGTACGCGGTGGGCGGGGCGGCCATCTCGTGGAAGTTCTCGGACGGCTCGGTGACGATGGACTGCAACCAGATCGACCCGTCGGGCTCGCTGGAGGTGAACGTCAACTTCCAGGACACGGCGACGGGCGAGTGGGTGTACGGGGCGCTGGGAGACTGGCAGGAGTGCCGCGCCAAGCCCATCACCTACAGCTTCCTGCGGCCGGGCTCCTACAAGGTCTCCCTGTACGCGAAGAAGGGCACTACCGAGTACCGCTCCAACAGCAACATGGCCCCCATCCTGGTCCGCGCCCACCAGTTCCCGCCCCCCAACCAGGCGCTCGAGGTGACGATGTTCCGCCGCTAACGGGCCGCCGGGCGGAGGGAAGAGGCGGGAGGGCTGGGGCGCAATCCCCGGCCCTCTTCGCTTTGCGGGGGAGGGTGGGGGTTGGCATCAAACGTGATAGGGAGCCCGGACATGCGGCAAAGCAGCCACGGTCCCATCGGGGTGTTCGACTCGGGCGTCGGAGGACTCACCGTCCTCAAGGCGCTGATGGAGCGCCTCCCTCACGAGAGCACCCTCTACCTGGGCGACACGGCGCGCGTGCCCTACGGCACCAAATCCGGCGAGGTGGTGACGCGCTACTCGCTCAAGAACGCGCAGTTCCTCCTGGAGAAGGGCATCAAGCTGCTGGTGGTGGCCTGCAACACGGCCTCCGCGGTGGCCCTGCCCGCGCTGGCGGCGGCGCTGCCGGTGCCGGTGATGGGCGTCATCGCGCCGGGGGCCCAGGCGGCCCTGCGCCGGACGAAGGGCGGCGGCGTGGGCGTCATCGGCACGCCGGGCACCATCCGCTCCGGGGCCTACCAGCGGGAGCTGCAGCGGGCGGACCCCCACGTGCCGGTGAAGGCGCGGGCCTGTCCGCTCTTCGTGCCCCTGGCCGAGGAGGGGTGGACGCAGGGAGACGTGCCGGCGCTGGTGGCGCGCGAGTACCTGGCGGACTTCGCCCGGGAGGGCGTGGACACCCTGGTGCTCGGGTGTACTCACTACCCGCTGCTCAAGGACGTCATCGCCCAGGTGGTGGGCCCGCGCGTGGCCCTGGTGGACTCGGCGGAGGCCACGGCGGAGGCGGTGGCCGCGCTGCTGGAGCGCACCCAGGAACTGGCACCGCCGGGTGGGGTGCCCGCTCACGGCTACTTCGTGACGGATGTGCCCGAGCGCTTCGTGGAGGTGGGGGCCCGCTTCCTGGGGCGCCCCATCGCCTCGGCCGAGCAGGTGGACCTGAGCTTCTAGCGGGGCAGGGCGCCGGGGGCGATCTGCTCCGGCTTCTCGGTGCTCTCCAGCAGGGCCTTGGCGGCCTGGACGACGGAGGCCTCCGCGTCCGTGGTCTTCAGCACGGCCTTGGCCGCCTCCGTGCCGATGTCGTCCTGGCGCGGCAGCATGCCGGTGGTCCACGTGACGAGCCGCTCCAGCGTGGGGAAGAAGCGGATCATCGTCAGCGGCTTGTTCAGCCAGCCCACGGTGATGCAGTAATACTTGTGGAAGGGCGCGGTGTGGTGGATGCCGTGGTGCGCGGGCGGCAGGATGAGGTGCACGCGCTGCAGGAAGCTCACCACCGGGCCCGGCGTGTCCAGGTGCGACCACTTGTGGAACTGGTTGGTCGCCATCACCCAGAAGATCATCGAGCCCAGGAACGCCGCGAGGAACACCCACGCCGGGCTGCTGTGCGGCATCACCAGCGTGGCGATGCCCACGGGGATGGAGATGGCACAGTTGTTGCCATTCGTCTCGATGAAGTCGTGACGGGTGATGGCCTTCTGGTCCACGTGGTGCTCACGGAAGGGCCGCACGAAGGCCTTGCCCAGCACGGGCATGGTGGTGGAGCCCCAGGTGTCCGCCATCCAGTGCACGAAGCCCGAGACGAAGTCCGCCGCCAGGTACCCCAGGAGGATGGCGCTCAGCAGCAGCCAGGGGCCCACGTGGGGGTTGCCCCACAGCAGGTACGCCAGCGTGAGCTCCAGTGCGAAGAAGATGGCGATGCTGCCGATGTCCATCAGGCGGATGGCGCGCGAGTAGCCCTGGGCCAGCGCATGAGCGTCCTGCTGACGCAGTTGATTTTGGAGGTTGTTCTTCATCGGACACCCAAGGCGCGGTCAACGCAGGAGGACACCACTGTTCACGGCCAGACGTACGTAGCCCAGGGGCCTTCAGGTTTTCAAGAACGTGCCCGGGGCTCGGACGCTCGGCGGGGGGGCACGGTTCCCATGCCCTGGAGGGCGGAAATCCGTCGTCCGGGGAGGGTAATGCGCACGAACTGTGTGACGCTAACTTGTCTCCCCGGGGGGGCGCTGCTAGCTTCCGCCGCCTTCGGCATGTCGAAAACCTTCGAGAAAGCCGTCACCGGCTTCAACCACAACATCAAGCACAAGGGGAAGGTTTACCACGTCCAGACCGAGGATTCGGGCGTGAACAATCCCCACATCATCACCCACCTGTTCGTGGGTGGGAACATCCTCGCCTCGAAGAAGACCTCCTACGCCGACATCCTCAACGCCGAGAATCTCGCCGAGGTCGTCCGTGAGCTGATGGAGGAGCAGCACAAGGAGATGCTGCGCAACCTCATCAACGGCGTGTACGACAGCTACGAGGCGGGTGCGCGCCACTACCAGCCCGGGCAGCTCGCCACCGATGACCCTCCCCCGGTGAAGGCCCCCGCCCAGGTGGCCCCGGTGGCCAAGCCGCCCCCACCGGCCGCCGCCGCCGCCCTGCCACCGGAAGTGGCCGCCGCCCGCGCGATGAAGATCCAGCCGAAGATCAACGAGGTGGGGGTAGAGACCCTCTTCGGCGAGGATCTCATCTCCGAGAAAAGCCTCGACGAGGTCATCCTCAGCTACCTGGCCGGCGAGGGCGATCCCCCGTAAGGCCCCTGCCTCTGCCCCGCAGGGCGGAGGCGTGACAAGCCCTGAACAGACTCTGTACAATTTCAGGGTGGTCATCCCGTCCCCGGCGGAGGGAGGCCCGTGGGGGGGGCTCGCCGCATGCGGCATCTGGTTCTGAGCGCGGAGTCTTTATCGGAAGAGCGTCTGAGCCGGCTGTCGCCCGAGGAGTTCGATGCGCTGCCGTTCGGGGCCATCAAGCTGGACGCCCAGGGGCAGGTGCTGGCCTACAACGCCGCGGAGTCCGCGTTCTCCCGGCGGACGGCGCCGTCCGTGCTGGGGCGGCGCTTCTTCGAGGACATCGCTCCGTGCACCAACGTGGCCGACTTCCGGGGGCGCTTCGATGCGCTCGTCGAGCGCGGGCGGGGCACGGAGAGCTTTGACTTCCAGTTCCGCTTCCGGTGGGGAACCCGCCATGTGCGCATCCGGCTGATGTTGCTGGGAGACGGCTCCCGCTGGGTGTTCGTCACCTCGCTGCTGGCCCCGATGTTCCTGCCCATGGAGGGGTAAGCGGGCCTCGGGCTCGGGCTCCCGTGCCCGGGGGCAGGCAGGGGAGCGCCACGGAGTGGAGCCAGGGGCCAGTTGGGGCCACAATCCCCGGGCCGATGATCCAGATCTTCCATGTGTACAAGTCGTATCCGGGGGACCCGCCGGTGCTCTCGGACGTCAACCTGCACGTCGAGAAGGGCGAGTTCATCTTCCTGACGGGCCCCTCGGGCGCGGGGAAGACCACGCTGCTGAAGCTCCTGTTCTGCGCGGAGAAGGCCACCAAGGGGCAGATCCTCGTGGGGGGCAAGAACATCGCGCGCATCCGCGAGTCGGCGGTGCCCTACCTGCGGCGCAACATCGGCGTGGTGTTCCAGGACTTCAAGCTGCTGCCCCACCGCACGGTGGAGGACAACGTCGCCTTCACCCTGGATGTGCTGGGCGTGCCCCGGGACGAGGCGCGCGACAAGGTCCACCGCATGCTCAAGCGGGTGGGGCTCGAGCACAAGGCCCGCTCGTACCCGCTGCGCCTGTCCGGTGGAGAGCAGCAGCGCGTCGTCATCGCGCGCGCGCTCGTCAATGATCCGACCATCCTCCTGGCCGACGAGCCCACGGGCAACCTGGACCCGGCGCTCACCGTGGAGATCATGGACCTGCTCAACCAGGTGAACATCCGCGGCACCACCGTGATGGTGGCCACGCACGACAGCACGCTGCTGGCGCGCTACCAGAAGCGCACCGTGCGGCTGGAGCGCGGCTTCATCGTCTCGGATGAGGACGGGGTGAAGGCGGCCCGGCGGATGGCGGCGGTATGACCGCGCTGGCCAAGGTCTCCTACTTCTGGCGCTCGGCGGCCGGAGGGCTGAAGCACTCCCCGTTCGTCCACTTCATCGCCATCACCACCATCGCCATCGCGCTGTTCGCCGCGGGGCTGACCCGCACCGCGGGCCATGCCCTGGATGGGCTGCTCGCCTCGCTGGGCGGGGAGGTGGAGGTGACGGTGTACCTGGCGCCCGAGCTGGCCCCGGAGCAGGTGGAGGCCATGCGCGGGACGCTGGAGGCCGCCAGTGGCGGCCGTGCCGTGCTGGTGAAGCCGGACGAGGCCCTGGACCGGCTGGCGCGGGAGCTGGGGGACCTGGGCGGGGCGCTCGCGCAGCTTCCCGAGAACCCGCTGCCGCCCTCCCTGGAACTGGCGGTGGCGCCCGAGCGCCGCACGCCCGAGGGGCTGGAGGCGCTCGCCCAGCAGGTCCGCACGCTGCCGGGAGTCACCGGCGTGGACTATGGCCAGGAGGCGGTGGAGCGGCTGACGGCCATCGCCCGGGCGCTGCGGTACGGCGGGGTGGTGGCCTTCGCGGTGGTGCTCTTCGCCACCATCATCATCGTGTCCGCCACGCTCCAGCTCGCCATCTACGCGCGGCGCGAGGAGATCGAAATCCAGAAGCTCGTGGGCGCCACGGACCGCTTCGTGAAGGCCCCGTTCCTCATTGAAGGGCTCCTTCAGGGGCTCCTGGGCGCCGGGGTCGCGCTCGCGGGGCTGTGGCTCTTCAGCCAGCTCGTGGGGCCCTCGTTGGCGTCGCTGTTCTCCTTCCTGCTGGGGCCTGCCTCGGGCGAGCCGCTGGTGAGCCCAGGGCTGGCGCTGGAGCTGGTGGCGGCCGGTGGCGGGCTGGGGCTGGTGGGCAGCTTCATCGCGGTGGGGCGCTTCCTGCGGGTATGAGCCGGGCACTTCTTCTCCTGCTGCTCCTGTCCCTTCCCGCGCTCGCCCAGGACGAGGCCGTGGAGCGGGCCACCGTGCGCGAGCAGCTCGCCGCGCAGCGGGCCACCGTGGCCCTCATCGAGTCCAAGCGCGTCTCCGTGCTGGAGGGCGTGGAGCTGCTGGAGCAGATGGTGAGCCTGTCGCGCCGGCGCGTGCAGGTGCTGGAGAAGGACCTGGCCGTCTTCCGCAAGCGCGTGGCGGTGGCCGAGCGCGAGGAGGCGGTGGCGCGCGAGGTGCTCCGGCAGCAGCTCCACCGGCTCTCGCCCCGCCTGCGCGCCATGTACCGGCTCACGCGCCGCGAGCCCCTGGAGGTGCTGCTGTCCTCGCGGGACTTCTCCTCGCTCGTCTGGCGCGCGCGGACGCTGGAGGCGACGATGAAGAGCGACCTGGAGCTGCTGCGCGCCGTGCAGCACGTGGCGCGGCTCCAGGGCCGGGCCCTGCGGGAGCTCAAGCGGCTCCAGGCCTCACTCACCTCGCGCATGGCCTTCATCAAGGAGCAGTCCGCGCTGGCCGAGCGGCAGCAGGAGTCCCTGCAAGAGGTGGTGGCCAACCTCGCGGGCGAGGCCGAGCTGGCCCGGCGCGTGGTGCGCGAGCTGGAGCAGGCGGACGCGGACCTGACGCGCATCATCGACGACATGGAGGCGGGGATTCCGGCCACCGGCTTCCGCTCGTTGCGCGGCAAGCTGCCCTTTCCCACCCCGGGCCTGGTGGAGGTGGGGTTCGGCCGGGTGGTGAACCCCCGCTTCAACACCGTCACCGTGCAGAAGGGGCTGGACATCCGGGCCCCCGCGGGCGCCCCGGTGCGCGCCGTGGCGGCCGGCAAGGTGGTCTACGCGGGCTGGCTGCGCGGCTATGGCAACCTGCTCATCCTCGACCACGGGGGCGGCTACCACTCGCTCATGGCCCACCTGGAGAACGTCTCGCCCGAGGTGGGCGCGGAGCTTCAGCCCGGGGATGAGGTGGGCACCGTGGGCGACACGGGTTCCTTGAAGGGGGCCTACCTCTACTTCGAGATTCGTCAGGACGGGCGGGCCGTGGACCCGAAGCCGTGGCTGCTTCCGGCCCCCTGAGAGGGAGCGTGGGGAGTTTCGGTTGTTGTGGAGGGGCACGGCGGTTACTCACGCCGGCGTGTTCACCCCGCACTGTCCTCACAGGGATGTCCCATGAATCGCGAGGGGCTTGTCGATACCGGCACTGGACCGGCCGTCGTGTTGCTGCACGGCTTCCCGCACACGCCGCGGCTGTGGGACGCGGTGCTGCCCCGGCTCGCCCAGACCCACCGGGTGATCGCGCCCAACCTGGTCGCTGGCGGCGATGGGCAGGCCCTCGCGGCCGCTGTCGCAGACCTCCTCGACGGACTGGGCATTGAGCGGGCCGACGTCGTCGGCATCGACGCAGGCGCACCGCCATCCTTCATCCTGGCCCTCTCACGGCCGGAGCGGGTGCGGCGGCTCGTGCTGATGGAGTCGTTGCTGGGACGGCTTCCGGGCGCGGAATCCTTCCTCGCCAACGGCCCGCCGTGGTGGTTCGGCTTCCATCAGGCACCCGGCTTGGCCGAGACGGTGCTGGAGGGGCACGAGCGGGAGTACATTGAGTGGTTCCTCCGCGCTGGCACCCACGGTGGCCGGGGCGTGGCGCCGGAGATTCGTCATGCCTTTGTCTCCGCCTACACCGGACGCACGGCACTGGCCAGCGCCTTCGCGCATTACCGCGCGCTGCCCGTCACGGCGGCGCAGATCGCCTCGCTCGTCGTCGAACAGGGCAGACGGCTGTCGATGCCGGTGCTGGCGATCGGCGCGCATCCCATCGGTCCTGCGCTCGCGGCCCAGTTGCGGCCCGTCGCCAGCAATCTGACCGAGGTGCAGCTGGAGAACTGCGGGCACATCATCCCGCTCGATGCGCCGGGGCCGCTGCTGGAGGTGTTGGTGCCGTTCCTGCTCACGCCCGGACTCAAAGATTCTTAACGCGCTGCGCAAATCCACGGCCGCCATTATCCTGGCGGTACAGCTTTCCCAGGAGCGAGCACCGTGGACTTGATGGGTGGAGTGCAGAAGATGACGCGCCAGATGCTGGTGGCGCGCGGGGCGAAGTCGGTGGTGCGCAGCGTGGCGGGCCGGTCGGTGCACTCCTACGAGCTGAAGGGGCAGGGCAAGGGGCCTCCGGTGGTGCTGGTGCACGGGCTGGGCGGCTCGGCCAATGGCTTCTCCCGGGTCCTCTTCCCGCTGGGCAAGCGCTTCTCGCGGGTGCTGGCGCCGGACCTGCCGGGGCACGGCTTCTCCAGCGACTTTTGTGCGGGGCCCGGGTGTGTCCAGGGACAGTTCGACACGCTGCGCGCCTGGGTGGAGCAGGTGGTGGGCGAGCCTGCCTTCGTGGTGGGCAACTCCCTGGGCGGGGCCATGTCCGTCAACCTGGCCGCCGAGGCGCCTGCCCTGGTCCGGGCCCTGGGGCTGGTGGCCCCCGCCGGGGCAGCCCTGCCGGAGGAGGTGTTCAATGCGCTGCTGTCCTCCTTCGCCGTCGAGACGGCCGAGCAGGCACGCGCGCTCACCCGGCGCCTCTTCCACAAGGCGCCGTTGCCCCTGCTGCTGCTCTCCCAGGAGATGCGGAAGTTCTATGCCACCCCGGCCGTGCAGGCCCTGACGGAGGATGCCCGGGCCACGCGCGCCTGCCTGGCGCCGGGGGCGCTCCAGGGGCTCACCATGCCGGTGCTCCTCCTGTGGGGGGGCAGCGAGCGGCTGTTGCCCTCCGAGACGCTGGACTACTTCCGGACCCACCTGCCCGCCCATGCCCAGGTCCAGGTGGTGAAGGGCTTCGGGCACGTGCCCCAGATGGAGCGGCCGGACGAGCTGGTCGCCCGCCTGGTGAGCTTCGCCGACAAGGCAGGGTTGTAGGCCTGGGTGTAGAGTGTCCGGGTAACTCGGGAAAGGACGCTCGACGTGAACCACCAGCCCTCCTCGTGGCGCACGGCGCTCGCGGTGGCCCTGTGGCTCGCCGCCCCCGCCGCGCTCGCGGACCGCGAGGACGACACCTATAAGAACCTGGAGGTGTTCGCCCGGGTGCTCTCCTACGTGGAGAACAACTACGTGGAGCCGGTGGACAACACCCGGCTCCTGCAGGGCGCCATCAAGGGGATGCTCGAGACGTTGGATCCCCACACGCTCTACATGCCGCCCGAGGTCTTCAAGGAGATGAAGATCGACACCTCGGGGGAGTTCGGGGGGCTGGGCATCGAGATCGCCCGCAAGGGCGAGCGCATCATCGTCGTGGCCCCCATCGATGACACGCCGGCCGCGCGGGCGGGCCTGCGCGCGGGCGATGAGATTCTGCGCATCGACGAGCAGAGCATCCAGGGGTTGGATGTGGCCGCGGTGCTCCAGAAGATGCGGGGCCCCGCGGGCAAGCGCGTGCTGCTCACCCTCATGCGCGAGGGCTTCAGCGCCCCCCGGGACATCGCCATCATCCGGGACCACATCCGCATCGTGGCCGTGGAGGGCGCGCTCTACGGGGGCATCGGGCACGTGAAGGTGAAGAACTTCCAGGACCGCACGGACCTGTACCTGCGCAAGGAGCTGGACCGGCTGCGGGGCCTCAACGGGGGCAAGGAGCTGAGCGGGCTGGTGCTGGACTTGCGCAACAACCCCGGTGGCCTGCTGGACCAGTCGGTGGCGATGAGCGACCGGTTCCTGCCGGGCAATCTCCCCATCGTTAGCACGCGCGGGCGCAACGGGCGCAACGCCACCGAGGAGCGCAGCAAGGACCGCGACACCGAGCCCAACTACCCCATGGTGGTGCTGGTGAACTCCGGCAGCGCGTCGGCCTCGGAGATCGTGGCCGGGGCGCTCCAGGACCACGGGCGCGCGGTCATCATGGGCGCGCAGACTTTCGGCAAGGGCAGCGTGCAGACCGTCATCGAGCTGGAGGATGGCTCGGGGCTGAAGCTGACGATTGCCCGGTACTACACGCCCCTGGGCCGCAGCATCCAGGAGCGGGGCATCACCCCGGACTTCCTCGTGCCCGATGAGCCCGGCACCAAGCCCGGCCCGGAGGCGCCGCGCGAGAAGGACCTGAAGCGGCACTTCAAGGCGGAGCCCGGGGTGGCGGCGGCCTCCGGGCAGAGTGCCGGGGCACGCACACTGCCAGCGAACCTCACCCCCTGGGACGTCACCGCGAAGCTCAAGGACTACCCGCTCAAGGTGGCCCTGGACTACCTCCACTCGGTGGGAGGAGCCCCGGAACGCCCTTCGGCGGGGGCGGGACCGCAGTAGTTGCGTTCCCAACTGGCTTTTCGCCGGGCAGTCCGGGTAATGCTCGTTGAATGGCAGCAAGAGTGATGCGACGACCCTGGATCCGCGTCCTGGACGCGGCGCTGAGTGGCCTGCTGGTGGGCCTGCTCGCCGCCGGTCCTGCGTTCGCGCAGCAGCCCCCGCTGCGACTGCTCCCCCGAGCGCTTCCGGCCGCGGCCGCCCCCCGCCTCACCGTGGTGGTGGTGCCGCTGGACGCGGCGGCCCGGACACAAGTGCCCCGCCTGACGTACCTGGCCGAGCAGGCCGCGGCGGGCACGGGCCGCTTTGAGGTGGTGCGCCTGGCCGATGCGCTGGAGGCCGATGCCGCGCGGGCCCGCGAGGAGAAGGCGGCCCAGGCAGCCACCGCGTTCGCCGAGGGCCAGAAGGCCTACGATGAGCTGGACACCCAGAAGGCGCTCCAGCAGTTCGACGCGGCGGTGCAGGCCTACGAGGCCAGCGACCTGTCCCGGCACTTCACGGACATGAGCCGGGCGCGGGTGATGAAGATCGCCTCGCACGTGGCCAACGGTGACAACAAGGCCGCGGCGCGGGAAATCTCGGACGTCCTGGCCCGGAACCCCCAGGCGGAGTTCTCCCCCAACTACTTCCCCGCGGACGAGCGCAACCTGGTGGAGAAGACGCGCAAGTCCGTGCTGGCCCAGGCGGACAAGACCCTGGAGGTCAAGACCCAGCCCGTGATGGCCCAGGTCTTCCTGGATGGGCAGTTCCAGGGCAGCTCCCCCTTGCAGCTCTCCGGCCTGTCGCGCGCGGACCACTTCATCACCCTGGTGGCGCCGGGCTATGCGCAGGAGCAGCAGCGGGTGAGCGGCGCCGAGGTGGCCTTCACCCTGCAGCCCACGGTCCACGCCCCTCGCCTGCGGGAGCTGGTGGAGCGCATCGAGGATGGGCCCGAGTCGAAGGGCCGGGACGAGGCGCTCAAGGCGCTGGGCACGCTCGCGGGCACCCAGCAGGTGCTGGCGCTGCTCATCCGGGGAACGCCGGGCGCGGGGGCGCAAGATGCCATCGTGCTCCGGCTGGAGACGCGTGACGGCCACAACCTGGGCTACGCGGCGGGGCCGGTGACCGCCTCGGGCGAGGCGATGGAGGCGGGCGTCCAGTCGCTCCTGGCCAACGTGCTGACGGGGGATGCGCCGCGCAAGGGAAGCAAGCCGGTGAACCACTTCAGCGCCGGTGCGCCCAGCGCCAACCGCCGGACGGCGGGGTATGTGCTGCTCGCCACGGGGGCCGCGTTGCTCGCGGGCGGAATCTATTTCGGCCTGGAGGCCTCCTCGAAGTCGGATCAGTTCAAGGAGACGCCCCAGACGTCCGCGCGCGGCGAGGCGCTGAAGTCCGATGGCAAGACGTTCGCGCTCATCGCGGACCTCGGCGTCCTGGCCGGACTGGCCTCCGCGGGCGCGGGGGCCTGGCTGGCCTTCTCCGAGGGCGGAGGCGGCGGGCAGAAGGCGGCCCCCGCGAGCCGTACGCCCGAGCCCCCCGCCGAGGCCGCGCCCACGGAAGCGCCCGCAGAAGCGCCCGCGCCCGCGCCGGAGCCTGGGGTGGCCCCGCCAGAGAAGGCCGTGGAGCCGGCCCCGGAGAAGCTGTCCCCGAAGAAGCGGGCCGAGGAGGAGCGGCGTGCCCGGGAGGAGGCGGCCAAGCAGGAGCGTCAGGCCCGCGAAGAAGCCACGAAGCAGGAGCGGCGCAACCGCGAAGAGGCGGCCAAGAAGGAGCGCGAGCGCGAGGAGGCCGAGCGGCGCGAGCGTGAGGATGCGGCGCGGCGCGAGCGCGAAGAGGCCGAGCGGCGCAAGCGTCAGGAAGAGGAGCAGCGCAAGCGCGAGGAGGCCGAGCGGCGCAAGCGCGAAGAAGAGCGGAAGAAACGGCCTGCACTCGACGAAGACGATCTCCGGAACTACTGACCATGCGCTTCCTTCGCACTCTCTGGTTGCCCGCGGCCCTGGCGCTGACCGCGTGCAGCCTGCTCGTTGATTTCGACGCCGAAGGGCAGCCCTGCGACGCGCAGAACCAGTGCCTGGAGGGCTACGTCTGCGAGAACGGCTCCTGTGTCTCGGGGCAGGCCCCCCCTCGCGCGGATGGCGGGCTCCCGGATGGTGGCCCGGACGCGGGGGATGGGGACGCGGGGCAGGAGCCGGACCCGGATGGGGGCACCGATGGTGGCCTCCCGCTCGATGGCGGGTAGGTGAGCAGGCGGCGGTGCGGCGCGTGGCTGTCCGCCCGCGCCGTGGCCCGTGAGCCACGGGAGGGTCCCCCGTAGCCCCGTGAAATGACAGGGTTACGGGCACTCCCGGCGGCAGTTTTCGTGACCTGTAGCACAAGTGGTGTTGGCATCCGGCGTGCTGAGGGACTGACCCAGGAGGAGTTGACCAACATGGGCAAGCGCGTCGGAGTGCTGATGGGTGGGTGGGGCGAGGAGCGGGAGGTGTCGTTGAAGACCGGTGAGGCCGCCGTGGCCGCGCTGGAGGCGGAGGGCCACACCGTCACCCGCGTCTTCGCCGGACCGGGGCTGGACCGGGTGCTGCGCACCGCGGAGCTGGACGTGGCGTTCGTCGCGCTGCACGGGCGGATGGGCGAGGACGGCAAGGTGCAGGGGCTGCTGGAGCTGCTGGAGCTGCCGTACACGGGCTCCGGGGTGCTCGCCTCCGCGCTGGCGATGAACAAGCCCTTCGCCAAGAAGCTCTTCCGGCTGCACAACCTGCCCACGCCCCAGGGCTACCGGATTGGCCGGGAGGAGCTCGCGCTGCTCCAGGAGCGCCACGGGGACCTGGGCTTTCCGTGCGTGGTGAAGCCTGCCTGTGGCGGCTCGTCCCTGGGCCTGGCCCTGGTGCACGATGCCGAGGCCCTGGCCCCCGCGGTGTCCAATGCCTGCCGTTACGGTGGTGAGGCGTTGGTGGAGCGCTTCGTGAGCGGCCGTGAGGTGACGGTGGGCATCCTCGGCGGCGAGGTGCTCGGCAGCTGCGAGATCGCCACGCCCCGGGAGGGCTTCGACTACGACGCCAAGTACAAGGGGGGCACGAACTACTTCCTGCCCCCGCGGCTGTCCGCCACGCGCCTGGCCAACGTGGAGTCGCTGGCGCTGGCCGCCTGGCGCGCCCTGGGCTGCCGCGGCTATGGCCGGGTGGACCTCATCTGCACCGAGGAGCAGAACGACTTCGTCCTCGAGGTGAACACGCTGCCGGGGCTCACCCCCACGAGCCTGCTGCCGAAGATCGCCGCGCAGCGGGGCATCAGCTTCTCCCAACTCGTCGAGCGCATCCTCGGCCTGGCCACGCGGGACGAGGCAGGGGTGGCGGAGCTGCCCGCCCTGGCCTCTCCCGCGCAGCCCACGCAGCGCCGCGCCGTCGTCGGCTGACACGGGCGGAGGCTGCCTCCGTTCTTACGTAGACATACAAGCGCCCAGGACCGCCCCGGGAGGGCCTCTTCCCGGGGGGTTTTGTTTGACAGGCCCTTGACGCCTCCCTATTGTCCGGCGCCATTGGGTGCCATTGCTGTAAAAAGACAGTAATTCCGGGCACATACGTGGCGGGGGCTCAGCGGATCCGGTAGCGGCGGTCAGCGTGAGTCGCAGTTTCTCGGCCGCGCATGGAAGGACCGCGAGGCGGAACTCGCGGTAGGGGTTGAGCGTCACCGATGACCACTGTCGAGATCATCTTCTTGGGGGTGTACTTCACCGTCCTGTGCGTGCTGGCCGTCTATGGCTCACACCGGTACCGGATGGCGTACCTGTACTACCGCCACAAGTTCAAGCTGCCCACGCCCAAGGGCGTGCTGCCCGCTTTGCCCCGCGTCACCATCCAGCTGCCCATCTTCAACGAGATGTACGTGGTGGAGCGGCTGGTGGACTCGGTCTGCCGCATCGACTACCCCCGGGAGCTGCTGGAGATCCAGGTGCTGGACGACTCCACCGACGAGACGTGCGGCATTGCTCGCGCGTGCGTGGAGCGCCACCGCAACAAGGGCCTCAACATCGTCTACATCCACCGGACGAACCGGCAGGGCTTCAAGGCGGGCGCGCTGGAGCACGGGCTGAAGGTGGCCTCGGGTGAGTTCGTGGCGGTGTTCGACGCGGACTTCGTGCCCAGCCCGGACTTCCTGCAGCGCACGGTGCCGTTCTTCTCGGACGCGAAGGTGGGCATGGTGCAGGTGCGCTGGGGCCACCTCAACCGCGAGTTCTCCATCCTGACGCAGGCCCAGAGCATCTTCCTGGATGGGCACTTCATCATCGAGCACACGGCGCGCAACCGCTCCGGGTGCTTCTTCAACTTCAATGGCACGGCGGGCATCTGGCGCCGGAGCACCATCGAGGACGCGGGCGGCTGGCAGCACGACACGCTCACCGAGGACCTGGACCTGAGCTACCGCGCGCAGCTCAAGGGCTGGCAGTTCATCTTCCTGCCCGAGGTCATCTCCCCGGCGGAAGTGCCGGTGGACATGAACGCCTTCAAGAGCCAGCAGCACCGCTGGGCCAAGGGCTCCATCCAGACGGCGAAGAAGCTCCTGCCCACCATCCTCAAGAGCGACTTGCCGTTCGTGGTGAAGCGCGAGGCGTTCTTCCACCTCACCAACAACATGGCGTACCTGTTGATGGTGCTCCTGTCGGTGCTGATGCCGCTGTCCATGGTGGTGCGCTTCCACCACGGGCTCTACGGGACGCTGTTCCTGGATCTGCCCTTCTTCGTCACCGCCACCGCCAGCGTGTGCGTCTTCTACGTGGCCACCCAGCGCGAGCAGGGCGTGAGCGGCTGGGCGCGGCTGAAGTACCTGCCGTTCCTGATGAGCCTGGGCATTGGCCTGGCCATCAACAACGCCAAGGCGGTGCTGGAGGCGCTGCTCAACCAGCAGTCGGGGTTCGCGCGGACGCCGAAGACGGGCTCCGAGGGCAAGAGCATCAAGCGCATCCAGAAGAGCTACCTGGGCACCAAGACGCTGATGCCCCTCGTGGAGCTGCTCTTCGCGGCGTACTTCACCGGGGCGCTCTGGTTCGCCATCGACGCGCGCATCTACACCTCGGTGCCCTTCATCATCCTGTTCCAGGCGGGCTTCCTGTACGTGGGGCTCTCCAGCCTGCTCCGGGGCCGGCTGAAGTCCACCGCGGCCTCGGCCGCGGCGCTCAAGCCCCCCGAGGAGCAAGCCCGCCGGGTGGCCTGAGCCTTCCGCTCACGTCCCCGCGTCGGGCGTGCCCGCATCCGGCGCGCCCGGGCTGGGCGCGGCCCGGCGCAGCACGTGCTCCACCCGCTGGGGCACTGGGCCGCTCGAGGGCGGCTGGCAGGCCTCGTCGATGGCGGTGCTGGACACCGTGCGCAGCGTGAGGCTGCCGCTGTCGCAGGCGGTGAGCTCCGTGGGGAATGTGACGGGGCAGGGTGTGCCGGAGACGTTGAAGCCCGTGGCATGGGTCTGCCCCCGGAAACCGTCCGGGGTCCGGTTCAACACCAGGGAGATGGCCCCGGGATCGGGCGCCTGCTCCACGCCGCCATCCGCGCGGGTCCGCAGCAGGGTGAGTGACAGCGTGCGCCCGTCATCCTGGGCCAGGTAATGGAACGCGGCGTTGGCCGCGTGGTGGTACTCGCCCGACAGGTTCTGGGCGCAGCCCGGGGGAATGCGCACGGGAGGCTCGGTGGGAGCCGTGGGAGTGGGAGGGTGGGAAGGGCAGGCGGCGAGGCCCGACAGGGCCAGGGCGCCGAGCACCAGGGCCGGGGAAGCGGTTCGAGACATGGGGGGCGCATCTTTCACCACGCCCGGCCGGGGCGGTACGGTGTTTGACCCTCCAATTACGACTCTCTAACCTTCTGTTCCTCATGGTCCATCGCCGCTTCGCCGTCCTCGCCGTCCTGGCCACCCTGCTGGCACCTGGGGCCTATGCCCAGGACGATCTCTTCGTGCCGCTGGAGCCGGCCAAGCCCGCCGCCAAGCCCAAGCCGAAGCCGGCCAAGCGGCGTGCCAAGAAGCCGCCGGCGAAGAAGCCCGTGGCGGCCCCGGCCCCCGAGGCGGACGACGATCTCGCCGTCCCCATGGTGGAGCAGAAGGGCCGGCTGCTGGTGAAGCTGGGGGGCGGCATCAAGGGCGCGCGCCTCTTCGTGGACAGCACCGAGGTGGGCGCGCTGCCGGTGGACGCGCTGGAGGTGACTGCCGGCGAGCACACGGTGGCGGTGCGCAGGCCCGGGTATGCGGACTTCGTCCGCCGCATCCCCGTCGCCGTGGGAAAAACGGCCGAGGTGACGGTCTCGTTGACGCCCGTGGCGGGCGTGGTGGCGGTGAACTCGGATGTGGCCTCTGCCCAGGTGTCCATCGACGGGCAGCCCCGGGGCCCGGTGCCGCTGACCGGCATCGTGCTCAAGCCGGGCTCCCACGAGATTGTCGTCAGCCGCGAGGGCTTCGAGCCGGACAAGCAGCGCATCGCCGTGAGGGCGGGCAAGGACTACACGGTGACCGCCAACCTGCGGCCCCTGCCGGGTACGGCGAGCGCGTCCGTGGCCCGCACGGACACCCCCAAGGAGACGAACCTCTTGCCGCCTGAGCCTGCCGTCACGGCGAACCCCTCGCCGCTGGCGCCCCTGCCCACGGAGACGGAGGCGAGCGCGTCCCGTCCCTGGTTCAAGCGCTGGTATGTCTGGGCGGGTGTTGGCGCCGTGGCGACCGCCGCGGCGGTGGGGGCGGTGATGGCGACGCAGGGCTCGGGTGGGGATCCGCTGGATCCAGGCACCGTGTGCGGCGGCCAGGGGTGCGACGCCGTCATCAACGCGGGCCGTGCCCGTTCATTCTGAGGCGCGCGAGGGACCTTCCGGAAGCGGGGGCGAGGCCCCCACGGCGGCCTCCGGGGCAGACCTGGATTCCTGAAGCAGGGCAGGGAGGGCAAGGGACGCAACGGCCGCGACGGCGATGGCGGTCTTGGTCAGCTCGTTGAAAGGCCCGTGGTGGTAGTCCACCGCCTTCAACAAGTAGATGACGAGCACGTGCCACACGTAGGCCTGAAGGGAATGCCTGCCAATCCGCCGCAGGAAGGGCAGGGTGAAGAGGGCGCGCAGTCCCTCCCCGGCCCGGCGGACGAAGCGGGACTCCGAGCGCTCCCCCGCCACGAGGAGCCAGCCCACCAGATAGGCCATGGCCGCGAAGTTCAGCAGGAACATCAGGCTGAACTCGGCCCGGATCTCCACGGCCCGCACGCGCGCCTGCATGGCCTCGGGGAGCAGCCCCCAGGTCATGCCGAGCCGGCAGAGCATGAAGAAGCCGGTGATGCAGAGCGCCGCCTGAACGAGCCCCCTGCGGGAGGGATCGAAGACGCGCTGCCAGTTCAGCTGGCCGGTCGAGGCCAGGCATCCCAGGACCATCCCCGCAGTGAAGACGAGCTGCCAGGCGAGCACGTTGAAGTGCGCGCGCAGGACGAGCCCGGAGTGCAAGGCGCCCATCACGGCGTCGATGGCACTGGCCAGGGGCAGGTGGACGCCGAACTGCACGCCGAGCCAGAGCATCATCGAGCCGAGCGCCACCGGCACCCAGCGGCCCGTCACGCATAGCCACACGAGCGGGGGCGACAGCGCGAGGTAGACGATGTACTGGGGCAGGATGTCCAGATACGTCGGCTGGTAGAGCAGCGCCGCCGCGGCCAGCGCGAAGCCCCAGTCATTGCGCGCCAACTGCCAGAGCCACGGCTCCCAGTACACGGAGGACTCGGACAGCAGGAAGCCCAGGCCGATGATGGCCAGGAGGCAGCCCACGGTGTACCGGTAGAGCTCGAAGACGCGCTGGTAGATGCGCGAGGCGCCGGCGCGGTAGCCCTGCTTCTTCATGCGCGTGCCGTGGACCTGGCCCATGAGCAGGCCGGACAGAAACACGAACCCGGGAGCGTCTTGGACGTAGCCCAGCTCGCCATGGTTGAGCTTCACGAGCAGGTAGCCGCCCTCGAAGCTCAGGTGGTTCAGCACCATGAACACGAGGAAGTAGCCCCTCAGTCCGTCGAGAACTTCCAGCCGTCGCATCTCCCACCGGGCCTCAGCCGGGGAGGTGTCCCCTGCGTCCGTCTGGCCGGGAGCAAGGCACATGCCTTCCTGGCGCTGCCCCGGAACGGCCGGTGCGCGCGGGCAGGACCGTGGCAGAACGCCACGCGGAGCCGCGCGAATTGCCACACCGCCCGGGAGTCACCCGAGCGTCAGGGGAGGGGCTGCCCGAGGAAGTCGAAGCACTGAAGGGGAAGCTGGCGCGCGGGGGAGTGGGGATATTCGGAAGCCAGGAGGGTGAAACACAGCAGGTCCCCCCTCTCGTGGTAGGGCGCGAGCTGCCGGTCGCGCAGCCGCCCTTCAAAGGTGAACCCCAGGCGGCGGGCCACCGCGGCGCTGCGCACGTTGTCCGGCGTGCACATCACATCCATGCGCTTCACCTGATCGCGCTCGAAGGCGGTCTTGACCAGGGCAGAGGCCATCTCGGTGGCGAAGCCTTGACCGGCCGCATCCCGGCGCAGCCAGTAGGACAGCTCCAGGGCCCCGATGCCGGCGCGCCGGAGCAGGCCGGTCTCGCCCAGCATGCGCCCGGTGCTGGGCTCGAAGACGCCGTAGAAGCGGTCTTGATCCAGATCGAAGCTGCCGCGGCTCTTCCGCACGGCCGCGACGTGGGTCTCCAGGGGAATCGGGCGGCCGTCGGGGCGGCGAAACATGAAGTCCAGGTGCGCCCCGCTGGAGTCCACCGCCTCCTGGCGACGGACGGCATCCTCCGGCTCCAGGCACCGCAGGACGAGCCGGGACGTTCGCACCAAGTAAGGGGGAGAAGGGGCTGCGGCGGGACTGGGGGCACTGGCGCTCATAAGGCAGGTCTACACCTGGGGCCGGAAGGGCGGCAACGAATGCCAGGGCTCAGGCGGCTGCCTCGGAGGCCGAGGCCCGGGGCAGCCACAGGATGAAGCGGGCGCCCCCCTCGGCGCGGTTCTCCGCGTGCAGGGTGCCGCCAGCCCGCGTGACGTAATCCTTGCACAGGGCGAGTCCCAACCCCGTGCCCTTGCCGGGAGGTTTGGTGGTGAAGAAGGACTCGAAGATCCGGGGCAGCACCTCGGGGGGAATGCCCGGTCCGTTGTCCTCCACCCACAAGCTCACGCCCCCCTCCTCCCGCCGTGCCCGCACCGAGATCTGGGGCTGGCGGGGGGGCTGTGCTTGCTCCACCGCGTCCGTGGCGTTGAGCAGCAGGTTCACCATCACCTGCACCACATGCCGCTGGCTCAGCCTCACCTCGGGCAAGCCGGGGTCGAGCACCAGCTCCACGTGACCGCTCCCTCCCAGCCGCACGGAGGCCAGGCGGCTCGCCTCGCGCAAGGCCTCCTCCAGCGGCCCCCGCTTCTCGTCGTCCAGGACCCCTGCCCGCGAGAAGTCCTTCAGGTCCTTGATGATCTGCTGGATGCGCAGCAGCCCCTCTTGCGTCTCGCGCAGCACGCTCTTGAGCTCCTCCCGGTCCAGGGGAGGGCCCTGGCGGCCCGTCTGCCGCTCCAGGAAGCTCAGGTTGGCCATCACGAAGGCCAGGGGATTGTTCACCTCGTGAGCAACCCCGGCGGCCAACTGCCCCATGAGCACCAGGCGCTCCACCTCGGCGCGCTCCCGCTCGGCGCGGCCCCGCAGCCGCTCGCTCTCCGCGAGCTGCTCCACCGCCTGGAGCCGTGCCTGGTGGGCCTCGCTCTGCGCGTGGATGAAGCGCTGGTACACGCGGGAGCCGGAGAACGCCAACGCCAGGACCACCAGGCTCGAGAAGGCCTGGAGCACCATCTGCCGGGGCGGCATGCCGCTGAGCGCACTCACGAGCGACAACGAGAGGAGCGAGGCCCCTCCACTCACGAGCGTGGGCTGGCTGCTGCCCGGGGTGAACAGGGCCAACATGAAGGGCAGGGCGCCGAGCATGTGAATGTATGGGCTGAGCGGTCCGCCGCTCCAGTGAATGAAGAGCACGGCGGCCACCAGGCCCAGACATCCCCCAATCACTCCCACGTGAACGGGGGAAAACCCCTTCACGCCAATGCTGATGCCCAGCAGGACGAAGAGCCCCGCGAGGACGAGTTCGCTCACCACGAGCCCGGGAGGCCACGTCCCCGACACCAGGCAGTGGAAAGCCAGACCACAGAGCAAGTAAACCGCCCCGGTGAGATAGCTCCGCTTCTGAACCTGGATCAGGGTCTTCGCGCCGGAAGGGTCGAGAGCCATTGTTGGGGGATCCTACCTGCCCTCTGGCAGGGCAGGCGCGAAGTCCGGGCGGCTGCCGCGAACTGGACATCCGGACTCAAGCCATCCGGCCCTGCCGCGATGCAGCAAGACATGGAGCACCCGCGGATGCTTACTGGGCTCTTTCCATGCGAGCGGGGCCCTCATCCTTGATAAGGGCTGCGGCATGTCTCTGCCCGTCTCGCTCGAACTCGACGCATTGCCCTCGCTCGGTGTTCAGCTGGTGCGCGCCGCCGTGGCCCGGAAACCCGCCCGGGCCGCCGAGGTGCCCCGGCTGGAAGTGCGCGTGCGGCACGTGGTGGCCGAGCCCCAGCGGCTCGCGCGCTATCGCGCCGTCTGTGGCTTCGAGGCCGATGGCTTCTTGCCCGCCACCTATCCCCAGGTGCTGGCCACGCCCCTGCACATGGCCCTGCTCAACCGCCCGGAGTTTCCCTACCGGTTGCTGGGGATGATTCACATCCGCAACGTCATCCGGCAGCTGCGCCGGTTGCCAGACGATGCGCCGCTGGCGATCTCCTGCTTCCTGGAAGGGCAGCGCGAGGTGCGCCTCGGCCGGGAACTCGATTTGTCGACCCACGTGGACGTGGACGGAGTACGGGTCTGGGAAGCCGTCACCACCATGCTTCGCCGGCTGCCGGGAGGGGAGTCCTCGCGCAAGGGCCGAAAGGCCCCCGAGGAGGAGGGAACCGCGTTTCGAGACAGCCGGCCCGCCCGCTGGACGGTGCCCGCAGGCATGGGGCGGCGTTATGCCCGGGCCTCGGGGGACTACAACCCCATCCACCTCTCGGCGCTTGCCGCGCGCCCCTTCGGGTTCCCGCGTGCCATCGCCCATGGCATGTGGACGCTGAGCCGGTGCCTGGCGGAGATGGGGGAGGCTGGGGAGGCACCTGCCCTCACGCTGACCTGCGAGTTCCGGCGTCCCCTGTACCTGCCCTCGCGGGTGCGGTTCCAGACCGCACGGCAGGAGGAGGCCATCGCCTTCCGCGTCTCCGCGGAGGAGGGCGAGGTCCACCTGGAGGGCTCCTTGCGTTGAGCATTGTCCCGGCTGCCCGGGCGGTTCAGACTCGCCGTCCATGACGGCTCACGAAGCCTCCCTGCGTGCCGATCCCGCGCTCGTCGAGATCTGGGTGAACGGCTGGACCCTGACGCGGGGCACGCCTCCGCCCGTGCGTGAGGGAGAGTCGCTGCGGGTCGATGTTGGTCTGCCTGACCAGCGGGTGCGCTACGTGTACGCGCGGTGGTCCGAGGAGGTGACGCGGCGGGCCCAGGAGATCGACGCGCCCTGGTGCTTCCTGAAGGTCTGTGCTCCCGCGGAGGTGGTGCGTCCTGGGCTGCCGCCGGCATGGGAGATCCGCCCGCCGGGTTTCATGATGCGCTGTGACGGGCCCATGCGGGGTAACGCCCCGCTCCCCGCGGGCTATGCGCTGGAACTGGCCGGTGGTGCGCCAACGACGGTGGCGCGGATCACCACCGCCGATGGCCAGGAGGCGGCCTGCGGCCGGATGGTCTGTGTGGGCGACGTCATCATTTATGACCGGATCGCCACGGAGCCCGGGCATCGCCGCCGGGGCCTGGCGCGGGCCCTGCTCCTGGCCCTGGAAGCCGCCGCGCGGGCCCAGGGAGGCCGTCAAGGCCTGCTGGTGGCCACGACGGATGGACGCGCCCTTTACGAGACGCTCGGTTGGAGCCTGCACTCGCTCTACACCACCGCCGTCATTCCTGGCCCGGAAGGCGGATGACTGGCTCGCCGGGCTGCGGTCCGTCACGCCACCGGATGTCCGCCTGCCTGCTGATCCACGCGCCGCGCGTGCTCTCCGGAGTCAGGGACGGTGCGTAGGATCCGCCCATGGACGTGCGCAAGAAGCTGGAGATTCTCGCCGATGCGGCCAAGTACGACGCCTCGTGTTCGAGCAGCGGCGGCAAGCGCAAGGCTTCAAAGGAGGGACTCGGCAGCGTCGAGGGCATGGGTATCTGCCACAGCTACACGCCGGATGGCCGGTGCGTGTCGTTGCTGAAGATCCTGCTCACCAACCTCTGCATCTACGATTGCCAGTACTGCATCAACCGCATCTCCAGTGACACGGCCCGTGCGCGCTTCACCCCGGCGGAGGTGGTGCTGCTCACGCTCGACTTCTACAAGCGCAACTACATCGAGGGCCTGTTCCTGAGCTCCGGGGTCATCAAGAGCCCGGACTACACGATGGAGCAGCTCATCGAGGTGGCGCGCTCCCTGCGCGAGGTGCACCTGTTCCAGGGCTACATCCACCTCAAGGCGGTGCCGGGCGCGTCCAAGGAGCTGATCGACGAGGCAGGCCGGTACGCGGACCGGCTGAGCGCCAACATCGAGCTGCCGACGGACGGGGACCTGCGCAAGCTCGCGCCGGAGAAGAGCTTCGCCGTCACGGGCGAGACGATGAAGGAGATCTCCACGCGGGTGGAGCAGTCGAAGGCCGAGCGGAAGGAGAGCCCCAAGGCCCCGAAGTTCGCCCCGGCGGGACAGAGCACGCAGATGATCGTCGGCGCCACGCCCACGCCGGATGCCACCATCCTCGACACCGCGAGCCGACTCTATTCGCGCTTCGGGCTCAAGCGCGTGTACTACTCGGCCTACAGCCCCATTCCCATCGTGGACGCGCGGCTGCCCGCGAAGTCCCCGCCGCTCGTGCGCGAGCACCGGCTGTACCAGGCGGACTGGCTCCTGCGCTTCTATGGCTTCCGTGTGGACGAGCTCGCGCCGTCCGAGGCTCCGGACCTGTCGCTGGAGATGGATCCCAAGCTGGCCTGGGCGTTGCGCCGGCGCGAGCTGTTCCCGGTGGATGTGAACCGGGCACCGCGTGAGATCTTGCTCAGGGTGCCGGGGATGGGGGTGCGCACGGTGGACCGGCTGCTCCGCATCCGTCGGTGGCACCGCGTGACGCTCGCGGACCTGGCGCGGCTGCGGGTGCCGCTCACGCGCGTGAAGCCCTTCATCCAGACGGCGGACCACCGGCCCACGGGGCTGTTGGACTCGGCGTATCTCTCCGAGCGGGTGAAGGCGCCCGCCACGCAGCTCTCCCTGTTCACCTCCGCGCAAGAGGCGCTCACGGGAGAACTCTGATGCGGGTGGAGGTGGGCGGGGACCTGGAGTCCTTCCGCGCGGCGGCACGGGGGCTGCTCGCGCGGGGCATTCCCCCCGGGCAGGTCCACTTCACGGAGGAGCAGGGGCGGCAGGGCTCTCTGCTTGCGCCCGAGGCGGTGCCGGCGAGCGCTCCCGGGACGGGGCTAACCGTGCCTCCAGCGTTCCTGGAACTCGCGGAGCGGGCCGCCTGCCACCGCTCGCCCGACCGCTGGAGCCTGCTCTACCGGGTGCTGTGGCGGCTCACCCACGGCGAGCGCAAGCTCTTGGAGGTGGAGAGCGACCCGGATGTGTACCCGGTGCTCATGCTCTCCAAGGCGGTGCAGCGCGACGCGCACAAGATGAAGGCGTTCGTGCGCTTCCGGAGGGTGGAGCGGGAGGGCGAGGAGTACTTCATCGCGTGGCACCGGCCGGAGCACCTCATCGTCCGGTACGTGGCGCCCTTCTTCGCGCGGCGCTTTCCCGCCATGCGCTGGAGCATCCTCACGCCGGAAGCGAGCGTGTCCTGGGACCTGGAGCGGCTCACGTTTGGGCCGGGAGTTCCACGCTCGGAGGCGCCCGAGGCGGACGTCCTGGAGGAGATGTGGGGGACGTATTACGCCTCGGTCTTCAATCCCGCGCGGCTTAACGTGAGGGCCATGCGCGCGGAGATGCCGAAGAAGCACTGGGCGACGCTGCCCGAGGCCCGGCTCATTCCAGAGCTGGTGCGCCAGGCGCCGGAGCGCACGGAGCGCATGGTCCAGCCGCGCATCGAGGTGTCCGCCGCCAGCCTCTTTCTGCCCGGACAGCGAGACCTCGCCTCCCTGGCCCAGGCCGCGCAGGGGTGCCGGGCCTGTCCCCTGCACGAGCGGGCCACGCGCACGGTGTTCGGCGAAGGGCGCGTGGGGGCGCGGCTGATGCTCGTGGGCGAGCAGCCGGGGGACACGGAGGACCGGGAGGGAAAGCCGTTCCTCGGTCCGGCGGGCCAGCTCCTGGACGAGGTGCTCGCAGGGGTAGGGCTGAAGCGCGAGGAGCTCTACGTCACCAACGCGGTGAAGCACTTCGGGTGGACGGGGGACGAGAAGCAACGGCTGCACGCGAAACCCGGCCGGCGCGAGGTGCTCGCGTGCAAGGCTTGGCTGGACGCGGAGGTGGCGCAGGTGAAGCCGAAGATGATCGTCTGCCTGGGAGCCACGGCGGCCCAGTCCTTCCTGGGGCCGGGCTTCCGCATTAACCTGAGCCGGGGACAGATTTTCGAGACGCCCTGGGCGAAGGCGTGGATGGCGACGTTCCATCCCTCGGCGCTCCTGCGCATGCCGGATGAGCGGGCCCGGGCTCAGGCCCGCGTCCATTTCGAGGAGGACCTGCGCAAGGCTGCGGCCACCGTGCGGGGGCTCGTGGAGGGAGGAGCACATGCCGAATGATGGCAAGAAGCCGGGAACTCTGACCGGCGAGCAAATCGAGCGGTTCATTCAGGAAGGGTTCGTCCGGGTGGACCATGCCTTTCCGAGCCACTTGGCGGACGAGGCGCGGGCGATCCTCTGGCGGGACACGCGTTGCGATCCCACCCAGCCAAGCACCTGGAACCGGCCGGTCATCCGGCTGGGCATGTATACGCAGCAGCCCTTCATGGATGCCGCCAGCACGGCGGTCTTGCATGCGGCGTTTGATCAGCTCGTGGGAGAAGGCCGCTGGCTGCCTTGCCGCAGCATGGGGACGTTTCCCGTGCGCTTTCCCTCTCCGGACGATCCGGGAGATGCGGGCTGGCACATCGATGTGAGCTTCGGATGGGAGAACCCGGACTTCATGTCGTGGCGGGCGAACGTCACGTCCAAAGGGCGTGCGCTGTTGATGCTGTTCTTGTTCTCGGATGTGAGCGAGGCCGATGCGCCCACCCGCCTCCGGGTGGGCTCGCACCTTCACACGGCCCGCATGCTGGCGCCTGCGGGAGAGGACGGCCTCTCGTTGCGAGAGTTGGCCGCGAATGGGTTCAATGAAACCGCCGGGTGCCCGGAAGCACTGGCCACGGGGGAGGCGGGCACGGTCTATCTTTGCCACCCATTCCTCGTTCATTCCGCGCAGCCCCATCGCGGCTCACAACCGCGGTTCATGGCCCAGCCCCCCCTCCTTCCCCGGCATCCTCTGGACCTATCCCGGAAGGACGGCGGCGCTTCCCCTGTCGAGGTGGCCATCCAGCGTGCCCTGGGGCTTCCTGGAGGGGCTTCGGCGTTCTAGATGTCTGGCTTTCGAGCCTGGGCGGTGACACTGCGGGTGAAAATCTGGTAGAAGGGGAGCCAGGGGGGGGCTTGACAGCGTTCAGGCCCCACGTGTCCATCCGTGAGGCCTACATGAGAACGCCGTCTGTCTTGGCTCAAGCGCACCAGTCCGCGAAGTCTCTGTCCACCCGTCAGGGAAACCAGCTCAGCCATGATCTCTGGTCATTGGTTCAGCGGGGCTTGGTTTATCCCTCGCCGTATGCCGTCTTCGCCACGTTCTGGCGCGTGCCCCAGGGAACCGGCAAGCCGGTGACCAAGGCGGTGCTCCAGCGGTTGATGAAAGACGTCCGCGAGGAGATCCATACCCATTATGGGAGCGCCAACACCTCCGCCATCGTGGGGGTGGGCTTCCGGCTCTGGCAGGAGTGGTGCGCCGAGGAGGGCACCGAGCCGCCCGAGGGGATGAAGCTGGCCTTCCCCGCGCCGGAGTCCCCGGCCTCCCGGTCCGCTGTGTTCGCGCGCTCGCATGGGACATTCGTCGATTCCCAGGGCGACCTCTGGTTTCACATCAAGTCCGACGAAGAGACCCACTGCGATGCGGTCTTCGCCTTCATCCGCAAGCGGCTGGAGGACGAGGAGCAGTGCATGCGCTCTGGCCCGATGGACCACCAGAAGGCCGCGACCAAGTCCACGCGCCCGGACAAGCGCGGCGGCAAGGTGCTCGGCTGCCGCTTCTCCGAGAACCTCAACAACCCGTCGGACCCCGTCTCCATTCAAGAGCAGACGCTCGTCGGGTTCGAGGACCCCGTGCACATGGGCGCCTCGTTCGTCATCGCGCAGCGCTTCGAGATCAACTGGGAGCACATTCTCGACATGAGCCCCCAGCAGGTCGAGGACCTCGTGGGGCGCACCACGGCGGACATCCTCATTCCCACGCAGGACAGCCGCAGCCACATCAAGAGCGCCCGTGTCCAGGACGAGCAGGGCAACACCCAGCAGGTGCTCCGGCTGGGATTGCCCTTCGGCCACGCGAACACGGTGGAGAGCGCGGAGCTGCGCGCCAAGGGCGCCAACCTCCGCGATGAGGCGGGCATCTACTTCGCCGGGTATGCGCGGAGCGTCCGCGCGCTCGAAACCATCATGATGCAGCAGATTGGCGACAAGCCCGGCTTTATGCGGGACCGGCTCCTCTCGGAGGTCCGCTCCAACCTGGGTGGCTTCTATTACATCCCCAGCCAGACGGACCTCAACCTGGAGCCCGTGCCGCTCCAGTCCCACGAGACGCAGAACTGGAAGCGCTTCCCGGGTGTGGACTGGACCCGCCTGGACCGGCACTTCGACGTGTCCTCGTCCAACGGGTACATGCATTACAACCACAAGAACTACCTGTTCCAGATGGCCACGATGAGCGGCGAGAAGCGCCGGACGCACCTGCCCCCGTCCAACCGGGTGCTGCAGCTGCTCTCGGACGCCTTCGCCCGGTGGCAGGACAACTGGTACTTCAGCCGGGCGCAGCAGGAGCTGGAGCACCTGTGTGCCTACGTGGCGCGCCAGTATGGGCCCGCGAAGGCCCGGGAGGTGATGGGGCTCTCCGTCGTCGAGCGCATGGGGTGGGCCATCAAGGTCAGCCTGGGGAGCGTCTTCGCCAGCGAGGCCTATGGTTTCCGGGGCCGGCGCCAGGACGCGCAGGGCAACTGGATCAACGGCGCGGACACCTACCGCATCCACCCCGTGGAGCTCATTGTCGGCGCGCTGCCCAACCTGGGGCTCGGCCAGGGCCGCTACGTCATCGACTACGCCCGGCAGGAGGAGCAGATCGGCAACTTCTTCGCCGGGCTGAGCCATGCCTCCGGCGTGGGCCACCTGGTGCCCGGCTTCCAGCGGGCGCTGGACAGCGGCCTCGGCGGCCTGATGGCCGAGGTGCAGGCCCGCCACGACACAGCCACCGGCGAGACCAAGCGCCAGTTCTACCGGGGGGTCCTGCTCGCGCTCGAAGGTGTCCGGGACCACTGCGTGGCCTACGCGGCCCTCGCGGGCAAGCTGGCCGAAGGCCTGCCGTCCGGGCAGCGCCCCGAGCGGGACAACCTGCTGAAGATCCAGGAGCGGATGAAGCGGCTGTCCACCGAGCGGCCCCAGACGCTGCTCGAGGCCACCCAGCTCCTCTTCACGCTGCACTCGTGCCTGCACCTGGTGGGGGAGCCCACCGCCATTGGCCGGCTGGATCAGATGCTCTTCCCCTTCTACGAGCGGGATGTGGCCGCGGGCACCCTCGATGACGAGCAGGCGCAGGAGATCATCGACTGCTTCTGGATCAAGCTGGGCGAGAAGGTGCAGCTCAACCGCCAGTTCGTCGAGGACCACCAGCCCTTCGGCAACCTGGCCATGGGGGGTATGAGCGGCAATTACCCCCAGGGCGCCGCGAACAACCAGTGGATCCAGCAGGTGACGGTGGGCGGCACCGTGGCGGACGGCTCTCCCGGCGAGGGCAAGCCCGCGTACAACAAAATCACGCTGTTCTGCCTGCGCGCGGCCCGGCGGCTGCCGCTCAACGCGCCGTGCCTCTCGTTGCGCGTGCGCAAGGACATCCCCGCCGAGTACCTGCACGAGGCGGCGCTCGCCCTGCTCAGCGGTGGAGCCCACCCGATTCTGCTCAGCGACGAGAAGATCATCCCCGGGCTGCTCCACAGCGGGGATGGCGTGGGGCAGGGCACCCAGCTCACGGCCTTCACGCCCGTGGCGCAGAA
The DNA here is from genome assembly GCF_020103775.1 of Allostigmatella hybrida. Taxonomy (NCBI): domain Bacteria; kingdom Pseudomonadati; phylum Myxococcota; class Myxococcia; order Myxococcales; family Archangiaceae; genus Allostigmatella; species Allostigmatella hybrida. The sequence continues at coordinate 55,938 of NZ_JAHXBH010000007.1, forward strand.
GGCCGGACGCGCGTGGCGCAGCGAGGTGGTGCTCCAGGCTGCCCGCGACTACGCGTGCGATGGTTGCTACGAGCCGCAGATCGTCGGCCAGAACTGGTTCACCCTGGGGGGGATGACGGCCGTCACGCCGCTGGAGGCCGCGCTCAACCAGGGCAAGAGCTGGAGCACGGCGGGCCCCATGTACTTCCGCGGCCAGCGGGTGTCCTTCACCTCGCCCCCGCCCACGGAGATCCGCAGCTTCGAGCAGCTCCAGGAGATCTTCTTCCAGCACCTGAGCTGGATGTACGCCAAGCAGGTGGACGGGCTGGTGGCCGTGTTCGGCACGATGAGTGCCGTGTGCCCCTCCCCGCTGCTGTCGATGTTCATCGACGACTGCATCGACAAGGGGTTGGACCTCTACGAAGGCGGTGCGCGCTACAACATGGTCGCCCCGTGCTTCACGGGCCTGTCCACGGTGATCAACTCGCTGTACGCCATCCGGAAGATGGTGTTCGAGCCGGACACCGCGGTGACGTCGCTCCCGGAGCTGGTGGAGGCGCTCATCTGTGACTGGGGCTTCACGATGGACGAGCCCTTCATCAGCACCCTGGCGGGGCAGGCCCGCATCGAGGCCAAGTCCGAGCGCTTCCAGGAGCTGCGCCGGGTGGCCCTGGCGCTGCCCCGGTACGGCCGCGGCAATGAAGAGGTGGATCGCTTCGGCAGCGACCTCCTCCAGCGTGTGGCGGAGACGGCGGTGCGGGTCTTCACCGAGCCGGCCGAGCCGACGGCCGCGAAGATGGTAGCCCTGGCCCAGCGGCTCGGGACGCCGGAGAAGCCTTTTGGCGGCTTCCAGGTGCAGCCCGGCGCGGGGACCTTCGAGAACTACGTCGAGTTCGGCGCCACCTGCGGGGCCTCTGCGGATGGCCGGCGGCTCGGGGAGACGCTGGCCTCGGACCTGAGCCCCTCGCCCAGCTTCGCGGACCAGCCCGTGAACCATCAGGAGGTGGCCATGCTCCAGGCGCTCTCCGGCTACACGGGGAAGGGCGTCGAGTCCTACACGAGCGGCGCCCCCACGGACTTCAACATCCGCGAGGACTTCCCGGTGGAATCGCTGGAGCGGGTGCTGGCCGCGTTCGCCCAGGGGCACGGCTCCAACGTCCTCACCATCACCTGCGCCAATCCCGAGACGTTCAAGCAGGCGGCGCTGGAGCCGGAGAAGTACGACGTGGTCCGGGTGCGCATGGGAGGCTGGTCGGAGTTCTTCGTGGCCATGTTCCCGCAGCACCAGGCCCAGCACCAGCGGCGGCCGCTCAGCACCCCTGGCGCCGAAGGCTGAGTGCCCCGGGAAACGGACGCGCGGCGCTACCTGGAGCGGCCCGGGCTGCGGAATTCCTGGGCCATGAAGTCGCGGAACGCGCGGATCCTGGCGGGGACCAGGGGGGCAGCCGGATGCAGCAGATACAAGGCAAACCGGTGCCCACTGTCCTGCTCTGGCATCAGCCGGACCAGCCGGCCCTGTTCCAGGTCCGGCTCGGCCACGGCCAGGGGGAGGAAGGCAATCCCCGTTCCCGCCAAGGCCAGGGAACGGAGGAACGCACCGTCTTGCGCCACGACGCTTGGCGTGAGGCGAATGCCGCCGGGACCGTTGTCGTGACGCATCATCAGGACGCGATGCTTCGCGAGGTCCGCCAGGTGGCGCGGAGAGCCCTCCCGTTCGAGGTACGCCGGGGAGGCGACAAAGCCCATCCGCACATCGAGAAGCCGATGGGCGATCAGCGAAGAGTCGCGAAGGGCCGGGGCCATTCGAAGCGCGACATCCAATTGATGTGCATCAAAATCGAGCTCCCGGTCGGTCAGCAGCAACTCCAGGGTGTTGGCGAAGTCTGGCGGAGCCGTGACGCGAATCCGCCCGCGCGGGTGCCCCCGTGTTTCGATGAGTGCATCCGTTGCGTCCTCGAGCAGTTCGAGCGCCTGCCCGACACGCTGCCGGTAGAGGACGCCATCCTCCGTAAGTTGCACGAGCCGGGGGCTGCGGCGGACCAGCGAAACACCGAGGCTTGATTCCAGGCGGGTGAGTCTCCGGCTCACCGAGCCCTTGGTCTCACGGAGCAGCCGCGCCGTGGCGGTGAGCGAGCCGTGGTCCACGGCCAGACAGAAGGCACGAAGGTCGCGCAGGTCCGCTGGCATGCGAGGCCAACAGCCAGTACCTGAAGGATCTGGTGAAGGCGGGCCTCAACCCCAGCGACGCTAGCACCTTCCCGCCGGACATGCTTCAGCCGAAGTCTTGAGCGAGGCGCGTCTGCACATCCTCCGTTTTCGTGGATGTGTCCGGAATTCCGGTTTGTTCAAAAGCCTATAAATTCTCTGCATCATTTTCTGGCGCGGCGGCTCCTCACTGGCGGTGCGAGTTCCTCTTTCTCGCCAGCCAAGGAGACGTATGTTTCGGTCGCCAGTTGCTTTGAATCTTTTTGCTGTGGTTGCACTGATGTCTGGCTGCGCGGGTGAAGACACCGGCACCTACGACTTGCTCCCCACGGAGCATGGGACGCTCCACCAGGTGCGGGACAGCCAGCTGGCCACGGCGAAGCAGCGGATCGCGAGCCTTGGGTACTCGACGTATCTGGGGTTCTCCGGCGAGGAGTTCGGCAACGCGATCGCCGTGGACACCGCGGGCAATTCCTATATCACGGGGACGACCACCACCTTCGGTGGGGTCCCCAACGTCTTCGTCGCGAAGATGAGCCCCACGGGCACCAACCTGTACTTCACGTACATTCCTGGCACGCAGAGCCGGGGCATCGCCGTGGACAGCGCGGGCAATGCCTATGTGGTGGGAACCCTGAGCGCAGGGCCGGCCCTCTTCAAGGTGAACCCGGCGGGGAACGCGCTGGTCTACTCCGTCACCCTCGGCTGGGATGAGCTTTCGGGCGTTGCCGTGGACACCGCGGGCAACGCGTATGTGACCGGAAGCGTCAACAATGGTATTCCGGGCATCGATGTGGCCGTGGGGAAGATCAACCCCACGGGCACGGCGTTCATCTACGCCCTGGCCTTTGGCGGCACGGGGGTCGACCGGGCCCATGGCATCGCCATCGACAGGTCTGGCAATGCCTACGTCACGGGCACCACCGATTCGGCCAACTTCCCGATCGCCAGCGCCTTCCAGGCCTTCCTGAAGGGCCCCCAGGATGCCTTCATCACGAAGCTGAACGCGACGGGCTCCGCCCTGGTCTATTCGACGTATCTGGGTGGGAATACGTTTGATTCTGGCAATGCCATCGCCGTGGACCCCTCGGGCAATGCCTACGTCACCGGCTCCACGGCCGCGCTCAATGGCATCCAGAGCTTCCCGGTTACCACCAGCGCTGTCCAGTTCGCGCCGGGAGGCGCGGGAGATGCCTTCGCGGTGAAGTTCGGCACCACGGGCGCCCGCATCTACGCCACGTACATCGGCGGAAACGCCGCAGAGTCCGGCGCGGCCATCGCGGTGAGCAGCACGGGCGTCGCCTACATCACCGGCTACACCTCCTCGGCCAACTTCCCCACGACGAACCTCGCCTACCAGCGGTTTGCCCCGCCGGATTCCAACGCCTTCGTGGTGCAGTTGACCGCGACGTTCAATGCCTACACGTATTCGACCTATCTGGGCGGGAACAGCTCGGACGTGGGCTCGGGCATCGCGGTGAACACGTCGGGCGCGGCGTTCGTGACGGGCAGCACCTACTCGGCCGACTTCCCGGCGAACGTCTACGGTCCGGGCGGGGGACACGACGCGTTCGTGACGAAGTTCAACGGCCCGTGAGTTGAGCGCAGCATGCTCATCCCAGGAGTCCCTTCTGGGGTGAGCGCCTCCCACCGAAAGGAGCAGTGTCCGCAGCATGCGCCGGCACAGAGACTGTGAATGGCAGGTTTCCCGATGGATGCGGTGGATGACGGTGGCACTCCTGTGTTGCTCCGTTGGAGCAGCGGCCGGGGAGGGGACACCCTCCGATGCGCGGTTGCAGGAGTCGCAGACGGCCTATGACGGGGCGAAAGCGCTCCAGGCGGCAGGCAAATACGCCGAGGCCGCCGTGCAAGCAGCGCGTGCCCTCGCGCTGAGGGAGGCGCTGCTCGGAGGTCTGCACCCCGAGACCGCCAATGCCCTGAACCTGCTCGGCGAGTTGCACCAGGTGCAGGGGGACTTTGTCCGGGCCGAGCCACTGCTCCAGCGGGGGCTCGCCATCCAAGAAGCGGCCCTCGGCAAGCACCATCTCAGCGTTGCCCAGTCGCTCAACGCCCTGGCGACCCTCTACAAGGTTCAAGGGTTCTATGACCGGGCGGCGCCGCTCTGCGAGCGTGGGCTCGCCATCCGGGAGGCGGCCCTCGGCAAGAACCATCTCGACGTGGCCCAATCACTCAATACCCTGGCCAACCTCTTCCGGGCCCAGGGGATGTACGGCCGGGCCGAGCCGCTGTATGTCCGCGCGATTGCCATCCGGGAAGAGGTCCTTGGCGGGAGCCATCCCGCCACTGCCGCCTTGCTCAATAACCTCGCATCCCTCTATTTCGAGCAGGGGATGTATGGCCGGGCGGGGCCCCTGTACGAGCGCGCACTCGCCGTGGCGGAAGAGGTTCTTGGCAAGCATCACCGCACCACGGGCCAGTTCCTTAACAACCTTGCCAATGTCTACAAATCCCAAGGGTTGTACAGCCAGGCCGAACTCCTGTACGCGCGTGCGCTCGCCATCATGGAAGAGACCTTTGGCGGGAATCATCTCAACGTTGCCCAGGCGCTCAGCAACCTGGCTTCGCTCTTCTGGGAGCAGGGGATGTATGACCGGGCAGAGCCGCTGTGCCAACGCGCGCTCGCCGTGGCGGAAGCGGCCCTTGGCAAGAATCATCCCGAGGTGGCCGCCTCGCTCAACATCCTCGCCAGCATCTACCGGGAGCAGGGCCGGTATGACCAGGCCGAGTCCCTGTTCGAGCGCTCACTCGCCATTCAGGAAAAAGCCCTTGGCAAGGGCCATCCCGAGGTGGCCTCCTCCCTCAATGATCTCGCTGTGCTCAAGCTGGCTCAGCGCCGTGTGAGTGTGGCCGTTCCCCTTTTCGCGCGCGCGTTCGCCATCTCCGAATTGCGCCTGCGCAATGAGGCACTCGACTTTTCCGAAGCGCGCCTGGCCAGCTTTCTCCAGTATCTGCGCATCAACGAGGAGCGGCTCTATTCGTTGGTACGCGCCTATCCAGACAATGCTCAAGTGAGGGAGCTGGCCCTGGGTGCGGCCCTGCTGCTCAAGGGACGTTCCGCGGAGGAGACGGCCGGTATTTCCCGTGCCGTCTACCGGAGCCTGGGCCCTGAGGAACAGGGGACCTTCTCGCGGCTGCGAGGGCTGCGCAATCAGCTGGCCACCCTCTCGCTTCACGGTCCTGGCTCGCTCTCGTCTACGGCCTACCAACGCCGGCTCCAGGAACTCGCCGGGCAGGGCAATGCCCTCGAAGCCGAGCTGGCCAAGCGCTCCGCCCCCCTGCGCGCGCTGGCCGCGCTGCCACCGCTTTCCCGCATCACCGGCCGCGTCGCCGCGGCCTTGCCCCAGGAGGGGGCCCTCATCGAGTTCATTGCCTATGAGGACCGCCCGCTCGTGCCCAAGTCCGGCATCTCCATGAGCCAACAGGCCCACCCGATGCGCTACCTGGCTTTGGTGCTCTTGCCGGACGCCACCATCCGGGTCTGTGATCTGGGACCCGCCGGGCCCATTGACTCCGTTGCTGCTCGCCTGCGGGATGCCCTGGCGAGCCGGGATGCGGACTTTCAACCGCATGCCCAGGCGCTCTACCAGCTTGTGTTCCAGCCGCTGTTGCCGTTGCTGGGAAAGGCGCACCGTCTTTTCCTCTCACCGGATGGCCAGCTGGGATTGGTGCCTTTCGCCGCCTTGCACGATGGCCACCGGTTCTTGGTGGACGCCTTCGACTTTACCTCCGTCACCTCCGGGAAGGATCTGCTGCCCCGTCCCCAGAAGACGGCCCCGGCCACTTCCATCGTTGTCCTGGCGGATCCGGATTTCAGTGCCGCGCCTTCCGCCCAGCCCTTCTCCGTGGCAGGGGCTTCCGCACAGACCGAGCGTTCTGGCGCGCGGGGGGTGGCGCTCGGCCCACTGCCCGGCACCCGCCAGGAAGCGGAGGCCATCCAGCGGCTGCTTCCCCATGCCAAGCTCTTCCTGGGCCCCGAGGCCACCAAGGAACGCCTGCTGCACCTGCCGGAGGCCCCCGGCATTCTCCACCTGGCGACCCATGGCTTCTTCTTGGAAGATGTCTCCGGGCCTTCACAGTCCCGCGCCGTGGGCCACTTTGGCGCTTTGGGCGAAGACGTGTTCGCCGAGAGCCCGCCGGATCCGCTGCTGCGCTCCGGTCTCTTCTTCGCGGGGGCAAGCGCTCCGGTGTCTGGCGCCTCCAGCGGAATCCCCTCTCCGTTGGACAGCTCGCTCGTGACCGCGCTGGAACTGGCGGGCCTCAACCTGTGGGGCACGCAGCTGGTCGTCCTGTCCGCCTGTGACACGGGCCGGGGCGACGTCCGGCTGGGGCAGGGGGTCTACGGGCTGCGCCGCGCCTTCATCGTGGCGGGGGCGGAGACCGTGGTGATGAGCTTGTGGAAGGTGAACGACGACTCCACCCAGCAGCTGATGGAGGCCTACTACCGCAACCTGCTGGCGGGGCGGGGACGGGCCACCGCCATGCGCGAGGCCATGCGCGGGCTGCGTGCCACCCAGCCCCATCCCTACCATTGGGCGCCCTTTATCGTCTTGGGCCGGGATGCTCCGCTGCGCGGGTGGGAGCCCCGTCCACGGGAGCCATCGCTCACGAGCCCATCGGCTCGGCGACGATGACCTCGATGCCCGTCGGATCGACAAGGCGGGCAATGCGCTCGCCCCAGGGCTGGTTCTCGGGAGGGGCGGTCACGGGGGCTCCCACGGCGATGGCCTTCTGGACGGTCTCATCGACACTGTCGACGTAGAACCACAGGGAGACCTGGCTCGGGCCACGGGGAGGGTTGGCGTGAGTGCCCAGCCCCAGCTCCGCGGCCCCGATGCGCAACGAGAGATAGGCCGGTTGCTCCTCCGGAAACTGGTAGACCACCTCGCCGCCCAGCACGTCACGATAGAACGCCAGCACGGGGGGGAGTTCGCGGACGGCCAGGATGGGAAATCCCGTGCGCGGTTTCGTCTGTTCCATGCCTCGCCTTTCGAGCGCCGTTTCAGCGCACTCTACCAAGTCCACTTGTCTCCCCTGGGCGTTGATGGGAGACGGGGGGCCATGGTTGTTCATCCCTTCCAGAGGCTGTCGAATTTCCGCGACGTTGGCGGCCTGAAGACGGCGGACGGACGGACGTTGCGAACCGGTGTGCTGTTCCGCTCGGACGAGCTGTCCCGCCTGAACGCGGAAGACTGGGTCAAGCTGCGCGGGCTCGGCATCCAGCTGATCTGCGATCTGCGTTCTCCCGGGGAGCGCCAGAAGCGGCGGCTGCGCCTTCCGGACGAGTCGATCCGGGTGGTCAACATCCCGCTCCACGAGCAGGCGACCCAGGACGGCAGCCGCAGGAAGCTGCTCGGCTTCCTGTTCGGGAAGACCGGCGGCGAGCGGTTCCGGGAGTTCAGCAGAGCCTATTACCACCACATCGCATTCGAGCAGACAGCCCGCATTCGCGAGGTCTTCACCTTGCTTGCCGAGGAGCAGAACCTCCCGGCGGTGATCCACTGCACTGCGGGCAAGGACCGTACTGGCTTCTTGGCGGCCCTGATTCAGTGGCTGGCAGGCGTCCGCTACGAGGAGGTGATGGAGGGCTACCTGCGGACCAATGACTACTTTGCGCCTCGCCTGGAGAAGTTCCTCAAGGTGATGCGGGTCTTGACGCTGGCTCAAGTCTCGTCGGAGCGCATGCGGTTGATCCTGATGGCGCACCCCGATTTCCTGGAGGAGGTGCACGGCACCCTCATGAAGCGGCATGGCTCGGTCGAGACCTACCTCCGCGAAGCCTGCGGGATTGAGCAAGACACGTTGCGGAAGCTCAAGGATCGTCTCCTGGCGTAAGCCCACGAGTACAGTGAGGGGGCTGTCACTTGGAGAATGGGGAGGAGGAGTGGCGGCGGGCACTGACGAGCGGGATCGACAGCCCTACGGCCATGCAGTCACCCTGCTGGCCAGGGCTGCGACTTCCGCAGCAGCCCGGCCGAGTCCAGCAGCTCGTGGACGCGTGCGGCCAGCGCGACGTGCTCTGAGTTGGACGCGGTGAACCGCTCGGGAGTGAGGATGACGATGGGGCCCTTGTCCTCCAAGGGCTCGATACGCACGGGAGCAGGCAGTGGAGGCACCGTGCCGCGCAGCCGCGAGAAGTACATCACCCAGCCCATCGAGGTGCCTGCGGGCATGACCTGCTCTGAGATGAGGCTGTCGTACTGGTGTGAGGTGACCACTCCCCACTCTGGCTCCCAGGTCAGGGCCATGGCGCGCAGCACCTCGGTCATGACAGGAGCGGTCAGCACCCTCTCGCTGATCGGCCCCTCATCGTAAGGCTTGAGCACGCAGGTGGACGGAAGGTGGAGGGAGGAATGGCCGCAATTGCCATCAACGAGGGAGGTCTCCTCCAGATTATCACCCGTCCACAGGTGGAATGAGAAGCCAGCAGCGACCTGGTTCTCTCTCTGTGCAAACAGCTTCTGGAAGCTCGCGGCGTCCATGGCGAACTGAAGTTTGCGCGCCTCCTCGAAGGAATCTGCCTTCTCATACCAGCAGCTCCACGCCGGGTCGCAGCGACCCAGGAGTTGGAAGAAACGCTCCGCGCGTCGTGCACATGCCTCAGCGGATTCACGCCGGGCGAGCCAGTAGGCGCCCGCGTAATAGGTCTCGATCATCGAACCTCTACTCCTCACGGAGTTGGGGAACAGGGGGAACAGGGACGACCTCAATCGGGAGGCGCGCATCCCGGAACATCTTCTTGAGTGCACCTGCGAGTTTCTCTTCAGCGACGATCCACCGGATAGGCGCTCCATTGGCGGCTGCGAACTGGTGCTGCGCCTGAGCAAGCAGCTTTGACGCGGTAGGCGTAGCCCTTGGGCGCCCCCGTCCTCTGGGCTTGATAGGTCCGGGCGCTCTCGGACATGGACTCGTTCGCCTCAACCCATTCACCCGGCCCACCGGAGCTGGGCAGCGCAGCCTGCGCGCCCGCCTTGCCGCCCGAGTTATCGCGTGCCGCCATGGCGACTGCGTTGGGGGCCAGCGCGATGGTAACGCCCTCGGCATTGATGGCGACCGATCCCACCTGAGCCAGAGCTGGGGCCGTGAAACGGATGCCCAGCTGTGCTTCGGCTACCACCGCCGCCTGCCCGGCTCCCGGCAACTTGGGCAGCGCCGCCGCCATGCCCGTCGCCGTGTTGCCCGTCGCTACCATCGCCAGCATGACGAAGGCTCGGGCCGCCTTCTCCCCCATCGTTCCATTCACCTCCCGCGCACGTATCAGTGCCCCTGTCCCTCCTATGCGTTTGCGTTTGGCGAGCACCACCAGACGCCCCAGTATCGCTCCTGCACGAAAACCTACTGGCGAGGTGTGCCAGCCGAGAGCCGGTCACTGTCACGGAGTTCCTCAGGGGTCCTCGGACAATGACCAGTTCTCCGTGTTTGAACCCGCGCCGCGTCAGTAGAGAAAGGAGCGAAGTGGAAAGGTCGAATACTGGGCAGGTCCATGCCCGAATTGACCGTCGGAGTTGGAGCCCCATGCCCACACGGTGCCGTCTGAGCGCACCATCAGCGAGTAGCCATAACCCGAACCGATGGCGGCCACCTCACTCACACCTTGCGTTTGCACCGGTGAAAGACGCCTCGCCGTGGTTCCATCCCCCAAGTGACCGTAGGAATTATCGCCCCAGGCCCACAGGGTACCGTCGGAGCGCAGTGCGAACGACTGAGAGGTGCCCGCACCCATGGACACAGTGTCACTCAATACTTGAACGGGTTGCGTGCGTTTCGTTGTGGCTCCATCACCCAACTGGCCAGCGCCGTTCTCGCCCCAGGACCACAGGGTGCCATCAGAGCGCAATGCCAACGAGTGGGAATAGCCTGCTTCAATGTCAACGACTCCGGTGAGCACTGACACCTGCAGAGGCGTGGCACTTCCATTCAAAGTTCCGTTTCCGAGCTGGGCGGAGTGATTGTTGCCCCAGGCCCATACGGTTCCACCTGAACGCAGTGCCAGCTGGTGAGAGCCTCCAGTGGCAATGGCCAAGACGCCACTGAGCCCTTGCACCTGGACTGGCGTGGATTGCGTGTGGCCTTGATAGCCATCCGGTCCGGTGTCTTTGTCAAAGATAGCACCCCAGACCCAGACGGTGCCATTGGAGCGCAATGCTGTCGATTGAGAACCACCTGCAGTGATGGCAACGACTTCAGTCAAACCCAAGACCCGGACGGGGGCGGTGCGGATATTCTGGGTTCCATCTCCAAGCGCGCCATCCGTGTTCCCACCCCAAGCCCATACCGTACCGTCATAGCGCAACGCAAGCGAGTGGCTTGAAGCGGCGGCCACGGCAACGACCCCGTCGAGCCCTTGCACCCGCGTCGGCTCGGTTCGATTGTTTCGAGTGCCATCTCCCAACTGACCGTGGTAGTTCTGGCCCGAGGCCCAGACGGTTCCGTCGTAGCGAAGGAAGAGGGCGTGGTTCAAGCCCGCTGCCACCGCCGTGATTCCCTCCAATGCTTGAGTTTGCTCGGGTGTGGAACGAGCGCTCGTGGTCCCATCGCCCAGTTGGCCATAGCGATTGTCGCCCATGGCCCAAAGAGTACCATCAGAGCGCAGAGCGAGCGAATGGCCATAATTTGTCGCGATGGCCACGACTCCACCAAGTCCTACGATTGGAGCCGGCGTGAATTGGCCCACCCTCGCTCCAGTTCCGAGCTGACCCGAGGAATTCCTTCCCCAACCCCAGACGGTACCATCGGAGCGCAGCGCCAGTGTATGGTCTCCGCTCACTGCAATCGCCGTCACTTCGCTCACGCCTAATACCTGCGTGGGGGTGGTCTGCACGATAGTGGAGATACTGCTCAAATCGTACTCTCCGACGACGGATCGTCCCCAGATCCAGACAGTGCCGTCGGAGCGCAGCGCCGCCGACTTGGCGCTGCCTGCGGATATGGCCACGACTCCACTCAACCCCTGGATCTGTACTGGTGTGGTGTGTCCAACCTTTGTCCCGTCTCCCAATTGGCCGGAAGTGTTGTCTCCCCAAGACCAGACAGTGCCATCTGAGCGCAGCGCCAGCGAATGTCCGCTGCCCGCGCTGATGGCCAGAACGCCACTGAGTCCTTGCACCTGCACGGGTGTGGTCCGGTTGATGGTAGAGCCATCCCCGAGTTCGGCGGAGCTGTTCATACCCCAAGCCCAGACCGTGCCGTTCGAACGCAATGCCAACGAATGGTAGCTTGCGGATGCTATGGCCGTGACTCCGGTAATGCCTTGCACTTGCGCTGGAGTCGACCGGCTGCCAGAACTGGTTCCTAGCTGTCCGTAGCTATTGCTTCCAGTCGTCCAGACCGTGCCATCATAGCGCAGCGCCAATGAATGGCTGTAGCCCGCTGCGACGGAGACCACGCCACTGAGTCCCTGCATCGGCACCGGCGCCGTGCGAGAAGTCGTGGACCCATCACCGAGCTGACCATAAGCGTTGTAGCCCGTAGCCCAGACAGTACCATCGGCGCGTACGGCCAGGGAATAGTTTGAGCCTACTGCGACACGGCTTCTTGCTTGTTGAGCGCCCAGTGCGGAATCGCGCGAGGCGGATGGAGTTTCCCACTCAGTGGCTTTTCCGCAGCCGACCAGAATCAATGCGCCCAGCCAAACCCGCAGAATTAATTCCATTCTCAGTCGTGTGTCTCTGTTCAATTCGTTTCTCCTGTGTCTGTCCCATGGCCTAAGCCAGTGGAGGCAAGTGTGGTCAGGGGGCTGTTCGGCGGAGCACCGATTTCTCGGCTTCAGCGACGCTGCCCCCTGACAGAACTTACTTCCCTCGGCTTAGAAACACTCATGCGTTTGTCTCCTCGGATCGTGCGCTTGGAGTTCCTCACCAGGCAAGTCCACCAGCGAAGATGAAGGAGCGCGGGTTTCCTACCGCTGTGCTGCAACCGGACTGGAGCCTCTGTCGATGCGCCTCGCCTTTGAATGGCGCAATTCGCAGCATCTCAAAGCGATGCACTCTGTCCTGCGAGAGTCTTGTCAAACTCGTCTCTCATTCCGAGTGAATATTGTCAAGTGCAACATCGCCCTGATGCGTCAGCCTGCAAACGCTATGAAGAGGGTGTACTCCGCGAGCGGGTCCTCGGTGGTGTGAGCTTCCTTCTTGTGGGACTGAGCGGTGTGGCGGGCTTTGGCGTACGTGAAGGAGCTATTAGCGCAGAACGACTATTTCGATGTGAACATGGGTGCGGTCGGACCCAAGGGAGAGGCCGGGACGCGAGGTCCTCAGGGCGCGCTGGGACCGCAAGGCCTCAAGGGAGACATCGGAGCGCCGAGGCACAAGGGGGACACCGGACCGCAAGGGCCTCAAGGCGTGCAGGGCCCGCCAGGGCCCAAGAGGGCCACCGGTCCTCAAGGCATCCAGGGCATTCAGGGCGTGCCGGGCCTGGCCAAGGCGCTGTCCTGCCGTTATCCGGTCGGGGCATCGGTGAACAGCTAACCCGGATCGGTCACACCGGGCACGGCCATTGAGCTGGCGTCGCAGCGTAGCCTGCTGGTGGCCTCGTGCTTGGTCTCGCGCTGGTTCTGACTTCGGCAACGGCAAAGCTCGGCCATCTCCGGCCGGAGATGGGACCCGCGCGAGGGTGTCAAAGAGCAGCGGACGTCAGGATGGAGCGGAGGCAGTGCGCAGTTGCTCCGCGATGCGCACGAAAAGGTCTCGCACCGGGGCGGCGGCACTCAGTGACTGAACGACTCGGCGGACGCTCACACGGACGAGGGCGGCGACCTTCAGCAACTTGAGCCGAAGGGTGCCCGTTTGGGCACGCTCAAGCTCCGTGCCTTTCAGGCCGAAGTGCCGCAGCAGGTTGAGCAGCACGTAGGCCACGGAGGCGAACCACAGGCGCAGCTGGTTGGCACGCATCGTGTGGGCGCTGGTCGGGTCAGCGAACAAGCCCAGCTGCTGTTCCTTGATTCGGTTCTCCATGTCACCGCGTGCGCAGTAGAGCTCCTCGTAGAGCGCCTGGGAGGGGTGCTGCTCCTCGGAGAAGGAGGTGACAACGAAGCGAGGGTTGTGCTTGTCGCCCAGCCACTCGGCCTTGGCCACCACGCGGCGCTCGCGCGTCCAGGAGTCACGTGTCCGGTAGCGCAGTTCCCGGTAGGCACGCGTCGGTACGCCGTCGCGCTCCTCCCGCGACACTGCTCGCCCCAGCTCTATGTCCGTGGCAATCATCTGCTGCAGCCGCTTGCTGCGGGCCAAACCAAAGACGTAGTCAACGCCGTTCTCCTCGCACCACGTCATGAGACCATCGCGTGCGAAACCCGAGTCGGCACGCACCACAATACGAATGGCAGGCCAGCGCGCGCGGAGGCGAGCTACAATCCGCTGGACCTCCTCCAGCGCGCCCGCAGCCGCGTCGATGTCGGAGGTGCGCAGCCTGGCGACCAGCAGGAAGTCACCCGCGACGATGTAGAGCGGCAGGTAGCAGTAGTTGCCGTAGTAGCCGTGGAAGAAGCGGCCTTCCTGGGTGCCGTGGATGGGCTCGTCGGTGGCGTCCAGGTCCAGCACCACCTCGCGCAGCGGTCGGCGGTGCGCATCAAGGAGGGCGTCGACGAAGAAGGCTTCCACCGCCTGCGCGTCGTAGACGACCTTGCGGTAACGCGCGTCACAGGTGGCCTTCGCTGGCGTCAGCTCCAGCCGATTGAGCGTGCTCGGGCTGGCCAACTGCTGCGCCGGGTCTGCCTTGCCGACCACTGCCGCGAGCAGTGGGTCATTGCGCAATGTGGCATGGTCCACAAAGTCCTCGTAGTCGCAGGCGAGGGCGAAGACGCGCTGGCGCACCAGTTCCTCCAGGGAGTGGTGGATGAGGTCCGGGGCGCGAAGGTCGCGAAAACAGGCGGCGAACTTGCGCATCAGCCCGAATCTCCGGCCGGTCCGGTGCAGCAGAATCAGTCCGCCGTCCGAGGAGATGTGGTCCGCATCGAACGTGACCACCAACTTCCGCCCCCCCGACGCCGTCGAACTCCAGCTGATTCGGGGTACACTCTGTTTTCACCGCGTAGCTCCTGTCGATAGGTGGAAAGCCTTGAGAACTCTCCAGTTATCGGTCGGTCGCTACGCGGTGTCCCCTCTACCCGTGATCGATCCGGGCTAAACCTCTTCAAACTTCATTCCCGTGGCGCCCAGGCGCTCTAGCGCATCGCGGATTTCCTCACGGACGATCAATGCGATGTGCCATCCCCAGGTACGGAACACCTTAGCGTCGCCCACCTTGGAGGTGTCAATGCGCAAGCCCCATATATCCCGGTACTGTCCGACCTTCTCAGGTCGCCCATCCTCTGGCGTCCATACCTGGACCTCTTCGCAAGCCCCGTCATCAATGCAGCGAATCAACTTGTTGGCCACGAGGACACAGAACAGCTCGGGTTGGCCCTCAATCCCCACAGGGAAGAGCTGTACGTCCTCGGGAGCGAGCTGAGCGAAGACGGACGCGACCCTGGGATGTACCACCGGAGTAGCGATGCCCCCGTAACTGAAGTCCACCGCCCTTCCCGGGTTGGTAACGGGAAGCGTCAAGCGTCCCGGGTCAGGAAGGGGTCTTCCATCCGTGAACGCCCACGGGTCGTTCACCTCCTGGCCCCGGAACTCAGCGAGCATTCCGAGCGACCAACGCGCCTTAACAGACATGTCGACGGCAAGCTTGAAGTACCGCTTAGGCATGTTGACCATTGTGGCCCTACTAGGTTCTCGTCACCAGCCTGTTGAATCTGGTGCCTGGAGTGGCGATTTCCTGCCCCAACTTGCGGAGTTCCGCTGTCAGCGCATCGCGGCATTGCTGCATGGTGCGGCACCCTCGTGTCGCATCAGTCAGCCGCTCGAAAACTCGCTCATGATACTCCGTCGGGTGAGGCCCCTTGTGGCCCTTGACGCGAACGATGTTGGAAGAGTCGTCCAGCGACATGCCTGCCTTGTCGAAAATCTTCTGAAACTCGGGCGACCACGGGCCGTCATTGTGGGTGGACTTCCACCACTTGTTCGTCGCGATGTGGTGGTCATGGCCCTCCGCGTCCACCGGGGCGGCAGTCGCGCCCCCCATGGCCTGTGCCAACATGGCCACCGCGTTAGGCGCCAGCGCCACGGTGACAGCCTCGCCCGACACAACCACCGCGCCCACTTCTCCTACGGCGACAAGGCGGATGCCCGCTCGGCCCCCAGCCAGTGCCGCCGCCTGGGCGGAGCCAGGCAGCGTGGGCACCGTGCTGGCGAATCCCGTCGCCGTGTGGCCCACGGCCACCGTCGCCAGCAGCGCGAAGGCTCGCGCCGCGTTCCGGCCCATGACCTTTCCGTAACGCTCGCCCGCGTCGCGCAGTTCGTCAAACGTGGTGGCCCGGTCGGCTGCTTCCACCAACCGTTTGAAGCCCGCTATCAGCGTCCAAAAGGTGTCCACCCCCAGGTAGACGATGGCTGTTGCCGTCATGAC
Source organism: Allostigmatella hybrida (assembly GCF_020103775.1). Classification (NCBI taxonomy): domain Bacteria; kingdom Pseudomonadati; phylum Myxococcota; class Myxococcia; order Myxococcales; family Archangiaceae; genus Allostigmatella; species Allostigmatella hybrida. Next base: position 71,586 of record NZ_JAHXBH010000007.1, read on the forward strand.
GGCAGCCAGGCCCTTGCTCACCGGCTCGGGTACCGACCAGATGACCAGGTAGATCGTCATGGTCCACAGCGCCGCCGATAGCGCCGCGTGCGGGTCGGCCATGTCTCGGAAGGCATCCAGCATCTCTTCGCGGACGATGCCTTGAGCCAGGGCCATGGCCAGCGTGTAGCGCCCGTCTCCGGTGACGCCGGGGCTATCCACCAACAGGCGCAGACAGTCGCCCTTGCGCCCGGTGCGCTCGCACCAGCGCAGGTACGCCCGCGTCAGTTCCACCTCCGCTGGCGGCATGTCGGAGGCCACCAATGCAGTCCCGTCCAGCGGCGTGAGCTGCCGGGTCCGCTGGTTGAAGAAGTACGCACCGCCTCGGGCATCCGCTCCCATCAGGTGCCGCGCGGCTTGCTGGGGATTGGCTGGGGGCCGCATGTCCCGCGCCAGCCGCGCTACGGCTTCCTTGAACTCGCGCCGCTCCACCTCCACCGGCTCGGCATCGCCGCTGTCAGGCGTGAAGACGACTGGCGGCCCCCGGCCCGTCTCCAAGCGCACCACGCGCCCCGAGGCACAACCTGTCACCAAAGCCAGCAGCAGCAGCGCGGCAGCGCGATGCACCCTCATCAAGCCCCCCGGTGGGAATGGGGGCCATTCTCCGGGGCGCGGACGGCCCACGGCCAGGACTCAGCGGATTGGGCTTTCCCATACGCCACCTCGGGACGTGGCGCCTCCTCCGAGCGCGGCGGCAGCCAGCACCCGTGCCGAGCACCACCTCGGCGCCGTGGAGTCCTCCAGGTACGTGGTGACCGCGCGTCCGTGCCGCGCACCGCCTCGGGCCGTGGCGCCTTCCCGCGCCCAGCACCGCCTCGGCGGCGTGAATAGCTGGGACCACCGCGCTCGCTTCTTCCGCGTGCTGGGCCGCATGTTCGCCGCCCCCCATGCCAGCGCTCGTACTGCACGAGGATGGAGGAAGAACACACGCCGCATGAGGCGGCGCACCTTCGGCACACCGACGTGGCCTTGGGTTCTCCGGCACTCGTCAGCAGCCCTCCTCTGCCTCTCTGCCCTCGCCCGTTCCCTTCAACTCTGCCCCTCTCCTTCTGATGCGCTATATCAGGCCATCATTTCCAACTCATTCACCTCGGCTGCCTTTCCCTCTCTCGACTCCATCGAGCCTGGCATTGGCACCGTGTCCTGGTGCGTCTTGTCGGCGCTCTGGCCGCCGACTACCCTCCCGGCGAAAATCGAAACTGGAGAGGTGTTATGGAGAGAGTTCCTGGACGGCTGAGCCGCCGAAGCGTTCTCGCCCTGGGCGGTGGGGCCGCCGTCAGCGCCATCGCCTGTGGTGATACGGACGTCGACAGGGAGAGCCCCGCGCCGGAAGAACCCAGCCTGCGACCCCGATTTCCGGTGCGCACCGGCCTGGATCGCCTGGTCGAGGGCGGTTTCGCGGCGCTCGCCGGTCAGCGGATCGGCATCATCTCCAACCCGACCGGCGTGAACGGCAGGTACAGCCACCTGGTCGACCTGCTGCATGCGCACGCCCAGGGCACCGGGGGGCTGACCATTGGAGGCGTCTTTGGTCCCGAGCACGGCTTCCGCGGCTCCGCGCAGGCCGGCGACACCGAGGGCACGGGGACCGATGCACGCACCGGGCTGACCGTCTACGACGCGTACAACGCCAGCCAGGCCACCTGGGAGGGCCTCTACGAGCGGGCCGGCGCGCAAACCCTCGTCTTCGACATCCAGGACGTCGGCAGCCGGTTCTACACCTATATCTGGACGCTCTACGACTCGATGGCCGCCGCCGCCCGGCGCGGGCTGCGCTACGTCGTGCTCGACCGGCCCAATCCGGTGGGCGGCAAGGCGTACGGGCCGATGATGACCCCCCGCTTCACCACCGCCGTCGGCAAGAAGGAGATCGTCCAGCAGCACGGGATGACCATCGGAGAGCTGGCCCGCTTCTTCAACGGCGAGTTCCTGCCGGCCGAGGCCGGGCGCCCGGTCGAGCTGGAGGTCATCGAGTGCAGCGGATGGGCGGCGGACATGATGGGCGGCGACACGGACGTTCCGTGGGTCATGCCGAGCCCCAACATGCCGACCCAGGACACCGCGCTGCTGTACCCCGGCACCGGCATGTTCGAGGGGGTGTCGAGCCTGTCCGAGGGGCGCGGCACCACGCGTCCGTTCGAGCTCATCGGCGGGCCCGGGTTCGACTACCACTGGAGTGACCGGCTCAACGCCGCGAACCTGCCCGGGGTGTCCTTCCGGGAGGCCTACTTCACGCCGACGTTCAACAAGTTCGTCAACACGCTGTGCGCGGGCGTCGAGGTGAAGGTGACCCACCCCCAGGTCTTCGATCCCATCCGGACGGCCGTCGCGATGCTGGTGGAGGCGCGCAAGTACCCCGCCTTCGCCTGGCGGGCCGACGCCTGGGATTCCGCGCGGCCGCACTGGATTGACAAGCTGAGCGGGTCCGAGCGGCTGCGCACGATGATCGACGCCGGGGCGTCCACGGACGACATCATCGGCGCGTGGCAGGAAGAGCTGGCGGCGTTCGACGCCCAGCGCCGCCCCTACCTGCTCTACCCACGCTGACGGGCCTCGGTCTGGCGCCGCATCCCCCCCGAGGAGCGCTGCTCGAGGGGGATGTGCCGGGCCTGCGCGGCGTGTGCTACCGCTCGCGCACGGCCGCGAGGTACGCGCTCAGACCGCCGCCCCGGAGCTGCGCGAGCGCTTCATCGAGGGGAACGCTTCGGTTCTGCCGCAGCGACTCGAGGATGCGCACGATCGACACGGCGACCTCGGCGGCGGCCTCGTCCCCCTGGGCCTTCTTCTCGGCGACGAAGGGGAGCACCTCGAACAGGACCGCGTTGGCCTCGGCATAGGTGATGGGCTCGCGCTCGCCGTGCAGCTTCTTCCATCCGCCGTTCATGAGCATGTCATTGACGTGCAGTTGGATCAGATAGGTCGCGCGTCCAATCAGCTTGAGATTCGTCGGGCTGACGTTGGTCATGGTGTTGCCGACGATCTTGCCCAACCGGCCCATGATGGCGGTGGAGTGCGCGTTGAGCAGGATCTTCAGCGCGATCTGCTGATCCACCCCGAATGGATCGGCCATCTTCGCGATCCGCAAGTGGACGAACGGCGCGCCGGAAGCGGAACCCCGCCAGTCCGGCGTTGGGCCACCGCTCACCAGCACGAGCCCCAGCTTCGCGCCCCGCTCCTGGAACAGGGTGGCGAAGCGCTCGTAGTCGGACGAGGCGTCCGCGAGGAGCGCGGCCTCGGTCTCCAGGGCGATCATCACGCCGAGATCGTTGGCCTTGGGCCCGACCCGCTGGACGTTCGCGCCGGAGAACGAGAAGTCATAGAGGTTCTGTTGCTCGTTGCCCGCCTTGTCCAGGCTCGTGAGCGCGGCCTTGCGGAGGAACTCGTCCTGGATCTGGGTCGAGAACGGCTCGCGGTAGAGCTCCGGCTGGAGCCCGCGGAACGGACGCCCGAGGAAGGTCTGCCACGCGGCCTGGCGATCCGTCGCGGACGTCCAGACCTGGAACAGCGCCTTGCGCGCGGGCTCGTCGACCGTGTCCAGGGGGAAGAGGCGGAAGGTGGGGCTGCGCTCCGTGCCGTCGGTGAAGGTGGTGATCAGGCCGATGTTCGCGAAGTACGTGGAGAAGTGACCGGCCGCGTACGTGTCCGCCTCCAGCCGTGTGAGCTTGGCCAGCTCGGGGACCGCCTTCTTGACCTCGGTGAGCACGGGGGCGAACCGGGAGAGGCGCTGCTCGAGCGTCACGTCCTCCGCGAAGCCGAGCTGGGCCAGGTCCCCGGCGGTGAGGATCTGCTGGGCGGCGAGTCCCTTGAAGACGCGGCCGAGCGCGTCCTCGACCGCATGCGCCAGGACGAACGTCTCGATGGTGGTCGCCTGCATGCGCGTGGAGCCGGTGATGGCCTGCGGACCGGTCGTCAGGTTGACCTTGGTGATGCCGGCCTCCTGGATGACCGACCGGCTGCGCTCGAACGGCAGCAGGACCTCGTCCGGGTTGTTGTAGACGAAGAAGAGGTGCTTGCTGGCCTCGGCCACGTCGTAGCCCCCGGCCTCCTTCCATTGATCATGGGCGCCGAGGATGGTGCCGATGCCCGCGGAGGTCTCGCCCCCCTCGGTGACCTCGATCACCACGTCGCCCTTGCGGATGCCCCGCTCCTTCAACTGGAGCCGGCCAATGAGCTGCAGGTCCTCGAAGCCCTCCAGGGAGCTGATGAGGGCGCGGTCGGCGCCGGTCATCTCGCCGATCAGCGACTCCTCCAGTGCGCCGCCGAGGTGCGGCTCGAGCTTGGACTTGAGCGCGTTGTCGACGCCACGCCAGTACGGGCGCCAGAAGGCGCTCTCCATCTGCTTGGCGAGCCGGCCCGTGGCACCGGTCCCGTAGACGTAGATCTTCCGGCGCTCCAGCAGCGCCTTCTCGATCGCCGCCGAGAGCGTGCGCACCGGTCCGGGGTCCTGGGAGAGCGCGGCGAGCCGGGCCGCGACGTCCTCGTCCACGGAGAACAGCATGTCGAGCCCGGCGGAGGTCTCCTCGACGACCTTCTCGCTCAGCGTCCAGGTGCGCGGGTGGCGCTGCTCGGTGGTCAGCGTGTGGAGTTGGAACTGGGTCTTCTCCTGGACGTAGTCGGAGGACTCCGCCGAGGGGGAGATCGCCAGGAACTCGAGGAGGTTCTGGGAAGCGGGGGGAGGGGGATTGTTCTTGCCGCCGCACGCGCTGGAGACGAACACGCCGCACACGAGCAGCATCCCGAAGGGGTTTCGGAGCACGCTATACATTTGGATTATTCCCGTCGCACTGGAGTTGGACTGTACCGCCAGGTGACACCCATCAAAACGCAGCGCGCGGGTAGCGTGACGCGCGAGAGGTGTCAATCTCAGACGGGCTTTCCGTTCAGCCCGTCAATCGGGGAGGCAGAGGGGGCTGGTCTTTTCCGGGCCTCTTTTTGCGATTATCCTGAATTCCTTCGATTACAGGAGGACGTCGTGAAAGAACTCGACTTCTGGCATCCCGTGCTGGCCAGTGACGAATTGAAAAACAAGCCCCTGGCCATCACCGTGGCAGGGCGTCAGATCGCCCTGTTTCGGACCGCTGACGGGCAGATCGGTGCGTTGGAAGATCGCTGTCCCCACCGGCGGATGCGGCTGAGCAAGGGCCGGGTGGAGGGCAACCGCCTGGTGTGTCCCTACCACGGGTGGAGCATCGATCGGGGGGGCGAGGTCCGGGCGCCCATCCATGACAACGAGCCCATGCGCTCCTGCGCCACGCACTATTCCGCCACGGAGTTGCATGGGGCCATCTGGGTCAAGAATGCCGGCTCAGAGGCGAGCATGCCCGAATTCCACAACCCCGAGAACCGCTGTGCCTTCGTTCTGCGTCACCGGATGGAGGTGCCCCTGGAGGTGGTGCTCGACAACTTCGCAGAGCTGGACCACAGCATCACGACCCACTTGCTCTTCGGCTTCGAGAACGTGGCCCAGGCCACCTCCGAGGCGTCGATAGAGGAGGACGTCCTGCGCATCTTCCACCGGGGCCCCCAGAAGCAGGTCTCGCTTCCGCTGAGGCTCATCTTCGGGATCCGGCGGGGAGACTGGGTCGAGATGCCCACCCAGATGCGCTTCGCCCCGCCCCACATGCTCTCCGAGCAGCGGTGGTGGAACGACAAAGCGCCCGGCAAGATCCGGACCTCTGGCATCCAGATGAGCATCTTCTTCACCCCGGTGACGGAACAGGTCACGGACGTGCTGTCGTTCGCCTTCCTCTCGCCCGCGATGGCCAGGACGTTGAAGCGCCTGCCCATCATCGGATTCAAGCTGCTCCGAGGCATCGTCGACTACGAGACCCGATTGGACCAGCGGATGCTGAGTCAATTGGCGGACAAGAGCCCAGATCTGCGCGGGATGAAGCTCGCCCGTCTCGACAAGCCCCTGGGACAGGTCCGGGCGATGGTCAACCGCGTCTACCGCGGCCAACTCCAGCCCGTTCGCGCCGTCGAATCGGCCTGAGGTGGGCCCGAGGCCGGTTGCCATTGGCGTCCCTGCGAGGGGGAGGATAGGGTCCCCTCGGTTCTTCCCATTTCGAGGTTTCCATGACCCCCCGTCCCCGCGCGCTGATCACGGGTGCTTCTGCTGGTATCGGGCGCAGCTATGCCGAGCAGCTCGCCAGAACCGGCCATTCCCTTGTGTTGGTCGCCCGCCGGGCGGACCGGCTGAATGCGCTCGCCGATGAGCTGCGGCGGGGCCATGGCGTTGAGGTAGAAGTGCTCCCGGCGGACCTTTCGACCGCCGAGGGTGTGGGTGTGGTCGCCGCACGGATCGGCGGCGAGCCGCCCATCGACGTTCTCGTCAACAATGCGGGCTACGCGGCGCGCGGCCGGGTCGCGGAGCTGAACGCGGACGCGCTCGAAGAGATGCTGCGCGTCAACATCATTGCCCTCAGCCGCCTCTCCGTGGCTGCGATGAAGCACATGGTGGAGCTGGGACGCGGCCGGATCATCAACGTGGCGTCGGGGACCGTGTTCATGCAGTTGCCCGGCAATGCCGGCTACGGCGCGTCCAAGAACTACGTCATGGGCTTCACCCGGACGATGCAGGCGGAGGCCCAAGGCACTGGCGTGCAGGTGCAGCTCCTGATTCCAGGTGTGATCGCCACCGATTTCCACGAGATTGCTGGCAACCGCCTCTCCAACTTTCCGCCGGAGCGGGTCATGCAAGCCGGCGACCTGGTCGCAGCCTCGCTGCGTGCGTTGGAGATGAACGAGCCTGTCTGCATCCCCTCGTTGCCCGACATCAAGGATTGGGACGCTTATGTCGCCGCCGAGCGTACCCTCAACCCTCAGGTCTCACGTGACCGCGTGGCGCCCCGCTATCAAGGCGCTTGAGAACGCGCGATCGGTACGGCCCCTTCCATCCCAGGCGCAGCAGTTTTCTTCCCGTTGCAAAGGAGCACCATTCCATGGCTGAGAGCGATCCGAACCGGCAACTGCTCGTGGACATGCTGCAGGAAGCCGCGCAACTCGAACACAGCCTGCTGGACTCGTATCTTTATGCCGCGTGCTCACTGAAGAGCACGCCTCAGGAGTTCGCGCAGCTCAGCGGCAAGCCCAACCTGCGCCGGGGCATTCAGTTCGAGCGGGTGAGGCGCTGGAAGCAGGCCCTCCTGACGGTGGCTCACGAGGAGATGCTTCACCTCCACTTCGTAGAGTGCATGCTCCGTGCGCTGGGAGAGCGGCCCTACTTCGGGTTGCCGAACCGCAACGCAAAGGGCGCCTGGGTCATTCCCAATTGGCAGGCCCGCATGGGGGCAAAGGCCGCCGATCCGGAAGGCACTGAGGTACCCATCTCTCCGCTGACGCCAGAGTACGCGAAAAGCTTGGTGATGTTCGAGTCGAGCGACTCGCTTCAGCTCGAGGATCCATTTGGTCCGCAGACGATGAAGTTGATGACGTCCCTCCACGCGTTCGAGATGCAGCTCCAAGTGGAAGGGACCGTGAGCAAGGTGCAAGACCCAGCCCAGGCTCAGCAACTGCGCCAGTCGCTGCTCGAACTTTACACCACCACCCCGGCCGTGCTCGAGGAGCAGCCCCTCGACCTGATTGTGCAGGCAGGGCTCGCGGCCCCTCAGTTGCCGCCGCTCGAGAAGCTGCACTTTCCCTCGATCGCGGACTTCTACGAGAAGGGCATTCTGCCGCTCTATGAGCAGGCTTTCGCCTTCGGCTGGGTGACGAACACCAATTTCGAGCTGTTGAATGAACAGCAGGATCCGAACTATGGCGCAGAGGGTTTTCTGCCCATCCCGATCCCCCCGCGCTCCGACCACTCATTCCAGCGGAACAAATCCAACACGCTGAAGCCGTATACGGCCTTCAAGCACGTGCGCGACATCGTCGAAGAAATCGTGGAGCAAGGAGAGGGGGTCAAGCGCTTCTTCCGCCGGGCCGTAGCGATGATGGAGAAGGTCGAGGAACTCGGTGGCGCCGCCCAGTACCTGGCTGCGGTGAACAGCGATCTGTCTCAGATCGAGACGCCAGACTACGAGACGCCGGAGTGGCTTGCCGATGCCCAACTGCTGCGCGGGTCGCACCTCTATCAGTTCGCCATGATCCAGGTGGAGTTCGCGCAAGAGCGTGAGCTGGCTGCCCGGTCCGGCGTGCAGTTCGTGCCGGCGCGTGAGCCGGAGCCGCTGAACAACAGTGGAGTGCTGACTCAGCTCACGCAGGAACTCCCAGGGCAGTTCAATGCCTGCTACCTCGTCATGCTGGCGTGGCTCTCGCGCATGTACGAGATCAAGGACTGGGCTGCGGACCAGCGCGAGCGCAGGCCCATCGAGTCGCTGGCCACCTGGCCGCTGATGTCCATGGCGATCCGGCCCATGCTGGAGCTGGCCTCGTGCCTGCCGATCAATCCGGTGCAGCTGTTCCAAACGGGAACCGATGCGCTGCCGGTGCTGCCTGTCCTGGCCCAGCAGTTGCGTGTCCTCTACGAGGGGACGGAGCGGTCCGAGAAGATCAACGGCCGGATGGATTACCTCGCGCTGAGAGTGCTGACCAGCGTGGCCGGCTGGGCGCAAGAGCAATTCCTGTCGATCCAGGAGGCGGGCCTCCCGTCTGGGGTGGAGACGCTCGTGCTGGACCGGTTGCGCTCACTCATGATGCTGTCTGACTTCGAGAAGCAGTTCAGCTTCCGGGTGCATGGAGGCTATTCGTCGAATCAGCCCGACGAGGAGTACCAACGCACCCACCAGGACAGGGAAGACTACGTCGAGGACCCCACGTTCTTCGATCCCCAAAAAAATCATCCACCTTTGTACCAGGACTCGCTGGTGCTGAGGATGCGGTTCTGTGGTTGGGGGCTCGTCCAACTCGCCACGGATCCCGATCCGCCGAACGATGAAGTGGGATGCACGGGCACGCTGATGTTCCATCCAGCGGATGGTAATCGCCGCTTCGACCGGGCGCTGGTCTGGCAGCCGCGAGACCCGGCGCGGGACATCGTGCGAGAGCCCAAGGATGCGCTTCCCCCTCTTGGGGTGCAGGTGGTGGACCTGACGGTGATGGCCGCCAACAGGGGCGGAGCCACGGCCGGCTATGTGCCAGTTTCGGTGATGAGTTCGCTGGGCGCCGTTCAGGCTCAGGGGGCCCAGATGGATCTCCGGGTGCTGAACCTGGCCCCCGTCTTCAGATTGACTCCCAAGGAACTCCTGGGCAGCTCCAAGAAATTGTTGATGAACCTTGAGGAGAAGAACGGCATCAGACCGTTCCTGAACGGAAACAACCATCTGACGTGGCGCGATGGTGAGCCGATTGATCCCTTCATCCTGTCGGTGCTTGAGGATTCAGGGGACGGACTGCCATCGCTCCTGTTCCAACGGGAAGTTTTCAATGGAAAATTGTCTTTGATGGAGATGTCGCCGATTCAGCGAGCCATGTCCATGCGGGGCCCTGTGGGGTTCGACAGCGTGAACAACTTGCCCAAATGGGCTGTGTCCAGCGCAATGCGCCAGATGTTCAACCAGCCTGATTACCCTCGCAGCTATCTCTCCGATCGCGCCAACGCATTGGCTGCCTGTCTCGTCCAAGTGCTGCGGGAGGCACGGACCCAAGAGAGCGTCGACGCGGCGGTCTCCTTCGCGGAGCGAATGTATTGGGTCTCGCAGCCGAAAGGGACCACCCTCGGGTGGAGCAAGGCCACGCTGCACTACGGCCACACGGTCAGTGGCCCATTGTCCGCCGGCCAGGGGCCCAACACGCTTCTCGACAACCTGGGGCAGCGCCTGGGGCTCCAACTGGGGCTGGCCGATGGGAAGGACCGGAAGGCCGCCGACTCGCGCTGGCTCGCCCACTACACACTGGGGCCCATGGACACGGACGCGCTCTCGCACTTCATCAGCGGCGAGATCTTCGTGCCGCTCACGGTGGTCTTCAGCGGCAATCCGCTGAGCACTTCCCAGGAGTGGCGCTTCCCGGCCTTCTTGCGCGAAGCGCTGGCCGAGTATGCGCTGCGCTTCGACAAGCCCTTCTGGGCACCCTTTAAGGTGGAAGGCAACACGCGAACACTCGACGTTTCTGGGATGTACACCCTCGTCGAGACCCTCTCGGGTCCGAAGACCGGTCAGTCCTACCACTACACGATCGAGGGAATCCCTGGCGTATCCGACTGCTCGGGTTTCCTCGGACTGGAGCCCGTGGAGGGGGAGCCTGGGGAGATCAAGCTGGTCTGGGCCTGTAGGTTCCAGGCGGAGGGCATGGGCGCCGCCGTATCGGCGTTTGCGCTCTTGGCAAACACCGCACAGGGAATGTCGGAGGAGCTCTCCAGGGCTTTCGCGCCGCGCTGACCTTCAAGGGGCAGGTCCGGCTCCGGCTCATGAGGCAGGTGGATGGTCTTTTAATGCGAGAGCCGGACTTGGAGCAGGCCATGGCCGTAGATGCTGGCCAGGTACAGCGCGCCCTTCGATTCGGTGACACCGGTGGCGCCGTAGAAGTCGTCACGCTGCGTTTGAAGGTCCGCGAGGAGGCGCCCTTGCTCATCGAACGCCAGGGCCCAGACGGTCTTGACGGGCCCAGGCTGGAGCGCATTGGGAACCCGCCACAACGCCTTCCGAATCCAGCCTGGGGTGGTTCCCAAGCGGTCCAGCAGCGGGTTCCGGGGCGTCACGAGGGCCACCCAGAACTTTCCGTCCCGGCTTCTCGAGAGGTTGTCCGGGAAGCCGGGCAGGTTGTCGGCGAGGATGTCCCGCTGTCCTCGCTTCGGCCCCTTCAGCCAGTAGCGCGACAGCCGGTAGCCGTCGGTCTCGGCGAAGATCAGCGCGGATTCGTCCTCCGTCAGGGTGACGCCGTTCGCGAAGAACAGGTCTTCGAGCACGGTCTCCACATGGCCGTCCGGGTCACGGCGGAACAGCCGCCCCGACGGGCGATGCTCGTACATCGCGCCCACGAAGTGCTCGAAGTCGAAGCGGTGCGTTGACTCGGTGAACCAGAGTGTCCCATCACGCGCCGCGGTCACGTTCGAACAGAATCGCAGGGGGGTATCCCCGACGAATTGCACCAGGGGTTCGATGGACGCGGTGCGCGGGTCGAGCTTCAGCAACCCGCGATGGGCGTCGCAGACGAGCACCGTCCCATCCGGGAGCAGCTCCAGGCCGAGGGGGCGTCCGCCCGTGTTGCCCAGCACCTCTTCCTTTCCGGTGACAGGGTCGAGCCGGAGGATCCGGCCGCCTCTTACCCCGCACACCAGCCGTCCCTCACCGTCCGCCACGACATCTTCCGGGGACTCCCCGCTCAAGGGGAACAGCCGCGCCTCGGGAAAGGGATGGGGCCCGGCCGTCCGGGCGGCCCGGGGGGGCGGCGCGGGAAGGACACGTTTGAGGGGCGCGAGGGAAGGCTTCCGCTCCGGTTTGACCTGAGGCAGCGCCGGGCGCCCCTCCACCACATAGGTATAGGTGTGTGAGATCCGGTAGGCATGGATGGCGGTGCAGTGATGCCTCAGTTCCTCCGCCAGGCCGCTGACCTGCGGTGAGGCGAAGAACGCCCCCAGGGCCTCCTCGCTGGCAAAGCCCAACACGAGCAGGGCATCGAAGCGCTCCTCGGGCGGGTGGTCATGGGCCCCTCCCGGGGGGGGCCAGCGTGCCTTCAGCCACGGCAGGAGCACCTGGCTGCGCAGCTCCTTCACCTGAGGAAGCCCGGCGAGAGAAGGCCCCAGCGTGTGGTTCACGAACTGGCGGAACGCGAGACGGCGGAGACCGGGCCTGCGCCGCAACAGCACCGCGCACCGGCAGCCCACCCTGTCGCCGTTGCCGCTGCCGTACCAGCGGCCTCCACCCGGTCCGCTCAGGGAGCGGAGGGTGCGCTGGAACACGTTCGCTTCGTCCCGGTGCGCCCGCCTGTTCTGCCTGGCGCCCCTCAGCGGTCCCAGCGTCCCGGTAAAGGTGAGCTCCTGCATGCCGTCGATGCGTCTTGTCTCGGGAAGGGTGGTCTCGACCTCCGGAATGCCGGGCCACAGGCCCTGGCCCCCGGCGGCGAAGGGGTGCTGCCGGTACTCGAACAGGCCCGGCGTTCTTGCCACCTGTTGCGCGTGGGGGCCTCGCCAGTATTCCAAAGCCGATTCGCGTGAGAGCTCCGGGCGCAGCCACAGCAGGACGGACGCAGAAGAGACGGCCTGGGCCATCGGCTTGGGCGCCTGGGTGGGTTCATTCATGGGGTTTTGTCTCCTGTCTGGAGCCCCATGATGGGGGAACTCAGCGCTTCTTGCCGCGAGGCGCCTGACAGGACGGGCAAAAGAACAGTCCACGCCCGGAGAGCGCCAGGCGGACAATGGGGGTGGCGCACCGGGGGCAGGGCTGTCCCTCGCGGTCATAGACGGTGAACCGGTCCTCGCGCCGCTTGCCGGGAAGGGTGAGGGCGGTGGGCGGTGCATGGGGAGTGACGATGCGGCCATCGCGCGCCGCGTCCTCCAGCAGCAGGCGGAGCGCCGCCCACAGGCGCTCGAAGTCCTCGGGCCGCAGCTCGGAGGCAAGGAGCTGGGGCGGCAGGTGCGCCAGGAAGAGCGCCTCGGCACGCAGGATGTTGCCCACGCCCGAGATGCGCTCCTGGTCCAGCAGCACGGTGGCCAGCGGCGCACGGCTCCGGCGCAGCGCCTCGAAGGCGCGTGCCGGGGATGCCTCGGGCCGCAGCGGATCCTCCCCCAGCCGGGCGCGCAGGGCCCGCTCGGCCTCCGGGCTCAACAGCTCACAGGACTGGGGACCCGAGAGGTGAAGGGTGGCATGGGGGGACGCCAGCCGCAGCCGGCACGCGGCGGAAGGGGGCGGGGCCCCGGCGCGGAAGTGCCGGATGTTGCCGAAGAGCCCCAGGTGCAGATGGAGGTGCACGCCCCCTTCGAAGTGGTGGAAGAGGTGTTTGCCGTGCGCCTCCACGGCCAGCAGCGTCCGCCCCGACAGCCGCCGGGCGTCCTGGGAGAAGCGCCCCTGGGGCGAGTCGGCGGTGAACTGGCGGCCCGCCAGCCAGCGATGGTGGACGCGCGCGAGCCGGTGGATGATGTTTCCTTCGGGCACCCCGAGGAGTTAATGCGGTGGGAGCCAACCTGCCACGTTCGATGGGGGGCGCGTGACGTGGCGGAGCGGAAGCCGCGTGGGCAAGGCGGGCCGCAGGGGAGGCAGGAGGCCGTGCGCCAGCGTGCGTTGACGGAGGGGGGTGTTTGGGAGAGAAGCCGCCCTCGTGACTCCCGCTTTCCCCCGTCCCGTCCCGTCCGTTGAGGCCATCCGTCCATGAGCGCTCTCCGGCGGGGGGCCGATGCCTTCCTGTTTCAGGTGATGCTCGGCCTGTGCACCTTCTGGGGCGTGCAGCAGGTGGCCATCAAGGCCGCGGCACCCGACATCGTGCCGATGATGCAGGCCATGGCCCGCTCCGGCATCGCCGCCTTGCTGGTGGGGCTCGTGATGAGCTGGCGCGGGGACTGGAGGCGCGCCGCGGGCACGGTGCCCGCGGGACTGCTGACCGGCGGGTTGTTCGCCCTCGAGTTCCTCTGCATCGCGCTGGGCCTGCAGTACACCCTGGCGTCGCACATCTCGGTGTTCCTCTACACCTCGCCCATCTTCTCCGCGCTCGGTCTGCACCTGCTCTTGCCCAGCGAGCGCCTGCGGCGGTTGCAATGGATGGGCATCGCCCTGTGCTTTGGCGGCATCGCGTTGGCCTTTAGCGGCGGGGTGTCGCTGGCGCAGATGGATGCGCGGATGCTCCTCGGGGATGCGCTGGGCATTCTGGGGGGCGCGGCCTGGGGCGCCACCACCGTGACCATCCGGGCCTCCCGGTTGTCCGAGGCTCCGCCCACCCTGACGCTGTTCTACCAGTTGGCCATCGCCTTCGTGGGGCTGCTGGGCCTCGCCGCCGTGAGCGGGCAGATCCACCAGGTGACGCTCACCCCCCTGGGCGTGGGCAGCGTGCTGTTCCAAGGCGTGCTGGTGTCGTTCGCCAGCTACCTCATCTGGTTCTGGCTGATGCGCCGCTACCTCGCGTCGCACCTGGCGGTGTTCTCCTTCATGACGCCCCTGTTCGGCGTCACCTTCGGCGTGGTGTTGCTGGATGAGCCGCTCAGCCTGAACTTCGTCGCCGGCGCCGTGCTGGTGTTGCTGGGCATCTTCCTCGTCAACTCGGAGCCGTGGATCCGCCGGCTACTCGGGAGGGCCGAGCAAGGAAGCGAGCCGTGAACGCTGGGACACAGCGTGCATAGCCTTCTGGCATGAAGATGCTCCTTCACGAACTGCATCCTTCCGTGGTCCATGCCCCCCTGGCCCTGTTGCCCACGGCGGCGGTGGCGGACCTGATCGCGGTCACGAGCGGGGACCGGGCCTGGGCCAAAGTGGGCCGCCGGTTGTGGATAGCCGGCTCCCTGAGTGGCCTCTTCGCGGGGCTGGCGGGGCTGGCTGCCTCCCAGGAGGTCAAGCTCGATGAGCCCCGGGCGCGCGACATGGTGTTCCTCCATGGGCTGGGCAATGCCTTCATCCTGGCGGGAGCCGTGGGCGTGACGCTGTGGCGGTTGCGCCGCCCGCCGTCGACTGGCCAGGTTGTGCTCGCGCTGCTCGCCAATACGGCGGCGCTCTACACCGCCACGCTCGGAGGGAAGATGGTCTACGAGCTGGGCGTGGGCATCAACCCGATGCCCGTGGACGCGGTGTCGGGGACGTCGAAGGGGCCCGCGCTTCTGTCCAAGGAAGCGCCCCGGGCGCTCGTGAGCGACGCGCTCCAGGGCGTGCGCTGGCTGTTCGGCAGGGCGAAGCGCCTCATCGCGGGGACACAGCCGCTGGAGCCCGGCGCCCAGGGCTTTGGCCCAGGGTACGAGGGCCCCTCGGTGGGCCTTGAGGCTTTGTCGCAGAAGGCGTCCGTCCAGAACTTCGAGATCGTCCGGTCCTAAAGCGTCTGATGCAGCACCGTGTCAGTGGGCCAGGAACTCCACGATCCGTCCAATGCAGGCCCGGCGGATCACCAGCAGGTTGAGCCTCCCGGGGGGCATTCGCTGAAGGTCCACGGGGGCCAGGGCGGGGCGCAGGCGCACGTGGGTCCGGGAGGGCCGTTCGCTCACCTGGAAGTGGGCATACTCTTTCAAGGGGAAGTGCGGCACCAGAAGTCCGGCCGGGACGGCGCCGGGCCCCACCTCGGTGAGCAGGGCCTGGATGCGGTGCGAGCCGAACAGCTCCGGCGCATTCTCGAACACCTGGGGTGCCCATTCCGCTCCCTCTACCCTGAGCAGCTCGATGGGCGCCGAGCCCTGCGCTTCGTGCAGGGCCTCCAGGGGGTGGACGACCGTCACCTGGGGCAGCTCGCGCGTATGCGCCAGGAGCCGCTCGCGGTCAGGGGCGGAGGGCTCGAAGGCGGTGACCCGGCCTTGAGGGCCCACGCGTGCCGCCATCAGCACGGTGTACAGGCCGATGTGCGCCCCCAGGTCGATGCCATGCCCTCCGGGCGTCAGCAACCGGGAGGCGAGGAGCAGCCCATTCTGCTCCGCGCCCTGGTACATCCGCCGCTCGGCCTGGGTCTCCAGGTTCAAGCGCAGGGGGAGCCGCTCGTGGATGAGCAGGCCGGCGGCGCCAGGCGCTGGGGTCAACGCCTGGGCGAGCTTCCAGTACACCTGGGAGTGATTGAGGCCCCAGCTCGCCAGCTCATGAACGAAACGGTGGAGCCGGGGGGCATCGGAGGACAGCCGGGTCAGGGGGCGGCGCATGGCGGCTGAACGATGCCATGCGCCCCGGAGACCGCCGAGGTTTTCCCTACGGGGCGATCTTCCAGCGGCCTTCCACGTCGCGGTCCGTGAAGTTCAGCCAGACGTCCTCGTTGCCAATCCGCTCCCGCAGCTTCCGGTTCTCGTAGCCGTTTTGCGGCACGCCGAAGGCGTAGCCCTGGGGGCAGGCCGTCAGCCCGGCGGACCAGACGCCCGCGGAGGACGACAGGGTCCAGTAGTCCGAGGGGCACGAGGCCGCGTCACACGTGGTGTCCTTCTTCTTGCACGCATGGCGGCGAGAGGCGCCGCCACAGGACAGGTCGTTCCAGCGGCCGTCCGGCCGCATCTGCGCGCAATCCTCGTCGCCGCCCGCGTCGTTGGGCTCTCCCTCGGCGAAGCTCCAGATGGCCTGCTTCAGGGTGCGGGAGTAGTAGTCGTACCCCTGGCCCTTGTAGCCCGGGTCTCCCTCGGCCTGGTCCATCGCCACGCTGAAGCCGCAGTCCACGGCGGCTTTGACGTCGAGCCGCTTGCTGAAGAGGCTCGTGTCATACAGGCCCGAGCACGTCTCGAAGTGATCGCAGATCTTCAGCTCCTCGAACTGGGTGAACTGGAGCCCCAGGGGCTGCACGTTGCCCGCGCCGTCCCGGATGTCCGCCGAGCCGCAGCGCGCCCCGTCGAACGAGGGCGCGAAGTTGGCGCTGTACCAGGGGTATTGCACCGAGGGATAGCCCACGCTGTTGACCGAGAAGAGCCAGTCCTTCATGGGGCCCGCGTAGCCCTCGGCGCTCAGGGACACCTCGTACTTCGAGCGGTCCTTGACGGCGATGACGATGCGCTTGCCCTGCTGGACCAGCTCCGCTGGGGTGGGCCACCGGGACGGGAACAGGCGCTCCTTGTCCACGGGGCGGAAAATCAAGTCTCCCGAGGTGGTGCTCACCGGCGCGCCGGGCGCGTAGTCCCGGTCGAGGCGGTACCGGAGCTCGCTGAAGAACCGGCGCTTGTTGGCGTCGTCGTTGAAGTAGTCCTCCAGGATGAGGAACAGCACCTCGTCCTGGTTCTGCGGCGCGTTGAGCCACTGGGCGATCTCGTCCTCAAGCGACACGCTCCACTGGACGAACTGCTCGCCCTCGTGGCCAAAGCACACGCTCCAGCCCCACTGGCAGCCATGGTCGTAGACGTCCAGCATCAGGGTCCGGATGCCCATGTCGAGCTGGGCCGAGAGGCTCCGGTGCTGGTTGGCGCGCGCGTAGTAGCAGAGCCCCGCGCCGCACTTCGTGTACGGGGTGCTGACGTGGGAGTTGTGGGTGCCCAGCCGCTGCCAGCGGTTGAGCGGGACGTTGGACTGGAGATCCCGCTGCTGGATGCGCGCGGCCTTCGCGGCCCAGGTGTCCGCCAGCGCCAGGGGCTGCTCCTGGAGGCCGAGCGAGGACAGCTCGGCCTCGCCCGTCACCCCACAGGCGCCGAGCACGAGAAGGGCCGTGAGGCCGGGCAGGAGCCGCGCAAACCGCTCCGGACGGGGACTGGACGTTGCCATGGAGACCTCCCTGGGAAAGGGACGGCGCTTAGCATGGCTCCCCAAAAGAGCTTTCACGGCATTCTTGGGAAAAAGGGTGGTGACGGCTGTCACCACACTGTAGGCAACAGTCACCACCCTGGGTGCTTGAGGGGGGATGTAAACCCTTGAGCGCTGGTGTATGAAGAGCGCCCAGCGCTGGCACGTGGCGCGCAATGGCGTGCCCGCGGCGGTAGCACCCGAGGGCACGGTCATGCGGAAGAAACGGCTGGGAGATCTGCTTCAGGCGGTGGGGCTCGTGGACGAGCTGCAGCTTCGCGCGGCCCTGGGGTTCCACCACAAGTGGGGCACGCCGCTGGGCCAGGTGGTGGTGGACCTGGGGTTCTGCACCGCGCAGCAGGTGCTCGAGGTGCTGGCCGATCAGGCGCAGCTTCCCTCCGTGGACCTGGAGGCCGAGCCGCTGGATTCCCAGCTCATCGAGGTGCTGCCGGTGTGGGCCGCCGAAAACTACCGCGTCATCCCCCTGCGCCAGGAAGGGCCGCGGGACTCGGTGCTGGTGGTGGCCACCGCGGCGCCCGGCCACCCGGACGCCCTGGACGAGGTGGCCCGGCTCACGGGCAAGGCGCGCGTGGTGTCGCTGCTGGCGACCGATGCGGCCATCGCCCAGGCCATCGAGCGGCTCTATTACCCGCACCTGGACGGCGCGCATCGCCCGGTGGAGCCCATTCCGCTTCCCGAGGCCGACGAGGCGCTGCCGCTGGTGACCGAGCGCGCGGAGTGCCTGATGCTCGATGGGCTCCTGCGGCGCCGGGACTCGGCGTACACCTTCAAGAACGGGCTGCCCGTGATGAAGCCCCTGACGGAGGAGCTGCCCGTGGCCGCCCGCACCACCGAGCGCGAGGTGCCGGTGGTGACGCGGGTCCTCAAGCCCGCGAAGCCGGCCGAGCCCGAGGTGTGGGTGTATGGCTGGGGCCGCCAGGCCACGCAGGGGCTGATGGAGCTGCTGGAGCACGCGGGCGTGCGCGCCCAGGTGGCGCGCACCGAGGATGTGCGCAAGGCGAGCGCGCACACGGTGGTGCTGGCGCCGGTGCAGTCCGTGGAGAGCGTGAAGCGGCGCGGCGTCCAGGCCCGGCTGCTGCTGGCGGGCCGCTCGCGCGAAGCGGACCGGGCGTGGGCCCTGGGGGCCCAGGAGTACCTGTCCGGTCCCCTGCGCGCCGACTGCTTGATTGACGCGGTCCACGAGCAGCTTCGCGCCGGCCGCGAGTCCCTGCGCCAGGTGGGCTGAGGCGCTGCGGGGAGTCAGTGGCCGCGCAGGTCGTCCTCGACGCCCGGGCCGCGGGGCTCGAGCCGCAGGAAGACGGGGCTCACCCGGCCCACGCCGGAGTAGTCCAGCACCGTGGCGCGCAGCTTGAACGGCAGGCTCTCGGGCAGCAGGGAGGTGAGGTCCACCTCTCCGGGCTCGAAGGCGAAGGACATCCGCCCCACGCTGTCCACCTGCTCCTTGCCGATGTGCACGCTGTCGGTGAAGCCCACCGCGCCCCGGTTCAGCACCTGGCCGCGCTCGTCGAGCACCTCCAGCAGGATGAAGTTGTCCACCGAGAAGCCCACCGTGCCCGCCGCGTCACCCGCCAGGCGCGCCCGGGAGCCCTCCAGGCGCAGCAGCGGCGTCTCCCCCGTGGCCACCACGCGCGGGGTGCGGTCGAAGTTGCGCGTGTCGATCTCCACGTCCTCGCGCCGCTGCGCGAGCTGCTCGGTCTCTTGCTCCGGCGTCTCCGCCAGCAAGGGCACCGCCTGGACGCTGGAGCGTGTAGGCGGAACGGGCACCTGCTTCACGCAGGCGAGGAATGATGCAGCGGTGATGGCCAGAAAGAGTCGGCGAGGCAGCATGCGCCTCTGGGTTGTAGCGAGCGGCTCGTGCGGGGGTCAACTAGCATGGCCTCATGGCAATCGCTCCCCGGTGGTTGGTCCTGGTCCCGCTGCTCCTGGTGGCTCCCGCGCTGGCGGCCACCCCGCCCGAGGTGCAGCTGTGCGTGCAGCACCTCAAGCCCGCCGAGAGGGAGCGGGCCGTCAAGTTGCTCGGGCCCCTGGAGGAGCTGCCGCTGTACCGGGTGCAGCTCGACGCGGACCCCGCCAAGCGCGAGGTGAAGGGCAAGGTGCAGGTGGAGCTGACGGTGAAGGGGCGCACCCGCTCCGAGCTGTTCCTGCGCGCGACGCCCAATGCGCAGGGGCGGCAGGTGACGCTCTCGGAGGCGAAGTTCAACGGCGAGCCGGTGAAGCTGGAGCGGCCCGAGCCGACGCTGTTCCGGATTCCCCTGGAGCCCCCCGCGGAGCCCGGCACCGTGGTGCGCATCGAGGTGGCGCTCCAGGCCAGGCTGCCGCAGGGCAAGAAGAACGCGAGCTCACTGCTGGGGGCCCTTGGCGCCTCCGGGCCCGCGGGGGACTACGGGGCCTTCGCCGCGTCGCCGGACTTCCTGAGCCTGGTGGGCGTGGTGCCGATGATGCCCCCGCTGAATGAGGACGGCCAGCCGTGGGCGGGCCCCTCGGGCATTGGAGACCTGGCGCTCTATGAGCCCTCGAACGTGCTGGGCTCCATCGGGGTGCCGTCCGGGTGGCAGGTGCACGCCACGGGCGAGGCGCTGGGCGAGGTGCCCGGGAAGGATGGCCGGCCGCGCTACTCGTTCGCCGCGGCGCTGGTGCGCGACTTCCCCGTGTTCGTCTCGCGCGGGTACCAGATGGCCTCCACGTCCGTGAATGGCATCACCATCGAGAGTATCTACGCGGCCCAGGACGCGGCGGTGGGCAAGCGTGTGCTGAAGTACACCGCCTCGGCGCTCTCGGAGTTCGAGCAGCGGCTCGGGCCACTGCCCTACCGGTCCTTCCGCGTCCTGGAGGCGCCGCTGTCCGATGGCGCCGGCGGCATGGAGTTCCAGGGCCTCATCACCGTGGCCACCTCGCTGTACCGGGGCGTCACGGACCCGAACAGCATCCTGGCCGGGGTGCAGGGCATGGAGATGCTCCAGGAGATGATGAAGGGGCTGTCCGCGCAGGGCATGGGGGACATGGGCGGCGGGCCGTTCGCGAACCTGGCGAAGACGCTGGAGCGCACGGTGGAGTTCACCGTGGCGCACGAGGTGGGGCACCAGTACTTCGCGGGCTTGGTGGGCTCGGACCCCATCCAGGACCCGGTGGCCGACGAGGCGCTCACCCAGTACGCGGCGGTGCTCTACTTCGAGTGGGCCCACGGCAAGGCCGCCGCCGAGGCCTTGAAGGCGGAGGCGCTGGTGTCTGCCTACCACCTGTACCGGATGTCCGGGGGCGAGGATGGCCCGGCGCACCGGCCCACCGAGCAGTTCTCCAGCTCCATGGAGTACGGCGCCATCGTCTACGGCAAGGCGCCGTTGATGTTCGATGCGGCGCGCAAGCGGGTGGGGGAGGAGACGTTCCAGCGCGCGCTGCGCACGTACGTGGACACCTACCGCTACAAATGGGCCCGCGCGGATGGGTTCCTGCGCGAGCTGAGCAAGGCGGCCCCCGCGCACGCGCGGGAACTGGCGCGGCTCCAGGCGCGCTGGTGGGAGGAGGCGCACGGGGACGAGGACCTGGGCAAGCCGAGCCTGGGGGCCCTGATGGGGGGCATGGATGCGTCTCAGCTCGACAAGGAGACGCTGAAGCTGCTGGAGGACTTCCTGGGCCCGATGTCTCCGTAGGGCCGCACCCGCGTGCGCGAAGGCACAGCAGCCTACGGAAACTGGATGCCGCTGAGGGTGACGGGGCGGGCGCCACCCGTGTCCCACAGCTTCAGCGTGAAGGTTCCCTCCGTCACATCCGGAGCTGTTTCCGCCTCCACGAACACGCCTCCTTCCCGCAGACCGGGAGCGAAGGGCTCCGGCGGCCAGACCGTCACCACGTTCAGCTCGGCCCCTTTCCTTCCCTGGCGCGTGAGCGTCGCGCTCTCAGGTTTCCAGGTTGGAGCGTCCTCCGGGAGTACCAGGAACACCTCGACCGCCACGCGACTTGCAGCCTGGTACGAAGTGGCTCCCTTCATGCTGAGCGTGTTCGCAGAGGCTTCGGTGATGCTTCGGGTGATGTCGCGGGACGAAACGCCGTTTCTGCCCATGAGCCCCGACGCACGCAGCCCAATGAGTCCACCCGGTCTACCTTGCTCGTCGCGGAGCCGTTCGTTGTCCGCCCGGCATAGCTGAAGTGCAGCCTCCTTCTCCCTCAGCTCGCGCTGGCATGACGCCACCGTGCGCTTCTCGCGATGTACCTCGACATAGGGGGTGGCCTGAACGGCATGCACCACCAGCGTCATGGCCGCACCGGCCGGTGCATCACCGTCCTTGAATCGCACCGTCAACTTCAGCCTCTCCCCGGGCACCAGCCGTTCCGAGGGCACCAACTTCACGGTGCTCTCGCTGACGTGCTCCTTGGAGAACTTCTCCCGGCCCTCCATCGCCAGCGACTCGCGCACGAAGTCCGAATCGAAGTTCAGGGTCGTGGCCTGTCCTGGACTCACGCAAACCGTGGGCACCTCGCCCGTGAGCGTTGCCGGTAGCTCGACGTGCTGAACTCCCGTTTGGCACGTGGCGGCATTCGGCTGTGCAACGGGGGGCCCATTCAGGAGAACCAGCGCAAGAAGAGCGAAGGAGGGCGAGGCGATCACGGCGAGAAGACCTCACGGGATAGAACGCAACGGGGAGACCCGCCGCGTTGGATCTACCATGTCCCGAGCCGGAGTTCGCACGCTGCGGGCCCGCCCGGACGGCTTCACTTGAATCGGGCCACCGCCTTCACGGTGACGCTGCTGAAAACCTTGACAGTGCCGGCGCTGCCGTTCGGCTCACGAACGAGGCCCCTCACACGTTCTGTCAGGTCCTCCAGCTCGAAGCAGACCGGAAAGGTACGGCCGTCCACCTTGGCCTCCGTGAGGCGGCCAAAGACCCGGTCCCCGAAAATGAGCCGGCCCGACAGCGCCGTCGAGCTGGGCAATTTCCCGAAAGCACCGGCGAGGTACACTGTGATCTGGCCTTCGCTCACGGTGATAACGCGGGCGCTGCCCCGGGTGGGAAACGTCGCGAGGTTACTGTTGTTGGGGATGATTTTCCACGTCGCCATCGTCTCCACCGCTCCCGGCGGGCACTCCTCGGCCGGAGGTGCCGGACGCACTTGGGCACCTGGGCACCCCGTCAGAGCGGAGCAGGTGATGGCTGCGCCCGCCAGCTTCCGGGCGGCTCGGAGCGCGGTGGAGGGCTGCTTGGATTGCTCGTTCACAAGAGTCTTCACGGGAGTCGAGTCCTTGGGAGTCATCGTGCCGGATGCGGTGATCGCAGGAGTGGGCGCCGCCTCGGAGGATGCTGTGGCGGCCCTAGCTTCTGGCGAGTCCCGCGGGCTGGCCAATTTCCCGCTGGGCCCCTCCTGCTCCCATGGCGTGGAGGCGTGCAACCACCACGCGAGCGTCACCACGCTTGCCACAAGCGCCATGGCCATGGCGGCGCCAAGCAGGGGACGGCGAACACGCGCCCAAGTCCAGAGGACCTTCGTGTGCCGCACGGGCACGGTGTTCATGCGCGCGAAGACTTCTTCGGTGGGAGGCGCATCCGTCGAGTCCTTCTTGCTCGGTTCGAAGGCGCGGCGGGCTCGCTCCTCCATCTCGCGTTCGTGGACCTCCTCTTCTGTCATCGGCGCTGGGCCGCTCTCGGGAAGGTCCAGCGGAACCTTCCATTCGCGGGACGCTCTCTCTTTGTTGGCTTCCCAGAGGGCTTGGTAGAGGGTCTCCGCGCTGTCGAAGCGGTCCTCGGGGCGCTTCGACAGGAGCCGCATGGTGATGGCGCTCAGACTCTTCGGGGCCTTCGGATTCACCCGATGCGGCGCGCGGGGCATGCGCAAGGTGATGGCGGCCAACAAGCGTTCGGGTGGCAACTCGGGGTTGAACGGATACCCGTCGGTGAGCGCCTGATACATCAGAACGCCGATGCCATAGAGATCGGCGGACGGGCCTCCCCGGAACCTTGCATCTTCGCCGTTCAGGCGTGCGTGCTCGAAGGCCTCGGGCGGAACCACGGAAAGATTCACGGGAGGAATCCCCTGCGTGAGCGTCCGCGCTCCAGGAAGCGACACGCTTCCAAAGTCCAGGAGGACCGGACTGCCGTTGTCCTTCCGGATGAGGACGTTCTGCGCGTTCAGGTCACGGTGCTGAATGCCCGCCTTGTGCAAGTCCGCCAGCGTCCGCACCAGAGGGAGCATCACGTCCACGAGCTGAGCAGCGCCCGGATGCGTCTCGAATCGCCAATCGGTAAAGCGCAGGCCGTCCACGTACTCCATGACGACAAACAAGAACCCCGATTCCGGATCCGGCCAACGGCCCACGGAGAACACACGGGGGATGTTCGGGTGCGGAGAGCGGCCCATCATCGCCGTGGCCTCGCGCATGCACCATCCGTCCAGGTCCTCTTCGCCCGGCATCTTTTGTCCGGGCAACCGCACCGCCATTTTCAGCGCATAGACCTTGCCCTCGCTCTCGGCCTTGAAGACGCGGCCGAGCCCTCCGGCGCCAAGCACTTCGAGGATCTTCCAGGATCCAACGAAGTCGCCCGGAGCGAGCCGGTCGGGATGCGGGATGTTGGTGCTCATGCGGCGGCGCCCTGCGGGTTGGGACGAAGGAAGGTGACTCTCTGGGTTCCCTCTTAGCAGAGTCCGGAACTGCACGGCTTCTCAGGCCGGAGCCTCCTCCCAGCTTGGCCCTCAGTCGAACAGGGCCTTGACGAAGTCGCGCGGCTCGAAGCGGCGCAGGTCGGCGATCTTCTCGCCGACGCCCACCCACACCACGGGCAGCTTCAGCTCGTCGCAGATGCCGATGATGACGCCGCCCTTGGCGGTGCCATCCAGCTTGGTGAGCGCGATGGCGCTGATGCCCACCGCCTCGTGGAATTGCTTGGCCTGCTGGATGGCGTTCTGGCCGTTGGTGGCGTCGAGCACCAGCAGCACCTCGTGGGGGGCGCCCTCCAGGGCCTTGCCCAGCACGCGCTTGACCTTCTTGAGCTCCTCCATGAGCGGCGCTTGGGTGTGGAGCCGTCCCGCCGTGTCCGCGATGACGACGCTGGCGCCCACCTCCTGGGCCCGCTTCACCGCGTTGAACACCACCGCCCCGGGGTCACCACCGTCCGCGCCCTGGACCAGCTCGGCCCCGGCGCGCTGGGCCCACACATCGAGCTGCTCGGTGGCGGCGGCGCGGAAGGTGTCGCCCGCGGCGAGCACCACCTTCTTGCCCTGGCCGGTGAGCTGGGCGGCCAGCTTGCCGATGGTGGTGGTCTTTCCGGCGCCGTTGACGCCCACCACCATCACCACGTGCGGCGGCCCACCGCCCTCCAGCGAGCGCGGCACGGGCAGATCGACGATGCGGGCCACCTCGTCGCGGATGAGGGCCTTGATGCGCTCGGGGTTGCTCAGCTCGTTGCGCTTGAGCTTCTCGCGCGCCAGTTCCACCAGGTTCGAGGCGGTGCGCACCCCGATGTCCGCGGTGAAGAGGATCTCCTCCAGCTCCGCCAGCACGGACTCGTCCACCTGGCGGTTCTGGCCGAACAGGCCGTTGAGGCGGGCCATGAAGCCCTGGCTCCGGGTCTTGTCCAGGCCCTGCGCGAGCGTGCGGCCCGCCTCGGCCTGAATCTTCGCGCGCTCGGCGGCCTCCACGGCGCGCCGGGCCTCCTCGGCCTCGGCGGCCTCGCGGGCCTTCTGCTCCGCCACGAGCCGCTCGGCCTCTTCGCGCTCGCGCTTGCGGCGCTCCCGGGCTTCCTCCTCGGCGGCCTTCTTGGCGCGGTACTCGGCGCGCTTCTCCTCTTCCTCCCGCTGCTTGAGGGCCTCGGCCTCGGCCTCCAGGCGGGTGCGCTCGGTGGCGTCCCGGGCCTGCCGGGCCGCGCGGGTGGCCTCCTCGCGCTGGCGGGCCAGCGCCTGGACCCGGGCGTGGGCCTCATCGGCCTCGCGGAGCCGGGCCAGCTCCGCCTCGGAGGGGGGCAGCTCCACGCGGAGCTGGGGTGCCTGCTCGGGCAGGGCGGGCTTTTCCGGCACCGGCGTGGGTTTGCTGGGAAGCTCCGGGGCCCGGGCGGGCTTGAAGAGGAGCTTGCGCATCGCCAGCAGCATCAGCAGGACGAAGAGCCCGATGACGCCGTAGCCCACCACCGTACTCACGGGGCTGGCCTCGGGGGCTGGGGGCACTCCGGTCTCGGTGCCGGGGGGCGTGCCCGGCGTCGCGTTCGGCGGCGGGGGCAGGGGAGAGGGGGCAGGCACCTGCGCGGCGAGGACGTCCAGGAGCGGCGGAGTCGTCATAGGGCGCACCGCTTATAACAATCCGCCGGTGGATGCAGCGCCCGAGGACCGGTAAAAACCCCCTTCACCATGCGCGTCCCGCTCCCGTTCCGACTCTCGCCGCTGTTTCTGCTCTGCGCCTGCATCGTCGAGGCGCCCGGGGGCGCCACCGAGAACGAGCGCCGGCAGGCCACGGTGTCCCAGGTGCCCGCGGTGTCCATCAAGAGCGGGGCGAACCTGGGCGGGAAGGTGGAGATTGTGGGCGCCTCGGTGCAGCCCGGCCGGGTGAAGCCCGGCGAGCAGGCCCGCATCACCGTCTTCTTCAAGGTGCTGGCGCCCATTGACGAGGACTACATCGTCTTCGTGCACGTGGAGGACCCGGCGGGCCGCATGGAGCGGATGAACCTGGACCACAAGCCCGCGAGCGGCCTGTACGCCACCACCCAGTGGAAGCCGGGCGAGACGGTGAAGGACGAGTTCTCGCTCTTCCTGCCGCCGGGCCTGTCCTCTCCGCAGGTCAACCTGTGGATGGGCCTGTGGGAGCCCCGGGGGGACAAGCGCATGACGCTCACCAACCCGGAGGCGGTGCGCAACGACGGGCAGAGCCGCATCCTGCTGGCGCAGATTCCCGTGGGTTCGTGAAAAAAGCCGGAGCGGCCCTGTAAGCCGAGTTTTGTCCCCACCCCTTTCGAGGTGGGCGATGAACATTCGTCTAGGGCCCTGGTTGCCCAGGGGCCTCATCAGCGAGCAACCCGAGCGCAGCGGACGGGCCATCCTTGTCCCCCGGACAGCGGGGACGCGCTCCTATTGGCTCTTGCTCCAGGTGGGGTTTACCGTGCCGCCCGGGTCACCCCGGGCGCGGTGCGCTCTTACCGCACCGTTTCACCCTTACCCGCCCCTTGTGGAACGGGCGGTTTATTTTCTGTGGCACTGTCCTGCGAGTCACCTCGACTGGCCGTTAGCCAGCACCCTGCCCTGTGGAGCTCGGACTTTCCTCCCGCCACCCCGTCCTACAGTGGCCAGCGTTCACCCAGGCCGCTCCGGCACCCGCCTCTTACAACAGTGGGGAAGCCAGGGCCACTCCGGCTTCGCTCCAGGCGCTCGTCTGGGACCTCAACGCGCTCGCCTCGGAGAAAGGGTGGCAAGTCGAGCGGAATTCATCAGTAAATTCAGGCTTTACGTTCATTGGGTGTAGGCGGCCGAGCATCGCCTATAGGGGGAGGAGGCGCCGAACCGGCCCGAGTCCCCCGGTTTTGGAACCTTCGAGAGCCTCGGAAACGTTACGCACGAGTAGAGTCGCCGAGTGTCCACTTCCCAACCGCGCTCCGCAAACTTCGAGTTCCTGCGGTCCCACGACCCGCTCTTGGTCGCTCTAGGGGCACAAGCAGAGCGCTACTTCGTGGAAGATCCCACGACCTGCCTGATGAAGCTCCGGCAGTTCGCGGAAGTCCTCGCACAGCGAGCCGCCGCGAGCCTCGGCCTGTTCGCTTCCGCAGACCAGAGCCAGGTGGACCTCATCCGGGCCCTGGACTCGCAGGGGGCGCTGACCGTTGAGGTCCGGCAGGTTCTCCATGACCTTCGCCGAGCCGGAAACGTCGCCGCGCATGAGGCTCGCGGGACGCACAGCCAAGCCCTCCACGGACTGAAGCTCGCCCGTGTGCTGGCGATCTGGTTCCACCGGAGCTTCGGCCCCGAGCGCAACTTCAGCCCCGGACCCTTCATCCCGCCTCCCGATCCGGCGCAGGAAACCAAAGCGCTCGCGCAGGAGCTGGAACGGCTCCGGAGCGAACTTGCGCAGGCCAAGCTCAGTGCCGAGGCAGCCCAAGCCGCTTCCGATGAGGAAGCCCGGCGGCGCCTCACAGCAGAAGAGCGGGCCCGGAAGGACGCCGAAGATCGCGAGGTGTGGCAGGCGCTCGCCGAGGAGGCCGAGGCGAAGCTCAAGGCCCGCCTCGATGCGGTGCAGCTCCAAGCAGAGGCGAAGCCCGCCCAGCAGCTCCACCTCATGGTCCAGCAGGCGCAGGCCGCCGGCGCCGAACTGGACCTGGACGAAACCGACACGCGGCGGCTCATCGACGAGCAGCTTCGCCAGGCGGGGTGGGAGGCTGACTCTCAGGCCCTGACCTTCGGGGCCGGTGCCAGGCCCCAACGAGGTCGCAACCTGGCCATCGCCGAGTGGCCGACCGCGAGCGGCCCGGCGGACTACGTGCTCTTCGCCGGCCTCGATGTCCTGGCCGTGGTCGAGGCCAAGCGTCGCCGCAAGGATGTGGCCGGCGCCATCCAGCAGGCGAAGCGGTACAGCGAGGGCTACCAGCGCCAAGGCGAAGAGGTCCTCCCCGGAGGACCCTGGGGCAGGTACCTGGTGCCATTCCTCTTCGCGACGAACGGCAGGCCGTACCTGCGCCAGCTTGAGCTGAAGAGCGGCATTCACTTCCTCGACGCGCGGCGCCCGGCCAACCACCCCCGGGCCCTCACCGGCTGGTACTCGCCGGTTGGCCTCCGGGAGCTGCTCCAGCAGGACCGGGATGCGTCCGAGACGGCTCTCCGCGCGGAGCCGACCGAGTACCTCGGCCTGCGCGACTACCAAATCAAGGCCATCCAGGCCGTCGAAGCGGCCCTGGAGAAGGGGAGCCGCGACTGCCTGATCGCCATGGCCACGGGCACTGGGAAGACACGCACATTCATTGGGCTCGTCTACCGGCTCGTGAAGACCAGGCGCTTTCGCCGGGTGCTCTTCCTCGTGGACCGGAGCGCCCTCGGGGAACAGGCCATCAACGCCTTCAAGCACGCACGCCTGGAGAGCCTTCAGACCTTCACGGACATCTTCAACGTGAAGGGCCTGGAGGATGTTCGGCCGGACCCCGAGACCAAGCTCCACTTCGCCACGGCCCAGGGAATGGTGAAGCGCATCCTCTACAGCGACGAGGGCGGCGAGCGGCCGACGGTGGACGACTACGACTGCATCGTCGTCGATGAGTGCCATCGCGGCTACACGCTCGACCGGGAGATGAGCGACTCGGAGCTGAGCTTCCGAAGCCAGGACGACTACATCAGCACATACCGCCGGGTCCTTGATCACTTCGATGCCGTGAAGATTGGCCTCACGGCGACGCCAGCGCTGCACACGACCCAGATCTTCGGCGATCCGGTCTACACCTACAGCTACCCGGAGGCGGTCATCGACGGGTGGCTCGTGGACCACGAGCCACCGATCCGCATCAACACGGAGCTGTCCGAGGGAGGCATCCGATGGGCCGTTGGCGAGGCGGTCCCGACCTACAACACCCGGACCCAGCAGCTCGATCTCATCCACATGCAGGACGAGCTGTCCTTCGACGTGGAGTCGTTCAACACACGGGTCGTCACCGAGAACTTCAACCGCGTCGTCTGCGAGGAACTGGCTCGGCAGATTGACCCTGCCGCTGACGGGAAGACCCTCATCTTCTGCGCCACGGACCAGCACGCGGATATCGTGGTCGCAGCGTTGAAGAAGGCTTTGGATGCGCAGTACGGGAGTGTGGACGACGACGCCGTGATGAAGATCACCGGCAGCTCGGACAAGCCGCTCCAGCTCATTCGCCGCTTCAAGAACGAGAAGCAGCCGAGCATCGCCGTCACCGTGGACCTGCTCACCACGGGCATCGACGTTCCGCCCATCGTGAACCTCGTGTTCCTGAGGAGAGTGAAGAGCCGCATCCTCTACGAGCAGATGCTTGGCCGGGGAACTCGCCGCTGCGACGACATCGGCAAGGAGGTCTTCCGCATCTTCGATGCCGTGGACCTCTACGCCGCGCTGGAGCCCTTCACGTCGATGAGGCCGGTGGTCGCGAACCCCTTCTTCACGTTCTCGCAGCTCACGGAGGAACTGTTGAGCCTCAAGGACGCGGAGGCACAGCAGCAGGTCATCGACCAGCTTGTGGTGAAGCTGCGGCGAAAGCGACGGGTCCTGGAGGACAAGTCGGCCGAGCCTTTCGAGGCGGCAGCAGGGATGCCCGTCGGCGGCCTGCTGACCTTCCTCCGGGAAAAGTCCCTGGCGGAGGTCGCGGCTTGGTTCTCGACCCACAAGCAGATCGGCGAGGTCCTCGACACCGCCACGGGCCCGGGTCCGGTCATGTACGTCAGCGGCCACGCGGACAAGCTGAAGTCCGTGGAGCGCGGCTACGGGCCCGGCCGCGTGCGGCCCAAGGACTACCTGGACGAGTTCGGGACCTTCATCCGGCAGAACCAGAACGTGCTGCCGGCGCTGATGGTGGTCTGTCAGCGGCCTCGCGAGCTGACGCGGCAGCAGCTCAAGGAGCTGAAGCTGGCGCTCGACAGGGCCGGCTACAACGAGACTTCGCTCCAGACGGCCTGGCGGGACATGACCAATCAGGACATCGCCGCCTCCATCATCGGCTTCATCCGCCAGCGGGCCCTGGGCGAGGCGCTGGTCCCGTACTCCGAGCGCGTGGATCGCGCCCTCCGAAGGGTCCTGGAGGCGAACGCCTGGACACCACCGCAACGGAAGTGGCTGGAGCGGATCGCCAAGCAGCTCAAGGTCGAGACCGTCATGGACAAGGACGCCCTCAACCGGGGCCAGTTCGAGGCCAGCGGCGGCTTCACGCACATCAACAAGGTCTTCGAGGGTCGGCTGGAGCAGGTACTTGCTGACCTGAGCGACGCCCTCTGGCAACAAGGTGGCAAGGCAACGGGATGAACACGAACGCGAACGATCTCGTACAGAAGCTCTGGAACCTCTGCTCCCTCCTCCGTGAGGACGGGGTGACCTACCACCAGTACGTCGCCGAGCTGGCTTTCGTGCTGTTCTTGAAGATGGCGAAGGAGACCAAGCGTGAGGACCAGCTCCCCAAGGGCTACCGCTGGGACGACCTTGCCAAGCGCGAGGGCATGGAACAGCTCCGGTTCTACCGGGAGCTGCTCCTCCACCTCGGCACCCACGGTAGCAAGCGCGTCCAGGACATCTACGCGAACGCCAGCACGTCGCTCCGGCATCCAAAGAACCTGAACGCGCTCGTCAGGGCTCTCGATGCGCTCGATTGGTACGGGGTGGACCGGGAGAACCTCGGTGATCTCTATGAGGGACTCCTGGAGAGGAACGCTACGGAGGTGAAGTCCGGGGCAGGCCAGTACTTCACGCCCAGGCCCCTGGTGGACGCGATCATCTCCGTGGTGAAGCCTCAGCCCGGTGAGACCGTACAGGACCCTGCCACTGGCACGGGCGGGTTCCTCATCGCCGCCGACAGGTATGTCCGCGCCCAGACCGACAATTACTTCGACCTCACGGAGAAGCAGCAGGAGTTCCAGCGCCGGAAGGCGTTCTACGGCGTGGAGCTGGTTCCAGAGACTCGTCGTCTGGCCCTGATGAACATGGCCCTGCACGACCTGGAGGGGGAGCTGATCCTCGGCGACACGCTCTCGCCTGCCGGGCGCGACTTGCCGAAGGCGGACATCATCATCACGAACCCGCCGTTCGGGACCAAGAAGGGCGGCGGCAAGCCCGAGCGCGACGACTTCACGTTCCCGACCTCGAACAAGCAGCTCGCGTTCCTGGAGCACGTCTACCGGGGCCTGAAGCCCGGTGGTCGCGCGGCCATTGTCGTTCCGGACAACGTGCTCTTCGAGGAGAACGTCGGTCAGGACATTCGTGCCGACCTCATGGACAAGTGTGACCTGCACACGGTCCTGCGGCTGCCAACAGGCATCTTCTACGCGCAGGGGGTGAAGACCAACGTACTGTTCTTCACGCGGGGGCAGATAGACAAGAGCAACACGAAGGCCGTCTGGTTCTACGACATGCGGACCAACGCTCCCGCCTACGGGAAGCGAACGCCGTTCCTGCGCGAGCACTTCGCCGACTTCGAGAAGGCGTTCGGGGACGATGCCTTCGGCAAAAGTAGGCGCAAAGACCAGGGCGCCGAAGGTCGGTTCCGGAAGTTCAACCGCGAGGAGATCAAGGTCCGGGGCGATAACCTGGATGTGCTCTGGCTCAAGGATAAGGGCGATGAGGGTGGTGACGACCTTCCTGAGCCCGAAGTCATCGCCGCCGAGATCCGCGACCAGCTTCAGGTTGCACTTAGCGAGATCGAGGCACTTGCTGGAATTCTGCAGGATGAGGCTGTGACCCCATGAGAGGGACTCGGCGAGCAGTCGCAGACCTCCACCATGCCCATGCTGACCTTCAGACACCGCCAGGCTGGATTCGGTGCGCTGTCGCCGACATCGCCAACCTCCAGCCTGGATATGCGTTCAAGAGCGAGTGGTTCACCAAGGCAGGAATTAAGCTTCTGCGCGGAATCAACATCGAGCCTGGTCGCACTCGTTGGGACGAAACGGTTCATCTCTCTGCGGAGCGCGCTACCGAGTTCTCAGCGTACCAGTTGAAGGCTAGCGACATCGTGATTGCGATGGACCGCCCAGTTATTTCATCGGGGCTCAAGATCGCTCTCATCGTTGAGAAGGACCTTCCAGCGCTCCTTCTTCAGCGCGTCGGTCGCTTTCAGCTCTGCGGAGCGGTCGAGCAGTCCTATTTCTATCGCTTTCTGTCGACCCCTCACTTCTTACGTCATATCGGCGTGCTCGCCACGGGGACTCAGCTTCCCCACATCAGCAAGACTGACATCGAGTCTGCCCCGTTCCTTCTTCCTCCCATTGCCGAACAGCGCCGCATCGTCGCCAAGCTCGAAGCACTCCTGGTCCGCCGCCGCCGCGCGAAGAAAGCCCTGGACGCCATCCCGGCGCTGCTGGAACGATTCCGGCAGTCGGTGCTCTCAGCCGCGTTTCGAGGTGACCTAACGCGAGACTGGCGCGCTGCCAACCCGGACGTGGAGCACGCCTCAAAGCTGTTGGAGCGAATCCGCTTGGAGAGGCGCCACCGCTGGGAAAAGGCCGAGTTGGAGCGGATGCGGGCCAAGGGCAAGGTACTCAAGGACGAGAAGTGGAAGGCTGAGTACCAAGAGCCCGAGTGCAACGATGAGGCGGAAGCCTTTGGTCCTGTCTCTGACCTCGGGTGGGTCGTGGCGCCTGTCGAGGGCCTGTGCGATCCGAATCGAGGCGTGCCCTACGGCATTGTTCAGACGGGCGATGAGACGGTAGA
Organism: Allostigmatella hybrida; assembly: GCF_020103775.1. Taxonomy (NCBI): domain Bacteria; kingdom Pseudomonadati; phylum Myxococcota; class Myxococcia; order Myxococcales; family Archangiaceae; genus Allostigmatella; species Allostigmatella hybrida. The sequence continues at coordinate 104,217 of NZ_JAHXBH010000007.1, forward strand.
TGGAGTGCCGACGGTTCGCTGCGGTGACCTCAAGGACTTCAGCATCGACCTCGCGTTGCTCAAGAGAGTTGCTCCTTCGATTGAGCATCAATACGCACGCACCCGGCTGGTCGGTGGTGAGGTCCTGCTTGCGATTCGTGGCACCGTCGGCGGTGTGGCCGTGACATCCGAAGAGATGCGCGGGATGAACATCAGTCGCGAAGTCGCGATGCTTCCCGTGCTGCCGGGCGTGGACCCCCGGTTCGTCATGTACCTTTTGGCATCGCCAGTCGCGACCGCGCTCCTCGCTGGTCGGACCAAAGGGGTTGCGCAGCAAGGGGTGAACCTCTCTGACTTGAGAAGTTTCCCCGTTCCCCTGCCTTCTCTCGCCGAGCAAGCGCAGATCGTTTGCAGGGTTGATGCGGCCATGTCTCGGGCTCGGGCCATAGCTCGTGCCTGCGAAGAGGCCGTCTCCCGAACGCCATCTTTGGAGGCGGCCGTTCTTGCGAAGGCGTTCCGGGGTGAGCTTGTACCCCAGGACCCCGCAGACGAGCCCGCATCGGCCCTCCTCCATCGGATCCGAGAGGAACGGGACAAGCCTGCTGACAACGAGCCTAGCCCGTCTCCGAAGCGGCGCCGCGAAACCAAGGTCGCCTAACCATGCCCATCCCCGACTTCCAGAGTGTAATGCTACCGGTGCTCCGGCTTGCCCAAGACGGCAAGGACCACACGCTCCGCGAGGCCGTGGAGGCCATCGCCGTGGAGTTCAAGGTCACCGAGGAGGAGCGCAACGAGTTGCTCCCCAGTGGCCGCCAGCGGCGGCTCCATAACCGAGTCGGCTGGGCGAAGACCTACTTGCAGAAGGCCGGCCTTGTGGAGCCAAACGGGCGCGGGCGTTTCCGCATCACCGCCCGTGGACGGGAGGTGCTCCAGGGCAGGCCGAGCCGCATCGACATGAAGTTTCTGGAGCAATTCCCGGAGTACAACGCCTTCGCAGCTCTCCGGCATGATGCCGCTGAAGCGGAGCCCACCGCGCCGGAGCTTCCGTCAGCCACAGAGACTCCAGAGGAGATCCTCGAAGAGAGCTACCAGGAACTGCGGAGGCGCCTCGCGGATGAGCTGCTTGACCGCATCAAGGGTTGTGACCCGAAGTTCTTTGAGAAGCTGGTTGTCGATCTCCTCGTGACCATGGGCTACGGCGGTTCGCGCAAGGACGCCGGGCAGGCCGTCGGGCAGAGCGGCGACGAAGGCATCGACGGCATCATCAAGGAAGACCGCCTTGGGCTCGATGTCGTCTACATCCAGGCGAAGCGGTGGACCAACACGGTCGGCAGGCCCGTGGTTCAGGCGTTTGCCGGCAGCCTTGAGGGACAACGGGCCCGTAAGGGCGTGCTCATCACGACCTCGGACTTCAGCCGGGAGGCCAGGGACTACGTGCGGCATATCGAGAAGAAGATCGTCCTCATCGATGGCGGCGAGCTGGCCAAACTGATGATCGACCATGGGGTTGGGGTCACCGAGGTTGTCACCTACACCGTCAAGAAGCTGGACCTCGACTACTTCGGCGATGAGGAGTGAGCGCCTCCCAGCCCGCTCGGCAAAGATCGCCGCGTTCAAGAAGCTGAGCGCCACGCTTCCTGCCGCGCGGCGGGTTCCGAGGTCCGGGGCATCGCTCTCGTCGTAGGTGGGCCGAAGCAGCAGTCTGTTCCAATGGACACGGCGAGTTTTGAGCCAGCGTCGGGGAGAGCATCACCCGCAGGATGGGCGTGGAGGAGAAAGAGGTGCCACCTGGCGCCTCCTGCTCTTCCCGGTGGCAGCTCTCTAACATGCTCTCTTCACATGAAGGGGCGACACATGATTCCGCGGGCTCTCTGGAGGCTCAACGCACTGATCCTTGCGTTTCTCGTGGCGTGCAGTGGCGTCCCGAGGGTCCCTGTTGTGGAGGACAACGGCAAGGGGAGGGCCATCGTCCATATGCCCCGCACGGCTGACCTCGCTCCCGTCGTGTTGGAGGAAGGGGAGTTTCAGCAGGCCATGAGGCAACTGGCGCGCGAAGTCCGGTTGGCAGGCACGCCGCGCCAGACGGTGGAGCGGATGTTTCAGATCGATCCCCAGAGTGGTCACTACCTCTACCTGCCGAGGGATCGGAAGCTGGTGCCAGTGGAGCCGGGCCAGTTCCTGGAAGGGACGTTGACGAAAGAGGACCTGGAGGTGGCGGAGCGTTACCGAATCTGGTGCCAGCGCGTGTACAGCTCCTACGGGGACTGTCTCGGAGGCGCGCTGGTGGGTGGGCGCTACCTGGACATGCAGGGCCGCTATGTCTGGGCGCTCGCCCTGAGCAAGAGCCCGGTGCTGGACGAGATGAAGAAGGCGCTGGGCGAGATGGTGGAGTTCCGGACGCTCATGAGTGCAGCCCTCTTCACGTTCGGCTCCATGCTGTTGATCCTGGCGCTCAATCCCGTGGCTCCGGCGCTGGTTGCGGTGATGGGCCTCGGGATGATCCTGTACGTGGGTTTCGATACGATCCGTAGCCTCGTAACAGGCTGGCTCGAACTGATGGATGCGGTGAGGGCTGCCACGGCCTTCGAGCAGATCCGCGAGGCGGGCGAGCGCTTCGGGAAAATCATCGGGCGTGAGTCGGCACGCGCGCTCGCCATGCTGCTGGTGGCGGCGATTGGACGAACGGCGCATGAATTCGCGGCAAGGGTGCCGACGCTGCCTGGTTCCGCACAGGTGGCCATGCAGGCCGAGGGGCAGGCCGGCATTCGTCTGCCAGCGCTGGGGGCGGTGGAGGAGATCGCGCTGACGGCCGAGGGCGTGAGCGTCACGATGCCCGCGAACGCGGTGGCGATGGCGGTGCGGGGCAGTGGCGGCAAGGCCCCCTGTGTCGAGAGACACCACATCGCCACCATCTGTAACGACAAGTCCACCGCACGCGGTGGCCAGTGGACGCCGAGATTCCGGGAGATCTTCTCCAAGGCCGGGATGACGCTGGATGACCCGGCGAACAAGATGCCGCTGGAGGGGCACTACGGGCCGCACCCCGAGCGGTATCATCAAATCGTCCTGAAGGAACTCGCCGATGCAACGGCGACCTGTCGCAGCGTCGTCGAGTGCCGGGTGGCATTGACCGGGCAACTGCGGAAACTGGCCAAGCAGATCGCCACCCCAGGTGCAGAACTGAACCGACTCGTCACCCGGCAGCCACCGCGCTAAATGGCGCCCATGATCAAGCGCTTTTTCGAACTGGCCGACGACGTGAATGTGCCGCACCGCTGGCATCTCGCGATGCCCAAGGACCGTCAGGGCCTCAAAGTGGATGACGGGCAGTTCAGGCTTGGGTTCCCCGTCCTCCTCAAGGAGCGCTTGAGAATCCCCATCGAGATCGCGGGCACACCTCTGGACTACACAGAGGCGGGCATCATGATCCCGGTGGTCCATGTCCGGGTCGCGTCCATGTTCTCAGAACTGGCCCCGGATGATGTGCAATTGCTCCCCGTGGACGTGGAGGGCCACCCCGATCAGTACCTCATCCTCGTGGCCACACGCCGCATCCGCTGTATCGACGAACAGGCGTCCCGGATCGAACTCTGGACGCATGAAGACGGAGTGCCCCACAAGGTGGGGCAGTATTCCTCCGTGCGTGACATGCGCATCGACAAGGCGAAGGTGGGAAGCGCCCAAGTGTTCCGGTGTGAGGGGTGGACGGGCTCGCTGATCGTCTCCAGGGAGATCAAGGACGCCTTGGCGGCCATGGGCGCCACAGGCACGAGGTTCGAGGAGGTCTAGTCAAGGCACGAAGGGGCAGCGCGCGCATCGAACGCCCGGCCGCTCGGCTTGAGATGGCCGCACCGAGCAACGCATCGTAAAACTTAGAGACGCTCGTCGATGGCACGGTTGCTCATCTCGTCGGCCTCGGCGTTCATTTCGCGGGGCACGTGGACGAGCTTCACACGGGAGAAGTCGTTGAGCAGCTTCACCGCCTCCTCATACAGAGGACGCAGGATGGGGCTCTTCACCTGGTAGCGCCCGCCCAACTGGCGGATGAGCAGCTCGCTGTCGGCGAAGATTTCAATCTCCTTCGTCCCCAGGCTCCGCGCGTGCTTGAGGCCAATCAGCAGCCCCATGTACTCGGCGTAGTTGTTCGTCTGCTGGCCGAGGAACTTGCCGATCCGCGCCACCACCTGGCCGCCGGGCTCGATGAGCACCGCGCCGGCCCCGGCAGGCCCTGGATTGCCCCGGGCCGCGCCATCCGAGTACAGCCGCAGGCGGGGAACCGTCCCCTTCGCCTCGTCGGTGGCGGGCGTTCCCGGGGACTCGGAGGACCCTGTGGCCGCCGCGGCGGCCGGGGGCGCGGAGGGCGCCAATTGCTCGGCGGCCTGCTCCAGGAGCTGCCCCAGACGCTCGCGCGTCATGCCCCGGAAGGCACGGACGGTCGCCGTCAGAGGCTCCTCCCGCGCGATGTGGCGAAGGATTTCGGCCTCGGTGGGCGTCGGCATGAGGCTATTTCGACGCCGTCGGGTCGGCGAGTGCTTCGACCGCATAGATGATGCGGTTGCACGAAGGGCACACGTCGGTTCCCAGCGAGGTCCTCAGCTGGTTGTAGAGCTGAGGGGGCACGTTCATGTTGCAGCCCTGGCAGGTGCCGGCCACCACGCCCACCAGCGCAGGAAGCTTCTTCTTGCGGATGGCCTCGTAGCGGCGCAGCAGGTTGGAGTCCACGCCCTCGGCCACGTTGGAGCGCTGGCCTTCCAGCTGCTTCACCTGGGTCTCGGACTCGGCCAGCTTGGCGCGCAGCTCGCTCATGCGTGCGCCGAGCTGCTGCTGCCGGGTGGCGAACTCGCCCTCCTTGCCCTTCACCGTCTCGCGCGCGGCGCCGAGCGTCTTGGTCAGCTCGACCAGCTCATCCGCCATCGTGAGGTTCGCCTTCTTGGCGATGTCGATTTCACGGGCCAGGGCGGAGTACTCGCGGGTGGAGCGCTGCTCTGCCAGGCGCGCCTCCCACTTCTTCACCTTGTCCTTGTCGTCGGTGATGTTCTGCTCGAGCTGCGCCTTCTGGCGCTCGATGTCCGCGACCCGGCTGCGTTCGGCTTCGATCGCGCTGCGAGCGGCACCCAGCTCACGCTCCAACTCGGCGATCTGCTTGGGATGGACATCCGCGGCCTTACGCAGGGCGGCCGCCTCCATGTCCACCTTTTGGAGGTTCGCCAGCGCCTTCAGTTTCTCCCGCAAAGTTGCTGCCTCCCACGAGGACCACATCGGCGTGTGGTCCAGCGCACCTCTACCAATAAAATGCATTGGGGTCCAACGCCCAAAGTGCCCCCATCTCTATCCTTTATGGGAGCCGCTGGGTGGGCGCCATTTGAAACGCTCCCGCAGACCCATTAGAGGGGGCTCGTGCGCAAGCTCTTGCCCCTTGGTGCTCTCCTGCTCGGCGTGGCCCTTCCTGACTGCCGGCCCTCTTCGGCCCCGGGCCCCGTGCCGCCTGCTTCCCCTCCCGCCAAGGCGGGAGCCGCCGCCCCGCCGGCCGGACGCGGCCTCCTCACCGGCCAGGTCCGGCTCACCGGCACGCCGCCTCCGCCCCAGATGCGGGAGACCACGGCCTCGGTGGCCGCGGTGTGTGGGGACACGGTGCCCGACCGTTCCCTCGCCGTGGGCGAGGAGGGAGCCCTGGCCCATGTGGTGGTGGCGCTCGTGGAGGGTGCCTCGCTGCCCGAGGAGGGGCTCACGCCGCCACCCCCGGTGCTGGACCAGCGCAAGTGTGCCTACGAGCCTCCCATCCTCGCCGCGCGGGTGGGCGCCACCCTGGAGGTGCGCAACTCGGACCCGGTGATGCACAACGTGCGCGCGGCCGCCGGCGCCCAGCCGCTCTTCAATGTGGCCATGCCGCTGGAGGGCACCAGCTTGCGCAGGCCCTTGCCGGCCGCCCCCGGGGTGCTGCAGGTGAAGTGCGATGTCCACCCGTGGATGCGGGCCGTGATTCGCACGTTCGACCATCCCTACTTCACGACGACGGACGAGAAGGGCCGCTTCCGCCTGGAGGTGCCCGAGGGCACCCACACGGTGCTCTTCTGGCACCCCCGGCTGCCCGACGCCACGCGCTCCTTCACCCTCAAGGAGGGGCAGACGCAGCAGGCCGACCAGGCCTGGCCCGTGAGCGCGCTGCATTGAGCCGCCTGGGTCACAAATGACGAAAAAGAGACCTTCTGGGACACAGTTGTTCCCAGTGCGGCTCCCGGGCCGCGCCCGCGGGCCGCGCAAGTGGCTGAAATGTTGGGTAGGCAAAAAAAAGAACAGGCGTGGCGACAAAATTGCTACGTCCGGGTTTGCAACGTCAGACAGGAGGTGACTGCCGATGCACACCAAGAAGCGAGTCCAGGGGATGGTTGACGTCCGCCCTGCCAGCCCGAAGCCGGCCGCGCGCCCCGTGGGGATGCAGACCATGGGGCCCACGCTCTACGAGCAGATCCGCCAGACCGTGGCCGCGCTGGAAGTCGAGGTGAAGCTCGTCGCAGGGAACTGAAGGGCCCGCAAAGGAGAAGGGACCTCGCGCCCATGAGCGGAGGCCCCTTCGGCTGGGTGGAAAGCGACCCACCCGGTGCTGCCGGTGCTTAAATCTCCTCTTCTTGTTCGGCCTCGACGGGCTCCTCGTCGAAGGAGTCCAAGTCCTCCTCCTCCTCGGCCTCGGCGGCCTCTGGCTCCTCGGGCTCAATGGGCTCGATGACCTTCGGGGTGGAGGCCAAGCGGCCCCGGCGCCCTTCCGTAGCCGGCTTGAGAGCCGGGCTCTCGCGCTGATCCGCTCCGCACTTGGGGCAGAGGGGATCCGGCTTCTTCATGTCGTAGAACTTCGTGCTGCACTTGAAGCAGACGTACTTGTTCCCGAGGTCCTTCGCCGGCATCGCGCCACCTTTCGGGGGAGACGAGGGAAAGCTGAATCCTAACTGAGGCGCGGGTGCATAGTTGGCTCGTGGCTAGGAGTCAACGGGACGTTTTGCGCTCGAAGCGTATAGGGGTAGATTCCGGGCCGTGTTTCTCACGCGCTATCGATCGTCCCCTTGAACTTCTCCTGTGACAAGTGTCAGCGGCGGTACTCCATCGCGGATGAAAAGGTCCGTGGGAAGACCGTCAAGGTCCGTTGCAAAAACTGCCAGAACGTCATCTCCGTCCAGGGGCCTCCCCAGGAGCTGGAAGAGAGCACCCGCGTGGTGTCGCTCGCGGACGTGGAGCGGCTCCGGGAGCAGGAGCGCTCCCTGGCGGCCTCCCAATCCGCGGCCCCCGCCGCCTCGGAAGCGCCCTGGGGCGAGGAGGAGCCTACCCGCGCCGCGCCCGGCCGCTCGTCGGGCGTGCAGTGGTTCGTGATGGTGAAGAGCAAGCAGGAAGGCCCGCTGGATGAGGCGGGGCTGAGCGCGCTCGTCGCCAGCGGTGCCGTCTCCGCGCGCAGCTTCTTCTGGCAGCAGGGCATGGCCGACTGGAAGCGGGGCTCGGACGTCCCGGAGCTCGCGGGCATCTTCGCCCCGCCGCCCGCGCCGGCGCCCGTGCCTGTGCCCACGCCCGCGCCCCTCCTGTCCTCGGAGCCTGTCACGACGCAGGCCCGTGGGAACCGGGGTGGGGCCGCGTCCCGGGCACAACCCGAGCCCGCCCCTCAGGCGGATCCGCCCTGGGAGGAGGCCCCCGCTCCGGCCGCCGCCGAGGGGGGCCGCGCGCCGTGGGATCTGGATCCGCCCGCGGAGGCCGAGCCCCAGCACGCCCGGTTCGAGCCGGAGCCCGAGCCCGCCGCGCAGGCCCAGGCCCCCTGGGACGATGCGCCCGCCGCGGAGTCCTCGTCCGACTGGAACGAGCCGGAGCAGCCCGAGCAGCCCGAGCAGCCCGAGCAGCCCTGGAGCGACGAGGCCGAGCAGCCCACCGCCCCGCAGCGCAAGGACGCGGGCATGGGGGATCTGTTCTCCGACCTGGACCTGCCGCTCAAGGGCGATGGGGACGAGACGGGCCCCTATCCCCCGGAGGGCGACGCGGACCCGCTGGCCGGCGTGCCGGGCGGCCAGGGCAAGGATGGAAAGCCCGTCGAGGACACGCGCCACTTCATGGTGCAGTCGGGCGTCACCCGGCGCAATCCCATCTGGAAGGTGGCGCTCTTCATCCTGGTGCCGGTGGGGCTGGTGGTCGGCGGCGTCTTCGCCGCGGACCGATTGAACTTCGTGCCCAAGGTGAAGGTGGTGAACGCCAAGGGCGAGACCGTCGAGAAGTCCCTGTTCTTCTCGGGCGAGGGCGTCAGCGAGCTGAGGGACCGGCTCCTGGGCCGCAAGCCCCCGGCCGCCCCCGTGCCCCCCGCGGAGAAGAAGCCCCAGGGGGCGCAGAAGCCGGAGGCGGCCCCGCCGCCCGCCAACCCGGAGACGGGCAAGGCCACCGGAGGGCTGGAGGCCATCTATGCGGACTCCGAGAAGGAGGATGAGGGGCCCGCCGTCCGGGAGGACGCGGCCGCCGCGGCCAAGGGCGCCGCGGGCAAGGCAGGGCCTCCGCAGGACGAGGTGAAGCGGGTGGTGGAGAGCTCCCAGGGCGCCATCCAGGGGTGTGTGGAGCGCGAGCTCCGCAAGAACCCCTCGTTCCGCGGCGGCAAGGTGATGCTCACGGCCACCGTGGGCACCTCGGGCACCGTGAAGAAGGCCTCGCTGGACCGCAAGGAGCTGGACAAGTCCCCGGTGGGCGACTGCATCAAGAAGAGCGCCAAGCGGATGGTCTTCCCCCCCTTCGAGGCCGGGGAGGATGTGGACCTGGAGATTCCGCTCGTTCTGTCCTCCGGGGCGATGTCGCCCTAGAGCTCGAAGTCTCCGGGGGGAGGCGGCTTGCGGCTCGCGCGCTTGCGGGCCTGACGCACCTCCTCCCGCAGGGCCTCGGTGGCCTTCGCGTCCACCTGGCCCGTGGCCAGGTCGATGACGTCTCCCTCGCGCACGCCTGGGGCCAGCCCGGCCCGGGGACGCGTCACCTCGCGGCCGTCCACGATGAGCACGGCGAGGTCCTCTTCGAAGCGATCCACGGTGGCTTGGCTCATGGCGCGGCCCTTGGCTTTCCTAGGGGTTGCAGTCCCGGGCGGGCCGGCGCTCTTTGGCGGCCTCTTCGCGGGTGCGGAACGTGATGAGGTTTTCCGGCGAGATTCGCTTGGCATTGCGGCACTCCGGGACATGGAAGACGTCACTCTTGCGGCTGGCCACATACCGCTCCATCGCCGCGGTGGCCTTGGGCTTCGAGGGCTGCCGCGAGGTGCGCTCCGCCTTGGGCAGCTGATCGATGTCCACCACCTGCCCGAAGCGGGAGAGGTCCTCGGTCTCGCGTGTCTTCAAGGCGACGGCCCGGGCGGGGGGCGGGGGGCTCTTCGCGGGCTCCGGCTTGGAGGGCGCGACGAGCGGCACGGCCAGGGGGTCCTCCTCCTCCTCGGGCACGAAGACGTGCTCGGTGAGGGCGCTCTTCCCAGGGGGGAGCCGCTGCGGGGTGAGGACGAACTGCTTGCCGTCGCTCACCGCGTGAATCTCCCCGTCCTTGTCCGTGCGGAACACGGTGGCCTTGGCGGCCTCCAGCCTCGCCAGCGTGTCCGGCGCGGGCAGGTCCGGGGGGCCCCCGGTGCCCAGGCTCAGGATGGCGGCCTGGGGGCGGACCTCCTGGAGGAACTCCGCGCTCGTGGCGAGCGCCGCGCCGTGCGCGCCCACCTTGAGGAGCATGGCGCGCAGGGGCTCCTGGCGCTTGAGCAGCAGGGCCTCCGTCTCGGCGCGGGCATCGCCCATGAAGAGCACCGACGTCTCCCCATAGGTGAGCCGCAGGACGATGGAGTTGGCGGCGTGCCCGGCGCCCTCCACGGCCAGCAGGGGCTCGGTGGGGGCGCGCGGCCAGAGGACGGTCAGCTCCGCGCCCCCGCCGAGCGGCAGGCGCATCGGCTCGTTGGGGTGGCTGGGGTTGGGGGCCGGGGAGAAAATCTCCACGCCCCGGGTGCCCAGGGCCGTGAGCAGGGCGTCGTACTCCGGGGCCGTCCCGGGCAGCTGCGGCTCGAGCAGCCGGCGCATGTCCGCCACCTTCTGCACTGCATCGAGCGCGCCGTAGTGGTCCGGGGCGGGGTGGGTGAGGATGGCGAGATCCAACCGGGTGGCGAGCAGCTCCGGCAGCCGGTTGACCAGGTAGTTGAGCGAGGCGGCCGGGCCCGTGTCGATGAGGACGGTGTGCCCCTCGGGCGAGACGATGAGCGCGGCGTCCCCGGCGCCCACGTCCAGGAAGTAGACGTGGAGCTTCCCATCCGCGGGCTTCGCGAAGTAGCGCTTCGCGGCGGGGGGCGGGGGGGCCGGCGGCGGGGCAGGGGGCGCGGGCGGCTCCTGGCACGCGGTGGCAAGGAGCAGGGCCAGCAGGGGCAGCAGGCGCGCGTTCATGGGTGGCAGTCCTCGGCGGCCCGGCGTTCCCGGAGGGCGTCCGCGCGGCGGGTATAGATTTTCCGCTCCTTCGTCTTCGCCCGCTTGAGCGTGGCGCAGTCCTCCCGGTGGAAGACCTGGCTGCCCTTGAGGCTGATGTAGCGCGGGGCCTCCGGGGCGGTGGTGGTGGAGGGGCGCTCCGGAGGGGGCGCGGGCTTGGTGGGGGGCGCCTCGCGCCGGGTCTGGAAGGTGACGGTGGTGCCATCGCTGGTGGCCTGGATGTCCCCCTGTAAGTCCGTCCGGAGGATGCGCGCGCCCACGCCCTGCAGGCGCTCCAGCGCCTCGGGGTTGGGGTGGCCGTACTCGTTGTTCGCGCCGCAGGAGATGACGGCCGCCTGGGGGTTCACCGCGGCCAGGAAGGGCGCCGTGGAGGAGTGTCTCCCGCCATGGTGCGCCACCTTCAGCACGGTGGAGGCCAGGGGGAGGTTCCTCTGGAGCAAGGCCTGCTCGGTGTCCGGCTCCGCGTCGCCGGTGAAGAGGAAGGACGTCTTTCCGTAGGAGAGCCGGGCGACGATGGAGTTGGAGTTCGCATCGGACCGGGTGTCCTTCAGGAAGGGCTCCAGCGGGTGGCGGGGCCAGTAGAGGGTCAGCTGCACGCCCTCGCCCAGCCCGATGGTGAGGAACGTGCTGGGGGCCTTCGGGTTGGGGCTGGCGGTCATCATCTGGCCCACCTCCTGGCCCACGAACTCCAGCAGGTCCCGGTACGCGGCGCTCGGATGGTCAAACGCCGGGTCCATGAAGCGCCGCGCCCCCACGGCCTGAATGGCGTCCCGCATGCTCCCCAGGTGGTCCAGGTGCGGGTGGGTCAGGATGACGAGATCCAACGGGGCGTGGACGAGCTGGCGCAGCCGCTCCACCAGCCGCAGGCCGGCCTCCGGGGGCCCCCCATCGATGAGGACCGTCTTGCCGGTGGGCGAGATGACGAGCGCGGCGTCCCCCTGGCCCACGTCGAAGAAGTGCACGGTGAGGGGTTTGCCCGGGGGCGCGGGCACGGGGGCCGCCAGCCCCACCGAGGCCAGCAGGAGGATGAAAAGCAGACAGAGCCGCGGTGGGAGGGCCATCACCCGGCGACTCTACTGCCTGCCCCGGGTGTGCGGCACTGGGCGCATGGGGCCCGGGCCTCGTCCGGGCGCTTCCCGAGGGGGGCCCATCTAGGCTACATCCGCCGCCATGGCCGAGGCTGACACCATCTCCGCGCGGGCAGGCATGAACGAAGTCCCTCTCACCCCTCCAGGCGCTCCCTCGGACGGCGGGCGGACTTCACTCCCGGGCGAAGGCCCCGGGCCTTCGGTGAAGGTGGCCACGGCCCGGGTATCCCCGGAGTCCCTGCGCACGGGCGGGGACCTGGCGCCGTACATCGACCACACGCTGCTCAAGCCCGAGGCCAGCCGCGAGGAGCTCCTCAAGGTGGCCGAGGAGGCCCGGCAGCACGGCTTCGCCACGGTGTGCGTGAACTCGTCCAACGTGGCGCTGGTGGCGCGCGTGCTGGAGGGCTCGAAGACGGTGCCCATCGCCGTGGTGGGCTTCCCGCTGGGCGCCGCGCTCTCCAGCGCCAAGGCCTTCGAGGCGCGCGAGGCCATCCGCGCCGGGGCGCGGGAGATCGACATGGTCATCAACCTCGGGGCGCTCAAGTCCCGGGACTACGCCCGGGTGCACCAGGACATCGCCCAGGTGGTGGACGCGAGCCGCCCGTACCCGGTGAAGGTCATCCTGGAGACGAGCCAGCTCACGCGCGAGGAGAAGATCATCGGCTGCGTGCTCTCCAAGGCCGCGGGGGCCGCCTTCGTGAAGACCTCCACGGGCTTCAGCGCCAGCGGGGCCACGGTGGAGGACGTGGCGCTCATGCGCGAGGTGGTGGGCGACGAGGTGGGTGTGAAGGCCTCCGGCGGGGTGCGCTCCGCCGAGGACGCAATGAAGATGATTCAGGCCGGCGCCAACCGTCTGGGCGCGTCCGCCTCGGTGGCCATCGTCAGCGGCCAGAAGTCCACCGCGAAGTACTGAACCCAGCGAGCCCTGGGAGCGCTTGTGACGGATGCTCAGCGAGAGGAAATGCGGACCCTGCTGCTGGCCCTGCATGCGGAGTTGACGGGCAAGGTGCCGTTGAAGATCGAACCCAACCGCACCGACGATGCGCGCATTGGCGGGGATGAGGACGAGCAGCCCCTCAACGAGATGATGCAGGCCATCGCCTCCAGCCGGAACCGGAACACGGATGGGATGCTGGCGCGCGTGGTGAAGGCGCTGGGGAAGCTGCGAAACGATCCGGACAGCTTCGGCGAGTGCGAGGAGTGCGGGGACGAGCTGCCCTATGGCCGGCTCAAGGCCGTGCCCTACGTGGAGTTCTGCGTGGACTGCCAGGGCAACAAGGACAAGCCCAAGGGCGGGCCCACGCGGCGCAAGCTCACCGATTACACCTGAACGCGTGGCGCACGGTACGCGTGCGCCACGGGGGGAGCGGAGGGGCATATGAGCACCATCGGACTGAGAGAGCAGGCAGAGGCGTGGCGCAAGGCGGACCCGGACCCCGCGACGGCCGAGGAGCTGGGCCGGGTGCTGGCCCAGGAGGACACGGCGGACCTGGCCGACCGCTTCGCGGGCAACCTGGAGTTCGGCACCGCGGGCCTGCGGGGCGTGCTGGGCGCGGGCCCCAACCGGATGAACCGGGCCGTGGTGCGCCGCACCTCGGCGGGGCTGGCGCGCTACCTCAAGGCCCAGGTGCCGGATGCCGCCTCCCGCGGCGTTGTCATCGGCCGGGACGGGCGCCGGATGAGCGCCGAGTTCGCCGAGGACACCGCCTGCGTGCTGGCCGCCGAGGGCATTCCCGCGCTCGTGTTTCCGGGGCTCGTGCCCACGCCCCTGACGGCGTTCGCCACGCTGCGCCTGGGCGCGTGTGCCGCGGTGATGGTCACCGCCAGCCACAACCCCCCCGAGTACAACGGCTACAAGGTCTACTGGGGCAACGGCGCGCAGATTGTCCCGCCGCATGATCTGGGCATCGCCGCCGCCATCGACGCGGTGGAGCCTGCCAACCAGGTGCGGCTGCTCCGCCCCGCCGAGGCCCGGGAGCGGGGGCTCTGGCGCGACATCCCCGAGTCGATGGGCGAGGCGTACCTCCAGGCACTGCTCGGGCTGCGCGTGTTCGGCAAGGGGGCAGACGCGCTCTCTATCGTCTACACCGCCATGCACGGGGTGGGCGGGGAGTGGATGGAGCGGGTGATGAAGGCCGCGGGGTTCTCGCGCTTCCACCCGGTGACCGAGCAGCAGCGGCCGGACGGCACCTTTCCCACCGTGCGCTTCCCCAACCCCGAGGAGCCGGGCGCGATGGACCTGTCCATCGCCGCCGCCGAGCGGCACAAGGCGGACCTCGTGCTCGCCAATGATCCGGACGCGGACCGGCTGGCGGTGATGGCGCGGGACAAGGATGGGACGTTGCGCATGTTCACCGGCAACGAGATCGGCGTGCTGCTGGGGCACTACCTGCTCACCCAGGGGCCCCAGCACGCCAAGCCCCACGTGGCCACCACCATCGTCTCGTCCGTGCAGCTCGGGCAGATTGCCCGCGACCTGGGCGTGGCGTTCGACGAGGTGCTCACCGGCTTCAAGTGGATCGCCAACCGAGCGCTGGAGCGCGAGCGCGACGAGGGCACGCAGTTCGTCTTCGGCTACGAGGAGGCCCTGGGCTACACGGTGGGCCCGGTGGTGCGGGACAAGGACGGCGTGAGCGCGGCGCTGGTGTTCGCGGACCTGGCCGCCTGGTGCCAGTCCCGCGGGGTGTCGGTGCCCGGCTACCTGGAAGAGATTCAGCGCCGCCATGGCCTGTTCGTCGGGGCCCAGCGCAACTTTACGTTCCCGGGCGCCGAGGGGGCCCAGACCATCGCGCGCATCATGGACGGCTTCCGGAAGCAGCCGCCCTCGCGGGTCGGCGCCTACGCCGTCCAGAACGCCAAGGACTACAAGAAGGGCGTGCAGGGGCTTCCACCCTCGAACGTCATCGCCTTCGAGCTGGAGGGCGGGGGGCGGGTCACCCTGCGGCCCTCGGGCACCGAACCGAAGATCAAATACTACTTCGAGCTGAAGGAGGCCCCCGCCGGAGGCGAGCCGCTGGTGCAGGCCCGCGCGCGGGCCGAGGCGCACCTGCGCACCTTCATCGACGCCTTCGTGGCGCTCGCGCGGGAGCGGGGCCAGCCCGCTTAGGCATCCTGTGTCTTCCCACCGGCCGCGCCCATCGCGCGGCCCTTTTCGCAGAGGGCTTCGTGAAGCGGTTTGCTCCCATGTTGGTTCTTGGTTGTGTCCTGGCTTCGTCCGTCTCGCTCGCGCAGGAGGCCGTCTCCTATGGCCGGGGCCAGGGGTGGTCCGCGCTCGCCGCGGACACCGTGGGCGAGGGCAACACCGTGTTCTCCGGGCAGGCCGGCTGGCCCGGGCTGTCGCTGGCGGTGCTCCGGGGCATGTCGCCCAACGTGGACCTGGGCGGCCGGTTCACCTTCAACTATGGCCAGGAGGGCCTCGTCGAAGTCGTCGAGCCGGGCCTCAAGTTCCAGGGCTCCTCGCGGCTGAAGCTGCTGCAGCTCGACACCGTGGCCCTGGCGGCCACCTTCCAGCCGGGGCTGCTCTTCTACTTCCACGAGGGCGACACCCAGGTGGGGCTGACGCTGCCGGTGGGGCTCGTGGTGGGCGTTCCCGTGGGCAACACCCTGATGGTCAACGTGGGGCTGGATGTGCCCTTCCACGTCTACTTTGGCGAGGGAGGCGGGGCGGTGGTGCCCGTGCTGGTGGGCGGCGGGCTGGAGTACTTCTTCGACCGCAACCTCGCGGTGACGGCCAACGTCCGCATGGGCCCTTCCCTGGTACCGGGGGAGGGAAGGGGCCTGGGCGGTGAGGAGGCCTACTTCACCCTGGAGACGCTGCTGGGCGTGGCGGTGAAGTTCTAACGGCGGCTACCAGGAAGCGAGCTCCTCGGGCGGCATCTCCACCACGAAGATGTTCCCACCCGAGGGCCGGTTCTTCACCGTCAGCTTCGCGCCGAGCTTCTCCACGCGCTCGGCCACCGCCTCGAGCGTGGCGGCGGGGACGGCCTCGCCGGTGTCCTGCAGCCGCAGGCGCGGGCCGTAGTCACCGAACGCATCCGCCGCCTCGATGATGACGCGCAGCACGTGGGGCTTGCCGGCCACGCCGAGCATCGCCTGGGCGGAGGCGGCCACGAGCAGCTCCACCACCTGCTCGAACGGGCGCCGGGGCAGCTCCACCTGCACGGGCTCCTCGGCCAGGTGGTAGAGCACCTCGATGCCCGCCAGGCGGCCCTCGCCCGCCATCTGCCCGATGACTTCCTCGGCCACGCGGCCCAGCTCCACCGGCAGGGACTCGCGCAGGTAGGCTTCCAGGGAAACCACGTTGTTGGTGGCCTCCCCGCCTTCCACCGGGAAGGACCTCATGCGGTGGAGCGCCTGGGAATCCACCGACAGGGCTTTGCGAGGGGTTGCCGTCGTTGCCGTCGTCGCCATCATCTCGCACCCCCTTGAAGGGACCCAGGTCGGTCGAAGTTCCGTGAGGAATCATCCCACCTGCGAGATGCGTGCCTAGTTTTCAGCGACTTAATTTTTTCCCAAGTTTTGAAGCGAGGGAAGAGATTCCCAAGCAACGGCAGAGGGTTGGGAAAGTCACTTATTCTTAGAATTTGAAAATGGCATGAAAGGTAGGCAAAAGCGCAGGGGTCAAAGCAAACCCTTGGGCTCAAAAGACCCAGGTCGGCTCGACCCCAACGCCAGGGGAGGGGCTGCTTTCAGCGCGACTCTTGCTCGTAGGGGGTGCCCAGGGCCGCGGGCGCGCTGCTGCGTTGTCCCTGGACGGCCAGGAGAATCAGCGTGAGCAGGTAGGGCAGGGCGAGCAGGAAGCCTTGGGGGATGACGTCGAGCAGGCCCGGGGCGCTGGAGGCCAGGCCGATGCGCAGGGCGTTGCCGAAGGAGAAGAACAGGGCGGCGGCGAAGGCCCCCAGGGGGGTCCACCGGCCAAACACCACGGCCGCCAGGGCCATGAAGCCCAGTCCCGCGGGGGTGTGCTGCTCGAAGCGGTCCAGCACGGCGGTGGAGAGCACCGCGCCGCCCAGGCCGGCGAGCAAGCCCCCGCCCACCACCGCGCCCCAGCGCAGGGCCGCCACGCTCAGCCCCAGGGTGGCCACCGCGTGCGGCTTCTCGCCCACGGCGCGCAGCCGCAGGCCCACGGGGGTGTGGTGCAGCACGGCATGGAAGACGAAGGGCAGCAGCAGCGCCAGGTACGCCAGGCTCGGGTGGTTCGAGAGGGCGCGCAAGAGCGGCACCTCGGCGAGCCCCGGCAGGTTCCAGCGCGGCAACTGCGCGATGGGCGGCGTGCCGTTGGGGCTGTAGAGCGCCTCCAGGAGGAAGGTGCCCCCCGCCATGGCCACCAGGTTGATGGCCATGCCGGACACCACCTGATCCGAGCGCCACCGGATGCTCAGGTAGCCATGCACCGAGGCCAGGCCCGCGCCGGCCACCATGCCCACCATCACCGCCAGGGGGGTGGGCATCGACAGGGCCGCCACCGCCGCGCAGAACGCACCCACGCGCATCTGGCCTTCCAGCCCCACGTTCACCACGCCGGCGCGCTCGGAGAGCACCCCCCCGAGCGCCGCGAAGATGAGCGCGGGCGCCGCGTCCAGGGTGGAGAACAGCAGGGCCTCGAGCAGCTCAAGCACGGGGCACCTCGGTGGAAGCGGACACGGCGCGGCGCTTGCGCAGCAGGCTCAGCCACACCAGCCGGCCCGCGACGAACAGCAGCGCGAGCCCCTGGATGAGCTCCGGGAAGCTCTTGTGGACGCCCAGGAGCTGCATCCGCGTGCCGCCCGCGCGCAGGATGCCGAAGAACAGGGCCGACAGGGTGACGCCCACCGGGTGGCTGTTGCCGATGAGGGCGATAGCGATGCCGTCGAAGCCGTAGGGGGCCCCCAGCGAGCCGGGGTAGCGGAACTCGGTGCCCAGCACCAGCAGCGCGCCCGCCAGGCCCGCCAGCGCGCCCGCCAGGCCCATGGCCTCCGCCGTGCGCTGCTTCACGGCGATGCCCGCCGTCCGGGCCGCGTCGGCCCCCAGGCCCGCCGCGCGGATCTCGAAGCCCCGGCGCGTCCGGAACAGCCCCACCCACACGAGCAGGGCGATGAGGAGCGCCAGCACGAAGCCCAGGTTGAGCCGCGACAAGTCCCCGAGCATCCGGGGCAGCTGCGCGCTGGGGAGGATTTCCGCCGTGCCGGAGATGGAGTGGCCCCCGCTGACGGCCGCCCGCAGGGGGCCCACGGCCAGCCAGTTGTCCACCAGGCTCACCGCCACCCAGTTGAGCATGATGGTGCTGATGACCTCGTGGACGCCGCGCATCAGCTTGAGCGCCGCGGCGATGAGGGCCCAGGCCGCGCCGGCCACCGCCGCGGCCAGCAGCGCCACGGGCACGTGCAGCACCGAGGGCAGGGAGAGGTGCGCGCCGGCCAGGGCCGCCATGAGCGCGCCCAGCAGCATCTGGCCCTGGGCTCCGATGTTGAACAGGCCCGCCTTGAAGGCCACCGCCACCGACAGGCCCGTCAGCAGCAGGATGGCGGCCTTGATGGCCGCTTCGCCCAGGGGCCGGGTGAGGGTGCCCACGTCCCCGGTCTCCAGGAACCGGGGCCACTGGCCCAGGCCGCCGTAGAGCATCTGCAGGTAGGCCTCGCCCGCCACCTCCGCGTCCCGCGTGAGCGCGATGGCCACCCAGCACACCCCCAGGGCGAGCACCACGGAGAGCAGGGACGGTACCGCCGAGCGCCAGCGCTCACCCATGGTCCGCTCCCATCATGCGCCGGCCCATCTCCTGTTCGTCGAACTCGGGCCGGGTGAAGCTTCCCGTCACGCGCCCCTCGAAGAGCACGTAGACGCGGTCCGACAGGGCCAGCACCTCTTCCAGGTCCAGCGAGATGAGCAGCACGCCCGCGCCCAGGGCCCGCTCCTCGCGCAGCCGGGCCTGCACCTGGGCCACCGCGCTGATGTCCAGCCCGCGCGTGGGCTGCACCGCCACCACCAGCTTCGGCCGGGTGTCCAGCTCGCGCGCCACCACCACCTTCTGCTGGTTGCCGCCCGACAGCCCCTGGATGGCCACCTGGGGATCCTGGGGCCGCACGTCGTAGGTGGACAGCAGGGCCCGCGTGCGCTCGCGCCGCCCGGCGAAGTCCAGCCAGAGGCCTCGCGTGAAGGGCGGCTGGTCCTGCCGGCCCAGCGACACGTTCTCCTCCACGCTCATGCCTTTGACGACCGCGCGCTTGAGCCGGTCCTCCGGGATGTGGCCCACCCCCCGGCGCCGGGCCTCGGCGGGCGTGAGGTGTTGCAGCGGCTTGCCCAACAGCGTGCCCTGGCCGCCCTCCAGGGGGCGCAGGCCGGTGAGCACCTCGGCCAGCTCGCTCTGGCCGTTGCCGTCCACGCCGGCGATGCCGACGATTTCCCCGGCGTGCACCTCGAGCGTCACCCCTTGCAGCGCCGGGCGCCCCTCGTCCGTGCGCGCCGTGAGCCCCTGCACCGAGACCACCACGCCGCCGGTGGGCGGGTGGTAGGGCTCGGTCACCGAGGGCCCGGTGCGGCCTTCGCCCACCATGAGGTTCGCCAGGACGCTCGCCGAAGTCTCCGCCGCCTTCACCTCGGCGACGAGCTTGCCGCGCCGCATCACCGCGATGCGCTCGGCCACGCTGAGCACCTCGCGCAGCTTGTGGCTGATGAAGACCACCGTGTGGCCCTGGGCCGCCAGGCCCCGCGCCACGCGGAACAGGTCCTCGGACTCCTGGGGCGTCAGCACCGCGGTGGGCTCGTCCAGGATGAGCACCTTGGCGCCGCGGTGCAGCGCCTTGACGATCTCCACCTTCTGCTGCGAGCCCACGCTGAGCGAGTCCACGCGGGCGCGCGGATCCAACTGGAACCCGAAGCGCTGGCACGTGGCGGCCACCTCGGCGCACGCGCGCTCCGGGTCCATGCGCCCCCAGCGCGAGGGCTCGCGGCCGAGCACCACGTTCTCGGCCACCGTCAACGTGGGCACCAGCATGAAGTGCTGGTGCACCATGCCGATGCCCCGGGCGATGGCGTCCCGGGGGCTCTTGAAGCGGACCGGCTTGCCGTCGAGCAGGATGTCGCCCGCGTCCGGGTGGTAGAGCCCGTACAGGACGTTCATCAGGCTGGACTTGCCCGCGCCGTTCTCACCGACCAGCGCGAGCAGCTCCCCCGCGCGGATCTCGAGCGACACGTCGTCCAGCGCGGCGACGCCACCGAACTGCTTGTGGATGTGGCGAAGGGAGATCAGGGCGAGACTTGGAAGGAGGAGACTTCGTCCACGGATGCGGGGACCTTCAGGTCTCCCGAGACGATGCGCTGGCGCAGCGCTTCCACCTTCTGCAGGGCCTCGGCCTTGCCGGGGAAGTCCACGCGCACCTCGGCGTAGCCCACGCCGCCCTCCTTGAGGCCCAGCAGCTGGTCACCCGGGGTGAACTTGCCCGCGGCCAGGTCCTTGGCCGCCTCGTACACGGCCAGGTCCACGTGCTTGAGCATGGAGGTCAGCACCGCCTCGGGGGCCAGGTGCGACTGATCCGAGTCCACGCCGATGGCGTAGACGGACTTGCCCGCGGCGCGCGCCTCCTCCACCGCCTTGATGACGCCCAGCCCGTCGGCGCCCGCGGCGTGGTAGATGACGTCCGCGCCCTTGGAGATGAGGTCCTGCGCCACCTGCTTGCCGGCCGCCACGTTGTCGAAGCTGCCCGAGTAGACGGCCAGCAGTGACTCGGAGGCCTTCGGCTGGGTGGCCTTCACGCCCGCGCGGTAGCCCGCCTCGAAGCGCTTGATGAGGGGCACCTCCATGCCGCCCACGAAGCCCACCTTGCCCGTCTTCGTCACCAGGCCCGCCAGCGCGCCGACCAGGAAGCTGCCCTCGTGCTCCTTGAACGTGACGGTGCGCACGTTGGGCAGCGTGTAGGGCTTGTTGCCCGCGGACGCGTCCAGCAGGGGGCTGTCGATGAGCAGGAACTGGGAGTTGGGGTTGCGCTTGGCGATGGTCTCCACCGCCGTCTCCAGCATGAAGCCGTTGCCCACGGACAGGTCGGCGCCCTGGTCCACCAGGAGCTGGAGGTTGGGCTCGTAGTCTTCCGGGGACTTGCTCTGGATGACCAGCGGCTCGATGGGCTGCGGGGCGATGGGGGACTGGAGCGCGCGCAGGTCCGGGGTGAGGGTCTTCTGGATGTCCTCCGGCGAGGCGGTGACGTACTTGCCGCCCTCGTACTTCTTGCCCGAGGCCCAGAGCTCCAGGCCGCGCAACCCGGCGTCATTGAAGGAGTTGTCGCCGCGGCCGCCCACATCGGTGATGAGGCCCACCTTGCGGGTCTTCGCGGCGGGGGGAGCGGCCTGGCCCTGCGCCTGCTGCTGTCCGGCGGCAGGGGCGGGGGCGGCGGGCTGTTCCTTCTTGCACGCGCCCAGGATCGCGGCGACGGCCAGGACGGAGAGTCGGAGGGTTCGGGTCATGGGGCTCGTATCTACCAGATGACGGACGTGAGGGAAGAGATTGGCTCGTGATGGGTACCCCACCGCCCGGGTTCCTGCTATGGCCAGGACCCGTGAGACCCTACGAGCTCATCAAGGCCAAGCGCGACGGCCACCCCCTGCCCCCCGGGAGCATCCGGGAATTCATCGCCGCCTACACCCGGGGTGATGTTCCGGATTACCAGATGTCCGCGCTGTGCATGGCGGTCGTCTTCCGGGGGCTGAATGCCCAGGAGCTGGGTGCCTGGACGCAGGCCATGCTCGAGTCCGGCGAGGTGCTGGACTTGTCCGAGACGCCGGGCGTCAAGGTGGACAAGCACTCCACCGGCGGGGTGGGGGACAAGGTGTCCCTGAGCCTGGCGCCGCTGGCGGCCGCCTGTGGGGTGCCCGTGCCGATGATCTCCGGACGGGGACTGGGGCACACCGGGGGCACCCTGGACAAGCTGGAGTCCATCCCCGGGTTCCGGGTGGACCTGTCCGTGGCGGACTACCGGCGGCTGGTGCGGGACGTGGGCGTGTGCCTCATCGGCCAGACGGCGACGCTGGCCCCCGCGGACAAGAAGCTCTACGCGCTCCGGGACGTGACGGCCACGGTGGACTGCCTGCCGCTCATCGCCAGCTCCATCATGAGCAAGAAGCTGGCCGAGGGCATCGACGCGCTCGTGCTGGACGTGAAGGTGGGCAGCGGGGCCTTCATGAAGCGCCTGGAGGATGCGCGGGCCCTGGCGCGGACGATGATTGCCCTGGGCACGGCGATGAACCGCAAGGTGACGGCGCTCCTGACGGACATGGACCAGCCGCTGGGGCGCGCGGTGGGCAACGCGCTGGAGGTGGTGGAGGCGGTGGAGATGCTGCACGGGCGGGCGCCGGAGGACTACACCGAGGTGACGCTGGCGCTCACCGCGGAGATGCTGGTGCTCGGCGGGAAGGCCGCCACGCCGGAGCAGGCCCGCGAATTGCTGCAGCGCGCCGTGGCGGATGGCAGCGCCCTGCGCAAGCTGAAGGAGATTGTCCAGGCGCAGGGCGGGGACCCCCGCGCCATCGACGATTACTCCCGCCTGCCGCAGGCCCGGGCCACGAGCGACGTGCCGGCCCCCGTGGACGGCTTCGTCACCGCCATCGACACCGAGGCGGTGGGGCTGGCGGCGGTGGCCCTGGGGGCCGGGCGGCAGCGGGTGGACAGCCTCATTGATCCGGCGGTGGGCTTCACCCTGCTGCGCAAGGTGGGCGAGCCCGTGAAGGCCGGTGAGCCCGTGGTGCGCGTGCACTACAACAATGAAGGGCCCCTGAAGGACGTGCAGGAGCGCCTGCTGGCCGCGTATTCGTTTGGGGCGCACATTCCCGCGCCCCGGCCGCTCGTCGTGGAACGGCTGGAATAAAGTCCTTTCCAAACTGTCCGTCACATTTCTTGAAGACCTGACGGGTCTCGTGCGAGATCGGGGGGCCACCGGGAGGCCCCTCCATGTTTCGCAGCGCTCTACTCGCCGCCACGCTCTTCGCCGTCTTCCTGTCCCCGCTCAACGCCCACGCGGGCGTCTGGTTCGAACTGCTGCGCGCTCCCTGCCTGACGGGCAACGGGGACGACATCAAGCAGGACAACGGCGTGATTGGCCGCTACCGGGGCTCCATCGACTGCTTCAACAAGGACTTCAACGGGGATGGCTCCCGCACCATCCTGTCCATCAAGGCGTTCCAGGCGTGGGAGTACGGGACGATGTTCCTGTATTACGACATCACCGGGCCCTTCAACAGCCCCGCCGCGAGCGATCTCATCCCCAACGAGCGGGGCGGCTTCTTCGGCGGCATCACCGTGACGCTGTCGCCCAAGAAGATCGCCGAGAAGGCCACGGGCCGTCAGTTCCAGTGGGGGCTGCTGTCGGACGTGTCCCTCAAGTACGAGGCCGAGCACGTGGCGAAGTTCGGCATGCTCAGCTACTACGGCCTGCAGTGGGATTTGGCGGTGCCGGTGCTGGACTTCATGAACGTGACGACGGTGATTCGCGATGACGCCGCGTTCGAGGGCATCGACTTCCAGGTGGGCGCGGCCTTCCAGAAGTCCTTCTCCATCCTCAGCCAGGACTTCATCCTCTCGGGCTTCTTCCAGACGGGCCTGTTCGGCGAGGGCGCCGGCAAGGGCGCCAACGCGGGCAGCGAGGGCAACCAGTTCTTCCTCGCCCAGCCGCAGTTCCTGTGGGACTTCGGCAAGCCCCTGCACTTCACCCCCGGCAAGCTCTACGCGGGCTTCGAGTGGCAGGTGGCCTGGAACCGCTACCTCATCGAGGGCAAGACCGAGAACGTGCTCCAGGGCATGGTCCGCTGGAACATCTGATCGGCACGCGCCGCTGAAGGGCGGCTGCCCGGCCCCCCGCCCGCTGGGGTATGCTGGCGGGGGAATGGGACTTTACGAGCAAATCCAGGAGACGGTGCAGGCGGTCCGGCAGCGCGCGGGCGGCCTCGTGCCCCAGGTGGGCCTCATCCTGGGCAGTGGCCTGGGGGCGTTCGCCGAGAGCTTCGCGCGCAAGGTGGTCATCCCCTACGCGGAGCTGCCCCACTTTCCCCACTCCTCGGTGCCCGGCCACGCGGGCCGGCTGGTGCTCGGCGAGGTGGGAGGCGCCCCGGTGGTGGCGATGCAGGGCCGCGTGCATGCCTACGAGGGGTATTCGCCCGCGCAGGTGGCCTTGCCCGCGCGGGTGCTGTGCTCGCTGGGCATCCGCGCCCTGGTGGTGACGAACGCCGCGGGGGGCATCCACCCCCAGTTCGCCCCTGGGGATTTGATGGTCATCACCGACCACATCAACCTCTCCGGGTGGAACGTGCTGGCGGGGCCCAACGAGGACCGCTGGGGCACGCGCTTTCCGGACATGTCCCAGGCGTACGCCCCGGCGCTCCGGGCGCACCTGCTGGAGTCCTCCCGCAGGGTGGCCGTGCCCCTGCGCGAGGGGGTGTACGCCATGGTGGCGGGCCCCTCCTATGAGACGCCCGCGGAGATTCGCATGCTGCGCACCCTGGGGGCCGACGCGGTGGGCATGAGCACGGTGCCCGAGGTGGTGGCCGCCCGCCACATGGGCGTGCCCGTGGTGGGCATCAGCTGCATCACCAACCTGGCGGCGGGGGTGGGCACCGCGCTGCTCACGCACGACGAGGTGGCCGAGACGGCCCAGCGCGTAGCGGGTATCTTTTCCCGGCTGCTCACGGATTTTCTTCCCGGAGTGGCACGCACCTGAGCAAGGATTCGACTGCGATGGCGGAGAGCAAGATTTCCCCGGTATCCGGGGCAGAAGAGCGGCGAGAGTCTCCCCGGGTTCCCATGCGCTTCCTCGTGCGGCGCGCCGGGAGCGAGGCGGGGTTCGAGGCCTATGAGGGAGACTTGTCGCTGGGAGGGTGCGCCCTTCGCGGCGGCACGCTGGAGGGCGGTGCCCAGGTGGAGCTGCGGCTGCTGCTGCCCTCCGCCCCGGATGAGCTGAAGGTGAAGGGCGAGGTGCTCCCGGTGACGCAGGGTGAGCCCAGCGGGGCGGCGCGGGTGCGCTTCCTCAACCTCTCCGTCGAGGAGGAGCTGGCCATCGCGCGGCACCTGGATGACCTGGAGCTGAACCGGTCCCCGCGTTAAGCCTGAGCGTTGAACCCGAATGGAGGGCGCATGGCCACGGACATTCCCTGGGAGTCGCTGTTCCAGCAGGCGGCGAAGGTGCGCGAGCGCGCCCATGTGCCCTACTCTCGCTTTCCGGTGGGGGCGGCCGTCCTCTTCGCGGACGGCTCGGTGGTGGCGGGCTGTAACGTAGAGAACGCCACCTACGGACTCACGGTGTGTGCCGAGCGCAACGCCTTCGCGGCGGCGGTGGCGCAGGGGCACTCCCGGCCGGTGGCGGTGGCCATCGTGGTGGACACTCCCACCCCGTGCCCCCCGTGTGGCATGTGCCGGCAGGTGATGGCGGAGTTCGCAGGGCCGGAGCTGCCCATCCGCAGCCGGACTTTGCAGGACCAGGAGGCCAGCTACAGCCTCCGGGAGCTGCTGCCGTACGCGTTCACGCGCGACTTCCTCTGAGTCAGGCGGGCCCTGTGGTAAAGCCCGCCGACGTGGATCTGCTCCTCACCAATGGCACCGTCGTGACGATGAACCGCGAGCGCGAGGTGCTCGTGGGGGCGGACGTATTCATCCAGGACGGCCGCATCGCCCGCATCGGCCGGGGGTTGAAGGTGGGAGGGGTGGCGCGGCGCACCCTGGATGTGACGGGGCAGGTGGTGATGCCCGGCCTCATCCACGGCCACATCCATGCCTGCCAGACGCTGTTCCGCAACCACGCGGATGGGATGGAGCTGCTGGACTGGCTTCGCGAGCGCATCTGGCCCTTCGAGGCGGCGCATGACGCGGACTCGATGCGGGCCTCGGCGGACCTGACGTTCGCGGAGCTCATCCAGTCGGGGGCCACGGCGGCGCTCGACATGGGCTCGGTGCGCCACTACGACGCCGTGTTCGAGTCCGCCCGGGACTGCGGCTTCCGGCTCACCGGCGGCAAGGCGATGATGGACGCGGGGCAGGGGCTGCCCGCGGGGCTTCGCGAGACGACGAAGGCCTCCCTCGCCGAGAGCGTGGCCCTGCTGGAGCGCTGGCACGGCACGCACGGGGACCGGCTGCGCTACGCCTTCGCCCCCCGCTTCGTGCTGTCCTGCTCTGAGCCGCTGCTCAAGCAGGTGGCGCACCTGGCGCGGGAGAAGGGCGTGCGCGTGCACACGCACGCCAGCGAGAACGCCACCGAGTGCGACGTGGTGCGCCAGCGCGTGGGCCAGGACAACGTGGCCTACTTCCACTCGCTGGGGCTCACCGGGCCCCATGTGACGCTGGCCCACTGCGTGTGGCTGACCGCGGAGGAGCAGCGGCTGTTGCGCGAGACGGGCACCGTGGTGTGCCACTGCCCCAGCTCCAACCTCAAGCTGGCCTCCGGCATCGCCAAGGTGCCCGAGCTGATGGATGCCGGGGTGCACGTGTGCCTGGGGGCCGATGGCGCTCCGTGCAACAACAACCTGGATCTCTTCGTGGAGATGCGCCTGGCGGCCCTGCTGCACAAGCCGCGGGTGGGGCCCCTGGCCATGCCCGCCCTGCGCGTGCTGGAGATGGCCACCCTGGAGGGCGCCCGGGCGCTGGGGCTGGAGGCCGAGGTGGGCTCCCTGGAGGTGGGCAAGCGCGCGGATGTCACCGTGGTGGACCTGCGCGGCCTGCACGTCACCCCGGTGCCCCGCGACGTGATGGGCGCGCTGGTGCATGCCGCCCGCTCCACCGACGTCTCCCACGTCGTCATCGACGGCCGGCTGGTGCTCAAGGACGGAAAGCTCCTCACCCTGGACCCCGCCGAAGTCGCGGACAACGCCCGCAGGCATGCCAGCCGCATCGTCGAGCAGGTGAACCCCTGAGCGGGGGGTTCCCGGCCATGTGCGCCAAGGTCTGACACGGCAGGTTCCCCCGCGTCCGGGCACCCGGGCGGAAAGGGGTGGGGGAGGCAATCCTTCCTGTCCGGCATGCGTAGAACGAGAGCGTTGGACAGCGCTTCGCGTTGCTGGGATCGTGTAAGGTCAAAGCAAGGAATCCTTGGAGGAGGTAGCAGCCGCCATGTGGCAACGGTTCAAGAGAGCAATGCGCAGCTTCGGGGGCTTCTTTGTCTCCTCCATCGAGGATCCGGAGCTCATCCTCGAGCAGAACGTGCGGGACCTGAACGATCAGGTTCCGAAGATGAACGAGTCCATCGCCATGGTGCGGGCGAACGTGACGCTGCTGGAGAAGGAGAACACCAAGTACCAGCAGGACGTGCGCGAGCTGACCGCCAAGGTGAAGGCCGCCATCCAGGCGGGCCGCGATGACCTGGCGGCCCAGTACGCCACACGCCTGCAGATGGAGAAGCAGGCGCTCGAGCGCAACCAGGTCCAGCTCGATACCGCGAAGCTGGCGTACGAGAAGGCGCTGAACCTCAAGAAGGCGTTCATGCGCGAGAAGGAGCGCAAGACCCAGGAGGCGATGACCGCCATCCGGGACGCGCGCCGCGCCAAGTGGCAGTCCAAGGTGGCCGACACCATGGAGAGCTTCACCGTCGCGGGCATCGACGCCACGCACGATGAGATGATCTCCAAGGTGAACGAGCGCGCCGCCGTGAACGAGGCGCGCATGCAGATGGCGCTCGAGTCGGTGGACCACCAGGCGCTGTCCATCGAGGAAGAGGCCGAGAAGATCCAGGCCAACGAGCTGGTCAAGCAGTTCAAGATGGAGATGGGCCTGGACAGCCCCGCGCCCGTGTCCGACGTGGGCGGCGGGCAGGAGAAGACCATCGGCAAGAAGGTGGAGGTGAAGTAGCCCTCCCCCCGGGAAGAGGCCACTCCCATGAAGCTGCATCGCGGGCCCGGCCTCTTCCTGTTTCTGCTCCTGTGCCTGTCCGGTGTGGGCTACACGCTCGCGTCGCGGATGGGCTACTTGAACCGCCTCCAGGCGCGCTTCTTTCCCTCCGCCAAGGAGGCGGTGCGCCTGTCCCCCGGGGACTTCCCCGCGGGGGTGGCGGCCCCGGTGGCGGATGTGGCCTCGGTGCCGCTGCGGCCCGTGCTCGTGGGCTTCTCCCCGAGGGGCTCGGCCGCCGCCCTGCTGCTCGCCACCGGAGGGGCCACCACCCTGGATGCGCCGGGCGCCCCGCCGGGCGCGGCCCAGGGCTTGCTCAAGACGGCCTACGCGCTGGATGCCCGGGCGGTGCTCTTCGCCCGGGACGAGGAGCTGCGCCATGCGCTGGCCATCGGCGCGGAGAACGGGGGCGTGGACATGGCGGCCCTCTCCGTGGACCGGCTGGCGGACTGGACCCCGTCGCTGCGGGACGCGGCGCCCCGCACGGTGATGCTGGTGGGCCGGAGCCGGGGGCAGGAGGCGCTCGCGGCGGTGGGGGTGCCGGACCTGGCGTCCCTGCGCGGCAAGCGCCTGGGCGTCTATCCGGCGAGCGCCTCGCACTACTTCGCGCTGTGGCTGCTGTCGCGCATCGGCCTGCGGATGTCGGATGTGACGTGGGTGGAGCTGCCCTCCACGCTGGATGCGGGCCGCGCGCTGCGCGAGGGCCGGGCCGACGCGGTGGTGGGGCTGTGGGGCGACGTGGAGCTGGCGGCCCGGGACCGGGGCGGCGCGGTGCTGGCCACCACCGCGGATGCGCCCCACCTGCTGGCCACGGTGCTGGTGGCCCGCGGGGACTTCGCCGCGCGCTACCCGGACGCCGTGCGGCGGGTGCTTCGCGGCCTGCTGGATGCCGGGCAGGCCGTGCAGAAGGACCCGGCCCAGGCGGCGCGGCTGCTGGGGGACGTGGCGCCCTACCTGGGAGACCCCACGGAGGCCATCCGCTCTGCCCCGCCGGCGACACTGGCGGACAATCGCTCCTTCTTCGGCCTTTCCGGGGAGGCGCCCGTCACCTATGACGAGCTCTTCCAGAGCGCCTCGGCGCTCTTCCAGAAGCTCCGCAAGCGCGCCCCGGCGCCCCCTGCGGAGGACACGCGGGACCTGGGGGCGTTGAAGTACGTCTCGGAGGCCCGCGGTCCCTGACGCCCCTTCGAGGGCAGGAGTGGATGCCGTGGCGGAGTCTCCCAGCTACCTCAAGGCCGCCTTCTTGTTGCCCGCGAACCTCGTGGGCCTGCTCACGGCCGGGGCCTCGGCGCTGATGACGGGCGAGCCGCTGCCGGCGCTGGTGGCGCTCGGGGTGGAGGGGCTCTACCTGGGCATCGTCCCGTCCATGAAGCGCTTCCAGCGGGCCATCCGCGCCAACCACGCGGCCGAGGAGGCCCCGGAGGCGGGCCGCAAGGAAGTGGAGGCGCTGCTCGCGGAGCTGGCGCCCTCCCAGCGCGAGCACTACCAGTCGCTCGTGGGGCTCAAGGAGAAGATCCTCGAGAACTACCGCCGGCTGCCTGCCGGCAAGATGCTGTCCACCGACAGCGAGCCGCGGCTGGACGCGCTGCTCACCTCGTTCCTGCGGCTGGTGTCCGCGCTCAACCACCACCGCTCCTACCTGAACAGCGCCGACCGCCAGCCGCTGGAGAAGGAGCTGCGCGAGCTGGAGGCCGAGGTGGCCCAGGAGGCGAACCCCCGGCTGAAGGACGTGAAGGAGAAGCGGCTGGAGATTCTGCGCAAGCGCCTCTCGCGCTTCGAGCAGGCCGGGGAGAGCCGCGAGGTGGTGAGCCATCAGCTCGCGGGCATCGAGGACCTGATGCGGCTGACGCACGAGCAGTCCATCACCATTCGAGATCCGGAGACGGTGAACCGGCAGCTCGACGTGGTGAGCGCCGAGGTGGAGGCCACGGACGAGACGGTGCGCGAGATGGAGCGCCTGCTGGACTTCCAGGAGGAAGTGGGCAGGCCCCTGCCGCACGGCACCCGGGTGCGGTGAGCCGGGCCTACTTCTGCTCGGAGCGCATCAGCGTCTCCAGCCGCTCCATGATTTGCATCTTGTAGACCTGCGAGCTGCACACGACGCACTCCCCCTGGGGGATGTTCGTGAGCACCACGGTCCGCTGCGCCACGGCCAGCTCCACCTCGATGAGGTGCTGAGCGTATTGCCCGGTGCAGGGGCAACGGCCGTAGTCGTACTCGGAGCCTCCGGTGGGGTCGCTCATGGGCCGCGAGGATAGCACGTGACGGGCCTGCCCGGCCCCCGGGGGGCCGCTGTCCACTCCCGACCGCTTGCGCAGGAAGAAATTGACTCTCGGCACGCGTCCGTCTGCACTCCGCCCCCATGGTCCGCCGCGCCTCTCCCTGGCTTCTCCTGCTGCTCGCCGCGCTCGCTGGTTGCTCCCGCTGTGGAAAGGACGAGGGCGCCGCGGGCCCATCCGGCAAGGCGGCCAGCGTCAGCCGCTACCTTCCCCGGGATGCCCAGGCCGCCATCGTCGTGAAGGATCTCGGCGAGCTGGGGGAGAAGCTCGCCCGGTTCCAGAACCTCAAGATTGCCTCCTTCCTCGCCCAGCTCCAGAACGCCCAGTCCGCCGAGGCGCTCGTCTCCGCGGTGATGCGGCAGGTGGGGGTGGACCTGCGCAGCCGCACGGCC
Organism: Allostigmatella hybrida; assembly: GCF_020103775.1. Classification (NCBI taxonomy): domain Bacteria; kingdom Pseudomonadati; phylum Myxococcota; class Myxococcia; order Myxococcales; family Archangiaceae; genus Allostigmatella; species Allostigmatella hybrida. Next base: position 134,223 of record NZ_JAHXBH010000007.1, read on the forward strand.
ATGGAGGCCGCGGGCATTGCGCCAGGCAAGGGGGCAGGCGCCGCGTTCCTGTCCGGCAACCAGGCCTTCACCGTGCTCGGCGTGAAGGACGCGAAGACGCTGGAGGAGACCTTCGCCACGCTGGCCCGCAACCGGCTCGGGGCCTCCGAGCGCAAGGAGGAGAAGGTGGCGGGCGGCACCCTCGTCACCTTCAGCCGCAAGGGCGCCGAGGTGCCGGCGCTGGGGCTGCTCTTCGTGGGGGACTTCGTGCTGCTGGCCCCGGGCGCCGCGGTGGCCCGGCTGCCCGGGCTGGCCTCGCTGCCCGTGGAGAAGTCCGTGGCCGAGGAGCCCGTGCTGGCCGCGTCGCTCTCCCGCCTCCCGAAGGACCCGGACTTCCACGTCTACTTCCCGGGCGGCACCGGGCTGCTTCCGGCGGGCACGGTGCAGGCGGTGACGCTCACCGGCCGCATCGAGGAGAAGTCGGTGACGGTGCACGCCGATGCGCCGTGGCCCGACACGGAGGCGGCGCTGGCGCCGTTCGTGCCCCAGAAGGGGCCCGAGCTGCTGGGGTATCTGACCGCGGACAGCTTCCTGGTGGCGCGCTATGGCGGGGACCCCGCCACGCTCGGCGCCGTGTGGCCGTACCTCGCGGGCCCCCGGCTCACCCGCGCGTTTCAGGAGAGCGGGTTCGACCCGAAGACGGAGCTGCTGGACAACCTGCAGAGCGGGATTGTGGCCGGGGTGGCGCTGGCGCCCACAGCGCAGCTTGGCGCGGGCGTGCCCTCCCTGGACATCCGGCGCACCAACCCCTTCCGCTTCGTGCACCTGGTGTCGGTGGGCGAGGCGAAGGATGCGGCCAAGGCCCGCACCACGCTGGAGAAGGTGCCCGGGATGGCGGCCAGCTTCGGGGCCCAGGTGGCCCCCGAGGACGTGGGGGGCCAGCGTGCCTACCTGACGTCGTACCGGGCGGGGGAGGGGGCGCACTTCGCGGAGGTGGGCGGCAAGCTGGTGCTGGCGGCGCCGCGGGCCCGGCTGGAGGCGGCGCTCACGGCCCTGGCGGGCTCGCCCGGGAAGAGCCCCGTGGCGGAGGAGCTTCAGGACGCGGTGAAGGAGCCCGTGCTCGGCGTGGTGCTGGACCTGCGCAAGATGTCCGAGGCGATCAAGAACCTGCCCTCCTCGGCCTGGGGCGTCGGCGGCTTCGCCATCCGCGCCACGGCCCTGCGGTGGCTGGAGGCCACCGATGACTTGCGCGCGGTGACGCTGGGCCTGTCGCGCAAGGACAAGGCGCTCCAGGCCCAGCTGTCGCTCCAGCTGACGCCCCCTCCGGCACCTTCGAGCGAGGCGCCGTGATTCGCGCGCGGGACATCGTCAAGGAGTACGTGGACGGGGACGGCTCGCGGGTGAAGGTGCTCGATGGCCTGTCGCTGGAGGTGGAGGCCGGAGACTTCGTCGCCGTGGTGGGCTCCTCGGGCAGCGGCAAGTCCACGCTGCTGCACCTGCTGGGCGGGCTGGATGTGCACTACACGGGCGAGGTGGAGGTGGCCGGGGTGAAGCTGCGCGGGCTGAAGGACCGCCAGCTGGCGCGCTTCCGCAACCTCCACGTGGGCTTCGTCTTCCAGTCCTTCCACCTCATCCCCAACCTGTCCGCGGTGGAGAACGTGCTCTTGCCCTCGCACTTCGGGAGCGTGACGGCCGAGGGCCGCAAGCGCGCCGAGTTCCTGCTGGACCGCGTGGGGCTCCTGGCCAAGAAGAACCGCGAGCCGGTGCGCCTGTCGGGCGGCGAGCGGCAGCGCGTGGCGATTGCCCGGGCGCTCTTCACCGGCCCGAAGGTGCTCCTGTGCGATGAGCCCACCGGCAACCTCGACGCGGCCACCGGCGACGGCGTCATCCAGCTCTTCCAGGAGCTTCACCGCGACGGGCTCACCGTGCTGGCCGTCACCCACGAGGAGCGGATGCGCGATGCCGCGCGCCGGGTGGTGCGCCTGAAGGAAGGCCGGCTCCTCGAGGAGTCCCTCGTGGAGCGCCCGTCCGTGGGAGGTGCCCCGTGAGGCTCGCGGCGCTGTCCCGGCTGGTCCGGCTGAGCCTGGCCCGCGACCGCAGGGGGGCCTTCTTCTCCGCGTTCGGCGTGGCCATGGGCGTGGGTGCCCTCGTCTTCTTCGTGAGCCTGGGGCTGGGCGTGGGCCGCGTCATCCGCGAGAAGGTGTTCCCCTCGGATGCCCGGCTGGTGGATGTGGTGCCCCCGGCGGTGTCGCTCGGCTCGCTGCTGGGCGGCGGCAAGCTGGACGCGGCGGCGGTGGAGCGCCTGAGCGCGCTGGACGGGGTGGAGCGCGTCTACCGGAAGATGAACGTGCGCGTGCCCGCCGTCAGCCGCTACGAGGGCGCCTTCTTCGGCTCCCGGCTGCGCATGGGCATGGAGGTGCTGGCGGTGGGCGTGGAGCCGGACTTCGTCCAGGCCGACGTGAAGCTGGGCGCTTTCCAGGACATGCCGCCCGACCAGCCCATCCCCGTGGTCATCTCCTCGCGGCTCCTGGAGATCTACAACAAGACGTTCGCCCCGGCGCGCAAGCTGCCCCAGCTCTCCGCGCAGATGCTGCTGGGCTTCGGCTTTCCGGTGGAGTTCAACCGCTCGTACGTGGCCCAGGCCGCGCCGGGCCCCACCTTTCCCGTGCAGGCCCAGGTGGTGGGGGCCTCGGACCGGGCCCTGCTGGCCGGCATCACCATCCCCCTGGACACCGCCATTCGCCTCAACCGCGCCGCGGGCGTGGACGCGGAGACCTTCAGCGCCGTGACGCTGGTGGCCAAGGATCCCTCCCAGGTGCCCGTGCTCATGGACGCGGTGAAGGAAATGGGCCTGGAAATCGATGACCAGGAGCGGCGCATGGCCGAGAACGCCGGCGCGGCCGTGGCGCTCACCACCTCCGCGCTCGCGCTGCTGTCCATCCTCATCTGTGTGCTGGCCGCGGTGAACATCGCCCACGCCCTGTCCGCCTCCGTGCGCGCCCGCGCGCGGGAGATCGGCGTCATGCAGGCGGTGGGGGCCTCGCGCGCGGATGTGCGCAACATCGTCCTGGCCGAGGCGTGCGTGCTGGGGCTCGCGGGGGGCGCGGTGGGCACGGCGGTGGCCATGGCGCTCGCGCTGGCGGTGGACCGGTTCGCCGCCGGGGCCCTGCCCACCTTCCCCTTCAAGCCCGACAGCTTCTTCGCCTTCCCGTGGCCCGTGGTGCTCGGGGGCGTGCTGCTGGGGCTCGTGGCGGCGCTCGCGGGCGCCTACTTCCCCAGCCGCCGCGCCGCCGCCACCGACCCGGCCCGAACCCTCGCCGGATGAAGGGCCCCTCGCGCAAGACGATGCTGGCCAATGGGGCCGCGCTGGTGCTGCTGGCCTGGCTCTATGGCGGGGACCTGGCCGATGCCCTGCGCGCCCGCAGCGCGGAGACCGCCGCCTTCGCCCAGCTGCCCCCGCTCCTGCTGCCCGTGGCGGTGCTGGCCGTGGCCGCCGGGGCGCTGGGTGGGGCGGTGTGGGGCCTGCTGCGCCGCCGGGGCGAGGACTACAAGGGCTACCGGCTGCTGCCGCTGGTCCTGGTGGGGGCGCTGTTCGTGGACTTGGTCAGCGCCGAGCGCCGGGTGCCCCTGGGCTCCTGGGACATGGCGAGCCTCGCCTTGCAGCACTTCGCGGGGCAGGCCCAGGCGCAGGCCACCGCTGGGAACGTTCCCGCGGATCCCCGCGTCCTCGGCGCCCTGCTGAAGGACCTGGGCGCGCCCCCCTACCTCGTCCGGGGGGAGCCCGTGCCCGCGTACACCCTCCAGGTGCGCGAGAACTGCGAGGGCCCGGTCCGTTCCGCCTCCGGCCTGCTGCCCGGGACGCTCCTCTACTGCGTCGCCCCGCAGGGCCAGGGGGCCTGGGTCACCCTCGTGGGGCTGCCGGCCGAGCGGCGCTTCGGCGCGCCCGAGGTGCTCTCCCAGGCCGGTGAAACACGGTTTTTACTGGTTCAACCCGTAAAACAAGATGAGCCGGAGACCCTTGAGCGCGGGGGGGCCTTTCGCGAGGGCGCCGGGGCTGAACCCGGGAAGCGAGCGCCCTAGCTGCAAGCTGGCTTGCCTTGTTCGGGAAGGGGTGGCCCCATGGTTGACCCTATGGAGGCGCGGTCGATAGGCTCGCCTCCTTCTAAACCCCGAGACCCTCGAATCTCGTGACGACAAGCCAACCCAAGCGCCAACCCATCCCATTTGGGAAGTACCTGCTTCTTGACCGCATCAACATCGGCGGCATGGCGGAGGTGTGGCGTGGCAAGCAATTCGGAGCCAGTGGCTTCGAGCGGCTCGTGGCCATCAAGCGCATCCTCCCGAACATCGCCGAGGACGACGAGTTCATCTCGATGTTCATCGATGAGGCGAAGATCAGCGTCCAGCTGACGCACGCCAACATCGGACAGATCTTCGAGCTGGGGCAGATCTCCAGCAGCTACTTCATCGCGATGGAGTACATCCCCGGCAAGGACATGCGGGCCATCTTCGACCGCTGCCGCAAGAAGGGCGAGCCGGCGCCGATTCCGCTCGTGGCCTACTGCGTGTCGAAGATGTGCGAGGGGCTGGACTACGCCCACCGGAAGAAGGACGGGATGGGGCGGGACATGAACATCGTCCACCGCGACATCTCGCCGCAGAACATCCTCGTGTCCTACGAGGGTGAGGTGAAGGTCATCGACTTTGGCATCGCCAAGGCCGCGGGCAAGGCGACCAAGACGCAGGCCGGCATCCTCAAGGGCAAGTTCGGCTACATGAGCCCGGAGCAGATCCGCGGCCTGCCCCTGGACCGCCGCTCGGACGTGTTCGCCATCGGCGTGTGCCTCTACGAGATGCTCACCGGCGAGCGCCTGTTCGTGGGCGAGAGCGACTTCTCGGTGCTGGAGAAGGTGCGCAAGGCGGAGGTGGCCCCGCCGTCCACCTACAACCGCCGCATCCCGGAGACGCTGGAGAAGATCGTCCTCAAGGCGCTCGCCCGGGACGTGGACGAGCGCTACCAGTACGCCAGCGAGCTGGGCGACGACCTGCAGCGCTTTCTCATCACCAGCGAGACCATCTTCGGCCGCAAGGACCTCATGCAGTACATGAAGTCCACCTTCGCCGAAGAGGTGGAGCGCGAGAAGCAGCGGCTCACGGAGTACGCCTCCATCAAGCCGCCCGACGGCATGCTGTCCGCCATCGAGGCGGGCTTCGCCGGGTCCGCGCCCGTGGCCGCGCCCGTGGTGCCCCCTGCGCCCATCGCGCCGCCGAGCCTCGCGCCGTTAGAGCCCCCCAAGGCCGCCAACCCCCCGTCGAACCCGAACCTCACGGCCGCCGGAGGCATCCGCCGCACCGCCTCGCTCACCTCGCTGCCCAAGCTGACCGCTGCCGCGGCGGTGCCCGCGCCCAAGGACGACGAGGGCGTGGCGACAATGCTGGTGTCGCCCGGGGAGTACTTCGACGACGCCGAGGAGCCCACCACGATGCCGGGCGCCGTGGGGCGCGCCATCACGCCGCTGGAGACCCCCGCGGCCCAGCGGCTGGGCGAGGGCGAGGAGCCCAGCACCGGCAAGACGGCCGTCATCGGGCCGCCGCCGTCCACGCATCCGCCGATGCCGCGCGCGCCCTCGATGCCGAACATCCCCTCGGTGTCCTCGCCACCCAGCGTGCAGGTGCGTGCCTCCATGATTGGCATGCCCCTGGTGACGCCGCCCGGCCATGAGCCCCCGCCGCCCGCGCGTCACGGCCGGGGCTCGGATGGGCTGCCGCGCATTGCCCGGGGCGAGCCTCCCATGCTGGGGTCGGCGGGCCACGCGCCCCGGCCCGCGCCGGCGCTGCCCCCCGAGCCCAAGTCGGCGGAGCACTCCACGGACCTCAACACCATGGGCGGCAACCGCAAGGTGCTGTTCCTGGGCGTGGGGGGCGCGGCGGTCGCGCTGATCCTCCTGGCGGTGGTGCTGCTGATGCCGTCCAAGCCCGCCCTGGGCTTCATCATGGTGGAGCTGCCCGCCGCGGTGCGCGCCACGGCCAAGGTGTCCCTCAACGGCGAGGCGGTGGCCTCCACCACCGGGGACATCCTCCAGCAGATGCCGGCAGGGCCCGTGGTGGTGATGGTCAGCGCGGAGGGCTACAAGGCCTTCACCCAGACGGTGACGGTCAACGAGGGCACGCAGGTGACGCGCGTGGCCGCGGCGCTCGAGGCGATGGAGCGCAAGGGGTTCCTGGTGCTCTCCACCCAGCCGCGGGACGCGGAGGTGAAGGTGAACGGCAAGGTGCTGCGCCCGCACGGCAGCACCGCGCTGTCGTTCGAGATGACCTTCAACGGTCCCCTGTCCATCGAGGTGAGCGCCCCGGGCCACGAGCCCTTGACGCAATCCAAGCAGCCGCCGGAGGGCTCCAACCTCCTGGAGGTGACCGCGCAGCTCAAGTCCCAAGCGGTGAATGTCCGGGTGGAGTCCGAGCCACCGGGGGCCACCATCTGGGTTGGCGGCAAGCCGGTGGGAAGCACGCCCGCGGACATCGAACTGCCCCCCAACATCAAGCAGGTGATGCTGCGCCTGCGCTGCTTCCAAGACACCCCCGTGCCGGTGACCGCGCCGGCCGCGGGCGAGTCCCAGGCACTGTTGAAGGGGACCCTGAGGAAGCAAGCGAATTGCAGGTAGCCACGCCCATCCGTTCCCGGTGGGCGTGGGGGCCCCACTCCGTGGGGCGGAGGGACATTCGTCCGTGACGACCAAAACACGCAAGAGCAGCAAGGCGGATCCACTCGCGGATCTGCCGCGCTGGGCCCAGAAGCTCGCCCAGAAGTACTACACGAAGACGGTCTGCACCTTCCTGCTCTACGGCTCGGTGCGGGACTTGCAGCCCCTCACCGCGGCGGAGGGCGGCCGGGAGTTCGGCACGCTCAAGACGTTCCTCTCCGAGGAGCTGTTCGGTGGACGGGACCACGTCATCTTCTATGACCGGTCCTCGGGCATCCGCGCCGCCGCGCCGGAGACGCAGAAGGACCTGCAGCGGGCCATGGCGGGCTACGACGCGCTCTATGGCACCGACTACGCCAAGTCGCTGCCGAGGGATCCCGGCCGGGCGCTGCAGATTCTGGAGAACTTCCTGCGGCTGCGCCTGGGCGAGGGCAAGTCCATGGCGCTCATCATCGACTTCGCCGAGACGCTGGTGCCCGGCGGGGAGATGAGCCACCTGTCCACGGAGGACCGGTTCGTGGTGGCCACGCTGGACAAGTGGGCGCATGACCCGCAGTTCCTGGCCAACGACATCTCCGTGGTGCTGCTGGCGGAGAACCTCTCGGACATCTCCCCGCGGATTGCCCGCAACCCGTACGTGGCGCCCATCGAGCTGCCGCTGCCCCTGGAAGAGGAGCGGCTGGACTACGTGCGCTCGAAGCTGGAGGGCAAGCGCCTCCAGTCCATCTCGGACGTGGCGCTGCCGGCGCTGGCGAAGATGACCGCGGGCCTGTCGCGCATCAACCTGGACCGGGTGCTCACCGAGGCGCTGGAGCGCGAGGTGCGCATCACCCCGGAGCTGCTCAAGGAGAAGAAGAAGGAGCTCATCCAGGCGGAGTGCCACGGGCTCCTGGAGTTCATCGAGCCTGCGCACACGCTGGATGCGGTGGCCGGGCACGCCAAGGCGAAGGACATGCTGCGCGCGGCGGCCAACGCGCTGAAGAAGGGCCGCAACGAGGTGATGCCCATGGGCTACCTCATCAGCGGCCCGGTGGGCACGGGCAAGACGTTCCTGGTGTCGTGCTTCGCCGGGGAGATCGGCATCCCCGTGGTGAAGTTCCTCAACTTCCGCAGCCAGTGGCAGGGCGTGACGGAGTCGAACCTGGAGCGCATCTTCACGCTGCTCAAGGCGCTGTGGCCCGTGGCGGTGATGGTGGACGAGGCGGACACGTTCCTGGGCAACCGCGACTCCGGCGGGGACTCGGGCACGAGCAGCCGCGTGTTCGGCTCCATCGCGTCCTTCATGGGCAACACGCAGTACCGCGGGAAGATTGTCTGGTTCCTGATGACGGCCCGCCCGGACCTGCTGCCCATCGATCTCAAGCGGCAGGGGCGCGCCGAGGAGCACCTGGCGCTCTTCTATCCGTCCACCGAGGCCGAGCGGGACGAGCTGTTCCAGGTGATGCAGAAGAAGACGGGCGTCAGCGTGCCGGTGGCCTCCTTCTCGAAGCTGCTGCCAGAGCACGCGAGCCAGCTCAGCGGCGCGGACATCGAGGCGGTGATGGTGCGCTCGAAGTTCCGCGCGCTCACGGCCGGCCGGGAAGAGGTGACGGAGGAGGACCTGAAGGCGGTGCTGGCGGACTTCGTGCCGCCCAGCTACCCGCTGGAAATCGAGCTCCAGAACCTGGTGGCGGTGCAGGAGTGCACCAGCCGCGAGCTGCTGCCCGAGCCGTTCCGCCAGCTCGACCGCGACAGCATCACCCGCCGGGTGCGCGAGCTGAAGATGCTGCTCGAGGAGCAGTGACGGGCCGGGAGGCCGCGCCTCAGGGCGCGGCCACCTGGAGCTGCTTGCCGGCGGGAACGGCGCGGTGGTCCTTGATGTGGTTCCACCGCTTGATGTCCTCCACGCTGACGCCGTAGCGCTGGGCCACGGACCAGAGCGTTTCTCCGGCCGCCAGGGTGTGCACGCCAGGGCGGGAGGCCGGCGTCTGGGACACGGTGTGGGTGGCCACCACCGTGCCCGCGCGCTCCTGGACCTGGGCGGGCGGGGTGCCGGGGAACACCTGGATGACGGTGCCCACCTGGAGCCCGCGCTTGCGCCGGGGCAGCTCGTTCCACGCGCGCAGGTCCTCCACGGTGACGTGGAAGCGCTGGGCGATGGCCCACAGGTTGTCGCCGGACTGCACGCCGTAGGTGACGCGGGTGCGGCCGTTGATGACTTCCGTCTTGATGGGGCCGGTGGCCACGGGGGCGGTGGGGGTACCGGCGGGAATCTCCTCCTCGGGGCGCAGGGCCTTCACGCCGCTGCGGCGCGCCTGCACCACGTGGCGCTCCAGCGCCGTGGCGCTGCCGCGCCCGCCGGGCACGGGGATGGCCAGCTCGCCGTTGACGCGCAGGGCGCGCGCGTTCTTCAGGCGGTTGAACTGGAGGATGGCCTCCGGCGCGCTGCCGTAGGCCTGGGCGATGCGGGAGAGCGTGTCGCCGCGCCGGATTTTGTGGATGCGGAAGGTGAGCCGCTCGTTGGGGGAGAGCGCCTTGAAGTTCTCGGCGAACTTCGGCCCGGTGCCCTGGGGCAGCCGCAGCAGGTAGGGCGCCCGCTCGGTGGCCGGCGGGGTGCACCAGCGCTTCAGCTCCGGGTTCAAGTCGTACACGTCCTTGACGGGCACCCCGGCGGCGCGGGCCACGGCGTCCAGGTCCGTGGCATCCACCAGCGGCACCTCGTCGTAGGCCAGGGGCGGCTCGTACTCGAACTCCTCCTCGCGGAAGCCGAAGGCGGCCGGGTGCTTGGCGATGAGCGCCGCGGCGATGAGCTTGGGCACGTAGTGCTTCGTCTCCTGGGCGAAGCCGCGGCCCTCGGCCAGCGTCCAGAAGTCGGAGGTGCCATGGCGCTCCATGAGCCGCCGCACGCGCCCGCCGCCGGTGTTGTAGCCCGCCCAGGCGAGGTACCAGTGGCCCAGCTCGCGGTGCAGCTGCTTGAGGTACGCGGCGGCCGCGTGGGTGGCCTTGATGGGGTCCCTCCGCTCATCCACCCAGAAGTCCTGGCGCAGGCCGTACTGCTTGCCGGTGCTGGAGATGAACTGCCAGGGCCCGGCGGCGTGCGCCCAGGAGTAGGCGTGCGCGGAGAAGCCGCTTTCGATCATCGCCAGGTACACCGTGTCGCGCGGCAGCCCCTTCTGCTCCAGGATGGGCTGCATGATGGGCAGGTAGCGCGTGGAGCGGGACACCCACTTGCGGAACCACTTGCGCCCCGGGCCCTGGAAGAACTGGATGTACTGGGCCACCAGCGGCTGCATCTCCACGGGGATGTCGTACCGGTCGCGGATCTGCCCCACGTCGAAGCTGGCCAGGTCCGTGATGAGGGGAATCTCCGGCAGGGCATCGTCCTCGCGGAAGGTGGTCTCCTCCATCGCGTCGAGCATGCGCTGGCGCAGCGGGTTGGCCAGGCCCAGGCGGCGCAGGGACTGGAACACCTCCGCGTTGGGGCGGGCGGCCGGGTCCAGCTCGGCGCCCTCCAGCGCGCGCAGCTCCTCGAGCTCGGCGGACTCGGCCTCGACCTCTTCACTGGCCTCCTCCGGCTCCTCGGCGGCGCCGGGCTTCTCGGCGGCGCCGGGCGCGTCGTCACCGTCCAGCGCCTGCGGGCGGGCCTCGGCGGCCACGAGCCGCATCCCCGTGGGCGGCGGCGGCATCGGCAACGCCGTGGGCGAGGGAGGAACCGAGGCGAGGGTGACCAGCAGCAGGCAGAAAGACGGCATGGCGGCTCGGCGGGCGCAGGCCCGGAATCAGGAAGGGGCCAGTATTCGCGATATTTCTTGACAGTCAAACAAGCAGACCAACCGCTTGTTCCCTCGGCCAGCACTCGGGGGAGCCGATTCGCGCTGGAGGACAGGGGTGACTGACGGCTTTCTCACGGAGACGGCTTCGCCGCGGCCTGCCCGTGGCCCGGGCCCAGCACCTTGGGCAGGTAGGTGGCGAAGTCGAAGTGGGGCGAGTTCTCCGGGTTGTGGCAGGTGACGCACAGCTCGCGTCCGGGCTTGGCCACGACGTTCTCGGGCGTGGGGTCCTCCGCGTGCAGCGAGCCGGGGCCGTGGCAGCTCTCGCAGCCAACGTCCTCGCGGCCGGAGACCTTGTCCAGGCGGCACACGCCCCCGGGCTGCTCGTAGCCGGTGACGTGGCAGCCCACGCAGTTGAGGTGGAACTGCTTGCCCACGTCCACGAGCGTCTGCCAGGCGTGGTGGTGCTTGGACTTCTCCCAGACGGGGAAGGCCTCCGCGTGGCACTCCTGGCAGGAGCCATTGCCCACGAAGGCGGCCTCGCCCTTCTTCGGGGGCGGGCAGTCCTGGCCGTGCTCCTTCGCCCAGGCGAGGTTCAGCGTCCCCACGTCCCGGTCATACGCCGTCACCAGGGCCTTCACGGTGGGCGAGTCCGGAAGGGTGGCCTCCAGCGGGAGGAACCGCAGCGTGAAGCCGGGCGTCCCCTGGGCGGCGGCCACCGGGGCGGTGAGCAGTTGCTGCTTGCGCGCCACCAGCTCCTCCAGCTTGCCCTGCTGGAGCTGCTTGCGGGCGGGGACCGCGTCCGGGAGGTTGATTTCCTTGTTGAGCAGGGCCATGCGCTGGTCCAGCAGGGCCACCTCGCGGTCCGCGTCCTCCTGGGACTTCTGGAGGCTCAGCCGGCCTTTCGGGGGGCCGAAGGCGAGGTCCACCCGGAGCAGCGACCGGCCCTTGTTCTGGAGTCCCACCACGGGGACGGTGCCGCGCACCAGCCGGTTCTCCTCGCCGCTGAACTCGGTCTCGGTGTGGGTGGACAGCAGGAGGTCGGCCTCGACGCCGGGCGTGGCCACCGCCGCCTGGGCGGCCTCCACCGTGCCGTGGAAGAGCGCCACCACGAAGTCCGCGCCGGCCTTGCGCGCCTGGGCGCTGGCCTGGACGAGCTGGGCCGCGTCCTGCACGGCCACCACGCCCACCTGCCGGTCCCCAGCGGGCAGCAGCTTCATCCCGCCGGCCGGCAGCTCTGGCAGGCCCAGGCCCTGGAGAAAGGCCTGGCCCCGCACCTGGTCCAGCTCCCCGGTGGCGCGCACCGCCACGCCCATGCGCTTCATCGCCTCCGCGAGCGTCTTCGCCTTGAGCTCCTCCTGGGGCACCTCGGAGGGGCTGAGCGTGGCGTGGCCAAAGAGGCTGTCGCCCCCATCGATATAAAGGAGGGGCAGGGCGCCCTTCCGGGCCTCCTCCACCTGCCACGCGGCGCGGGCGATGCCGCCGCGCATGTTCTCGCTGCACCCGCAGGGGGCCAGGTACCCGCGCGTGTCGGCGGAGAAGAGGAGGATGGCGCCCGGGGCCGCCTGCGTGGAGGCCTGCTCGGGGCGGGGCTCCTGGCTGCGCTTGCACCCCGTGAGGCCGCAGGCCAGCACCGCCAGGAGCGCGACGAGCCGCATCACCAGAGGATGCTCTGCACCAGCTCGTCGACGCGCTCGCCCATGGCCTCCAGGCCGTTCACCTTGGAGAGCGAACCATCGGCGCCCACCTGCTCGGCCAGCTTGGCCAGCTCGTCGTCCGGGAGGCTGGAGAAGAGGATGATGGGGATGTCCTGCGTGCCGTACTCGTTCTTCAGGGTGCGGCAGATGTCGGTGCCCTTCGCCTCGGGCATGTGGATGTCGGTGAGGATGAGGTCCGGCCGCCAGGTCCGGAGCGTCTTCTCGAACTCCATGAGCGTCGAGGTGGCGATGACCTCATAGCCGCGCGCTTCCAGCACGGCCTTCTCCATGGCGAGGGTGATCTCGCTGTCGTCGATGAGGAGGATCTTTCGCTTCTCTTGCACGGCGCCCTTCCCTTGGAGTTCCGTTCTAACTTATCCGCCTCCCGAGGTACCACGGCTTTCCTCCCGGTGGGGGGCCCGTGAGGCCACTTCCAGGTGTCCACGGGCGTACGGTCGAGGGGCCAACGTCCGAAACGAAGGTTGTGGCGGTCCCCGGGCAACCGAGTAAGGAAAGCGCCCATGTCTCGAGCCTTTCTGGCCGTTTGCGCGGCGCTCCTCGCCAGCCTCCCCGCCTGGGCCCTCAATACGGGTCTGGGAGCACCTCCACCCACCGTGGACCGGCTGACCCCTCAAGCCACGGTGAAAGGCTTCCTGGCCGAGGCGCACGCGGGCAACTACGCCCTGGCGGCCCACTACCTGGACCTGGACTACCTGCCGCGTGACAAGCAGGCGGACGCCGGGGCCCAGCTGGCCCGCCGGTTGAAGTTCGTCCTGGACCGCAAGCTGCCCGTGGACCTGTCCCTGCTGAGCGCCGAGCCGGAGGGCGACCCCAAGGAGGCGCGCTTTGATCAGATTGGCACCATCCCCCTGGCGGGGGCCGAGGTGCCCATCCGCGTCCAGCGCGTGGTGGACAATGGGGGTGCGCTGGTGTGGGTCTTCAATGAGTCCACGGTGAAGGAGGTGGACCGGCTGTTCGGCGCCTACGGGCCGGTGCTCACGGAGGTGCTGCCGGACTTCTTGTTCAAGCGCACGGTGCTGGGGCTGGAGGCGTGGCAGTGGCTGGGGCTGCTCGTGGTGCTCGTGGGGGGCTGGGCGCTGTCGCTGCTGCTGGAGCGGCTGACGCTGGGCTTCACCCAGCGGCTGGCGAAGTGGACGAAGTTCACCTGGGACGATGCGCTGGTGGGGGCCGGAAGGGGCCCGCTGCGGCTGCCGTACTTCGCGCTGCTGCTGGCGGTGGGGACCTCCCTGCTGCTGCTGCCCCAGCCGGTCCAGGCCGTCTTCGCGCGCCTGAGCTATTCGCTCACCATCATCGCCCTGGCGTGGTTCATCCTGCGCTTCCTGGGGGTGTCCTCCGCCTATGTGCAGGAGCAGGTGGCCTCCAAGAACCCGGACAACGGGGACCGCATCCGGGGCCTGAACACCCAGCTCACGGTGATGCGGCACGTGCTGGAGGTGGCCACCTATGTCATCGCCGCGGCGCTGCTGCTCATGCAGTTCGAGGTGGTGCGCAACGTGGGCGTCTCGTTGCTGGCCTCCGCCGGTATCGCAGGCCTCGTCATCGGTCTGGCGGCCCAGAAGTCCATCTCCACGCTGCTGGCGGGCATCCAGCTGTCCATCACCCAGCCCATCCGCATGGGGGACCAGGTGGTGGTGGAGGGGGAGTTCGGCACCATCGAGGAGATCTCCCTCACCTATGTGGTGGTGCGCATCTGGGACAACCGGAGGCTCGTCATCCCCATCACCCAGTTCCTGGACAAGCCCTTCCAGAACTGGAGCCGCTCGCGCTCGGAGATGCTCGGGGAGGTGATTCTCCAGGTGGACTACTTCTGCGACATCGACGTGCTGCGCGCCGAGCTCAAGCGCATCCTGGAGAACGAGGGGCGCGAGCTGTGGGACGGCAAGGTGCAGACCGTGGTGGTCCTGAATGTCCTGGACAAGACACTGTCCGTCCGGGCGCTGGTGAGCGCACCCGCGAGCAAGCTGTTCGACTTGCGGTGCCTCGTCCGGGAGCGGCTCGTCGTCTTCCTGCGGGGCCGGCCCGGCTGGCTGCCCACGGTGCGCAGCGAGACCCGGCCCGTCACGGTGGTGACGGATTCCCCGTCGCCGGAGCAGGGACAGGCGCCCCGGGCCTGAGCGGCAGGCGACAGGCGGCTTGCGAGCGGGCCAGGGCCCCGTGAATATGCGGCGCGCCGGAGCGTCGTGGCTCCGGGAAGTATCCACCTGCGCCGCCGGAGTCCGCCGTGATGAAGCGCCATGCCACGTTGTGGGGAGCCGTCACCCTGCTCGCCGCCTTGCCTGCCCTGGCCCAGGAGCGGGGCCGTACCGATGGGCCCGAAGGGTCCGAGTACGGGAAGGGCGGTTACGAAGATCTCCGCGGGGGCCGGTTCTCGCTGGAGTTCAACTGGGGTGCGGCCGTCAACGCGGAGGAGCCGCCCTTGGGGGCTCCCGAGGGACCGCCCCTGTTCCTGGGCCTCACCGCCTCGTTCTGGGGGGATGACTGGTACCAGCTCGACTTCAGCGGCTCCTACGTGCTGGACGGCGGGCGGCTGAACCTGATGGTGGGCCCGCGCTTCCGCACGTACGGCTACCCGCTGAGCTTCCACCTGGGCATCCGGGCTGGGGCCATCCACATGCCGGAAATTGGCATGCGCTTCGGCCTGTCGCCCATCATCGGCGCGGACGTGCTGGTGGGCCGGGGGGACAACCTCCTGCTCGGCCTGTCCTACTCGCCGGACATCCCCCTGCCCATCGAGAACGATGGAGAGAACCTCAGCCACCGGGTGTTCATGAGCGTCGGGTATAGGTTCTAATCATGATCGCACACGCCCTCATCGCCACGCTTGCCCTCGTCGCCGGCCAGACGGCGCCCCGGATCTCCACGTCCCGGGGCACCACCGTCCCTGTCTTTCCGCAGGGCGAGGTGCAGACCATCAACCTCATCGAGTGGAACTCCAACCAGTTCCCCCGCATCTACGAGCGCTCGGATCAGCTGCCGCTGACGGACGCGGAGGTGGCCAAGCTCGCCAAGGCGGGCTTCACCTCCGCGCAGCTCATCAAGATGATCGAAGAGCGCCGCTGCGCTTGCGATGCGAGCGCCGATGGCCTCATCCGGCTGAAGCAGGAGGGCGTGCCCCAGGAGGTGCTGTCGGCCATCTCCCTGCATGGCCTGGCGCCCAACCGCGCCCTCAACCTGCTGGTGACGCTGGACTTCACCGGAGAGAGCCGCAGCGCGCGCGAGGCCTTCCTCTACTTCTTCGTGGAGGACGGGGACATCACCCGCGTGCTGACCCTCAACATCCCGGACCTGCTCCAGAACCGCAACGCGCACGAGTCCATGGTGGACCGCAGCGACATCCTCCGGGCGCGGCTGGTGCGGCGCATCGAGCTGCCGGGCCAGGTGACGCTCACGAAGTACGGCCCGCACCGGGTGCTGGTGGCCGCCAGCGCCAGCCCCACGCTGACGCACCCCTCGCAGCTCACCGAGCTGGAGCGGTCCAAGGCGCAGGTCTACACCTTTGACTATCCGCGCGCCTCGCTGCAGAACCTCTGCCGGTTGACGGCGGGGTACCGCCAGGACGCGGTCCTGGCCTACAAGTGGCGCTTCGAAGGCAGCCGCTTCGAATGCGAATGGAACTAGCCGTCCCTGGAGTGCACGCCCCATGAATAGCCGTCTTCTCGTCTCTGCCTGCCTTGCCGCCTCGCTCACCGCCGCCTGCGGGGGGCCGCGCGCGTTCACCCGCGGCTCCTACGAGGACCCGAACACCATCGAGATGCTGTCGGACCGTTTCAACGAGAACGACCTGCAGCTCATCGCCAAGAAGATGGCGGAGTCGCTGGCCAGCGCGCCGCGCTTCGCCCAGGCCACCGCGCAGCCGCTGCCCATCGTGCTGGTGGGCAAGCTGAAGAACAGCACCTCCGAGCACGTGGACATGCGCTCGCTGGCCGACAAGATCCAGACGGCGCTGGCGCAGACGGGCCGCTTCGCCCTGGTGGACCAGGGGGCGCGCCAGGACATCGCCGAGGAGTATGAGTACCAGCAGTCCGGCTACGTGGATCCGAACGCGGCCAAGGGCCCCGGGCAGCAGGTCTCCGTGGACTTCCTGATGACGGGCGATCTGGCCTCCATCATCCAGGAAGTCGGCAACGACAAGCTCGTCTATTACAAGATGACGGCGAAGCTGAACAACGTGCGCACCGGCCTCATCGAGTGGACCGACGAGAAGCAGATCCGCAAGAAGTTCGAGAAGCGCACCGTCGGCTGGTGACGGGCCGCCGCCTTCAGGATGTGAGCCCCATGTTCCGTCGTGCTCCAAGCCCGCGTCCGCCCGGCTGGGCCCTGCTCCTGGTGCTGGGGCCCCTGCTGTGGGCGGGGTGCGCGGGGGACTACGTGGCCCGCACCCGCGGGGTGCGCCAGGCCTACGAGCAGGAGAACTACCCGCGCGCCCTGGAGGAGCTGTCCTCGCTGGAGAAGGACGGCAACGCCAAGGACACGCTGCTCGTGCTGCTGGACAAGGGCATGGTGCTGCACGCCGCGGGGCGCTGGGAGGAGAGCATCCAGGTGCTGGCGGAGGCGGACCGGATGTCCGCGGAGCTGGATGCCATCTCCATCACGGAGGAGGCCGGGGCGCTCTTGAGCAGCGAGCGCCAGCGGGCCTACCGGGGCGAGGACTTCGAGAAGCTGATGATCACCGTGCTCCAGGCGCTCAACTACGCGCAGCTGGGCAAGGACGAGGACGCCCTCGTCGAGGTCCGCCGCGTCAACGAGCGGCTGGAGAAGATGATCGTCGATGAGAAGAAGCCCTACGAGCAGCTCGCCATCGCGCGCTACTTGGGCGGCGTCCTCTACGAAGATCAACGCGAGTGGGACTCGGCCTACATCGACTACGCGAAGGCGCTCGAGCTGGCGCCGGGCCTGGGCCCCCTGGCCGAGCCGCTGCTGCGGCTGGCGAAGAAGACGGGCCGCGAGGACCTCTATGCCCAGCTTCGCGAGCGCTTTCCGGACGTGCCCCACGAGCCCCTGAGCCCTCAGGAGGGACAGGTGGTGGTGGTGGTCGAAGCCGGACTGGCGCCCGAGAAGGAGTCCGCGAACCAGCATTACCGGGAATCCGTGGAGCTGATCACCGTGCCGGTCTACGTGGACCGGGGGCGCACGCCGGCCGCGCGGGTGCGGGTGGCGGACGCCTCGGCGCTGGCGGTGACGGTGACGTCCCTGGACCAGGTGGCCAAGGTGCACCTCAACGACCGGGTGGGGCGGATGCTGGCCAAGCAGCTCGCGGGCACGGTGCTCAAGGCGGGCGTGGCCGCGGGGGTGGGGGCCGCCACCAAGAGCAAGGAGCTGGGCTACCTCACGTTCCTGCTGTTGAACCTGGCCAACCAGCCCGACCTGCGCTCCTGGCTGTCGCTGCCCGCGGAGTTCCAGCTCGCGCGCTTCCGGCTGCCGCCCGGGCCGCACACCATCGAGGTGGAGTTCCGGGGGCGGCTCACCACGCAGCAGGTCGAGGTGAAGCCCGGGCGCGTCGCGCTCGTGGTGATGCGGCGGTACTACTGAGGGCGGCGGGCGGCGGAAGAGTGTCGCGGCCAGCCCATCTGATGTAGGGTCCGCGCCCCATGTCGCCGGTCGTGGCCGCCGTCGCCGCCTACTCGTTCGTCATCATCCTGGGAGCCCTGGCGGGCGCGCTGGTCGTGGTGTTCACCCGGCGGCCGACGCAGCTGGTGACGTTCCTGGCCTTCGCGGCCGGCGTCATGCTCGGCGCGGCCTTCTTCCACATGCTGCCGGAGGCCTTCCACGGCGGCGGCTACCGCTCCTTCACGCTGGTGCCCGCGGGCTTCGTGTTCCTGCTCGTGCTGGAGCGCTTCGTGCTGACGCACACGTGCGAGGAGCCGCTCGACTGCACCGAGCACAAGCACCACGGGCTGGGGTTCACGGCCTTCATCGGCCTGTCCGTGCACACGCTGGTGGATGGGATTGCCCTGGGCTCGGCGGTGATGGAGGGGGTGGGGATGATGGCCTTCATCGCCATCACCGCGCACAAGGTGCCCTCGTCGCTGTCGCTCGCCTCCATCCTCAAGGCGGAAGGGCGGAGCACGGGGACGCTGCTCGCCTATGCGCTCTTCTATGGGCTCATGGTGCCGGTGGGCGCGGCGCTCTACCTGGCCTTCGACGCGGCGCTGAGCTTCGAGAAGTTCTCGCCCTGGGCGCTGGCCTTCTCCGCGGGCACGTTCCTCTACATCGCCGTGTCGGACCTGCTGCCCCACGTGAACCGGCATGGCAAGGACCGGCGGGGCAGCAACCTGCTGGTGCTCGGGGTGGGGCTGCTGCTCATGCTCGCGCTGGCGCAGTTCGCGGACCACTGAGGGGAGGGCCTCCATGGAAAGACGCTCCGACTGGTACGACCACCCCGAGTACTACGAGGCCATCTTCGGCACCGACACGGAGAAGGAGATGGACTTCCTTCTTCAGGTCCACCAGCACCACGGCACCGGGGGCTCGCTCTGGCTGGAGCCCGCGTGCGGGGCGGGGCGCCTGGTGGCCGAGGCCGCGCGCCGGGGGCTGGACGTGGTGGGCTATGACATCTCCGAGCCGATGCTCGCGCACGCCCGCCGCCGGCTGAAGCCCTCCTGGCGCCGCCGGGTGCAGCTGCACCAAGCCCGGATGGAGTCCTTCGCCGTGCCCGGGCTGATGGGGCAGGTGGACCTGGCCTTCAACCTCGTCTCCACGTTCCGCTACCTGGACAGCGAGGCGGCGGCGCGCGCGCACCTGGAGTCCACCCGGCGCCTGCTCAAGCCCGGCGGCCTCTACGTGCTCGGCTTCCACCTCACCGACTATGCGCGCACCACGCCCGAGCGGGAGCGCTGGGTGGGGCATGTGGGCGAGGACACCGTCGTCTGCAACACCCAAGAGGGGCTGCCGGACCGCCGCCTCCGCCGCTCGCCCATGCGCAACCGCCTGCGAATCACCGGCGAGGACAAGGACCTGCTCATCGAGACGGAGTGGTTCTTCCGCACCTACGACTTGGCCCAGGTCCGGCGCCTCTTCCGCTCGGCGGGGATGCACGTGCGGGCCATGTACGACTTTGACTACCGGTTGGACGCTCCCTTGGGACGCGGTAGCCTTCGGCTGGATCGCCTCTTTGTCCTCCAAGGACAGGGCTGACCGGGAGGCTGTTGCGTCCAATCCGGACGCATGCGTCCCAAAAAGAAGCGCCTGCGTCCACTTCAGACGCAGCTTGCGTTCCGAAGACGTTTCAAAACCCCGTTTGGGCGTGAATCCTCCCCTGTTTTGGCGTGGCATGGCCCATGCACAAGAGTCCCTGCGTACCCGATTCAAGGGTGCACGCAGACTTGGGGGGGATGAAGCGCGGAAGGAGGGGCCGCTCCTTCCGCGCTTTCTCTTTTTCTTCCCAAGTCGCCTCACGCCCCTTCGGGCGCGGTGTCAGCCCCCGGAACCCCGGACGGAGCGTCACCCAGAAACGCCTTGAGCGCAGGCAGCACCACCTCGGGCCGTTCCAGGTGCGGGCTGTGCCCGGCCATTACCCGCAGCAGCCGCGCCTCGGGAAACCGCTCGGCGGCCTCCACCGCCAGGGACACGGGCAGCATCTCCTCGCGCTCCCCCCAGACGAGCAGGACGGGCTGGGGCACGGAGGCGAGCTGCTCGCGCCGGTGGAACACCCCGCCCACCACGGGCACCAGGGTGTTGAAGGCGCGCGTGGCCTGGGCGCGGCCCTCTGGCACCGCGAGCAGCTCGTGGCTGAGCAGGCCCAGCCGGCGGCCCAGCGGCGTCTCCGGGGGCGGCATCAGCCGCTCGAAGAGCGGGGCTCTCAGCGTCCGGGCCAGCCGCTCGGGCCCCGCGCGGAAGAACAGGCGTGCCTGGGGCGTCATCGTGGGGCCCAGCCCCATGGCGTCGATGAGCACCAGCCGCTCCACGGGCACCTTCCCGCGCAGCACGAGCTCCAGCGCCACCAGGCCCCCGAGCGAGTGGCCCACGAGCGCCACCGGCCCCGGGGCGAGCACCTGGAGCAGCTCCTCCACCGGCCCGGTGAAGAAGCGCGCCCCGTCCTCCCCCGTGCGCAGGCGCTGCTCGGGACAGGAGGAGAGGCCAAAGCCGGGCAGGTCCACCGCCAGCACCCGCCGCCCCCGGGCCAGCACCGTGAGGTAGGAGAACCACATGGACGCGGCGTGGCCACGCCCGTGCAGCAGCACCACCGGGGGGCCGCTGCCGCCTTCCAGCACCCGGACCGAGCCGCCTCCGGGCAGCCAGTGCGCGCGGGGCGCCACCACCGGGGCGAGTTGCCCGAGCAGGTGCGACTCGATGGGGCCGGCCGTCAAGGGCATGGGGGAGGACTCCAGCGGGAGGGGGGCACACGTTATCGGAATGTCCCCCCTTCTGCGGTGTTGAGCCGGATACCCTGGAAACCCTAGGCTGGCCGGCCGTTTGAGGCCCAGAGGGGACATGAACACGGACATCCGAGCCCTTACCGAGAGGGTGCAGCAGGAAAGCAGCTTCGTCGAAGCCCTCAACCAGGAGACCGGCAAGGTCATCGTGGGGCAGCGCTACATGCTGGAGCGCATCCTCATTGGCCTGCTCTGCAATGGCCACGTGCTCCTGGAGGGCGTGCCGGGCCTGGCCAAGACGCTCACGGTGCGCACCATCGCGGACACGCTGAGCGCCACCTTCATGCGCGTCCAGTTCACCCCGGACCTGCTGCCGGCGGACCTGGTGGGCACGATGATCTACAACCAGCAGGCGGCGAACTTCACCGTCCGCAAGGGGCCCATCTTCGCCAACGTGGTGCTCGCGGACGAAATCAACCGCGCCCCGGCCAAGGTGCAGTCCGCGCTGCTGGAGGCCATGGCCGAGCGCCAGGTGACGATCGGCGACCAGACCTTCCCGCTGCCCGCGCCATTCCTGGTGCTCGCCACGCAGAACCCCATCGAGCAGGAGGGCACCTATCCGCTGCCCGAGGCGCAGGTGGACCGCTTCATGCTCAAGGTGAAGGTGGGCTACCCCACGCGGGACGAGGAGAAGGTCATCATGGACCGCATGTCCGGGGGCTCCTCGCCCCGGGCGAACAAGATCATCGGCCTGGAGCACATCGCGCGGGCGCGCGAGCTCGTTCACCTCATCTATATGGATGAGAAGGTGAAGGAGTACATCCTCAACGTGGTGTTCGCCACGCGCGAGCCCAACAAGTACGGCCTCAAGGACTTGGCGGACTACATCCAGTTCGGGGCGAGCCCCCGCGCCACCATCGCGCTGGCGCAGGCGGCGCGCGCGCACGCGTTCCTGCGGCACCGGGGCTTCGTCACGCCGGAGGATGTGAAGGCCGTGGCGTATGATGTGCTACGCCACCGCGTGGCGGTCACCTACGAGGCCGAGGCCGAGGAGCTGACCTCGGAGAAGATCATCCAGCGCGTGTTCGATCGCGTCGAAGTGCCGTAACGCCCCCTCTCAGACTGGACCCCCGAGCGCCCCGTGCTCCCGAAGGACCTCATCCGCCGCATCCGCAAGCTGGAGATCCGGACCCGCAAGGTGGTCTCGGACATGCTGGCGGGCCAGTACCACTCGGTCTTCAAGGGCCGGGGCATGGCCTTCTCCGAGGTGCGCCAGTACCAGCCCGGTGATGAAATCCGCATCATCGACTGGAACGTCACCGCGCGCATGAACGAGGCCTACGTCAAGGTCTTCACCGAGGAGCGCGAGCTGACGGTGATGCTTCTCGTGGACGTGTCGGCCTCGAAGGAGTTCGGCTCGCACGAGCGCAGCAAGGCGGAGATCGCCGCCGAGGCGGCCGCGCAGATCGCCTTCTCGGCCATCGCCAACAACGACCGGGTGGGGCTCATCCTGTTCTCGGACCGGGTGGAGAAGGTGGTGCCGCCGCGCAAGGGCCGCACGCACGTGCTGCGGCTCATCAGCGACATCCTCACCTTCAAGCCGAAGGGCACGGGCACGGACCTGGGCGTGGGGCTCATGTACCTGCGCCAGGTGGCCAAGCGCAAAGCGGTGACGTTCCTCATCTCCGACTTCCTGGCGCGCGACTACGAGAAGCCGCTGCGGCTGGTGGGGCGCAAGCACGACCTGGTCCCCGTCGTCATCGCCGACCCGCTGGAGGTGGAGTTCCCCAAGCTGGGCCTGGTGGAGATGGAGGACCCAGAGACGGGCGAGCGCTTCGTGGTGGACACCGCGGATCCGCGCGTGCGCGGCCGGTTCGCCCGGGCCATGCAGGCCCAGCGCCTGGAGCGCCAGCGCCTGTTCAAGAAGCTGGAGCTGGACCACGTGGAGCTGCGCGGCGGCAATGACCATGGCAAGGCGCTCGCGCAGTTCTTCCGCGCGCGGGCCCGGAGGCTGGCGGCATGAGGCGGCTTCTGCTGGTGGTGCTGCTCGGCCTGGCGGCCTGTGGGCGCTCCTCGGGCCCGGGCGGGGACCCGGAGCTGCAACCCCTCACCGCCCAGGTGCTGGATGGGGGCGTGGCCGAGGGGATGGCGCCCTGGGACGTGTCCGGGCGCGTGCTGCCCCCGCAGGTGATGCTGGGGGAGACCTTCACGCACGAGCTCGTCTTCACCCACGCGAAGGACCAGCGCTTCGAGCTGGTGATGCCCAAGGAGCTGGAGGAGCTCGAGGTGCTGGAGCAGACGCGCCAGCGCCAGGACGGGCCGGACCGCTCCGTCACCACGTTCCGGCTGAAGCTCTCCGCCTTCTCGCTGGGCACGGTGAAGCTGCCCGAGCTGCGCTTCGAGCTGTACGCCCCGGCGGGCACGCAGAGCGTGAGCGTGCCCGGCCTGGACGTCGAGGTGACGCCCACGCTGCCCCAGGACGCGGACGCGAAGGGCGCGGAGCTGCTCGACTACCAGCCGCCTACTGAAATTCCCATCCGCTCCTGGCGGCTGGTCTGGGTGGCGCTGGGCCTGTTCGTGGCGGGCCTGCTCGCCTACGGCGTGGTGAAGTGGCTGCGAAGGCCCCGCTCGCACGCGGCGGCGGCGAAGCCCAAGGCCCCCCTGGATATCCGCACCCGGCAGGCGCTGGATGCGCTCCGGAAGGAGAACCTGCACGGCCAGGGCCGGGTGAAGGACTTCTACTTCCGGCTCTCGGAAATCATCCGCGGCTACCTCGGCGAGCGCTACGGCTTCGAGGCCCTGGAGTGCACGAGCCCCGAGCTGCTCGCCTCGCTGCGCAAGCTGCACACCCCGGGGCTGCCCGAGGACAAGCTCATGCGCTTCGTCTCCGAGTCGGACATGGTGAAGTACGCGCGCGCCGACGCCACCCCGGACTCGTGCGAGGCCTCGCTCGCGTTCGGCTACGAGCTGGTCGAGAAGACGTATACCCCGCCGGCGCCTCCCCCCCCCGAGCCCCCCGCCCATGTTTCCGGACCTCGCGTTCCATAGCCCTCAGGTGCTCTGGGGATTGCTGCTCGTGCCCGTCCTGCTCTTCCAGGCCTGGCGGGAGCGGCGCCAGCGTGCCGCGCTGCGCTTCTCGGGCGCCCACGTCTTCGCCCGCCAGGGCCGGGGCTTCCGCTCCTACCTGCTGCCGGTGCTGCCCGGGGTGCGTGCCCTGGCCGTGGTGGCGGCGCTCCTCGCCCTGGCCCGGCCCCAGTCGCGCGATGCGCGGGTGAGGGACTTGAGCGTGGAGGGCATCGACATCGTGGTGGCGCTGGACCTGTCCACCTCCATGGAGGCCGGGGACTTCCGGCCGCAGAACCGCCTGCACGTGGCCAAGGAGGTGCTCGCCGAGTTCATCTCCAACCGCGTGAATGACCGCATCGGGCTGGTGGTCTTCGCCGGCGCCGCCTACACCCAGGCCCCGCTGACGCTGGACTACGGCGTGCTGCGCGAGGTGCTCAAGCAGATCCGCACGCGCGTGCTGGAGGACGGCACCGCCATCGGCGATGCGCTGGCCACCTCGCTCAACCGCCTGCGCGACTCCGAGGCGAAGAGCCGCGTGGTGGTGCTCATCACCGATGGTGACAACAACGCGGGGAAGATTTCCCCGCTGGACGCGGCCTCCATGGCCGAGTCGCTCAAGATTCCCGTGTACACCATCCTGGTGGGCAAGGGCGGCAAGGTGCCCTTCCCGCAGGGGCAGGATCTCTTCGGCAACGTCGTGTGGCGGGAGACGGAGATTCCCATCAACCCCGAGCTGCTGCAGGACATCGCCTCGCGCACGGGCGGCGAGTACTACCGCGCCACGGACCCCGAGGGGCTCAAGCAGGGGCTCCAGAAGGTGCTCGACGCGCTGGAGCGCTCGAAGCTGGTGGAGGGCGGCGCGTCGGCCACCTACCGCGAGGACTTCCACCCGTACCTGCTGGCGGCCTTCGGCCTCGCCGCGCTGGAGCTGTTCCTGCGCGCCACCTTCCTGAGGGTGTTTCCGTGATGCCGCATGTGGAACCCTGGCGCTTCACCGTGCTCGGCTATCAGGCGGGGCTGGCGCAGCCCATTTTCCTGCTGCTGTGCGCGGTGGGCCTGTTCCTGGGCCTGCTGGCGCTGGTGCTGGCGCTGAGGCGGCGCGCGCGCGTGCGGGCGCTGCTCGCCGAGCGGCTGGTGGACCGGCTGGCGCCGGGCGTGTCCCAGTGGCGCCCGGCGGTGCAGGGCAGCTTCTACGGGCTGGGGCTGGCGCTGCTGGGGGTGGCCCTGGCGCAGCCCCAGTGCGGCAGCAAGAGCGAGATGACGAAGCGCAAGGGCATCGACGTGGTGGTGGTGCTGGACGCCTCCAAGTCCATGCTCGCGCGGGACGTGCAGCCCAGCCGCCTGGAGCGGGCCAAGCTGGAGCTGAACACGCTGCTGGACGAGCTGAAGGGGGACCGGGTGGGGCTGGTCGTCTTCGCGGGCGATGCCTTCATCCAGTCGCCGCTCACCTCGGACTACTCGGCGGTGAAGCTGTTCCTCCGGGCGGTGGACCCTGACCAGATGCCGCAAGGGGGCAGCAACATCGGCGCGGCGCTGAAGCTGGCGAGCCAGGTGCTGAGCAACGCGGACCGGGGGGCCAAGGAGCGGGCCGTGGTCCTGCTGTCGGATGGCGAGGACCTGTTCGGCGAAGTCGGGGAGGCCACCGAGGCGCTCAAGGACGGAGGCGTGCAGGTGCTGTCGGTGGGCGTGGGCTCGGAGACGGGGGAGCCCATCCCCGTCTTCAACCGGCGGGGCGAGTTCGTGGACTACAAGAAGGACGCGGCCGGGGAGACGGTCATCACCCGGCTGGACCGCGGAGGGCTGACGGCCATCGCGGAGGCCACCGGGGGCGCCTTCTTCTACCAGCCGCGCGGCGTGGCCATGGGGCAGGTGGTGGAGCGCATCGACAAGATGCAGAAGAGCGAGCTCGAGAGCCGCGTGACGGTGCGGTACGACGAGCGCTTCCAGTACTACGCGGCGCCGGGCCTGGCGCTGCTCGTGGCGGGGATGCTGCTGCTGCCCTCCGCGCGCCGGAGGGCCTCGTGAGGCGGCCGGGGCGGGCAGGGCGGGCGCTGGCGTGGCTGCTGGTGGCGGGCCTGGCGGGGCCGGTGTGGGCCGCGGGGCCGCTGGAGGTGGACCACCCGCTCGCGGCGCAGGGGCGCGAGGCGTATGACGCGCGCCAGTACGAGAAGGCGCTGGAGGCCTTCGAGGCGGTCCGCAAGGAGCGGCCGGATGATCCCGCGGTGGAGTTCAACCGGGGCGACGCGCTGGCGCAGCTCGGGCGGGCGGAGGAGGCCAAGGCGGCCTTCCAGCGGGTGGCGGAGTCCAACCGGCCCGACCTGCAACAGAAGGCCTGGTACAACCTGGGCAACCTCGCCGCCTCGAAGGGCGAGCGCAAGGAAGCGCTCCAGGCCTACCGGCGGGCCCTGCGGCTGGATCCGAGCGACGCCATGGCGCGCCACAACTACGAGGTGGTGCTGCGCAACCTTCCGCCGCCCCAGCAGGACGGGCAGGACGGGGGCACCGACGGCGGCGCGGACGGGGGCGAGGATGGCGGCTCCGATGCGGGTAAGCCCGACGCGGGCCAGGACGGCGGCCAGAAGGCCGACGGTGGCCAGCCCCAGGATGGCGGGATGGACGGCGGCGATGGTGGCTCCGACGCGGGCCAGGACGGCGGCGCGGACGGCGGCGCGGATGGAGGGGCCGACGCGGGCGCGGACGGTGGCGCGGATGGCGGGGCCGACGGAGGCGAGGACGGCGGGGATGGGGGCGCGGACGCGGGTACGCAGGACGAGGGGCAGGGGGATGGTGGCGAGGACGGCGGGGCCGATGGCGGCTCGAACGAGGGGGAGGGCGAGGAGAGCGACGGCGGCAGCGAGGAGGGCAGCCAAGGGGAGGCCCAGGAGCGATCCGGGGCGGACGCGGGGGCCAGCCAGGCGGACATCGACCGGCAGGAAGCGGAGCGGCTGCTGGATGCGATGAAGCAGAACGAGAAGAATCTCCAGCTGTGGCGTTTCCAGCAGAAGAAGAAGCAGAGGGCACCGAATGAGAAGGACTGGTAGCGGCTGGCGGGTGTTGCTCGCCGGGCTGGCCGTGCTGGCCTCGGCGCCAGCGTGGGCGGCCATCGAGTTCTATCAATCGGTGGACCGGCCCGAGGTGGGCACCGAGGACGCCTTCCGCCTCACCGTGGTGGTGGTGGACGCGCCCCCCTCGGCGCAGGTGCAGTTCCCCGCGCCCAAGGACATCGAGGTCATCTCCTCGTCCCGCAGCAGCCAGCGCTCCATCCAGTTGTCGGGCGGCGGCCCGGCGGTCATCCAGGACGTCACCAAGCACACCCTCGTCATGCGGGCGCTGCGCCCGGGCCGGCTCATCATTCCGCCCGCGGTGCTCCAGACGGCGGGCCGCACCTACCGCACCGAGCCGGTGGAGATCACCGTGAGCCCGGGAAGGCTCGGGCCTCCGTCCGGGCAGGCCAGCCGTCCCAGCCGGCTGCCGGATCCGTTCCGGAACTTTCCCACCCCGGGGCAGAGCCCCTTGGGCGGTGACGCGGAGGACGAGGACACCATCATCCCCCGGGGAGACTCGGACCTGTTCCTGCGGGCGAGCCTGGACCGGGATGACGTGTACGTGGGCGAGCAGGTGACGCTGTCGCTCTACATCTACTCGCGGGTGGACCTGTCCAGCGTGGACGCGGTGACCATGCCCAAGCTGGAGGGCTTCTGGAGCGAGGAGGTGGAGAGCCCCACGCAGCTCTCCGGCGAGCGGCGCACCGTCAACGGCATTCCCTACCGCGCCTACCTGCTGCGCCGCCGGGCCCTGTTCCCGGTCAAGGCGGGCTCGCTGACCATCACCGCCGCGGAGGCGGACATCACCACGGGCTTCCTGTTCGCCGGGCACCGGGTGCACCGGGTGGCCAACGTGCTCAAGGTGCGCGTCAAGCCGCTGCCTCCGGGCGCGCCGCCGGGCATGGCCAATGCCCACGTGGGCGACTGGCAGCTCACCCTGGACGTGTCACCCACGAGCGTGGAGCTGGGCCAGCCCATCACCGTGAGGGTGACCCTCGAGGGCTCGGGCAACGTGAAGAACGTCACCCCGCCGAAGCTGAACGCCCCCTCGGCGCTGAAGGTCTATGATCCGTCCACCTCGGACCGGCTCAGCCCCGTGCGCAACCGCATCCAGGGCCAGCGGGTGCAAGAGTACCTGGTGATGCCGCAGCGCACGGGCACCTTCACCCTGCCGGCGCTGGAGTTCCCCTACTTCGACCCGGGCCGCCGCGCGTACGACGTGGCGCGCACGGACCCCGTCACCGTGACGGTGGAGGCGGGCTCGGGCGGGGCCACGTCCCTGGGCAGCACGCCCACGCCCGTGGCGGATGCGGCCAACGCGCCGAAGAACGTCCTGACCGTGGGCGGCCTGCGTCCCCCGCGCCACCAGGCGCGCTTCGTGGCCCCGGCGGCGCCGCTCTGGGAGCGGGCCTTCTTCCTGCCTACGGTGCTGGCCCCGGTGGGGCTGCTGCTCGGCGTGGCGCTGCTGGGCCAGATGCGCGGGAAGCTCTTCTCGCAGACGGAGGTGGGGCGCACCCACCAGAAGGCGAAGGCGGCCCGCAGGCGGCTGGAGGCGGCGGAGAAGCTCAAGGGCCAGGGCAGCGCCAGCGCCTTCTACGCGGAGGTGGAGAAGGCGCTGATGGGCTTCCTGGAGGCCCGGCTGCGCACGCCCGTGGTGGGGCTCACCCGCGAGGCCCTGGGTGAGAAGATGGCCCAGGCGGGGGTGGCGCCCACGCACCGCTCGCGGGTGCTCTACGTGCTGGAGGCGTGTGATGTGGGGCGCTTTGGCGGGGGCGCGGAGCCCTCCGAGCGCAACCGCATCCTGGATGCGGCGGAGGCCGTGATGGAGAAGTGGGAGAAATGAGCGCCCTCACCGCCATGCTCACCGCCGTGTTGCTGAGCCAGGGCTACTACACGCCCGAGGAGGCGGAGACGCTCTTCTCCCAGGCCAATGACGCCTACTCCCGCGAGGACTACACCGCGGCGCGCGAGGGCTACGAGAAGCTGCTGTCCCATGGCCAGGGCGGCCCGGACGTCCTCTACAACCTGGGCACCGTGTACCTGGCGCAGGGAGACCTGGGCCGGGCGACGCTGGCGCTGGAGCGGGCCTGGAAGCAGGGCGGACGCGCCCCGGACCTGGAGGCGAACCTGGCCATTGCCCGGGCCCGGCAGGTGGACAAGGTGGTGGGCACCGCGCTGGAGGAGGACTTCCTCACCCGGCTGGTGCTGGCCACGCCCGAGGCCCCGGTGGCCTGGGGCTTCCTGGCCGCCTGGTGCGTGGGCTTCGGCGCGCTGGTGCTCTTCCGGTTCCTGCGGCCCGGCCGCCGCACCTGGGCGGCGGTGCTCGGCGGGGTGGCCCTGACGCTCGCGCTGCCCCTGGGCGGCCTGCTCGCGGCCCACATCTGGGTACAGCGGACGGTGCACGAGGCGGTGGTGCTGTCACCGAAGCTGGTGGCCCGCGAGTTTCCTCGCGGCGAGGCCAAGACGCTCTTCGAGGTCCACGCCGGGCTGAAGGTCCGCCTGCTGGAGGACGCGGGGAAGTATGTGCGCATCCGCCTCCCCAACGGGCTGGAAGGTTGGACAGAGCGCGAAGGCGTGTCGGAGATATAGAGCGTGCGCCCTTCCGGGGCTACATTGCCCGTGCTCCCACCACCCATGTCCGCCGAAGCCCAAGTCCCCTTTCACATCCTGCTCGTCGAGGACGAGCCGGTCATCCGCGAGCTGGTCCGCTCGATGCTGAGCGACGGGGCGGTGGACGTGGTGTGCGCGGCGGACGGGATGGAGGGGCTGAAGCTGGCCAAGAGCCACCTGTTCCACCTCATCCTGATGGACGTGGTGTTGCCGCAGCTCGACGGCGTCTCGGTGTGCCGCATCCTCAAGAGCGACCCGGTGACGGCCAGCGTGCCGCTCTACATGCTCACGGCGAAGGCGAAGAAGTCGGATGTGGAGAGCGCCACGCAGGCGGGGGCGGACGGCTACATCCACAAGCCCTTCCGGGGCACGGAGCTGATGGCCCTGGTGGAGCGGCTGCGCCTGGAGGCCGCCGCGCCCTGAGCCCTCGGCGGCTCACGGAAGCCGCGGGTGAAGGAAGCGCG
Organism: Allostigmatella hybrida; assembly: GCF_020103775.1. Taxonomy (NCBI): domain Bacteria; kingdom Pseudomonadati; phylum Myxococcota; class Myxococcia; order Myxococcales; family Archangiaceae; genus Allostigmatella; species Allostigmatella hybrida. The sequence goes on from NZ_JAHXBH010000007.1 coordinate 163,866, forward strand.
CCAGGGCCAGGAAGTCGTCCCAGTCGAGCGTGCCGAACTCGAGCGCCACGCCGTGCGCGGTGCGGCGGCGGATGGAGCACGTGGTGGTGATCTCCCGGTCATCCGGCAGGGGGATGGAGAGCGTGAGCTCGCGCAGCGTGTCCGCGGGGTGGGCCTGGAGGAAGAGGCCCGCCATGGACAGGTCTCGGGCCTTGGCACCGACGACGCGGCCGGGCAGCAGGACCTTGACCATCAGGTTGGCTTCCACGCGGGGGTGAAAGCGGTCAGCGGCGGGACGGGCACTGGGGGAGGGGATCATGTCCAGGAGCTCTCTTCGGGTGCAACAGGGTGCGACAAGTGTGGGGCAGCCCGGCGAGGACGCAAATTTTCGGGCGTCCATCCTGGAGACGGGGGCGGGCAGGAACCGTCCCGTTCCGTGGACTCTCCGGGCGGGCTCTCCGAGCGGACGCCGAGGGGAGCGGGCGTTGGCACGGCGGCTGAAAAGGGCTCTGCGCGAACCCGAATCAGGAGAGTGCCCATGGAGAACGATTCCCGCATTGCCTCGCTGTCCATCACGTCCACGCTGCCGCGCCAGACGCCCCGGAATGAGTTCGGCGCCGTCTTCGCGCGCACCGCGCAGGAAGCCGTCCGGGCGGGAACGGGACTGGCGGGAGGCATGGTGGTGAGCCCGCCGGTGATGAGCGCGGCGGTGTCCAGCGTCCGCTCGACGGTCTCGCTGGCCACCTCGGTGACGGGCGGCGGCGCGGCGCTCCCGGGCGTGGGAGGGGCGGCGGGCAAGGGGGAGGCGTGGGACTTGCTCGAAGCCCAGAAGCTGATGGCCGCCGAGGGACAGAAGTTCAACCTCGAGTACCTCCAGCTCCAGAACGCGATGCAGCAGGAGAGCCGCGAGCACAACGCGGTCTCCAACATCATGAAGGTCCGCCACGACTCGGCGAAGGCCGCCATCAACAACATCCGCTAGCGACCGCGCGCCATGGCCATCGACAAGATCGGTTCGGTTGGAAGTGCGGGCGCCCCGCTCTCGCCGCAGGTGGGCAAGGAGCGGTTCGCGGAGGTGCTGGAGGGGATGAAGGGCCCGGAGAAGGGGCCGGGGGTTGGGGCCACCGGGTGTCCGTCTCCCCCGGTCCCACCGGCGCCGGTGGCGCAGGTGTCACAGGCGGAGCAGATGCTGGAGCGGGTGGGGCACGCGCAGCAGGAGCTGGATCGCATCCTGGTGCAGGCGGAGTCCGGGCGGAGCTTCTCGCCGCTGGAGCTGCTGGCGTTCCAGGCCCGTGTGTACCGGGCCAGCCAGGAGGTGGATCTCGCCGGCAAGGTGCTCGAGAAGGCCACCAGTGGCGTGAAGTTGGTGCTCCAGACGCAGGTGTGAGGGGTGCCGCCATGTCCCATTCTCTTCTGCGCTGTCTCGCGCTCGTGATGTCGCTGGGCGCTACCGCTTGCCGCGAGCGCATCCAGCACGGCCTCGATGAGCGCCAGGCCAACGAACTGCAGACCGTCCTCCTGGAGCGGGGGCTGGAGGCGCGCAAGGTGCCCGAAGGGGGCAAGAAGCCCTCCTGGTCCATCGAAGTCGAGGAGGCCCAGGCGCCGGCCGCGGTGCGCATCCTGGCCGAGCTGGGCCTGCCGAGGCCGGTGGCCGAGACGGGCTGCGATGTCTTCGGCGGGGGAGGGCTGCTCCGGACGCCGCTGGAAGAGCAGCTGTGCCGGACCCGTGTCCTGGAGCGGGGAATCGAGAAGACGCTGCAGGAGATGGAAGGGGTGCTCGTGGCGCGCGTGCACCTGATGGTGCCGCCTCCCGCGAGGCCAGGACATGTCCAGGCGCCCGCCAAGGCGTCAGCGATGTTGCGGACGGCGCCCGGACAGACCGGGCGGCTTCGCCAGGCGCAAGAGCACCTCCAGGCACTCATCGCCGGAGGCGTGGAGGGACTGTCCCCGGAGGCGGTGTCGCTCCTGGTGGACGAGGCCTCCACGCGGGTGGAGCTCGCGCCGGTGAGCAGTCCTCGGCCCCTGCGGTTCCGGGTGGTGCTGGGGGGACTGGGGGCCATGGTCACCGTGCTCGCGGCGGCGCTGGTGTTCCTCACGCTGCGCCTGAGGGCTTCGCAGTCCCGGACGAAGGCAGCCGCTGCCGTGCCTCCCGCCCCCACGCGGCCCGTGGTGGCGGCGAACGCGGGACGCAAGGGGGCGTGAGCCTCGGGAGAATGACCATGAATGCAACGCGCATGATTCGAAGGCCGGCGGGGCGCCGGGGGAACGAGGAGTCCACCCGCATCGTCCGGTTCGCTGTCCCCCCCCAAGCCGCCGAGGCGTCGACCCGCATTGTCCGCAAGCCGGGGATGGGCCCGAAAGCCGCTTCCCTTCCGGCGCGTGCCCGCCCGTGGCTGTTGCCGTTGTCCCGGTTCGCATTGGTGGCGCTCGTGTTGGGGAAGGAACGGGCGCCGGAGCTGCTCGAAGGGTTGGGGGGCCGCGAGGCTGCCCGGGCCAAGGAGCACCTGGCGCTTCTCATGGGACTGTCCTCGGCCGAACGGCAGGCCCGGGTGGCGCTGGAGTTCGGCCAGCGAAGGGACGCCGCGGAGCAACTGCGCGCGGTGATGCAGGAGGCCTCCGAGGCACTGCGGCAGGAGTTCTTCCGGAGGCTCCCGCCGTACCACCAGAGCCTGTTTCCCGCGCGGGCTGCGGGACCCGTGGCCCCAGCGGCTCCCGGGCTGGGTGTGCTCGCGGAGCGGTTGATCCGGGAAGCCACACGCTGAGGCCACGCCATGTCTCTTTCCTCTTCCAAGATGTCCAAATTGTCCCGGCTGGGAGCGCGGCGGTTGACCCGGGCGCATGTCACCCTGGGCGAGCGTCCGCAGCTCTCGCGGATGGGCCAGCAGGCGCTTCACGCCATCTGTGAGTCGCTGGGGCGCGAGCTGGGGTGTCCTGTCTCCGCCTCCGCCCGGCTGGCGGAGGCCACGGTCCTGCCCGCGTCGGGGCTCTCCCATACGGCGGCATTCGTCTTCCTGGAGCTGTCGGCGACGGGGGGCTCGGCGGTGTTGGAGCTGGCGCCGCCGGTGCTGTTCGCGGCGCTGGAACGCCTGGCGGGAGGCCCTTCACAGCCGGGGCCCGTGACACGGCTGACGCGGCTGGAGGAAGCGACGCTGGCCTACTTGATCATGGCCTCACTCGTGGCTTTCCGGACGCAGGGAGAGCTTTATCGCCGGTGGGTCCCCCATCTGTCGGGGGTGACCATGAGCCGGAGGGACGCGCTTGCCCGGCTGGACGGGCGCAGGGCGCACGTGGGCATCGAGCTGGCCCTGACGGTGGGACAGACCACGGCGGGGGCACGGCTGGTGATTCCAGCGGTGGTGCTCGAGTCCCCCTGCAAGGACCTGCCAGTGCAGCGAGCGCCCACGCTGGCGCCCGAGGTGCTCGCGGCGTCTCTCCGGGCGCGGTGCTTCCTGGGCAACCGCGAGCTGCTGCCCAGCGAGCTGAAGACGCTCGCGGTGGGCGATGTCGTCGTCTTCGAGGGGGTCCACTTGCGGGGGGCCCACCTCCTGGGACGCGGACGTCTGGTGACGCGTGGCTTCGAACTCGTGGGGACGTTCTCCCCCGAGGGCTTTTCCCTGATTCGTGCGCGCAATCGCGCGGTGGAGGCAAACATGGTGGCCGTGAACGAGCGGGGCGAGGGGATGCCCCCGTTGCCCGTGGAGGTCGAGATCGAACTGACGCGGTTGTTGTTGCCGTTGTCGGAGCTGGCCGTCTTGAAGCCCGGACAGCTCTTGCCCCTGCGCATCAACGTGAGCGAGCCGGTGGTGCTGCGCGTGGGAGACCGGGGCGTGGCGCGTGCCGAGCTGGTCGACATCGACGGAGAGATCGGCGCGCGGATCCTCTCCCTGTTGCCATGACAGGCCGGAGCCACACCATGTTCACCTCTCTGTCTCTTCGGAACCGGTTGTTGTGGGCGGCGGTCCTTGTCGTGGGACTCGCGGCGGTGGGGCTGCTGGGGCGCATGCCAGGGGCCGAGGCCGCGCGCTGGGGCCTGGGCGCCATGGCCCTGATGGGCTTGGGAATCGGATGGATGCGCCGCAAGTCCTTGGGACCTCGCTTTCTCTTGCCGGAGCGCCTGAGGGTGGTCTCCCGGGCGGGGCTCTCACCGAGGTGTGGCCTGGCGTTGGTAGAGGTGGATGGCCAGAGCTTCCTGGTGGCCTTTGGGGACTCGTTCGCGGAGGTCCACGAGACGCCCCTGACGAAAGCGGGGCGCCATCCATCGCGGCATGGGCTGTCCCAGCGTGCCTCCACGGTCCCAAAGGGGGTGCTGCAATGACGCTGGGATGGGCCGGGGCGGGTGAGCAGACCCTCGCGCAGGCCTCTCACGCGGGTAATCCGCTGACGATGATGGCGGTGCTGGCGGGGCTGTCGCTGCTGCCCTTCGCGGTGATGATGCTCACGAGCTTCTCGAAGATCGCCGTGGTGCTGTCGCTGGCGCGCTCCGCGATGGGAACCCAACAGGCTCCACCGTCCATTGTCCTGACAGGGCTGGCCGCGGTGCTCTCGGCGCACATCATGTCGCCCGTCCTGTCCCGGATGTACGAGGTGGGGCGGGGGGCCTCTGCGGAAGCAGCGTCCGGAGCGCAGATCCTCGCGGCGGTGGAGCGGACGGCCGAGCCGCTGCGCGCCTTTCTCGTCAAGCATGGCAGTGCCGAGGAGCGGAGCCGCTTCGTGGACCTCGCGCGAGAGCTGCGGCCTCCCGAAGAGGCGGAGCAGGTCCAGGAGGGAGACCTCTCCGTAGTCGTTCCCGCGTTCGTCATCACCGAGCTGAAGGAGGCCTTCCAGATCGGCTTCCTCGTCTTCCTCCCCTTCCTGGTGCTGGACATGGTCGTCGCCAACGTCCTGCTCGCGCTGGGCATGCAGAGCCTGTCCCCGAGCCAGGTCAGCCTGCCCTTCAAGATTCTCCTCTTCGTGGCCGTGGATGGCTGGTCGCTGCTCGCGCAGGGGCTCATCCTCGGGTACCGGTGAACCCATGACCCAGGATCTCCTGCTCGCGGTGGGACGCGAGGCATTGCTCCTGATGGTTCTCGCCTCCCTGCCACCGGTGGGGGCGAGCCTGGTGGTGGGCTTCGTGATGAGCCTGTTCCAGGCGACCACCCAGCTTCAGGAGAGCACGCTCTCCGTGGTCCCCAAGCTGGGGGCGGCGGTGATGGCGCTCGTGTTCGCGGGGCCATGGATCGCCGCGCAGCTCACGCTCTTCACGAGGCAACTGCTCACGCTCATCGCCGAGGTGGCCGCATGAGCCTGGAGCTTCTCGGAGGACACCTGGAATCCCTGGGGCTGCACACGGCGGCTGTGGCGCTGTGCGCCGCACGTCTGGTGCCCATCGCCTTTCTCTGCCCACTGCTGGGAGGCCAGGCCGCGCCCAGCACCGTCAAGCTGGCCCTGGTGCTGAGCCTCTCGCTCTTTTTGCACCTCGCTGCGGGGGTGAAGGTGTCTGTGCCCGTGGAGGGGCCTGGGGACCTGATGGCCCTGGTCCTCAAGGAGCTGGCTTATGGGACCGCGGTGGGGCTCCTGGCGGCGCTCCCCTTCGATGCGGCGAGGATGGGGGGCCGGTTCATCGATCTCTTTCGAGGCGCCTCCGCCGAGGCGAGCCTGCCGGTAGCGGGAAGCCGCGAATCCGCGACGGGAGACGTGCTGTACCAGCTGCTCGTGGCGTGGGTGGTGACGGGAGGGCTGTTCCCCATCGTCCTCTCGGGGCTCCTTCGGGGCTTCGGGGTGGTGCCGCTGGGGGCGGCCGTTCCCACCGAGGCCGCGGCGCGGCAGGTCGTGATGCTGGCCGGGGGCGCACTGGCCACGGGGCTGGCGGTGGGCGCCCCCATCGCCGCGGCCTCGATGACCGTGGACTGCTGGGTGGGAATGGCCTCCCGCGCCGCTCCGCAGATGAACCTGCAGGAGTTCGGAGCCCCCTTGCGAATCCTGGGTGGGGGCGCGCTCCTGTGGCTGGGCGTGGGTGTGCTCTGCGAGCGGCTGCTGGCGGAGGTGGCGAACCTGGAAGGGGCGCTGTGGCTCCTGGGGGAGGCGGCCCAGTGAGTGACAAGACGGAGAAACCCACGGCGAAACGTCTGCGGGACGCACGCCGCAAGGGACAGATTCCGCGCAGCCGGCTCCTGTCCTCCAGCGCGGTGACGCTGGGGGGCGTGCTGGGGTTCACGGCATTCGCTCCCGAGGGCTTCGAACCACTGCGGCAATGGACAGCGCACCTGATGCTGGGCGCGGAGACTGCGGGCGCGTGGGAAGAAGGGCTGTGGCTGGCCATCCGGTTGTCCTTCCCTGCGCTGGGGGGCGCCCTCGTGGCGTCGCTCTCCGTCTCGCTGGCCATGGCAGGCCTTGGGCTGAACCTGGAGCACGTGTTCCCCAAGGCCGAGCGCATCAGCCCGCTGGCGGGCTTGAAGCGGCTGTTCAGCGTCCGGTCCGTGCTGGAGGGGCTGAAAGCGCTCCTGGTGGCGGCGGTGCTCGCGGCACTGGTCTGGGACGGGATGGAAGAGGCCGGGCCCGAGGCTTTTCGAACGGTGGGGCTGGGAGGCGCCGAGGCCCTGATGCACCTGATGAAGATGCTGGAGCCGCTCATCCTTCGTCTCGCGGTCTGCCTGGTGGCCCTGGGGGGCGTCGACTACGTGCTGGCGCGGTTCCAGCACTTCAAGGACCTGCGCATGAGCCGCGAGGAGGTGAAGCGGGAGTACCGGGAGAGCGAGGGCGACCCTCGCCACAAAGCCCAGCGCAAGGCGCTCCACCGGCAGCTGGCCCAGGGCGGCCCCGCCCGCGGGGTGCGAAGGGCTTCGGCCGTGGTCGTCAACCCCACGCACATCGCGGTCGCGCTCCGCTACGACCTTCAGGAGTGCGAGGCGCCCTATCTCGTGGCCAAGGCGCAAGAGGAGGAGGCGCTGGCGCTCCGGCGCGAGGCCCAGCGCTGTGGCATCCCGGTGGTCCGGGATGTCCCGCTGGCGCGCAGCCTCATTTCGTATGACGTCGGGGAGCCCATCCCCGAGGAGCTCTACCAGGCGGCCGCGGCGGTTCTCCGCGTGGCCATGGAAGAGCGGGAGACCGCATGAACCCCTTGTTGAAGATGCTCTTGAAGGCCCGGAAGTCCTCGGACGTGGTGCTCGCGGTGGCCATGGCCGCCGTGCTGGGCGCGTTGATTATTCCCCTGCCTCCGTGGCTGCTCGATCTGGGGCTCGCGGTCAACCTGGCGGCGGCGGTGGCGTTGCTCGTCGCGGCGCTCTACGCCCGGGATGCGCTCCAGGTGACGTCCTTCCCCACGCTGCTGCTGTTCACCACGCTCTTCCGGCTCGCGCTCAACGTGTCCTCGACGCGGCTGGCGCTGGCCGAGGGGCACGCGGGAGAAGTCATCCAGGCCTTCGGCGAGTTCGTGGTGCGGGGGGATTACGTCGTGGGCGCGGTTCTCTTCGCCATCCTCACGCTCGTGCAGTTCCTCGTGGTGGCCAAGGGGGCGGAGCGGGTCGCGGAGGTCTCCGCCCGCTTCACGCTGGATGCGATGCCCGGCAAGCAGATGTCCATCGATGCGGACCTGCGGGCAGGAACCATCGATCCGGCGCAAGCCCGCCAGCGCCGGCGCAACCTGGAGCGGGAGTCTCAGATGTTCGGCGCGATGGATGGCGCCATGAAGTTCGTGAAAGGGGACGTCATCGCCGGGCTCGTCATCGTGGCCGTCAACCTCCTGGGAGGCATCGCCATCGGCGTGCTCCAGCAGGGCATGCGCTTGTCCGAAGCCGCCGCGGACTTCGCGCTCATCGCCATCGGAGATGGGCTCGTCTCGCAGATTCCCTCGCTGTGCATCGCGGTGGCGGCGGGGCTCGTCGTCACCCGCGTGGCCTCGGAGCGGGAGGATGGCTCCCTGGGGTCGGAGATTGGCGTCCAGTTCTTCGGGCAGTCCCGCGCGCTCTGGGTGGTCGCGGGGCTGTGCGTGGCACTGGGACTGATTCCCGGAATGCCGCACCTCACCTTCCTGGGCCTGGGAGGCATGTTGGGAGGGCTCGCGCATGTGCTCAAGCACCTGAGGAGCGCGGCCCTGGAGGAAGAGGCGTCCGAGCGGCAAGAGCCCACCCCAGGAGAAGCGCCTGGAAGCGACGGGAAGCCGGGAAGCCCTCCTGCGGCGAGTGTGCCGACGCCCGTGGGCGTTGCTCCGCTGACGGTGGACCTGGCACCGGACCTGACCCCTCTGGCCCAGGATCAGGGCGCGGCGTTCGTTCACCAGCACCTCCAGCAGCTCCGGGAGGACATCTTCCTGGAGCTGGGCGTCCGGGTTCCGGGCATTCGCGTGCGGACGCATGCGGCGTACCTGCCCGAGGGGGGCTACGCCATCCTCCTGGACGATGTGCCCACGGCATCGGGCCAGGTGGTGCCAGGGGCCATCTATGTGCTCTCGCCTCCCGACGAGCTGTCGTTTCTGGAGCTTCGGCTCGAACCGGTGAAGGACCCTGTGTCCGGGGGAACCCTCAGCCGGACGGAGGAGTCAGCGCGTGCCCGGCTCGAGCTGGCGCAGGTGCCCATGCGCCGGCCCGGCGAGCTCATCGTGGACCACTGCCGGGCCGTGCTGCGCACCCAGGCCGTCCACCTGCTGGGAGTCCAGGAGGTGCACGGGCTCCTGGAAGGGTTCGAAGCCCAGGCGCCCACCCTGGTGAAGGAGGCCCTCCAGAAGGTGCCGCTGCCGTTGCTCACGGAGGTGTTGCGCAAGCTCGTCCAGGAACAGGTGAGCATCCGCAACCTGCGCGCCATCCTGGAGGCGCTGGTGTCCCCCTCCTGCGAGGGGGATGCCGCCGCCCTCGCCGAGCGCTGCCGCCAGGCCCTGCACCGCTACCTGAGCCACAAGTTCGCGCCCTCGGGCTCGCTCTATGCGTACCTGGTGGATCCGGAAGTGGAGGAGTCGCTGCGGGGAAGGGGGCCCCGGGGGGCCGCGCCCGATCCCGAGCACATCGCCCAGCTGCTGGAGGGGGTGCGGCGCATCGCCACGGGAGGCCGGGTGGTGCTGCTCACCGCGCCGGATGTCCGGCGGCCCCTGCGGCGGATGATTGAAGGGGCCTTCCCCGACGTGGCGGTGCTGACCTACGGGGAGCTGAACGTGGATCTGCAGATCCGGCCCATGGGCCGGTTGGCCCCCGTGGGGGCCTCTGCGTAGGAGACGCTCAGGTGCCGGTGCCGCTGGTGCCCTTGGTGGGATCCGACAGGTCCGGCTGGGCGGACTGGGCGGCCGGGCGGTTGACCCGGTCCCTCAGCTCCTTGCCCGTGCGGAACAGCAGGCCTCGCTTGGGTTTCACGGGGATGACCTGGCCCGTCTTGGGGTTCCGGCCCTGGTATCCCTGGTAGTTTTTGACGTGAAAGGCCCCCAGGCCGCGGATCTCGATGTTCTCGCCGCGGCAGAGCGCCTCTTTCATCGATTCGAAGATCGTCTCAACAGTGGCCTCGGCCTGTTTCTGCGTCACCCCCCGCTTGGTGACGAGAATGTTGATCAGATCGGACTTGAGCATCGGACGCTCCCGCAAACCGCGTGACCCCTCGGAAAGAGGGCGCTTTGGCCCGTGATCGAATCCTCAAAACATAACAGAACGAGTCGGCGTTGCAAGCCACCTCGGTGTCGAAGCTCTTGGAAATCCTACGGAATTTCACCCTTCAGGATGCTGCCGCCTGGGGTTCGTCCGCCACGGGGGCAGCCAGGCTGGGGCGCGAGGCGATGGCGAGGTCGATCCACCGGGTTTGGCGCAGCACCTCCGCCGTGGCGCAGTCGGCGGCCTGGAACAGCGGCTCCACCTGCTCGAAGCCCGGCGCGCGCGGACCGTTCCAGGTCTCCAGCCCTCCGGCGATGGACACCCCGTGGATGGCGAAGGCCACGTCCGCGAGCGTCAGCTCCGAGGGATCCCTCGCGGGGCAGATGCCGCCCTTGCGGGTGAAGGCCAGGAGCTGGGCCTTCTCCATGCGCTCGATGGCGTCATGGACGAAGGACTCGGGGACGCGCAGCTGGGCGGCGAGCTGGCGGGGCAGGGGCGGGGGAAGCCCGTCCATCCACGCCCGGGTGGCATCGATGGCGGCCCGGGCCGCCACCAGCTCCAGCGCGCGCGGGTGGGTGCCGAAGGCCCAGAGCGAGTCCCGGAAGGCGGCATGCTCCACCGCATAGGACAGGCGCGCCCCGCAGAGGATGATGAGCCAGCTCACGTAGATCCACGCGAAGAACAGGGGCAGGGCGCTCAGGGAGCCGTAGAGGGCGTCGTACCGGAACGTCTGCTCGGCGAACTCCTCATAGAGCTGCTTGGCGAGCACCCACCCCAGTCCGGCCATGAGCCCCCCGGCGAGCGCCGAGCGGACGGCGACCTTGGCGTAGGGCGTGCCGTAATAGAGGAGGGTCAGGCTGGAGACGAGGAGCAGCGCCGTGGTGGCCAGGGCGATCTGCGGTGCGATGGAGAAGCCCGCGTTGACGATGAGGGCGCGCACCGCGCCCGTGCCCGAGAAAGACACGGCCAGGAGGATGGGCCCCAGGAGCAAGAGCCCCAGGTAGATGCACACGCGGGTGAGCAGGGGCCGTTGGCGCCGGATGCCCCAGACTTCGTTCACGGCCCCATCGATGTGGCGCAGCAGGGAGCCCGCCGAGAAGAGCAGGGCGACGAAGCCCACGCTGCCGAGGGCAATCGAGTGGGCGGGGTTGAGAAAGCGGTTGAGGAACTCGGACGATTCCTCGCGGATGCCCGGGGCGAGCGCCAGGTGGATGGCGCTGCGCATGCGCCGCTGGAACCCCTCTTGGTGGAGCGCCTGGAGCAGGGCCAGGCCCACCGTGAGGAGGGGCACGAGCGAGAAGACGCTGATGTAGGTGAGGGCCGCGGCCCGGAGGCTGATGTTCTCGCCCTGGAAGTCCCGGGCAACGGCCCGCGCGCCCAGGAAGATGTCCGTGGCGAAGCGGCCGACGGAAGTCTCTGCGACAGGGGCCCAGCCCTTCCGGGCCCCGTCCAACAGCTTTCCGTACAGGGTGCGTAGCAGGGTCGATCCGGCCATCTAGGGAGGCACGCTAGCCAATCGCACGCCGTGCCGGCCAGCCTCCCCCAGGCCGCGGGTGCATGCTGCCTGGAGGGCGACACTCCCTCCAGGCAGGCAAGCCCGGGGTTACGGCTGTCCGCCGCCCTCGGGCTCCGAGCCCCCGCTCACAGGAGCGGGAGGCGGCGGGGGGCCACCCGACGGGGTGGAAGGCTCCTGACTGGCGGCGGCCTGAGAAGGACGGGAGGACTCGCCCCCCCGGCGCTCTTCGCCGCGGCGGTCGTCTCCCCGGCGCTCCCCGCCTCGGTTCCGGTCTCCACGATCGGGACGCCGGCCCTCGCGCCGGTCGCCGCGCTCACCACCGCCGCGCTCACCACCGCCGCTGCGCTCACCACCGCCGCTGCGCTCGCCCCGGTCGCTGCGCTCACCGCCGCCGCGCTCGTTGCGGTCGCCGCGCTCACCGCCACCGCGCTCGTTGCGGTCGCCCCGGCCGCCACCCCGGCGGCCCTGCTCCTGGCGGTAGCGCTCGCCGTGTCCGCCGTTCTCGGGGCGCCGCTGCATGGACAGCTCCCCATCCCCGGAGCCCGGAGACGAGGCCACCTTGTGCTCGGGGCCCATGCCGGAGCGGCCGTAGATGTCGTACTGCTCGCGGTGGTAGTTCTGCTGGGCCTTGACCTGGATGGACTTGTTGTAGCGGTCCATCAGGTGGCGCAGCTCCTGGCGCTCCTCGCCCTGGAGCTGCCGGGCCACTTCCGCGCTGCAGTTGATGACGAGCGTGGAGTCCTTGTAGGCGGGGGCCTCGCGGCGGATCTCCCGGAAGATTTCGTAGGTGACCGTGGTGGCGGTCTTCACGAAGCCCCGGCCATCGCAGTAGGGGCAGTCCTCGTGGAGCACGCGGCCGATGGACTCGCGGACGCGCTTGCGCGTCATCTCCACCAGGCCCAGCTCGGAGATGCGCAGCACGTTCGTCTTGGCCTTGTCGCGGCCCAGCGCTTCCTGCAGGGACTTGAAGACCTTGTCCCGGTTCTGCGCCTTCTCCATGTCGATGAAGTCGCAGATGATGATGCCGCCGATGTTGCGCAGCCGCAGCTGGTAGACGATCTCCTTGGCCGCCTCGACGTTGATCTTGGTAATGGTCTCCTCGAGGCTCTTCTTGCCGACGTAGCGGCCCGAGTTGACGTCGATGGCGGTGAGCGCCTCGGCCTGGTCGATGATGAGGTAGCCGCCGCTCTTCAGCCACACCTTGCGCTGGGTGGCGCGGTGCATCTCCTGCTCGATGCCGTAGGCGTCGAACACGGGCTCGTCGCCGTCATGGAGCACCACGCGGTCCTTGAGCAGCGAGTCCTGCGCGGTGACGAAGGCGAGGATGCGCTCGTACTCCTCGCGGTCGTCCACGACGAGCTTCTCCACGTCGTGGGCGAACAGGTCGCGCGTGGCGCGCAGGATGAGGTCCAGGTCCGGGTGCAGCAGGCCCGGGCCGCCGCGCTTCTCGTTGCGGCGCACCACCTGGTTCCACACCTCGATGAGGAACCGGATGTCGGTCTCGAGCTTCTCCTGGGGCACGTTCTCCGCGACGGTGCGGACGATGAAGCCCGTTCCGGGCGGGCGCAGCCGGTCCACGATTTCCCGCAGCCGCTTGCGCTCCTTCTCGTTGGAGATGCGCCGGCTGATGCCCACGTGGTCCACGGTGGGCATGAACACCAGGTGGCGGCCGGGGATGGAGATGTGCGAGGTGAGGCGGGCGCCCTTGGTGCCGATGGGGTCCTTGGAGATCTGGACCACCACCTCCTGGCCGACCTTCAGCAGGTCCTCGATGCGCGAGCTCTTGCGGACCTTGGTCTTCTCGTCCTTCTCGCGGCGCGAGTGCTCCTCGCGCGGGCGCCGGGACTTGTCCTTGTCACGCCCCTCGCGCTCCTTCTCGCGGTGGCGGGGCTCCCGGGCCTCGCGGCCCTCGCGGGGCGTGCGGCGCTCGCCGGTGGTGGCCGGGGCGGGCTTGGCGGCGGGGGCCGAGGCCTCGGCGGGCGCGGCGGGAACGGGGATGAGCTCACCCAGCGCGGTGGCGGAGGCCGGAGGCGGCTCGGCCTGGAGCTCCGGGGCGGGGGCCTGGGAAGGCTCCGCGCCCACGGCCGGGGCCTCGGCGGCCGGGGCCTCGGCGGAGACCGGGGCCGGGGCGGCAGGCTCGGCCGTCTCGAACGCGGCCGCCGGCGGCGGGGGCGGCATGACGGACTCGGCCGGGGCGGCAACGGCTTGCGTGCTCTCCACGGCCGTGACGGGGGCCGTCTCCCCGGAAGCGGCGGGCGCCTCGGTGGGGGCCTCGGGGGCCGTCTCCCCGGCGGGAGGCGCTGCCGGGGCGGCGGCGGGGGCCTCGGAGCCCGGGGCCCCGGCGGCCAGGGCCTCGGGCGGCGGGGCAGGGGGCTCGCCCTGGGGCGGGGGCAGCTCGCCGGGGGCGACCTCCTGGACTTCCACCTCCAGCTCGGCCTCTGGCGCGGCGGGGGTGTCGCCAACGGCGGCCTCGGCGGCCTCGGCCTCGGACTCGGTGGGGACCTCGGGGAAGTCCTCGTGCTCGCCCTCGGTCAACTCGAACTGCGCGCGCGCGAAGTCCGGGTCGTAGACGACGTCACTGACGTAGAGGAAGGCGGCCTTCTCCAGGCCGATGTCCACGAAAGCCGCCTGCATGCCGGGGAGCACCCGGACGACACGGCCCTTGTAGATGTTGCCAACGACGCCTTTGTCCTTCTTTCGCTCGAGGTAGAACTCAGCGATGTGCCCGCCCTCAACGAGGGCAACACGGGTCTCCCGACCCGAGGCATTGATAACGAGGATGCTTCCCATCGGGGAATCCTGGACGCGCGTGCGGATGGGCGTGCCCCAGCGGACGGGAGGCGACGAGGCCTCGCGCTTCCGCGCGCGCTGCGAGAGGAGAGGCGCCCTCGAGTCCTCCCGCAGCGGCGGAGCAGGTCTCAGCGCTCGTCGTGCGGGTGGGAATCGAGGAGAACATCGCCTGCACCTCGGAGTTCATGGCGCCTCGCAACCACCGGCACCGTGCCGGACGAGGCTTGCTTCGCGCGTTCCAGGAACCCACATGCGCGTACTGCCCGCTCCTTTTCCACACCCGGTCGATGCCCATCCGCGGGCGCCTTGGGGGGGACGGTCGGAGACTTGGTGCAGCCTACGCGCCCGGGAGTTCTGGGACGCAACCCGTCTCAAAAAGTCACCTGGACTTCCAGCGTGCCGCCCTTGCGGCCTGCTGTACAACCGCCCAGAAACACATGGAGTTTTCCACGCCTCTTGCGGCCATGTAAAGCCGAGAAGTGGAGTTTGTCAGCCGGCGGTCAGAGGCGGGGGGCTCCCCCTCTGGCATCAGGCCTGGGCGGTAGGGGCCTGCTTGCGCGGCTCGGGCTTGTCCAGACGGCCTCGGGGACGGCGCACCAGCCGCAGGCCGGTCCACGTCTCGTCGATGAGGCAAATCTTGTTGTCCACCATGCCGATGTCGAGCGCGGCCTGGCGCACGAAGTCCTCGGACAGCGAGCTCTTCACGCCCTCGCCGCTGGGCCAGCACACCCAGATGCCGCCGGTGAGCGCCATGGCCCGGGAGAGCGCGGGCAGGCGCTGGACGAGCTCCTGGGCCTCCGAGGTGAAGAACAGGATGACGTCCAGGCCGGACTGGGCGGTGATGAGGAACTCCACCCCGTCGGGCAGGGGGTTGAGGCGCTGCACGAAGCCGCGCGGGGGGTTGATGACGGAGACTTTGTTGCCTGCCTTGATGCCCAGCATCGCGGGCAGCGAGGCCATCGCGTACGGCGTCATGACGTGCGCTCCACGGTGAAAGAGGGGAACTCCCCGGTGGGCTCCGCGCGGGCGCAGTCGACGTGCGACACGTGCGCGGTGGAGGGCCCCCGGTGGCACCATTGGATGAAGTCCTCGAGCGCGGCGCCCTCGCCCTCGGCAAGGGCCTCCACGGTGCCGTCGTCCCGGTTGCGGACCCAGCCGGTGAGGCCCAGGCGGGTGGCTTCGATGCGGGCGCTCTCCCGGAAGAAGACGCCCTGCACCTTGCCGTGGATCCGCAAGGCCGCGCGCCGCGTGCTCGTCTGTCCTGGCATCCTCAACTCCGGGCGCCGCCCTGAAGCAGCTTCAGGAACGCCTGCTCATCCAGGACTCTTACCCCGAGTTCCTGGGCCTTCTTCAGCTTGCTGCCCGCATCCTCGCCGGCCACCACGAAATCGGTCTTGCGAGAGACACTTCCGGATACCTTACCTCCTCGCCGCTCGATTTCCTCCTTTGCCTGGTCGCGCGACATGCCCGTCATCCCGCCGGTGAGCACCACCGTCTTGCCCGCGAAGGGGCCCTCGGTGCTGACCTGGGGCGGGGCGGGAGTGACTCCGGCGGCGAGCAGCGCGTCGATGGCGGCGCGGTTCTGCGGCTCCTGGAAGAAGGCGTGGAGCACCTGGGCCATGGTGGGGCCCACGTCCTTCACCCGGGTGAGGGCCTCCATGTCCGCTGTGTAGAGCAGGGGGGCCTCGGGGAAGGCCTCGGCCAGGGCCTTGGCGGTGGCCTCACCCACGTGGCGGATGCCCAGGGCATAGAGGAAGCGGCGCTGGGTGGTCTGCTTGGAGCGCTCGATGGCGGCGAGCAGGTTGTCGGCGCTCTTCTCGCCCATGCGCTCCAGGCTCAGGAGCTGCTCGCGGGTGAGGGCATAGAGGTCCGCGAACGTCTTCACCAGCCCCGAGGCGACGAACTGGGCGGCGAGCTTGTCGCCTACCCCGTCGATGTCCATGGCGGGGCGCGAGGCGAAGTGGCGCACCTTCTCCACGAGCTGCGCGGGGCACGAGGCGCCGGTGCAGCGGATGATGGCGCCCTCCTCGTCCTTCACCGCCTGGGCACCGCACACCGGGCAGTTCTTGGGAAATTCGTAGGGCTGGGAGTCCGCGGGGCGCTGGCTGAGCACCACGGAGACAATCTCGGGGATGACATCGCCCGCGCGGCGCACGAACACGGTGTCGCCCGGGCGCACGTCCTTGCGGCGCAGCTCGTCCTCGTTGTGCAGGGTGGCGCGCGACACGGTGACGCCGCCCACCTTCACGGGCTTCAGGTGGGCCACGGGGGTCAGCGCCCCCGTGCGGCCCACCTGCACGTCGATGGCCTCCACCCGGGTGGACTCCTCCTCGGGCGGGAACTTGTAGGCCACGGCCCAGCGGGGGCTCTTGGACACCTGGCCCAGGCGCCGGCGCTGGTCCTCGCTGTCCACCTTCACCACCATTCCGTCCACCTCGAACTTCAGCGCGTGGCGGCCCTGGAGCGAGGCCTGGTACTGGGCGCGCACGCCCTCCAGCCCCTGCACGCGCTCGTGGCGGTTCACCGGCAGCCCCAGCTGCTGGAGGTACTCGAGCTTGGCGGTGTGGGTCTCGAAGGCGGGCATGCCCTCGGTGGGGACCACCTCGTAGAGGTAGAGCGACAGCGGGCGCGAGGCGGTGACTTTCGGGTCCAGCTGCCGCAGGCTGCCGGCGGCGGCGTTGCGGGGGTTGGCGAAGAGCGGCTCGCCCTCCTCCTCGCGCTTCTCGTTGAGCCGCTTGAAGTCCTCCTTGCGGATGAACACCTCGCCGCGGACCTCCAGCACCGGGGGCACCTTCACCCCTTTCTCGGGCTGCAGCTCCAGCGGCAGGGGGCGCACGGTGCGCAAGTTGCCCGTCACGTCCTCGCCCGTGGTGCCATCCCCGCGCGTGGCGCCCTGGAGGAAGCGGCCCTCCTCGTAGCGCAGGCTGATGGCCAGCCCGTCGAGCTTGGGCTCACAGACATAGGTGACGTCCCCGGGGCCCACCACCTTGCGGATGCGCTCGTCGAACTCGGAGAACTCCTCGTCGTTGAAGACGTTGGCCAGCGAGAGCATGGGCGCCCGGTGGACGACCTTGGCGAACTTCTCGGCGGCCTCGCCCCCCACGCGCTGGGTGGGGGAGTCCGGGGTGGCGAGCGCGGGAAACTGCTCCTCCAGCCCCTGGAGCTCGCGCATCAGCCGGTCGTACCCCGCGTCGGAAATCTCCGGCGCGTCGAGGACGTAATAGCGGTGGTTGTGGTGGGCCAGCTCCCGGCGGAGGGCGCGGGCGCGTGTCTCGGCGGTCTTCAAATCCACGGATGGAAGCCTTGCAGGGGAGGGGAGGGCGGCAGCGCGCTCCCCGGTCCAATCGGGGCGCGAGGATGGCGAGCTTCCCCCGCCCCACGCAAGCAACCGCTGGCCCCCGCAGAGGGCCCTTTCCGGGAGCATCCGCTCCTGCATGCGACGTGGCAGGTTGGCACCCCGGAGGGCCGCACGCAAGCCAAGCCCCGCCGCCACCGGGCCTACCCGTGCCGTCGGGTCATCCGACGTTGGCGCTGACTGGCCCAGAAAGGCCCACATGGGAGGGAACGAATCCGGGAACGGAAGGAACCCCCGTGCTGTTCACGACTCGAAGTCTCCCGCCGCCCAGGGAGGATGGGGAGACAGGCAAGGCGACGATGCCTTGACAGCCCTGGAGGGCGTCAATAACGTGCCCTGCGGTTCAGGGCGTCCGGGTTCCCCGGGTGCCTTATCTTCCCAAACCACTCTTTGACTCCTTCTGGTCCCGAGTACGGACCCGTGTGGGGCCGTCGGTGTCCCCCCGGGTGGTGCTGACCAGCTCCCCGCGGAATCGTGCCTGACAGTCCCGCGCCCCTTATGCCCAGGCGCCCCCCCCCTCCACAACGCAGCCCAACCATGCGCAAAGCCCGTTCCACCAAAGAAAAGGTCGAGTCCGATCCGCTCCCCATCGAGGAGGAGCGCCCCAAGCGCCGCCGCACGGCGGCGGCCAAGGCCAGCGACCGGGAAGAGACCGAGAAGCCCGCACGCCGCCGCACCCGCCGCGTGGACGAGGACGAGGCCCCCGCGGCCGAAGCCAGCGAGCGGGCCGCCGAGGCCCCTCGCCCCGTGCTGACGCCCATCCCGCGCCCCGTGCGCGACGAGGAGTTCCAGGAGGCGCGCGCCGTGGAGGCCGCCGAGGAGCCCGCCGCCGCCCCGGTGTCCGAGTCCTCCGAGTCCCCCGCCATCACCGAGGTGACGCGCGACGGGACCCCCATGCAGGTCATCAAGCTCAATGACCTGAAGCGGATGAAGATCACCGAGCTGGCGAAGATGGCCCACGACTTTGGCATCGAGGGCTACCAGGGTCTGAAGAAGCAGGACCTCATCTTCGCGCTGCTCTCGGGCATCGCCGACAAGCGCTTCGAGGTCCACGCCGAGGGCGTGCTGGAGCTTTTGAGCGACGGCTTCGGCTTCCTGCGCAGCGCCGACAGCGACTACCAGCCGAGCCCCGACGACATCTACGTCTCCCCGTCCCAGGTGCGCCGCTTCAACCTGCGGCCGGGCGACACGGTGACCGGCCCCATCCGCCAGCCCCGCGAGGGCGAGCGCTTCTTCGCGCTGCAGAAGGTGGACCGGGTCAACTTCGCCGACCCCATGTCCGAGGCGGCGCGCGAGCGCATCCTCTTCGACAACCTCACGCCGCTCTACCCCACGCGCAAGCTGAAGCTGGAGCACGAGGGGTCGGAGATGACGACCCGCATCATCGACATGTTCTGCCCCATCGGCCTGGGCCAGCGCTGCCTCATCGTGGCGCCGCCCAAGGCGGGCAAGACGGTGCTGCTGCAGAACATCGCGCACGCCATCGCCAAGAACCACCCGGACGTGTACCTCCTGGTGCTGCTCGTGGACGAGCGCCCCGAGGAAGTCACGGACATGGAGCGCAACGTGCGCGGCGAGGTGGTCTCCTCCACCTTCGACGAGCCGGCCACGCGCCACGTGCAGGTGGCCGAGATGGTCATCGACAAGGCCAAGCGCCTGGTCGAGCAGAAGTACGACGTGTGCATCCTGCTGGACTCCATCACCCGCCTGGCGCGCGCCTACAACACGGTGGTGCCGGCCTCCGGAAAGATTCTCTCCGGCGGTGTGGACGCCAACGCGCTGCACAAGCCCAAGCGCTTCTTCGGCGCCGCGCGCAACATCGAGGAGGGGGGCAGCCTCACCATCATCGGCACCGCGCTCGTGGACACCGGCAGCCGCATGGACGAGGTGATTTTCGAGGAGTTCAAGGGCACCGGTAACTCGGAAATCGTCCTGGACCGCAAGCTCTTCGAGAAGCGCATCTTCCCGTGCCTCGACATCAACAAGTCCGGCACGCGCAAGGAAGAGCTGCTCATCTCCCAGACGGACCTCATCCGCACCACCGCGCTGCGGCAGGTGCTGCACCCGTTCACGCCGATCGACGCGATGGAGTTCGTGCTCAAGCACATGCGCCCCACCGCCTCCAACGTCGAGTTCCTCGGTTCGATGAACCGCTAGGAGACACCCGATGCGCCGCTCCCGCCTCCTGCGTCTGATGGCCCTCATGCTGGGGATGTCCAGTCTGGGGGTGGGGTGCGACGTGGTGGAAGAGGCGGAGCCGCCCCCTCCGGGCGTCTCCGACCGCATCTGCTACAGGGAAAGTGACTGCGTGCCCAATGGCTGCTGTGGCCAGGGCACCAACCCCACGCACGTGCTGGATGGCCCCGATTGCAGCGAGGTGCGCTGCACCGGCGGGTGCCCCGTCAACAGCATCGGGTGTGGGCGCTGCGTGGCCACCTGCCGCGACTCGCGCTGTGTGGCGGCCTGCAGCTGAAGCGCCTCAGGGCGCCGGGGGCTCGGAGGACAGGGCCAGCCGTGGCTGGGCCTTGAGGCGCGCGTAGTCGAAGCACGCCACGAAGAGGGCCGCCACGGGCACGGCGAACAGCGCGCCCACCAGCCCATAGAAGCGCTCGCCGGCGATGAGGCTGAACGCCACGATGACCGGGTGGATGCGCGCTGCCTGACCCATGATCTTCGGGTTGAGGAAGTAGGCCTCCAGCGCGTGGATGCCGATGATCCACAGCAGGATGGCCAGCCCCTTCTGAAAGCCCTCCGCCAGGGCGATGAGCACGATGGGCACCGAGCTGATGATGGTACCGAAGATGGGGATGAGGCTGAAGAGCGTGGCGATGGTGGCCAGCAGGAAGGCGAACTTCACCCCGAACAGCAGGAGCCCGATGGCCGTGAGCGCGCCGTTCACCAGGCAGATGGTGACCTGGCCCCGGACGACCCCCGACAGCGAGCGGTCGATGCGCTCCAGCAGCAGGGCCGCGTCGGTGGCGTAGCTGGCCGGGATGAGGGTGCTGAAGTAGCGAAGGATGGCGTTCGCATCGATGGAAAAGAACGCGGCCACCATCAGGATGAAGAACATCATGAAGACGCCGGCGAGCACCCCGCCGATGATGCTCTTCGAGACGTTGACGATGTTGCCCAGGTTCTCCTGGACGAGCACGGACAGCCGCTCCGCGGCATCCTTGAGGAGCTGGGCCAGGTCCACCTCGAAGCCAAACCCGCCCAGGGAGGCGTCCGCCCCCTCCACGGCGCGGTTGGACAGGGCGATGGGCAGGCCGTAGGTGCCCAGCCACTCCTCGGCGCGGTGCGCGAGCGACTGGACGTACTCGGGCGTGAGCGAGTGGGCGAAGGCCAGCCCGTCCCGGCTGATGCGCGCCAGCTCCCGGTACAGCTGGGGCACCAGCGCGATGAAGAACAGGTACACGCCCAGGAAGAACAGGGCGTAGATGAGCAGGATGGCCACCCAGCGGGGCACGGGCCGGCCCGCCACCTTCCACCGGGTGATGCGGGCCACCAGGGGCTGGACGAGGTAGGCGATGAGCGCCGCGCCCGCGAAGGGCATCACCACCGAGCGGAACGCGAACAACACCCCCGCGATGGCCACCCACAGGCACGCCAGGATGATGAGCCGCCTGCGGGGCTCCGCGGGAGCCACCGCTTCGTCGGGATGCAGCATGGGCGCGGCTTATGACAGACGCGCTCCCCCCTCACAAGTCTTCCTCCCCGGGTGAGCGCGGGGTGGGAAAAGGTCAGATGGGGGCAGGGGCTGTCCGCTCAAAAGATGAGCGGGCCTCGCTCGTGGCGCTGCACGTGGAGCGTCGCTCCCTCCCGAGGGGGCGCGTCAGTCTGGACGCGGAGCCGGGAGAAGCCATGCTACATGCAGGGCCACATGCGGAGGACTTCCGCGTGGGGCGCGCTCCACGGCGCGTCAGCCCATGGCGCGTGCCTGGGGCTGGAGGGTGAATGCAGCCAGGTTGGGTCTCGGGACGCCTCCTCTTCGTGGTGCTCTGCGGTGTCTTCGTCCTCGCATGCGAGGAGACGGGTCCCCTGCCATCGTTGGAAGAACTCGCGCCTGCTTCCGCCGCGCAGGACCCTGCGCTCACGGCCCGGTTCACGGGGAGCGGCTCGCTCACGCTGACGGCGCGCGGGCTGATCACCGAGGTTTCTCTGGAGGGGCTCACCGCGCCGCGGGTGGTGGCTCCCGGCTGGTCGTCGGCGGCCAGCATGGCGAGCGCGAGGGCCCAGCACGCCTCGCTGCTCCTGCCCGACGGCAGCGTCCTGGCCGCGGGCGGCGTCAACCGGAACGGATTCGTGTCTTCCGCCGAGCGCTTCGACCCGGAGAGCGGCACCTGGGCCTCCGCCGGAAGCCCCGGCATCCAGGGCAACATCGCGTCGGGCGTTCTGCTCCCCACGGGGAGGGCGTTCGTCCTGATGGACGGGAGCACGTCGGCACGCCTCTATGATGCCGCGACGAATACCTGGTCCGCCACGGGGGCCATGTCCGCGTCGCGCAGTCTGTCTACCGTCACCCTCCTGCCCTCGGGGCAGGTGCTTGTCGCGGGAGGCTCCAATCTGAGCACGGCGGAGCTCTACGACGCCGCGACGAACACCTTCACCGCCACCGGCTCCATGTCCGCCGTCCGCCGGGCCCATACCGCCACCTTGCTGCGGGACGGCCGGGTGCTGGTGGCCAGCGGTTTCAACAACGTGGGCGAGGTGCCCGTCGCGGAACTCTATGACCCCGCCACCGGGGCCTGGTCGCTGGCGGCGCCTCCCCTGGTTCCCCGGCACTATGCGAGCGCGACGTTGCTCCCCGATGGCCGTGTCCTCTTCGTGGGAGGCTTCACGAACGCCGGGATCACCCAACACGCGGAGCTTTATGATCCGGTGGCCAACACGTGGACCGCCACTGGCGCGCTCATTCATCCGCGAAACGGGCACTCGGCCACCCTGCTGCCCCATGGCAAGGTCCTGGTTCAGGGAGGCTCGGACTCGGCGCGCAACGTGCAGCCTGTGTCGGAGCTGTATGACCCGGCGACGGGGACCTGGGCCGCGTCGAGCACAGCGGCGGTGGCTCGCGAGAATGCCACCGCCACCCTGCTGCCGGACGGTCAGGTGCTGGCCGCCGGTGGCTACAGTTCGAACCCGAGCCTGACCTTCTATTCGAATGTGGAACTCTACGAGGCCTCCAGCGGCCGCTGGGCTCCGGCCGGCAATCTCGTGCAGGGCCGGGGCGCCGCCGCCGTGTTGCTGCCCTCGGGACAGGTGCTGGCCGTAGGGGGACGGGGCGCGGGTGGCGTGCTCGCGACGGCGGAGCGCTACACGCGCGCGAGCAATGCCTGGGCTCCTGCCGCCCCCCTGGCCACCGCGCGTGAGCGCGCCACGCTGAGCCTGCTGCCGTCCGGCCGGGTGCTCGCCACCGGAGGAGGGAATGGCGTGGGGCCGCTGGCCTCGGCGGAGCAGTACGACCCCGGGGCCGATGCCTGGACGCCCGCGGGCGCGATGACGGCCGCCCGGGATGGGCATACCGCGACGGTGCTAGGCTCGGGCCGGGTGCTCGTGGTGGGCGGCGCGAACACGGGGGCCGCGGAGCTGTATGACCCGGCCGCCAATACGTGGCGTTCCGCCGGGACGGCCGCCACGCCCCGCTCTCGGCATGCGGCCGTGCTGCTGCACGACGGCCGGGTGCTGGTCGCGGGGGGAGAGAACGGGGGCGCGCCCCTGGCCTCGGTGGAGCTGTATGACCCGGCCTCCAGCACGTGGGCCCCTGCGGCGGGCCTCTCGCAAGCCCGGGCCTCCTTCACCCTGACGGTGCTGCCCTCGGGCCGGGTCCTGGCGGTGGCGGGGACCTCATCCTCGACCGAGCTGGCGTCGGCGGAGGTGTATGACCCGGTCTCCAACACCTGGGCCCCGGCGGGGGCACTGGCCGGACCGCGCGCATTTCACTCGGCCTCCCTGCTGCCCTCGGGCCGGGTGCTCGTCTCGGGAGGCCAAGGGCCGGGGGGAACGGTGCTCGCCACCGCGGAGCTGTACGACGGTGCGACCCACACCTGGAAGCCCGCGCCGGGCCTCGCTGCCCAGCGGCTGCGCTTTCACATGGCCGTGCTGCCCTCGAACGAGGTGCTCGCGGTGGGAGGGCAGGGCGCCGGGGGCGTGTGGCTGGCCAGTGCCGAGCTGTACGAGGACACCGGGGCGCAGCCGGCGTGGCGTCCGGGGGTGACGGGGCCCAGCGAGGTTCTGCGCGCCTGCACGGCTCGAATCACCGGCACCCTGTTCCGGGGCATCTCCGGAGCCAGCTCGGGAGACTTCAAGGACTCCACGACGAGCTTCCCGCTGGTGCGGTTGCAGGCGGCCGAGGGGCACCGGCTCTGGACGTTGCCGGGCACCGAGATGTCCGCCAACGGCGTGACGGTGTCCATTCCCGCCAGCGTCACGCCGGGCACCTATGCGCTCTCCGTCTTCGCCAACGCGATCGGCGGCGGGCGGATGGTGACGGTGGTGCAGAACACCGCGCCGGTGGCGCAGGACCTGACGGTCTCCACGCCGGAGGGCGTCCCCGTGAACCTGTCGCTGGTGGCGACGGATGCCGAGGCGGGGCCTCCGTTGGCTTTCGTCATCGTCACCCCGCCGGCGCATGGGACGCTGAGCGGTACGCCGCCCTCCGTCACCTACACGCCCGAGCCGGGCTACCTGGGGCCAGACAGCTTCACCTTCCGGGCGCGGGACTGCAGCCTGGACAGCAACGTCGCCACCGTGACGCTCAACGTGACCGTCCCGAGGCCTCCGGACATCACCTGCCCGGCGGACGTCGTGGTGGAGGCGACAGGGCCCGAGGGGGCTCCGGTGACGTATCCCCCCGCCACCGCGACCGACGGCATCACCGGGAATCCCACGGTGACGTATTCGCCGCCGTCTGGGAGCACCCTGCCGCTGGGGAACACCTCGGTGACCGCGACGGCGGAGGATGCGAGGGGCCATCAGGCGGCGTGTACGTTCCAGGTGACGGTGCGGGACACGACGCCCCCGGCGCTGAGCTGTCCGGAGGACGTGCAGGTGCGCTTGGACGAGCCGGGGGACACCCCCGTGCCGTATGCGCTGCCGGAACCGGTGGACCTCGTCTCCTCCTCCACGGTCATTGCTTCGCCGGAGTCCGGCTCCCGCTTTCCCAAGGGGGTGACCCGCGTCACCGTCACCGCGACGGATGCCGCCGGAAACTCCGCGCAGTGCGCGTTCAACGTCGCCGTTCAGGCCCGGGTGGTGTCGATTGCCGGCGGTAGCTGCCAGGCCGCCGGTGGTGGTGCGAGCGCGGCGCTGGCCGTGCTGTCGGTCCTCGCCACCTGGGCAGGGCGCCGGCGCCGCCGGGAGCGTGGCACCCCGTGAGCTTCCCGAACTTCCTCATTCGACGCTTCAGCGCGAAGGACCTTCCCTTGCGTGAATTGGCACGGACCTGTGTGCTCGCCGCGGCCTTGGTAGCCACCCGCGCCGCGGGTCAGACGCTCTCCAGCCCGCTGGTGGCGTTCGACGCGGAGCGCCTGCAGCTCAGCACCGCCGCGACGGACTCGCTGCTGGTGGACTCGGGGCGGCTGCTCGCCGAGGGAGGCTATCGCCTCAGCCTCCTGGCCAACTACGAGCGGGGCATTCTGGTGCTGGAGGGCAGTGATGGGGAGAGCCGGTCCATCCTGCACTACCGGACGTCGGCCTGGCTCATGGGGGCCTGGTCTCCGGTGGAGCGCTTGGAGCTGTCCGCCCGGCTTTCGGTCATCCTCTCCCAGGGCGGCCATGGCGCGGAGACGCTGGAAGGTGTCGCCGAGCCTGCGTCCTCGGGGTTGGGGACGCCGGAGGTGGGAGGGCGCTACGCGCTGCTCCGGCGCGAGGAAGGGGCGCCGGTGTCCCTCGCGGTGGGGCTCGGCGTGGGACTTCCCGGAGGACGGGCGAGTGCGTTCGGACGCCAGGCGCATTGGGCTGGATTCCAGCTCTCGCCCCGCGTCTCGCTGGGACGCGAGGTGGGAATGTTCGCGGTGGGGGCCAGCGTGGGCGCGCGGGTGAGGTCGAAGGAGGTAGAGCCGGGGCGCGACGTGGGCACCGAACTGGAGCAGGGGCTGATGGTGGCCACCCGGGGGAACGGTCTTCGTGGCGAGCTGGCGCTGCAGGTGGCGGAGTCGCTGGTACACCCGGACGTGGCGGTCGAGCTGCTCGGGGGAGTGCGGCTACCCCTCGGACATGGTTTCGAGCTGAACGCGCTTGCCGGGCATGGCTTCACCGACATCCCGGGGACGCCCTCGTGGCGGGCAGGGGTGGGAATCGCCTGGGCTCACAGCCCTCCACCCGGGGACGTCAGCCAGGGCGGGCGGAAGCACACGCCCGCTCAGAGCCCTGGCAACGATGATGACGGTGACTCCGTTGATTCGGACGGCGATGGCGTGCCGGACGTCACGGACCAGTGCCCGAAGGAACCGGGAGTGCCGAGCCGGCAGGGATGCCCCGATTCCGTCTCGCCTCAGGTGAGGGAGGAGCGGCTCTCTCTGGCGGACCGGAAGATCGTCTTCAAGGTGGGACTCGCCGAGATTCAGGGCGATGGCGCGCGCATCTTGGATGAGGTGGCCGAGCTGCTGAAATCGCGGCCCCATGTCTCGCTCCGCATCGAGGGACATACGGATAACACCGGACCGGAACAGCTCAATCGCTCACTGAGCCAGGATCGCGCGGAGGCGGTACGGGCCTACCTTATCCAGCGTGGCATCGCGGGCGCTCGCCTTGAGGCCCGAGGCTACGGTCCTTCGCGTCCCGTCGCATCGAACGGCACGCCGGAAGGCCAAAGCGAGAACCGCCGCGTGGAGTTCATCATCACGAAGTGACTCTGAGTTGCTCAAGGCGTCTTGCCTGAGTGAGCAGTCCCATGTGCAGCAAAACGGATCGTGCGCTACGGGCCTGCCAGCCACCGGTGCTAGGATGAGGGTCATGAGGACCTGCTTTGTCACGGGGGGCACCGGCTTCGTCGGGCGCAATCTGATTGAGGAGCTCATCTCGGACGGCTGGCACGTCGTGGCGCTCCACCGCTCCACCACCAAGGCAGAACCGCTCAGCGCCCTGGGGGTCGAGCTCCGCCCCGGCGACGTCACCGATAGAGATTCGGTGCTCGCGGCATTACCCAGCGGCGTCGAGGCCGTGTTCCACGTCGCCGCGAACACCAGCTTGTGGGCCGGCAGCCACAGCGCCCAGTACCGCACCAATGTCGACGGGACGCGCATCGTCCTCGAGGCAGCCCTGGCGCGAAAGGCGCGCCGCTTCATCCATACATCGAGCGGAGCGGCCTGGGGGCTGGTCGATGAGACCATCACCGAGAGCACGCCTTCGCGCGCGCCGGACTGTCCCATCCGCTACTGCCGCACGAAGTGGCTGGCGGAGCAGGAGGTGCGCAAGGCGCTGGCGGCGGGACTGGACGCGGTCATCCTCAATCCCTCGAACGTGATTGGCCGCTATGACTACCAGGGCTGGTCGAGAATGATTCGCCTCGTCGCGACCGGGAAGTTGCCCGGGGTTCCTCCTGGCAAAGGTTCGTTCTGTGGGGTGCGCCAGGTGGCCAGGGCGCACATCGCGGCCGTGGAGCGGGGCCGCACCGGGGAGAACTACCTGCTCGCCGGGGCGGATGCTTCGCTCCAGGAGATGGTCTCCCTGATTGGCAAGCTGTTGGAGAAGCCGGTTCCGAGGAAGCCCACCCCCGCCTGGCTGCTTCACCTCGCCGGGCGGACCTCGGACCTTGTCTCCCGGTTCACTGGACGGGAGCCGCCGCTGACGGCGGATGCCGCCACCCTCGTGTGCGCCAGCACGATCTGCTCCTCGGACAAGGCGCAGCGCGAACTTCGCTATGAGCCCATCTCGCTGCAAGCGATGCTGGAGGACTGCACGCGCTGGCTGCGAGACGAGAACCTGCTCTTCACTCGCCCCCGCTGACCTCCCGGAGCATAGGAGAATGGCGCGCACCCGGGTGCCGTCACGTATGCCAGCACCCGGCTCCACCCTCCACGCGCAGGAAGAGGGTGAGGAAGTCCGAGAGCAGTCTTAAGTCCTTGAGCAGCACCCACCGGACCCGGTGCGGAAAGGACAGCGTCCACTGCGGGTAGGGCACGTGCGGCACAGTCCCCTCCGGCTGCCTTCGCCGGTACGCCCACCCGTGCGTTCCCGCGAGGGAGGCGGCGGGTTCGATTCCCGCCGCCTCCCCTGTCTTACTCAGCAGTTATAAATGGTTCGACGCTGGCTCCATCCGTGTTGCACCTATGTCGCACGCCGGAGCAGAAGGGCCTGCTGGACGTGAGGTGCCTATGCTGCCGGTGTGGCAGGAGGAACCCGGCACCTCCGGGGAGGAGCACGTTTCGTCATGGTGGAGGCCGAGGCATTGCGCGGCGAGGCATAAGAGACCTTCACGCTCAAACTCTGCGATAGAGGCGGCACGCGCACCGTGACCCTCGACGGGGTGATGCTCCCTCCGCTCCTGGTGTCCGCGAGCCCCGTGATTGATGGGCCTGTCATGGTTCTCCTGTAATCTCGGGTGGTGTTCCCAGCGCTCGGGGCCACGGCCAGGAGGCTCCACATGCGGTGCTGGGCGATTGTCCTGCTGTTCGCGTTCCTCTCAGGATGCAGCGCCGCAATGACGGGCGTCGTCCGCTTGGACACAGGCCAGGGCGAGCCCATCGTCCACACTCCGGGCCGCGACGTGGAGCCGGCGGCGGTGAGCGAAAAGGAATTCAAGAAGGCCATCGCGCAACATGCCCCCACTGTGTCTGTGGTGGAGCGGCCTCTGGAGCACGCCAGGCAGCTGTTTGGAGTGCCCAAGCGAAGCGGCTGGTACAGGTACGAGAGGAGGGGCCAGCGCCTCATTGCTTCGGAGCCGGGGAGTACCAGGAACCTACGCTTGTTACCCGAGGACGAGGAGCTCAAGCGCCGCTACCTGCTGTGGTGCGAGCACACGTGGGGAGGCGGAGATTGCCTGCGCCTGCTGGTAGACAAGCCCTTCCTGGATGGCGATGCCAAATACGCGCTCGCCATGGCGATTGCTCACAGCAAAGTACTGGGGGCCATGAAGGAGGAACTTGCCCGGATGGTGAGCCCTCAGGCGGTGGTAGCCACAGTGGTGGGCGGCCTGACCATGTATGCCATTCTGCTCGCACTACCCGAACCGGTGAGTAAGGGCATCGCCGCGCTGATGACGCTGGGGGCCATGGCGTACCTGGGCTGGGACACGGTGTGGCGCCTGATCGACGGGTGGCTGGTGCTGATGAAGGAAGTGGATAAGGCCACCACCTTCGACGGCCTCTACTCCTCCGGAGAGAAGTTCGGGGACACGATGGGAGAGAAGGCGGCCCGAGCCTTCGTCATGCTGAGCACGGTGGCCCTGGGGAATACGGCTTCGGGGATGGCGGCGACGCTGCCGAAGTTGCCGGGAGCCGGGCAGGCGGCGGTGGTGGCCGAGACGCAGCTGAACATCCGCTTCACGGCCCCTGCTCTGGCTCAGGTGGAATCGGTTGCCATCAGTGCCGAGGGCGTCACTATCGCGTTGGCCCCCAACGCAGTCGCCATGACAGCGCGCGGCAGCTCAGGCGGCAAGGCTGGCGCGAAGGCTGCGCCGCCCAGCTCGGGTGGCCCGGGGCAATGGGTCAAGGCGAAAGAGGGCATGCCCGAGCAGGCGCGCCGCTATCAGGCGCAGGTGACGGGCGCCCCCGAAGGCTATGTCTACCGCGTCGAGCAGGGCGGTAAGTACGTGAAATTCGACGGCTTCGACCAGGGGGTTCTGATCGAAACCAAGGCCACCGGCTACGCGCAGTGGATCAATAAGAAGCTGGAGTTTTTCGGAAACTTTCAGGGGCGCGACCAGATGCTTGATCAGGCGCAGCGCCAAGTCGCAGCCGCCAATGGAACGCCCATCCGGTGGATCGTCGCCGAAGAGAAACTCGCGGGTGTGCTCAGGAAGATGTTCACGAACGAGCAACTCCCGATTGAGGTCATCCATATTCCCGCAGCTCCGTAAGGAGTAGCCGCTCGATGATAGAGACCTATTATGCTGGCTCCTATTGGCTGGCCCGGCCCGAATCCGCCGAGGCTTGCGCACGACGCGCGGGGCGTTTCTTCCGCAGCCTGGGGCGCTGCGACCCGGCGTGGAACCGCTGGTATCAGCCGGCTAGCTCCTTCGAGGAGGCTCGCAAACGCCCATTCACGACAGATGAAACGAGCTTCCAGAAGCTGTTCGCACATGAGAAGCATCAGATCTTTGACGGTGTCAAGTTCCGGTTGTGGACGGGTGACAACCAGGAGGAAACGTCCTCCGCCGGAGGATCGTGCGGTTCATCCTCCCTCCAGCTTCCATCCAACTGCGTGCTTGAACCCTTCGATGAAGGTCTTGTCGGGGAACGGATCCTGACCGCTTCCGTCATGGCCGAGGTGTTGCGCACCATGGCCATAGCCTGGGACCCGGAGTGGGGAGTGGCTACCTCGCACCAGCACTTGGAGACGGCGGTGAAGGGGTTCCCGTACGCAGGCACCTTCGTGGGCTGGGTGATGTACTTCTCGCGGCTTCGCGGCACGGTGCCCCCGCTGCCTGCGCCCGTGCGTATTGCGCCCGTGGAGGATAAAGGCACCCTCGTCATCCTTACCCCCGAGAGGTTCACCGCCGCCAATCCGGAGCACGTCGCGCTGGCCGCACGTGTCCACGAGTTGCTGGACCGAGCTGGGCTGCTACGGCCGTTGCAGCCCTGGCCGACAGGTTGACTGCATGGCCTAAGAGACTATCTCAGTAGGAAGTGGAACCAAGTGATGAGGCCCAGGGCCAGGTGAATCATGGCCAGAAAGGTATCCTCGCGCTTCTCCCAGCGCACCAGCAGCCTGCGGAAGCGGTTCATCCACGAGTGAGTGCGTTCCACCACCCAACGGCGTGCCTTCTTCCGGCGGCTCTTCTTCGCAGGCGTCGCCGGGAGTCGGCGTGGGCGAATGTGCAATTGAAGGTGGAACTTGTCCCCCCACTGACGCACCGCTTGGCAGTCGTAGCCTGCATCCAGGCACAGATGCTGCGGAGTGCCTTTGGCAGGCTCCGGTCTTCTCACCGGCACCGAATCAAACGTTTCCTCCACCAACTTGTGATCGTTGACGTTGGCACCGGCCACCACCACGCCCAGCGGCGTGCCTCGTCCATCCGTCAGCAGGCTCCTCTTGGTGCCCTTCTTGGCCCGGTCCGTTGGGTTGGGGCCGGTCTTCTGCCCTCCCAGCGGGGCCTTGGTCATCGCTCCGTCTAGGCTCATCCACTTCCAATCGATGCCCCTCATCTGGTCATAGGCCACAAGCCCCAAGCGCCAGAACTCGCGGAACACTCCGGCCTCGGCCTATTCCCGGAACCTTCGGTAGGCCGAAGACGGGTGGCAGATTCCGGTGGCCTTGAGCGCCTGCCACTGCATCCCCGTGCGCAACACCAAGAGGATGGCCTCCATGGCCTTTCTGTCGGGCACTCGCGGATTGTGACAACCCAGCGGATGCTCGGGCCGAGGCGGCAACAGGGGCTCCAGCTTGGCCCACACCTCCTCCGGCATCCTTCAACCCTCGTCGTGCTTGGCTACTCCCATTCCACTTTTCCCTCCTACCTGGATAACCCCACAGGTAGGAGGCTTTCTTCCCTACTGAGATAGTCTCTTAGCGGATGCTCCGCCCGAGCCTCCCGACTGCAAGGGCCAGGATCACCACATCATCTCCCGGCCTATCGCCAAGAAGCTGGAGGGCCATCTGACACTCGCTGGCCTTTACAAGCCTCGTGACAAGCACTTCGTGGCCAAGGCGAAGGATGAGAGTTCGCACTGCGGCTACCAGGAATGGCACCGCAAGGTGGACAAGGAGGTCATCGACTGGCTCGACAAGTATCCTCAGGCCACCCCGGAGCAGTTCATGAGGTTTCTGCGAGAGATCTACAAGCGTCCGGACATGCTCAAGAGGTTTCCCCGTGGCTTCTGAACAGTCCCCGGCCTCGCGCTTCTACGTCCTCGACGATGAGATGTCTGGGGCCCATGAAACCCAGTCCCTCGCGGCAGATCCCGTGCGCTATGGGGATGCCCCCCGGTGTCACGGGTGCAACGCTGGGCTCGCCATGAGGACTTGGCTGCCCCCCTACCGCGTCGAGCTGGAGCTGTATGGCCAGAGCCTCGGTGACTTCGTCAAAGGGCCCGGCAACAGCTTTCTTCTCTCCGGGCGAATGGCGAAGGCGTTTGAGGCGGAAGGGCTTACGGGGCTGAGCGGCTTCAACTTGGCCGAGGTGGTGCGCGTGCGTAGGAGGGGGAAGGGCCCCAAGCCCAGTGCCGTGCCCCCCTACTTGGTGGTGACGCCCTCATTCAGCCGCGCCGCAGTGGATGTGACGTGCAGCCGCCTGCGGTACGGCGAGCCCATCACGTGCGAGGAGTGCCGCTCTGCAGGCCTGGACACGGTCCATGGCTTTGCCTTGGAGCCGGGTACCTGGCAGGGCGAGGATGTCTTCCGGGCCCGGGGACTTCCGGGGACGAACATTGTCTCCGAGCGCTTTGCCCAGTTCGTCGCGCGCCATGGGCTGACGAACATGAAGCTGCTCCCGGCTGAGGAGTACACCTGGGATCCGCTCCATCTGGGGCCCTCGGCCACAGGCCCGACAGGCTCGGTCCACCGCCATTGAAGCCCGCTCAGTCCCACCCCTTTCAAGAGGCGCTGTTGGCTCAGGCGCTCAGCCGCATCGCAGAGCTGGAGCGGCAGGTGGGGCTGAAGGGGGGGGCCCCGCAGGGCACACCCTCTTCGAGGGACGTGCATAGAGACGCCTTTTATGCCGCTGAACCCAAGACAGTCATGTCAGACCATGCCGCTCAGAAGAGGAGGCCGGAGGGGGAGGGCGGGGCCTGACGCAGCTTGGTTTCGACCTTGCCGAGAATCAGCCGCATCATCGGCCGCGTTACCCGGCCCTCGGTGCCCTCGCCCAGGCCCAGCATCTGCTCGACGAGCCAGCGGTTGAGGAAGAGCAGGGACAGCCGGTCCGTGGGGGCCAGGCCCCGCTCCAGGTACCGCTTGTTGCGCATGTAGTCGTCGTAGGCGTCGAACTCCCGCGCAATCTCCCACTGCGACAGCCGCAGCGCCTCGGCGTAGACGGCCGGGGCGGGGCGCGCCGAGGGCTCCAGGAACAGGGGCGCGAAGGTCCCTCCCGTGTCCAGGTCCACCTCCTGCACTGGGGGAGGCCAGTTGCCCAGATCCTTGACCAGCAGCTTGGAGACTTCCTCCAGCAGGTGGTCGATGAGGGGGATGGGCTTCGTCTCGAAGAGGTAGTCCCAGCGCGAGGGCATTGTTCGGACCTGGAGAGGGGGAAAGAGAAGGAGACGGGGGCGGGGACCCTACCTCAGGGGCCCCCATCCGGGGAGCCGCCATCCGGAACCCCGCCATCCGCCGGGGCCGCCCCGCTGCAGCACGCGATGTCCTGGAAATAGAGGACGGCCTGGGAGCACGAGGCGAGGATGACGCGCTTGTACTCGCTGCACCCCCGGATGAGGCCATCGCCCAGGCACACGGGCGGCCTCGCGGTGGTGGGGTCGCACGAGGCGGACCCCTCCTCCACGCACAGCGCGCGGGAGCGGAAGAAGCGGGGCGATGCGAGGTCGCCCGGCACGATGGTGCAGGCGGCCTCCTCGCCGCAGGACAGGATGCTGGGGCCTGTCGAGCACGGGCCCACGGGGCACGAGGGCTCACAGTTGATGGCACGGCCCTCCTCGCACAGCGGGGCCTCGGTACACAGGTCCCGGTCGGAGCAGGCCAGCAGCAGCAGGGGGAGCCACAGGAGGCGGTTCACGGCAAAGGGCCCCGGGTCAGGAGAAGCGTTCGAGGAAGTTCGCCAGGATGCGCGGCCCGGCCGGGGTGGGCGCCACGCCCGCCAGCAGCCGGGGCACGCGCTCCCCGGCGGGCTGGCCCCGGGCGAGGGCCTCGGCCTCCAGCCCCTCGGACCGGGCCTGGATGAGGGCACGCATCGTGTCCACCTGGACCTCCGGGTGGAACTGCACGCCCCGCACGTGGGGCCGGAAGGCGAGCGCCTGGACGGCGGTGTTGGCGTTGCCCGCGAGCACCGTGGCCCCCGTGGGGGCCTCCACGACGATGTCCTCGTGGGTGGCCTGAACGGCAAGGCGCTCGGGCAGCCCGTGAAAGAGCGCATCCTCCCGCCCCTGCTTCGTCAGCTGCACCTCCACGGTGCCAATCTCCCGGCCCTGGGGATTGCGGCCCACGCGTCCGCCATAGGCATGCGCCAGGAGCTGGTGCCCGAAGCACACCCCGAGCACGGGCAGGCCCCGGTCCGCCGCGTTCACCATGAACTCCGCCGCGCGCTCCATCCAGGGCTCCAGCCGGGTGACGGACAGGGGCGAGCCCGTCATCATCACCGCGTCATAGCCCGAGAGGTCCTCCGGCAGCTTCGCGCCCTGGTGGGCAGGGAGAATGTCGAATCGATAACCGGACAGTCCCAGGGTCTGAAGGAACCAGCGGTCGTAGTCCCCGGCGGAGCGCCGGACCGCGGTGGCCGCATCCCCTGCTTTCAGCAAGACAACATTCTTCACCGCCCACCTCCCTGATCCCGGGTTGCCGCCCTGGGGGGCCATCCCTACCGTCAGCGCATGAAATGGTCAGTCTGTGAACCCGGCGGAAGGGGGGAACAGGCGCTTTTGAATCCAGGGCCGTGCCAACGCCGTTGTCCCGGGTCTCTCCATTTCTCCTCTCTCCGACGGAACGCAAGGACGCTCACCGATGGCCACCCGCCCCAAGAAGAAGGTCTTCTCCCAACCGGCCCTGGCCCGCAATGCACGCGCCAAGCCAAAGGGCGAGCGCCTGAGCCCCGTGAAGCGTGAGCCCTCCGGGGTAGACGC
The DNA here is from genome assembly GCF_020103775.1 of Allostigmatella hybrida. Classification (NCBI taxonomy): domain Bacteria; kingdom Pseudomonadati; phylum Myxococcota; class Myxococcia; order Myxococcales; family Archangiaceae; genus Allostigmatella; species Allostigmatella hybrida. Next base: position 197,928 of record NZ_JAHXBH010000007.1, read on the forward strand.
CCTGCACCAGTGGTTCGAGCAGAAGGGCGTCCGCAAGGTGAAGGTGGGCGCGGTGGACATCGACGGGGTGTGGCGCGGCAAGTACATCTCGAAGGACAAGTTCTTCTCGGCGGCCAAGAGCAACCTGGGCTTCTGTGACGTCGTCTTCGGGTGGGACCTCGCCGACGAGCTGCTCGACAACACGAAGGTGACGGGCTGGCACACGGGCTATCCGGACGCGTGCGCACATGTGGACGTGTCCTCGGGCCGCATCATCCCCTGGGAGCCGGACACCGCGGCGTTCCTGCTCGACTTCGTCAACGCGGACGGCTCCCCGTATGGGCCGAGCCCCCGTCAGCTGCTGCACAAGATTGGCAGCCGGGCGCGGGACATGGGCTTTCTGCCCAAGTTCGGCGCCGAGTACGAGTTCTTCATCTTCAAGGAGACGCCTCAGTCCCTGAAGGAGAAGGGCTTCCAGAACCTGACGCCGCTCACGCCGGGCATGTTCGGCTACTCGTGGCTGCGCACCTCGATGAACTCGGGGCTGGTGCACGCCATCATCGATGGGTGCAACGCGTTCGGGCTGGACATCGAGGGCTTCCACACCGAGACGGGGCCGGGCGTGTTCGAGGCGGCCATCCGCTATGACGACCTGGAGAAGTCCGCGGACAAGGCGGTGCTCTTCAAGACGGTGGTGAAGGAGATCTGCGCGCGCCACGGCCTCACGGCGTGCTTCATGGCCAAGGTGAACGCGAAGCTGCCGGGGTGCTCGGGGCACGTGCACCAGTCGCTGTGGACGCTCAAGGGCGACCGGAACACCTTCTATGACGCGAACGGGCAGCACGGCATGAGCCAGACGATGCGGCACTACCTGGGCGGCCAGGTGGCGCTGATGCCGGAGCTGACGGCGCTCTACTGGCCCACCGTCAACAGCTACAAGCGCAGCGTGGAGAACACGTGGGCGCCTACCACGGCGACGTGGGGCCGGGAGAACCGCACCACCGCCATCCGTGTCATTGGCGACAACCCCAAGGCCATGCGCCTGGAGTACCGCCAGCTGGGAGCAGACATGAACGCCTACATCGGCATGGCGGCCAGCCTGGCCGCGGGACTCTGGGGAATCGAGAACGAAGTGGAGCCGCCGCCGGTGTGTGCGGGCAATGGCTACGAGGCCACCGCTCAACCGCTGCCGCGCAGCCTCAAGGAGGCCGTGGCGCTGCTGTCGTCCTCTGAACGGGCGCGCGAACTGTTGGGTGAAGACTTCGTGGACCACTATGTCCGCACGCGCCAGTGGGAGGTGCGCCAGTATGAGCGCGCCGTCACGAACTGGGAGCTCGAGCGCTACATGGAACTCATCTAGCGAGCTCGTTTAAGGAAGGACCGAGGTCATCCGATGCAGCCGTTCGATATGCCGTCCGAAGCCCGTGTCACGGAGATGTCCTGGCCCACGAAGATTGTCTTCGGGGTGGGCGCACTCCAGCGGCTGCCCGCGCAGGTGGCGCGGCTGAAGATGCAGCGCCCGCTGGTGGTGACGGACGCGGGCGTGGTGAAGGCCGGTCTGGCCCAGCGCGTGTTCGATGTCCTGAAGGGCGCCGGGGTGGCGTACGCGGTGTTCGACCGCGTGGAGCCCAACCCCACCGAGAAGGACGTCTTCGCCGGGCTGGAGGCGTACCGCCACCACCAGTGTGATGGCATCGTGGCGCTGGGAGGCGGCAGCCCCCTGGACGCCGCCAAGCTGGTGCAGCTCTTGACCACGCACGAGCCGCCGCTGTCGCGCTACGACGACGCGAAGGGCGGGGACCAGTACGTGCGGGACGACCTGCCGCCGCTCATCGCCATTCCCACCACGGCGGGAACCGGCTCCGAGGTGAGCCGCTCGGGCGTGGCGACGCTGGAGGACACGGGGCGCAAGACGGTCATCTTCAGCCCGCACCTGTTGCCCCGGGTGGCCATCTGCGACCCGGAGCTGACGCTCGGGCTGCCGCCGGGACCCACGGCGGCCACGGGCATGGATGCCTTCACGCACTGCCTGGAGGCCTATGTGTCCAATGGCTTCCACCCGCTGGCGGACGCGGTGGCCATTGATGGCATTGCCCGGGTGGGGCGCTCGCTCATCACCGCCGTGAAGGAGGGCAGCAACGTCGCGGCCCGGGCCGACATGATGGTGGCGGCGATGCAGGGCGCGATGGCCTTCCAGAAGGGGCTGGGGGCCTGCCACGCGCTGGCGCATGCCCTCACGCCCATCTCGAACCTGCACCACGGGCTGGCCAACGCCATCGTGCTGCCGGTGGTGATGGAGTTCAACCGGCCCACCTGCACGGCGCGGCTGGCCCGCGTGGCGGTGGCCATGGGGGAGTTCTCCAACGTGCGTGAGGACGTGCTCGCGGCCAACCTCATCGAGCGCATCCGCAAGCTCAACGCCGCCATCGGCATTCCCGCGCGGCTGCGGGACGTGGGCGTGCAGGAGAAGGATCTGGCGCGCATCGCCTCCAAGGCCTTCGAGGATGCCTCGCACCTGGGTAATCCGCGCAAGTGCACCGAGGAGGATCTGCTGGCGTTGGCGCGCGAGGCCTTCTAGGCACGAGGGAGCCGGGCAGGGGAGCGCCGGACTGGACTGCGGCCCGAGCCTCCTCCGTCAGGAGCCCAGCGCAGCCTGGGCTCCCGCGGCCTGCCTCAGGCGTGGCTCGCGGGCTCGGAGATGCCCTCCAGCGTCTTGCCCACGCGCTGGCCGCTCTCCTCGCCCGCCAGGTCTCCCAGCGCCACGATGCCGACGAGGTTCTTGTTGCGGTCCACCACGATGAAGCGGCGGAGCTGCTGTTCTTCCATGCGCTCGAGGACCTCCTCGGCCTCATCGTCATCGAAGCAGTACTGGATCCCCTTGGTCATGATGTCGGCCACGCGCGTCTGGGCGGGATCCATCCCCTCGGCGATGGCGCGCACCACGATGTCGCGGTCGGTGATCATGCCCTGCACGCGCTGCCCGTCACAGACGGGGATGGGACCTACGTCCAGGTCGCGCATCTTCTGAGCGGCCTCGCGCACGGTGTCGGACGGACGGACGACCCCCACATCGCGGGTCATGACCTCACGGATCAGCTTCGCCATGGCGGTTCTCCTGCAAGGCCTGGGTACGGGCCTTGTCGTGTTCAAGCCAACGGTGGGTGCCCCTCCGTTTGACAACCAGTGTCAGGCCACGTGCCGCCTGGAGGGCAGCCAGGCGGAAAGCTCAAAGCAAGCATCTTCGGGCGTCAGGAAGGGCTGGCTGCGAGGAAGGCGCTGTGGTCGGCTCCTTGCCCATGAGCGCTTCGTTCCGCCGTGCCCTGGACGCCCCTGAAGGCGAACTCGTCGTTCTGTCACGGAGCCTGGTCGACGAGGTCGCGGAGGCGTCCCGGGAAAGCCCGCGCCGGCGCATCATCCTGCCCTTCCACAAGGGAGAGTCGGAGCTGCTGCACCGGATGCTCAACGTCGTCCAGCCGGACAGCTACGTGCGCCCGCACCGTCACCTGGATCCGCCCAAGGCCGAGGCCTGGGTGGTGCTCCGGGGGGCGCTGGCCTTCTTTACCTTCGAGGAGGATGGGCGGGTGAGGGACTGCCTCGCGTTGGATGCCACGGGGGAGCGTTTCGGAGTGGATCTCGCGCCCGGCATCTTCCATGGCCTCATAGCCTTGGCGCCGGACACCGTGCTCTTCGAAGTGAAGAATGGGCCTTACGCTCCAGCGAATGACAAGTCCTTCGCTCCCTGGGCACCCGCGGAGGGTACCCCGGAGGCGATGGGCTACATGCAGCAACTGCGCGACGAGTTCCGGCGGCGTCACGTTGAAGCATCGCCATGAACTTCCTCATTCGCGCATTGTCATTGAGAAAGGCAGCGCTGTGCGGTTCTACGCAGTGAAAAAGGCTTCAGGCAAAGCACTCACGGGAGACATGCAAGTGGTGTCGAAGTGGCTGCTTCCCGGGGTGAAGTGTTCCCAATGCGGAGCAACCTGGGCCGAAGCCGGGATGTCCTATCCCTGCGTGGACCTCTCGAACCATCCGCAGCAGGCTGAGTTCACCAAGCCTCGTGCCGAACCGATCGAGGAGTTCGAGCGCTTGCGTGAGAGTGTTCGCCCTTTGCTTCCCAAAGGGGCCTTGCTTCCACCTGGGACGAGCCTGGGCCCTTCGGTGGGGACCGCCCAAGGTGAGTTTGGTGCATTCTTTTTCGAGCAGCCTTGGGTGTTGTTCGTGAGCCAAGAGGCCATGGCGTCGCTGGCGAAAGCAGGCGTGAAAGGCCTGAACGGATGCAGACCCGAGCTGACATTTCGCCGGAAGACCCACCTGCCCGAACTGGTCGAACTCCAACTCGAACCATTAGGACGGTTGTACGAGGAATGTTTGCCTGCGCGTCCTCCTCCATGCTCGCGGTGTGGACGCACGGGCCATGCTCTTCCGGAAGCGCCTTTGCTCGATGCGGAATCTCTGCCTCGCCAGAGTGATTTGTTTCGATTGGCCAATTTTTCCACTGTGTTGGTGGGGACCGAGCGGTTCAAAGATGCCGTCCAGAGCCTGGGCCTTGAGGGCATCTTCTTCCACGAGCTACCCCAAAAGGGCCACTCAGGGGGCTGAGCCAGAGGGGACATGTGTCCGCTCAGGGCTCTTCGAGCGGACTCTGCCAGGGGAGGGGACGGCCCTGGCTCACCTGGGCTGGGCGGCATATCCTGTCCTCCCTTGGGAGGAATGCCCGGATGCGGCCCCGGGCCGTCTTCTTCGACCTGGATGACACGCTGATCGACCGTGCGGGCGCCTTCGCGCGCTACGTGGACGGCCTCATCGCGCGTTACCCCGCCGCCTTCCCCCCGTCCCGCCGGGCCGCGCTGGTGTCGGACATTCACGCCTGGGACCGCCGGGGCGGCTCCGACCGGAGCGTGTTCTGCCACCAGGTGACGGCCGCGTGTCCGGGGTTGGGGCTCACCCCCGAGGCACTCTGGGAGGACATGTCCTCCCGGCTGCCGCGGCTGGTCGTCCCCGATGACGGGGTGTGTGCGTGGCTGAGCACGTTCACGGCCGGGCGGCCCGTGGCCGTGGTATCGAACGGCTCCGGCCGGGTGCAGCGCACGAAGCTGGCCCAGGCCCGGCTCGTGGAACTGTTGCCGGACGTCTTTCTCTCCGGGGAGGTGGGGGCGGAGAAGCCGGACCCCCGTATCTTCCAGGCGGCGCTTGCCCGGGTGGACCGCGCTCCCGGCGAGGTGCTTCACGTGGGAGACGACCCCGAGCGGGACATCGCCGGAGCGGCCCGCCTGGGGCTGGCGACCTGCTGGGTGTCCCATGGCCGCGAGTGGCCGCGGGAGCTGCCGCCACCCATGTTCACCGTGGAGCGCATGACCGCTCGCATCGAGGACTTCGCGGAGGTGCTCGCCCGATGGACATGACGACCGTGGTCGGCTCGCACGACCTGCTCCTGCTGACCCTGGACACCCTGCGCTACGACGTGGCCGAGGAACTCGCCGCGCGGGGAAGGACGCCGGTCCTCACCGCGCTGCTGCCGGGGGGCCGCTGGGAGCAGCGCCACTCACCCGCGAGCTTCACCTATGCCGCGCATCACGCCTTCTTCGCCGGGTTCCTGCCGACGCCGGTGGCCCCGGGGCTTCACCCCCGGTTGTTCGCCATGCGCTTCGAGGGCAGTGAGACGACAGCCCCGGGGACGTGCGTCTTCGATGCACCCGACCTCGTCACGGGGCTGGCCGGCCGGGGCTACCACACGCTCTGTATTGGAGGCGTGGGCTTCTTCAACAAGCTCAATCCCCTGGGCCGTGTGCTTCCCGGGCTCTTCGCGGAGAGTCACTGGCATCCTGAATTGGGCGTGAGAGAGCCTCACTCCACCCAGCATCAGGTGTCCCTGGCCGTGAGCCGCCTGGAGGCCCTGCCTCGCGAGCAGCGGGTCTTTCTCTTCCTGAACGTGTCGGCGCTGCACCAGCCCAACCGCCACTACCTGCCCGGCGCCACGCAGGACTCGCGGGCCTCGCATGCCGCAGCACTGGAGTATGTCGACGCCCAGCTCCCGCCCCTCTTCGCCGCCCTGCGGCGCCGGGGGCCCACCTTCTGTATCGTCTGCTCGGACCATGGCACCGCCTATGGGGAGGACGGCCATACCGGCCACCGCCTGGGCCACCCCGTCGTGTGGACGGTGCCCTATGCTGAGTTTCTGCTGCCTCGAGAGACCCCCCCATGACGCGCCTGGAGCAGATGCTGGAGGAGACGCCCTACGTGGCGTACCTCTATGGCTACCCGCACAAGACGGCCTACCGGCCGTTCTCGCCCGCGCTCCCGCTGGAGTCCGTCTGGGCGGAGGAGCGGCGCGAGGCGCTGTTCCTCTATCTGCATGTGCCTTTCTGCGAGATGCGCTGCGGCTTCTGTAACCTCTTCACCGCCGCAGGGCCGAGGCAGGACGTCGTGGAGGGGTACCTCGCCGCGCTGGGCCGCGAGACACGCCGGGTGAAGGAAGCCCTCGGGCCTGCCACCTTTGCCCGTGCCGCCCTCGGCGGGGGCACGCCCACGTTGCTGGATGTGGCCGGCCTGCACACGGTGTTCGACCTGGCCGAAGGGGTCATGGGCGCGGACCTGAGGAACATCCCCGTCTCCGTGGAGGTCTCTCCGGAGACCCTCGATGCCGGGAAGCTCCAGGCGCTGCACTCCCGGGGCGTGGACCGGGTGAGCATCGGCGTGCAGAGCTTCCTTGAGGCGGAGGTGGCGGCGGTGAAGCGGCCCCAGAAGACCGCCCAGGTGGAGGCCGCGCTGGAGCTCATCCGGAGCCTTCACTTTCCCACGCTCAACATCGATCTCATCTACGGCATGGAAGGGCAGACGGTGGACAGCCTGCTCTTCTCGCTGCGGGCCGCCCTGCGCTTCGCGCCCGAGGAGCTCTACCTCTATCCCCTGTACGTCCGGCCGCTCACCTTCCTGGGCAAGAAGGGCCGGGCGTGGGACGACCTGCGCCTGTCGCTCTACCGGGCCGGCCGCGATTTCCTGCTGTCGCAGGGCTACGCCCAGGTCTCCATGCGCATGTTCCGGGCGCGCCATGCGCCGGATTCACAGGGCCCCGTGTACCGGTGCCAGGAGGACGGCATGGTGGGGCTCGGGTGCGGGGCGCGCTCGTATACGCAGGGCGTGCACTACTCGTCCGAGTACGCGGTGGGCTCTCGCGAGGTGCGCTCCATCATCGCCGCGTACAGCGAGCGGACCGAGGCCTCCTTCGGCGAGGTGGGCTACGGCTTCCAGCTGGATGCCGGGGAGCAGCGCCGGAGGTACATGCTCCTGTCCCTGCTGGCGGACGGCGTGGACCTGGCGGTCTACCAGGAGCGCTTCCGGGCCAGCGCATGGGAGGACTTCCCGGAGCTGGCGGAGCTGGAGGCGCACGGCCTGGCCCGGCGGGGGGAGGGCAGGGTCCTGCTCACGCCGGAAGGGGTGGAGCGCTCGGACCTCATCGGCCCCTGGCTGCACTCGGGCGGGGTGCGCGAGCGGATGCAGGAGTACTCCTGGCGATGAAGCTCACCGTGCTCTACCGGGGCCCGCTGTCCAGCTGCAACTACGGCTGCGAGTACTGCCCCTTCGGCAAGTGGAAGCACACCGAGGAGGAACTGGCCCGGGACCGGGCGGACCTGGAGCGCTTCCTGGCCTGGGCGGAGTCGCGCACCCAGGACACGCTGGCCGTGTTCTTCACGCCCTGGGGCGAGGCCCTCATCTGGCCCTGGTATCAGGAGGCGCTCGCCCGGCTCACGCACCTGCCCCACGTGGAGCGGGCCGCGATTCAGACGAACCTCTCCTGCAAGCTGGACTGGGTCCCGCGCTGCAAGACGGAGAAGCTGGGCATCTGGGCTACCTATCACCCGGAGTGGGGCAAGCGCCGCCGCTTCGTTGCCCAGTGCGAGGCGCTGTCCGCGCTCGGTGTGCGTCACAGCGCGGGCATGGTGGGGTTCGTCCGCTTCGCCGAGGAGGCCGAGGCCCTGCGCCGCGAGCTACCGCCGGACACGTACCTGTGGATCAACGCCGTGAAGGACGGGAAGGAGAAGCCCTACACGCCCGAGGAGGTGGCCCGCTTCAGCCAGGTGGATCCGCTCTTCCCGGTGAATAACACGCGCCACCCCAGCCTGGGCCGCGCCTGCCGGGGAGGGGAGTCCGTCATCTCCGTGGACGGGGAGGGCACCGCGCGCCGGTGTCACTTCATCCCCGAGCCCATCGGCAACATCTATGCGCCGGACTTCGATGCGGCGTTGCAGCCCCGGCCCTGCTCGAAGCAGACCTGTGGGTGCCACATCGGTTACGTGCACCTGGAGTACCTGGAGCTGGACCGCGTCTTCGGCTCCGGCATCCTGGAGCGTGTCCCCACGGCGCCGCTCTGGAGGGCCCCGGCGGCCCCCTGAGGGCTCAGGCTCCGCGCAGGGCCTCGCGGATCTCCCACTCGTACACGCTGAGGCCGTCGCGCCACAGCCGGGGCAGCAGGTCTCCGAAGGCGTTGGCCTCCAGCACGCGGTGCCCCGTGAAGTGCTCCTCGTACATGAGGTCGATGCCCACGTGCAGGCAGCCGTGCGCGCGCGCCACGGTGCGGCAGCTCTCCATCGCATCCGCGAGCCGGTTCGGGGGCACCGCCGCGTGGAAGTCCTCCAGGTCGCCGCGCCAGCCGCCCAGGTGCAGGTTGGTGATGGGCCGGTGGCTCTGGCGCACCACCGTGAAGGCCGGCTCGCCGCGCACCATCAGCACCCGGCAGTCGAAGAAGTCTCCGCCCAGCCGGGCCTTGGGAATCGAGCGCTCGACCTGGGAGCCCTCGCGCAGCAGGAACGTCAGCACCTCGTCCACGCGCCGGGGCTCCTGAATACGGCGCACTTTCAACGAGTTGTACCAGCCCGTCTCCGCCTGCTCGATGGTGGTGACCAGCGACTCCGTGGAGCGCCCTCGCCGGAAGATGGCCAGGCACGAGGCGGACGAGCCGCACGACACCTTCACGAACACCTCGCGGCAGCCGGCCTCGTGCATCCGGGCCCGGAGGGACGCCACGTCCGTGACGCCTTCCAACGGTTCGGGCACGGGCACGCCCAGGGCCGCGTAGCGGCGCGAGGTGATGCGCTTGTCGAAGAGGTCCGCGATGGCCGCCGGAGGCTGGAGCACGCGCCAGCGGGGGCGCCGCGCGAAGAGGGCTTCCAGTTGCGCCAGGACCCGTAGGAAGCCCAGGTGGTGCTGCCGGGGACAGAGGATGCGCCCCAGGTCCAGGGGCAGGGCGTCCACCTCCTCCGGCGTCAGGACGGAGCACCCGTGCTCCAGCGCGTCCGCGTAGCCGCGCTTCAGCAGGGCCTTCTCCACCTCCCAGCTCTCTCCCGCCGAGTCGATGCGGACCATCGCCTCGGTGTCCGGGAGTTCCTCGAGCCGCCCTTCACGGGAGAGCAGCTCGCTCCAGGAGACCACGTGGGCTGGGGGGAGGCCCTGGCCCGCCAAGGCTTCCTGGAAGAGGGTGACCCGGCGGTTCTCCGCGTTGCCGATGAGGATGAACGGAGGGGCCACCGCCATCGCGGGCTACTCGCCTACCGCCGCATAGCGGTATTCCTCGTCGTACTCGCGCTGGTTGCCCGCGCTGACGGTGCCTGCCAGCTTCGCGACGAGCTTCTGCCCCGCCGGGGTGAGGGTGTTCTCCGTGACGTCCAGCTCCCGCAGGTGGGAGAAGGCCGCCGCGTGCTCCGCCAGGACACCTGCGCCCTTGTCGGACATGGTCCCCATGGACAGGTCCAGCGTTTCCAGCTGCGGGAGCACCTTCGCCGTGGGCAGCACCTCGCACAGCGCGTCCGTGAACTCCGAGTTGCGCAGGCCCAGCCGCTTCAGGTTCGGCACGCCCTTGCCTTCGAGCAGGGGCCGGATGTCCTTCACGCCCCCTTCCGCGCCGTAGTTCTCGCTGCCAAACCAGATCTCCAGCCGCTCCAGCTTGGGCCACTTCGCCGTGACGATGGACTTCACCGCGGACAGGGGCAGGCCACCGGTCTCCACGGTGAACTCACGCAGCTCGGGCAGGTGGAGCTTCCCCAGCTCCAGCGAAGCGCCCCGCAGCCGCAGCGTGCGCAGGGCCGGCAACACCTGGAGCAGGGGCGACACGTCGTTCAGGTGGGACCAGGAGATCTCCATCTCGTCCGGGTACTGGAAGTCTCCGATGAACAGATCCTGGATCGTCTTCGAGCCACCGGCCTCGGCGAGCTTCTCGATGACGCTGTCGTAGACGTTCTCACCATCGAACTCCGCCATGCCGATGGTGAGCCCCCGGAGGAACTTCGCCGAGGGGTGCGTGAGCAGCTCCAGCGCGGTGTCGGGAATGTCCCGGGTGGAGTCGTAGTCCTTCTTGGCCACGCGCGCGGAGCGGATGAAGCCCAGGTACCACTCCACCGAGAGCTCCTCATCCTCCACCGCCTCCGCCAGCTCCCCCAGAAAGTGCTCCTGGTGGGTCTTGAGGTGCACGGTGATCTTTCGCTTGAGGTTGCTGGCCTCCGTGCCGCTCGCCTGGGACAGCGCGTGCTGCAGGGCGATGAGCTCGCCCCGCGGATCGCCTTGCTCGCTCAGCCAGGTGCCGTAGGCGAGATACGCCTCGACGTTGTCTGGATCCGCGAGGATCGCGGCCTCCAGCGCCGGGTTGGTGGCGGACGGGGTGGCCTCGCCGTCACCGGCCTCCGCTCCGGCGTCCCCCGCAAGCTCGTAGCCCTTCTTTTCCTTCTCGCGGATGAGCTTGTCGTGCTCCTTTCGCGCCTCCGCTGAAGAGTCGAAGTGCTGGGTCTTCTCCTGCCCCTCGGTGCCGATGCGGCCCCAGCGGGTGGTGAAGGCGCTGCCGGAGAGGGTGATCTCCCAGAACTTGCTGGAACTGCCTTCCTTGAACTCGTACCGCGGCATGGGACGTCCTCGGGCCGTTGTGCCACGAGGACGCTAACCCGCCTTCTTTCGGAGCGGGGACGCTCTCTTCTCCCGTGCGCATCCCCGTGAAGGCGCCGCCTTAGGTTGACACGGCTGTAATTTTCGCGTATCACGGTCGTGAATAGCTGTTTTAAACAGGAAAAGAGGCGAATCATGGCCATTCGTCAGTGCTGGCTTCCCGTTGTTTTGACTGCCCTCTCGTGGGTGGGCTGTGGCGTGGTGGAGGAGGCGGAGGCCCCAGCCGAGGCGGCGCTTGCCACCGCTACGCAAGCCGCCAGCAGCAATGACTACCCAGGACCGTGTCAATCGGAGACGACGGTACCGGGCATGCCCCAATACCTGTCCTCGGACTACCACGGCCGAAACCCAGACACGCGCGTGGTCTACCTGCCGGACACGGGCCGCTTCCGCCTGGGCATCTCCTGCGTGGGAACCGGGTTCATCGTCATCCGGATTGGCCCCGACTCGGCCCTGTGCCAGAACCTGGGCAAGTGTGAGCAGTGGCAGCTCGCCACCCTCACCGAGTGGGATGTGAACTGGGTGCAGAGCAACTTCCCCGCCCAGGTTCCCTTCAAGCACATCTGCACGAAGCACGGCTTCGGCTGGTATGACGCCCTGGGCGTGCCGCAGGGGACGTACCTAGCGGTGGCGCGTTCGGACAGTGGGCTCTTCGGCGCCGTCGATGGCCATGGGACCATGGACACGTACGCCTACACGGGCAATGGCGGCGCTTACCAGCCGGTGAACTGCGCGCGTCCGACGGTCTGTGGGGACGGTATCTGCAACTGGTGGAACGAGAGCTGTGACTCGTGCTCCCAGGACTGTGGCACCTGTTCGGTCTGCGGAGATGGCATCTGCGGCCAGAACGAGAGCTGCTTCTCGTGCACCGAGGACTGCGGCTTCTGCCCGGATCCCGGTGGCTGCCTCGAGCCTTTCCCCACGGGGAAGGATGCGAGCCTCCGGCCGCCGGACTGCTACCCGACGGCCCAGTCCCAGAAGTGATTCAGCAGGGGCGCGCGGACTTCGGACGCGCCCCGTTTCTTCTCAGCCGGCGGTGAGCACCGTCTCGACCGCCGGGCAGCGGATCTCGACGGACTGGAACGCGTCCATCTTCCGGGGCACGTCCGCCTGGGACGTGACCAGGTCCATCAAGGTGCCCCGGAACGCGATGCGGTACGTGCCGGGCTGCGTGAAGTCATACGCCAGCGACACATCGACCTGCGCCTCCTGGGAGCCGCCCGGGGCGAGGGGGGCGTAGGCCTCCGCGCTGGGGTCCGCGCGCTTCACCATCGGCCCCTGGTAGGGAACCTCGGTCCCGTCGCGGCTCACCTCCAGGAAGTTGTTGCGCAGCCCTTCCAGCGGCGTGTGCCACTTCAGCGCGTACACGGTCTGGGCTGTGGGGTTGATCAGCTTGAAGCGGAGCTCCACGGGGACGCCCACCTTGAGCCGGGGGGGCACGCTCATCTCGCACGTCAGGGAAGGGGCCACGGGGGTTCCTTGGGGCTCAGCGGCCGCCGTCTGCTGGGGAGGGGGGGGCGTGGGGGTGGTCTCCTCCTTGCGTGAGGCACACGCGCCCGCGCCGAACGCCAGGCAGGACAGGGCGAGCCAAGGGACATGTCTCCGGTTCATCGCGTCTCCAGGGGGCCCGGGGAGGGCCACCCGCGAAAAAGAAAAACGGGGGCGTTTCCGCCCCCGTTGCTCACTACCCGAGAACCGCCGCTTGCGCGTCAGTTCTGTGCGGGAGTGTTCTCGGCGAAGTACTCGTGGCTGTCGGCGTTATCCAGGGCGTTCTTGGGGTTGGTGGTCGCCAGGCGCTTGGCGGCGGTGTGGCCGTAGGCGTGGTCGTCGGTACCGGCCACCACGTTGAAGTGGCTCATCTCGTGGACCAGCGTGCCGCCCTTGGAGTCCGTGCCCGTCATCGGCGCGCCCCAGAACGCGTTGCACACGTAAATCTTGTAGGGCTGGGAGGGGTACACGTAGGCGTAGGCGCTGTCCGTGCAGCCGCAGTCGACCACCACCGACTTGGTGTCGAAGGCGCTCTTGATGGCGCTGAAGTGCGACTTGGCCGTGTTCCAGTTGGTGCTGCTGTAGGCACCGAACCAGGTGGTGTAGCGCGGGGTGCCGCCGGGCGTGGTGTTGGTGAGGTAGCTGAGCGAGTTGTTCGCCATCGACTGGGCCGCGGAGAACGCGCTGGTGATGTCCGTCTTCCGGGAGGCGCTGCAGTTGGTCGAGGTCGTCAGGCCCTGGGCGCGGATATCCTGCGCCTCGTAGCCGTTCTCGCGGCCCGGACGGCCTTCGATCCACAGGGAGACGCTGTTGGAGGCGAAGGAGTCGTGGAGCGCGGGGCTCTCGGCGTGGTGCGAGCCGGAGAAGCTCACGGCGTAGTTGCCGCTGCGGGACAGGTCATACGCGTCCGACAGGCCCACCGTGCGGGTGAGGCTCTCGCCGGGGGCCAGCGTGAGGAAGTCCTCGGCGCGGGGGGCCGCGCGCTTGTAGTGGCGGCCGGTGTACTCCACGGGGGCGCCGTTGAGCGTCACCTCGAGCAGGTCGTCCTTGAGGCCATCCACCGGCGTGTGCCAGGACAGCAGGCTCACCGCGCGGTGGGAGACGTTGGTGAGGGTGATGGTGACGCTCACCTCGCTCTGGGCGCCGAAGGAAGACGTCCCGGCGGACAGCCGCGCGGAGATGTCACCCGCGGTGGCCTCCGGAGCGCTGAGCTCCGTGGACTCTCCGGCCGTCTCCTGCGGGGCGCCACAGGCACCCAGCAGCGACAGACCGGTCACCGCACCCACCAGCCACTGACGACGACCACCCAGGCTCTTGCTCATGTCGGACTTCCTTTCGGGGGATACACTGCGACGCGGAGCGGCTCTCGCGTTCCGCGGAAACAGAAGGAAAATGCATGTATTCTGAGAAAGCAATATTTATTATTGTTACGGTCAGAACGTCGAATGCTGTTTGAAGCGCAAGTGGTGAAGGCCTGGGCGATGTCTGACTTCTGGCTTGCTCATCGCGGACTTTCTTTCCGGCGGGACGCGGCGAAGGGGCGTCCCCCACGCCTCTCGTTGTGCCTATCCGGGAAATTCAATGAAAGTGGGAGAGCTGCGCTTTCTCGGCTTGTTGGTGGGTTCTCGATGTTGCCGTGAGCGCAAGCCTGCCCGGAGGGGACAGGGCGGTGTCCGCCGGTCAAAAGCCGCCGGAGGAAATGAAAAAGCCCCCACCCCGGCGCAGAGCGGGGAGGGGGCCTGAAGGCGAAACGGGGAGCGGCTTAGTACCGGTAGTGGTCGCTCTTGTAGGGACCGCTCTTGGCCACGCCGATGTACTTGGCCTGGTCATCGGTGAGGTCGGTCAGCATGGCGCCCAGCTTCTGGAGCTGCAGGCGGGCCACCTTCTCATCCAGGTGCCGCGGCAGCATGTACACGCCCGGCTTGTACTTGCCCTTGTTGGCGAAGATCTCCACCTGCGCCAGCACCTGGTTGGCGAAGGACGAGCTCATCACGTAGCTGGGGTGGCCGGTGCCGCAGCCCAGGTTCACCAGCCGGCCCTCGGCCAGCAGGATGATGCGCTTGTTGTCCGGGAAGATGATGTGGTCGACCTGCGGCTTGATGTTCTCCCACTTGTACTGCTTGAGCTCGGCGATCTCGATCTCGTTGTCGAAGTGGCCGATGTTGCACACGATGGCGTTGTGCTTCATCCGCTTCATGTGCTCGTGGGTGATGACGCGGTAGTTGCCGGTGGCCGTGACGAAGATGTCGGCCTTGTCCGCCGCGTAGTCCATGGTGACGACGCGGTAGCCCTCCATCGCCGCCTGGAGCGCGCAGATGGGATCGATCTCCGTCACCCACACCTGGGCCTGGAGGCCGCGCAGCGCCTGCGCCGAGCCCTTGCCCACCTCGCCGTAGCCGGCCACCACGGCCACCTTGCCGGCGATCATCACGTCCGTGGCGCGCTTGATGCCGTCCACCAGCGACTCGCGGCAGCCATAGATGTTGTCGAACTTGGACTTGGTGACCGAGTCGTTGACGTTGATGGCCGGGAACTTCAGGCGGCCTTCCTTCGCCATCTGGTAGAGGCGATGCACGCCCGTGGTGGTCTCCTCGGTGACGCCCTGGATGCTCTGGGCCGTCTTCGAGTACCAGCCCGGGTGGGTCTCCAGGCGCTTCTTGATGGCGGCGAAGAGAACCGTCTCCTCCTCGCTGCCCGGGTTGGCCAGGACCGACGGATCCTTCTCGGCCTGCGCGCCCAGGTGGACGAGCAGCGTCGCGTCGCCGCCGTCATCGAGGATCATGTTGGGCGAGCCGCCGTCGGCCCACTCGAAGATGCGGTGGGTGTAGTCCCAGTACTCCTCCAGCGACTCGCCCTTGTAGGCGAACACCGGCGTGCCGTTGGCGGCGATGGCCGCCGCGGCATGGTCCTGCGTGGAGAAGATGTTGCAGGAGGCCCAGCGGACCTCCGCGCCGATGGCCTCCAGCGTCTGGATGAGCACCGCGGTCTGGATGGTCATGTGCAGCGAGCCCGCGACGCGCGCGCCCTTGAGGGGCTGCGTCTTGGCGAACTCGTCGCGGATGGCCATCAGACCGGGCATCTCGGTCTCGGCGATGGCGATCTCCTTGCGGCCCCAGTCCGCCAGCGAGATGTCGGCGACCTTGTAGTCGGTGAACTTCTTGTCCGTGACGACCCTCATGTATTGCTCCTGAATAGGACGGAGCTGGGGCTTTTGAGGGGTGGGCTCGCCACCCGGGCCACCAGCCACGAGTCAGCGAGCGCCGTTACATGAACCTGAGCCTGGCGGGAAGTCCCCGTTGCAGCGCTCCTCAGGTTGGAAGGCAACCCTAGCGCAAGCGGGTCCATTTCTCCAGAGGCGCCTGAGGCGGGGGAGCGTCCCTGCGCCCGGTGCCAGGGACTCCCCCGGAGGGCTCAGGTGCCGCCGTCTTCCGGCGGGGCCGCCTCGAGGGCGTCCGGGGGCGGGGCCTCCGTGCCGTCGGTCACCTCGCCCTGCTGTCCGACGACGCCCCCCGTGACGGGCGCGACATCGTCCTCCGGGGTGAACTCGAGCTGCTCGACGAAGGCCTGGCCGTGGAGGCGGAAGTCCATGCCGGACACGTTGGGCCGGTCCCGGAGCTCATAGAGCTGCTGGGCCACGGAGCCCGCGGGGATGCGCTGGTCCGAGAAGATGACGTAGAGCTTCACCGGCCCTTCCTGCGCCGGGATGCGGAAGCTCGTGTTGGCGATGGGGCGCCCCGTCTCGCATTTGATGGAGCGGTTCTCGCGCGTCATCGTGAGCTGCCGGATGACGCCCTTCTGGGAGACCGTGTAGAGCAGGCAGTAGGGAAGCTGCCCGTCGTGGGGAATCACCTCCAGGGTCGAGCCGCTCACGCGCCGGAGCTCCGCCCGGGCCGTGGAGCCCTCCTTTCCCTCCCGGTTGCAGCCCACTGCCAGTACCAACACCGCCGCGGCCCATGGCCATCGCGTCATGTGTCCCCTCCCTGTGAGGCCAATGTATGTCCGCGGGGGCCTTCTCCCCGCAAAGGCCGTGATTCGGAGCAGGGGGGCCGTTTCCTGGCGAACTTTGATACGCCGCGTCAGGCGCCCGGCCGTTGGTAGACGATGATGTGCGGCGTCTCGTCCACGTAGAGCCCGGTGACGGGCGTCCGCGTGCCGAAGGCCTGCCAGATCTCGAACTCCTGGTAGCGGAACTCCTGGTGGTATTGGTACGCGACGAGGTCCGCCTCGAAGGGGCTCCACACCGCCTGGATGTCGGGCCGCAGCATGCCGTTGCGCTGGTAGTCACGCACCGAGTAGCCCGTCACCTCGTGGAAGTAGACCCGCGCCCCGGGCTTCGCGTTCGCGTTGATCCACGGCAGCACGCCCGTCACGTGGCTGGACCAGAACTGGCGCTGCATGCCCAGCGAGGCCGCCCCGGGCACGCCCCCCGCGAGCTCCGAGTAGAAGCCCGTGCCGTAGGGGAACACCCGCACGAGCCCCACGAGCGCCGGCAGCATCAGCAGGGCGAACACGGGCGCCTGGAGCGCCCAGGCGGGCAGGGTGGGGCGGTGGGCCCGGAGCCGCTCGAGCAGGGCGTTGCAGCCGCGCACCACCGCGGCCCCCGCCAGCAGCCCGAGGAACGCCATGGAGGGAATCCAGTGCTTCACCCCGCCGAAGTGGGGCACCTGGGGGTGGCTGATGATGAGGAGGGAGGCCACCGCGTTCACGGCCACCAGGGCCTCGGACAGGGACGGCGGCTGCACCCAGGCGCGCGTGCGGGACGACAGGCTCAGCAGGGCCCGGCCCACCACCGCGAGCCAGCCCGTCACCATGGGGGCAAAGAGGCTCGTGGGCACGGTGAGCGCCGTCTTCACCAGCACGTACGCCAGGGGGAAGGGTGGCGCGCGGAGCAGCTCGCCCAGGTAGAACCACGGGTAGTGCTCGTGATGGGCGTGGAAGGCGAGGTACCAGGCCGCGCGCTCCACCGGGTGGTGCCAGAGGTAGGGCCAGTGCAGGTAGAAGAGCACGGGCCCCGCCACCGCGAAGGCGGCGAGGGGCAGCAGCGCCCGGGCCGTGGGCGCGTGGGTGCGGTACAGCCCGAGGAGCACCCAGGCCGCGCCCCCGCCCATGGCCACGAAGAGCAGCACGTGGGGGCTTAGCAGGAAGAACTTCCGCACGAAGCCCTCGGGCCCCAGCGCCACGAAGAGCAGGCCATAGAGCAGCGCGGTGGCGGAGAACACGCCCACGAAGCGCCCGAGCCCCTCGCGGGCCGCGGGTTCATGCGCGCTCTCCGTCCATGCGCGCCAGAGCGCGAAGGGGGCCAGGACGAAGGGCAGGAAGAGCGCGTTGTGCTTGGTGGCGAGCGCCAGCCCGAAGAGGAGGCCGCTCCAGAAGCCCCAGCGCACATCCTCCAGGGCGCGCCAGAAGGCGTAGACCACGAGCAGCCACATGGCCACCACGGGCAGGTCGAAGCACGCCAGCTCCGCGTTGAACGCATGGCGGGGAACGAGCAGGAAGCTGAGGGCGGCGAAGAGCCCCGCGGCGCGCCCGTAGAGCGCGCTGCCCAGCAGGAACAGGAGCGAGGGCACCGAGGCCGACAGGAGCAGGGCGGGCAGGCGGAGGGCGGTGGCGGGCCGCAGCCACCCCAGCGTCTCGTGGAAGAGCAGCTGCGAGAGCCCGAAGAGCTGCTTCATGAGCACCGGGTGCTCGTGGTTGATGTCGTACGCGCGGACGATGGCCGTGTCCGTGAGCGCCGTGGTGGGCGCGTGGAAGAGCAGGCGGAACCAGTTCGCGTAGCTCTCCGCGGCGGCGAAGTAGATGCCCTCGTCCCGCACGAAGCCCACCGCGCGCTCGGCCAGCAGCAGGGCCACGAACGCCAGCAGCCCCAGGCCCCAGGCCAGGCGCCGCTCCTCGCGTGTCGGAGCCCGTCCGAGCATCACGTCCCGCCTCCCGCGGGCCCCAGCGCGGACACGTCCAGGCACACCTGCCGGCTCTCCGCGCGGGTGGCCTGGGTCCAGACCTTCACGGTGCGCGGCGCACCCGGGGGCAGGGTCCGCTCCGCCTGCTGCACGCCTTCCAGTCCGGGCGGCAGGGCGATCTCCAGCAGCCGCTCGCGGGTTTGCGCGTCGTCCACGCCCATCCGCGTGGGGGAGAGGGCTGGGGATTTGCGCACGGCGGCCTCGGCGATGAGGCCTCCTTCCAGCCGGAGCCCCGTGCCCCCGGGCACCCCGTCGAACTCCGCCACCAGCCGCCCGGCCCCGCCCGGCGGGTGCATCCACAGGCAGCGGCGGGGGGCGTAGTGGAACTCATGCCACTCGGGCGCCATATAAAGGTAGGGCGCTCCCGGGCAGCGGTAGGCCTGGCCGTTGAAGGGGCACGGCTGGCGCTGGCCCTCCGGGGACTCCAGGTAGACGCGGGCGGTGGCGAAGGCCTGGAGGGCGCTCCAGCGCCGCGGCCGGTACCGGCCATTCGTGTAGGGCGTCAGCGTGAGCGGGCCGGCCTGGAAGCGTTCGCCCGCCACGGTGCGGCCCGGCAGGAACGCCTCCTGAAAGGCCGCTGCATCCGCCCGGGGCAGCTCCGGCTGGGCCAGCACCCAGATGCGCGGATGGTCTTTCAGGTCCTCACGGTCCGAGCCCCAGTGGCCGTACACGGGGACTTCCGGAAGCACGAACAGCCGGGCGCGCTCCGTCCACCCAGGGAAGAGCAGCACGGCGTCCCCGGGGCGCAGCTGGGCCTGGAGGTGCTCGCGCACGGCGCGGTGGTCCGCCTCCGTGGGGAGCCGTCCGGGAAGCCGCAGCTGGAAGACGAGGCACAGCACCGCCACGAGCAGCAGCCCTCCCAGCTCCACCCGGGGGAGGGCGCGCAGGGTGCGGCTAGGACTTGGCAAGGCGGATCTTCTGCTCACTTTTCTCGCGGCAGAAGGTACAGAAGCTCGCTTCGCCCGCGGAGAACGACGGCGTCCAGGGCGGGTACATGGCGCAGCGCGGATCCAGGCAGTGGTGCAGCTCCCACAGGTGCCCCAGCTGGTGCAGCGCGTGCCGGGAGACGGCCTTGAGGCCCGCCTCCAGGTCCTTGTGGCCGTGGGTGGAGATGATCGCCCGGTCCTTGCCGAACCGCGCGAAGCCGTGCGTGGGCGCCGTCCCGCTGGGCAGCTGCCGGTCCTTCAGCTTGCGCGAGGTGAGGACCAGGACCTTGTCGTCCTTGTAGGCCCGCACGCCCTTGAGCTGCTCCAGCACCTTCTCGGCATCCAAGGGATCGGACTGGCCGGAGGGCAGCTCCACGCTGCCCGAGTTCTCGCTGCCCACGCCGAACGCCGTGTAGAGCGTGCGGCTGAACTTGGCCAGCAGCTTGTCATCGAAGGGGTCCAGCGTCACCACGCGAATCACGGGCAATCACCTCGGCGGAACTACTCGGTTTCACCCTCGGGCTTCTTCTTGGGCGGACGGCCCCGCTTCTTGGGCGCGGCGGGCGCGGCGGCCTCGCCCTCCGGCTTGGGCTTGGGCGGGCGGCCCCGCTTCTTGGGCGCGGCGGCCTCGGCGGCCTCGCCCTCCGGCTTGGGCTTGGGGGGACGGCCCCGCTTGCGCTTCGGGGGCTCGCCCTCCGCGCCCTCTTCCGCGGCGGGAGCGGCCTTCTTGGGGGCGCCCTCCTCGTCCTCGTCTCCGGCGGCTTCCTCGGACTCGGAGGACTCCTCCTCGGGCGGGGCCTCTTCCTCCTCGGCGGGCAGGTCCAGGTCGCCTTCGAGCCCCAGCAGGTCGCCTTCGAGCCCCAGGTCCTCGTCGTCCTCGCCGCGCGTCTTGAACTCCGCCGCGGTGCGCTTGGGGCGCTCCTTGCCCGGCGGGAACAGGACGATGTCGATGGAGTCCTCGGCGTTGACCTCGGGAATGCTCAGCGCGGCGGCCACCTCGCTGACGAGCAGGTGCCGGGCGTTGTCGTAGAGCTCCCGCTCCTTGGTGGGCAGCGGCCGCAGCTCGCTGAGCACCTGGAGCCCCTTGACGACCTCGGCCAGGCCGAGGATGCCGCCCTGGGTCATCCGGTCCAGGTTGGTGCGGGCGCGCTGCTTCCAGTCCAGGTCGGCCTTGTCACTGTCCGACCGGAGGAAGGCGTAGATCTGCTCGACCTCTTCAGGGCCAGCCACTTTGCGCACGCCAATGGCCTGTACCTTGGCCTGGGGCACCATCACCACCGCGCCGTCCTCTTCCCGGCGCATGGTGACGAACGTGAGCTTCTGACCGGCCACCTCTTTCACTTCGATGGCCGAGATGAGGCACACCCCCTGGTTGGGGTACACCACTCGGTCACCGACGGAGAGCTGGAGTCCTTCTGGCATGTCCCCTCGTTAGGGTAAGGGCAACGGGCTCAAGCGGCGGTCGTACCACCGAGCGCCGCGGGATGCCACGAGATTACCGGAGGATTGCCGCCGTGCGCGCATCCGCTTGCTGGGCCGCCAAGTGGGTGTGAAGCACCTCACGCAGGCGCGCATCCACCCGGGCCTCCACCTCGGCGGCGCTGGGGCCTGTCTCGGGGGCGGCGGTGACCCGGGAAGACATCGCTCCAGCCGCCGTCGCCACGGTACCCAGCGCCAGGATGGTCAGCCACTTCCTCATGACAGCTCTCCCCTCGCATGCCCGCCGTGGGCACGGTCTGCATGCGCGACAGGGTAGGGAAGACGCCCCGGCGATCAATTTTTTGGCTACAGGATGCTCCATTCCGCTACAGGAGGCGGGTGCGTTCTCTTTGGGCCCTTCCCGTGCGCTTCAGCCACCTGCTCCTCGCCGTGCTGCTCCTTGTCTCCGTGCCCGCGTCCGCGGGGCCCGCGGTGCTGCTCTATCCGGCCCTGGGCCGGGCCCGGGGGGTGGTGCTCCAGGGGCGCGTCTTGAAGGAGGCGCCCTCGGCGGGAAGCTCCGTGCTGTCGCGCAACCTGCGCCGCCTCACCGCCCCGGCCTGGGAAGGGGCCCGGGTGGAGGTCTCCTTCCTGGGGGCCACCGCCACGGTGACCAGCGGATGCGAGGGGCACTTCGAGGTGAACCTGCCGCCGCCGGAGGGGACGTCCTTTGCCACCGGGTTCGCCCTGGCGCAGGCGAAGGCGGGCGGGGCGGAGGCCACCGTGGGCGTGGAGATCGTCGCGGACGAGACCCCCTTTCTCGTCATCTCGGACTTCGATGACACGCTGGCGGTCAGCCATGTCACCAAGCCCGCGAAGCTGGTGGAGTCGGCCCTGCTGCGCGATGCGGACTCGCAGGAGGTGGTCCCCGGCATGGCGGACTTCTATGGGTGCCTCCGGGCCCCGGCGGCCCCGGCCTTCGCGCTGGTGAGCGGCTCGCCCGTGCAGTACGTGCCGCGGGTGGCCTCCTTCCTGGGGCGCCACCGGTTTCCCCCGTTCGGGCTGTACCTGAGGAACCTCGGCCCGGGCACGCTCTCCAACTACAAGCAGCCCACCCTCCGCCGGTTGCTGCGCGAGTTTCCCCAGCCGGTGGTGCTGGTGGGGGACTCGGGCGAGAAGGATCCCGAAATCTACGCGCAGATCCGCGAGGAGTTTCCCGGCCGCGTGAAGGCCATCTACATCCGCGACGCGGGCCGCACCAGCAACGCCAGCCGCTTCCAGGACATGGTCCTCTTTCGCGAGGCGCGGGAGGCGGCCGGGCATGCCGCGACGCACGGACTGGCCGATGCGGCCTGCGTCCTCGAGGCGTTTCCCCCAGAGGCGCCCACCGCCGGGAACACCGTGCCATGAAGGGCCGGGCGCTGGCGGCGCTGGCCGTGCTGGCGTGGGGGGCGGGGTGCCGGGAGGAGAAGCCCGCGGCGCCCCTCGCCACCCTGGCGCCCGCGCCGCTGCCCACGCTGGCCGCCCCGGGGCGGGATGGAGGCGGGGAAGACCCCGGGCTCCAGCCCGCGCCGGCGGAGGTGTTCGGCGAGGCGCTCCCGGAGAAGGCCTTGCGGCTGGAGCTCGCGGGGGAGACCGTCCGGCTCGACGGGGAGACGTTCTCGCCCCGCGTGCCGGCGGAGGCGTCCCGGCTGGCCGGGCGCGTGCGGGGCAAGGCCGTGCTCCTCGTGCCCGGCGCGGACACCTTCCTGGCTCAGGCTTCCGAGCTGCTGGCGGTGCTGCGCCAGGCCGCCGAGGCGGTGTGGCTCCGTCACCCGGACGCGGACGTGGCGTACCGGCTCGTCCTGCGGGACGAGGTGGGCTTCCGGGAGTGGCTCGCGGAGGTGGCGCCCGGCAAGCTGCGCATCATCCAGCGCGCGGATGGCTTCGAGCTGTCCACGAGCGTGGGCAAGCTGCCCGGGGGCGACCCCAACGGGCCCTCCGTCCCCGTGCGCGGCGGCAAGCAGGACATCGCCACGCTGCGCCGGGGGCTGGGCTTGCTCAAGGGCCGCTTCAAGACGGCCGAGGACCTCTGCCTGGTGCCCTCGTTTGGCACGGAGCTGGCGCAGGCGGCGCGGGCGCTGAGCGGGGTGTACACCGCGCCGGGAGAGCCCCTCTTCGAGACGCTCTGCCTGGTGTACCCCACGCCTGCCCCATGAGGCTCAGGTGAGCCGGGACAGGGCCTCCTGGCCAAAGGAGACGCGGGCCCACCAGGGGCCAGGGGGCAGCGACTCCAGCGTCAAGAGCGCCTCCAGCCGGTCCGCGGTCTCCTGCGGCAGCGGCTTGAAGTGGATGCCGAAGATGGGGGTGACGGGCGAGTGGGCCCGGAAGGCCGTCGAGGTCCACACCACCTCGCCGGGCAGCAGCAGCGGGCCGGGCGCCAGCTCCATCTCCAGGAGGAAGGGCGCGCCCACGCGCACCATGGGCGGCAGCGAGGCGGCATCCACCTCCATGCCGACGCCGCCGCGGGAGATGTCCCGCACGTAGAAGGCCGGGGAGAAGGGCGTGGACTCGATGGCGCGCACGTTCAGCGGGATGCGCGGGTAGCGCCGCAGCTTCTCCTGCTCCTGGGCGAAGATGCGCTGGAGCACCGCGTCGAGCGCGGCCCGGTCCGTGCTCATGCCGTAGCGCACGGTCAGGTGGTAGCGGCCGCCCGGCCGGGGCGTCACGTGGACGACTTCGCCCACCACCTCCACCGGACGGTCCACCCCTTCGGCCTGCATCTCGAAGACGAAGCGCGTGCCGCGCGTCAGGCTGCGCCGCGTCTCCAGGGTGACACTGCCCTGGCTGACGCTCCGGGTGTACTCGTCAATGAGGGCCTCGGGCGTCTTGTAGGACACCTTGAGGCGGACGCTGGACTCGTTCTCCGGAGAGTTCTGCATGCTCACCCACCCACTCTCTGGCGTGCTGCCCGAAAACACAAGGCCAGGCCTCCCCGGGCGAGGCCTCCGTTCCGGGGAGCACTGTCAGGCCTGATTGATCCCGCTTTGCGGTTGTCCGCGGTCAACACTTCGGGCCCGAAGCATTCAACACCGCGTTCCAGGCAGATCCATGCCTGTTGCATTTCTTGACCGGGTGGGAAGCCACGCGTATTTTCCGCGGCCCGGTGGCAAAGGGTGGGAAGAAGTGGTGAGAAGTCCCTGTCGGTGGTGAAGTGGGTGGAACGTTCCTGAGGGGAAGCGCTCCGCGTGTTCCGTGGCGTCTATGAGCACCAAGTTGACGCAAAGGGGCGGACGAGCCTCCCGGCGAGGCTTCGCGAAACGCTGGTGGGCGCCTACGACGAGCGGCTCATCCTCACCACGGCGTTGGACCCGTGCCTGCACGCGTACCCGGTGCGCGAGTGGGAGGCGCTGGAGACAGCGCTGGGCCGGCGCAGCCCCATGGAGCCAGGGGTGAAGACGTTGATGCGGCTGTACGTGGCGAGCGCGCAGGAGTGTCCGCTCGACAAGCTGGGGCGGATCCTCATCCCGCCCTCGCTGCGGGCCCACGCGAAGCTGGAGAAGGACCTGGTGTGGGTGGGGATGGTGAAGGTCATCGAGCTGTGGAGCCGCGACGGCTGGGCCAAGGCCCAGGAAGAGGCGCGGGCCGCGGCGGACTCGGCCGATGTGGCGCGGGTGCTCGCGGAGCTGAAGCAGTAGCCGATTTCTCGACGGAAGACGGGAAACCCGAGAGGGTGGAGAGCGTATGAACTGGGCATCGGAGTCGAGGCAGTCCATCCCGGCGGGCGCGGTGAGCGGGCGCGTGGAGACGCTGTGCCTGGAAGGGGAGCTGAGCGAGCAGGACCTCTTGCAGGTGTCCGAGGACCTGCTGCGCCGGCTCCAGCGCGGGCTGCGCCAGGCGGTGGTCGACTTCAGCGAGGTGGGCCACCTGGACTACCGCGGCGTGAAGGCGCTGGTGGCGCGCGTGGAGGGCTACCGCCGCGCCGGCGGGGACATCAAGCTGTCGGGGCTCTCGCCGTACCTGGCCGCCATCTTCCGCGCCGCGGGCGCCTACGGCGCATTCGAAGTCTACCCCCACATGAATGATGCCCGGGCCGCGTTCGCGCTCTCGCGGGCTCCCTTCGTCTAACCAAGGCGTCCTTCTTTGGCCTTCAGCCATCAGACCGTGCTCCTCACGGAGGCGGTGGACTTGCTGCAACCGGGAGCGGGCAAGGTGATCCTCGACGGAACCCTGGGCGGCGGTGGCCACACGGAGGCGCTCCTCGTCCGGGGCGCCACCGTGATTGGCGTCGACCGGGATCCGGTGGCGCTCGCCGCGGCCACGGCCCGGCTGGCGGGCCATGCCCACTTCCAGGCCCGCGCGGGCAACTTCGGGCAGCTGCTCCAGGTGGCCGCGGACGTGCTGCCCGTGGACGGCGTGCTCGTGGACCTGGGCGTGTCCTCGCCCCAGCTCGATGTCGCCGAGCGCGGCTTCTCCTTCAATCACGATGGGCCGCTGGACATGCGCATGGGCGCCGAGGGGCGCACCGCCGCGGAGCTGATCGCCGAGGAGGACGAGCGGGAGCTGGCGCGCATCATCTATGAGCTGGGCGAGGAGTCCTTCTCGCGGCCCATCGCCCGGGAGCTCAAGCGGGCGCTGCCCACGCGCACCCTGGAGGCCGCCGAGGCCGTGAAGCGCGCGGTGCCGCGCAAGGCCTGGCCCCAGCGCATTCATGTCGCGACCAAGACGTTCCAGGCCCTGCGCATGGCCGTCAACGGGGAG
The DNA here is from genome assembly GCF_020103775.1 of Allostigmatella hybrida. Lineage (NCBI taxonomy): Bacteria > Pseudomonadati > Myxococcota > Myxococcia > Myxococcales > Archangiaceae > Allostigmatella > Allostigmatella hybrida. Next base: position 223,363 of record NZ_JAHXBH010000007.1, read on the forward strand.
CTGGAGGCGCTGGATGCGCTGCTCTCCGCGCTGCCCCGGCTGCTCAAGGTGGGCGGGCGCGCGGCGGTCATCGCGTTCCACTCCCTGGAGGACCGCAAGGTGAAGGAGGCATTCCGCGACCTCGTGGGCAGGTGCAAGTGCCCCCCGGGCCTGCCGGTGTGCGTGTGCGGCGGCGAGGGTGACTTTGCCCCGGTGACGAAGAAGGCCATCTCCGCCTCGGAGCACGAGGTGGAGCTCAACCCCCGCTCTCGCAGCGCGCACTTGCGCGCGGTGGAGAAGATTCGATGAGTCCGGTGAGTTCCCGCAACGGTGCCTCGGTGGGCCGGGTGCTCCTGCACCTGTTTCCCGCGGTGCTCCTCTTCGCCCTGCTGGCCGCCGTGGGCATCCTCCACGTGACGAGCCGGGTGATGGTGGTGGACATGGGCTACCGGATGTCGCGCGCGGAGGCCGAGGGGCGCTCGCTGACGCGCGAGAATGACCGGCTGAAGCTGGAGCTGGCCACGCTCCGGGCGCCCTCCCGGCTCGAGCGCGCGGCGCGCGAGCAGCTCGGCATGGCCATGCCCTCGGGCTCGGCGGTGGTGGCGCTGTCGCCGGAGCTGCCAGGGACCCAGCGCGCCGCGGTGCGCGCCGAGGCCCGGATGGTGCCAGGCGTGCGCGTGGCGGGCCGGGGGGATGCCCGGTGAGAGACCTGAAGGCCTCGCGGTCCGTGGAGCCTCATGCGCGCTGGCTCAAGCTGCGCGTGACGTTGCTGGGAGGGCTCTTCCTGAGCCTGCTCGCGGTGGCCTTCGGCCGTGCCGTCTTCCTGCAGGTCTACGAGCGCGACAAGCTGCACGGCATGGCGAAGGACCAGTACGTGCGCCAGATCGAGATTCCCGCCCGGCGCGGGGACATCTTCGACCGGCGCGGCGCGCCGCTGGCCCAGAGCGTGGAGGTGGACTCCATCTGGATTGACCCCTCCCTGCTGGAGGACGAGCGCAAAGCGGCGCGCGCGCTGGCCAAGGCGCTGAAGCTGGACGCCGAGGAGCTGCACGCCCGGCTGGCGCGTGGCAAGCGCTTCGTGTGGGTGAAGCGCCAGGCGAAGCCCCAGGAGGTGGAGGCGGTGAAGGCCCTGGGGCTGCCCGGGCTGGGGTTCATGAAGGAGCCCAAGCGCTTCTACCCCCAGCGCGAGCTGGCCGCGCAGGTGGTGGGCGTGGTGGGCACGGACGGGCGGGGCCTGGAGGGGCTGGAGCTGGGCTTCGATGACGAGCTGTCCGGCCAGAACTCGCGCCTGTCGGGGCTCCGGGATGCAAAGGGGCGCAAGCTGCTCATGCAGGGCGGCGCGTTGGACCCCATGGAGCGCCAGGGCGCCACCGTCACGCTGACGCTGGACCGCCACCTCCAATACGTGGCGGAGAAGGCCCTGTCGCGCGCCGCGGAGGACGCCAAGGCCGTGGGCGGCATGGCGGTGGTGCTGGACCCGAAGACGGGGGAGATTCTCGCGCTGGCCAACTACCCGCGCTTCAACCCCAACACCCCCGAGCAGCTGGACCGCAGCACGCTGCGCAACCGGGCCGCGCTGGACACCTTCGAGCCCGGCTCGACGATGAAGTCCTTCGTCGTGGCCGCCGCGCTGGAGACGCGCGCCATCAAGACCGACGAGCTCTTCTATTGCGAGAACGGCTCGTGGCGCATCGGCCGCCACACCATCAACGACACCCACCCGAACGGCTGGCTCACCGCCGAGGGCATCCTCCAGAACTCCTCCAACATCTGCACCGCCAAGGTGGCGCAGGCGCTGGGGCGCGAGAGGCTGGTGCGCTACTACCAGGAGTTCGGCTTCGCGGCGCGCTCGGGCCTGGCGCTGCCGGGCGAGGGCAAGGGCGTCATCCCCTTTCCCAAGGCCGAGGTGGCGCTGGCCACCCAGTCCTTCGGCCAGGGCATGACGGCCACCGCGGTGCAGCTCGCCGCCGCCTACGGGGCGCTGGCCAATGACGGGGTGCTGATGCGGCCCTACCTGGTCTCCAAGGTGGTGGACCCCGACGGGGTGGTGCTCCTGGAGAACCGGCCCCTGGAAGTACGCCGCGTCGTGTCATCCCAGACGGCCCGCCGCGTCGTGAACATGCTCGAAAGCGTGGTGACCAAGGAAGGGTCCGCCGTCCGGGCCGCCATGGAAGAATACCGGGTTGCCGGAAAGACGGGCACCGCCCAGAAGGCCGACCCGGTGGCCAGGGGGTACTCGGACAAGCGCATCGCCTCCTTCGCTGGCGTGGTGCCGGCCGAGAATCCTCGTGCCGTCATACTCGTAGTGGTGGACGAGCCGAAGACGGACGTGTACGGGGGACGCGTGGCTGCCCCCGCCTTCAAGGAAATCGCAACCGCCGCCATGGCGCACCTGGCCGTGCCGCCTTCGCGCACGGCCGCGCCGGCGGTTGCGGAAGCACCGGTCGCGCCTCCGGTGGCGGTGAAATCCCCTCTGAGCCCCAAGCCTCTTCCCGAGAAGCCCGCCGTGGCCGAACAGGAAGTGCAGGGGGACGGCACGGTGCGTGTACCGGACGTGCAGGGGCAGGCAGGGCGCGAGGCCGTGGTGAAACTGCTCGCCGCGGCGCTGGAGCCACAACTGTTGGGCAGTGGACGCGTGGTATCGCAAACCCCCGCCGCCGGTTCGCTGGTGGAAAAGGGGGCTCGGGTGACGCTGGATCTGGCGATGCGGCCCTGAGGCCGCACCAGACTGGGGCCCGTGCTTGTAGTGCGTGTGAAGGGGAAAAGATGAAGCTGACGGATGTCCTCGCAGGGTGTGGTGCCGAGCAGGTGTCAGGCGGCCGTTCCTCGGTCGATGTGACGGGGGTGACGCAGGATTCCCGCCGCGTGAAGCCTGGCGACCTCTTCGTGGCGGTTCCGGGCACGAAGGAAGACGGCGCCCAGTACGTGGGCGAGGCGGTCTCCCGCGGCGCGGTGGCGGTGGTGTCCGAGAAGCCGGTGGGCTCCTCGCAGGTGCCCTTCTTCAAGGTCAGCAGCGCGCGCAAGGCCCTGGCCCTCATCGCGGCCAACTTCTACGGCCGGCCCGCGCAGCAGCTCACCCTGCTGGGCGTCACCGGCACCAACGGCAAGACGACGACGGCGTACCTGCTGGAGGCCATCAGCACCGCGGCGTACGCCTCCACGGGCGTCATCGGCACGCTGGGCTACAAGATTGGCGGCAAGGTGGTGGAGACGGCCAACACCACGCCGGACCCGCTGGAGCTGCACCGCATCTTCCGCGAGATGGTGGATGCCGGCGTGGAGACGGTGGTGATGGAGGTGTCCAGCCACGCCCTGGTGCAGGAGCGCGTGCACGGGCTGACCTTCAAGGCCGCGGCCTTCACCAACCTGTCGCGCGACCACCTCGACTACCACAAGGACCTCGAGGAGTACTTCCAGGCCAAGCGCCGCCTCTTCGGCGAGAACCTCTCGGCCACCGGCGTCGCCGTGGTGAACGGGGACGACACCTACGCCTCGCGCGTCTACAACGAGCTGCGCGGCCAGAAGCGCATGGCGTGGAAGTTCAGCCGCCAGGGCGCCGGGGAGATTTCCGCCGCGGATGTCTCCTTCTCGCTGCAGGGCATCAAGGCCACGCTGAAGACGCCCGCGGGGGACATCTCCATCAAGAGCCGTCTGGTGGGGCCGCACAACCTGGAGAACATCCTCGCGGCGGCCGGTGTGGCGCTGGGCGCGGGAATCGCCCGCGCGGATGTGAAGCTGGGCATCGAGCGCATGGGCGGCCTGCCGGGCCGCATGGAGCGCGTGGAGAACTACATGCCCGGGCCCGCGCCGGCGGTGCTCGTGGACTACGCGCACACGGATGATGCGCTCAAGCGCGCGCTGGAGGCTTCGCGCACGCTGGCCAAGGGCCGCGTCATCGTCGTGTTCGGCTGCGGCGGGGACCGTGACAAGGGCAAGCGCCCGCTGATGGGCACCGCGGCGGCCGAGGGCGCCGACCTGGTGGTCGTCACGAGCGACAACCCGCGCACGGAGGACCCCGAGGAGATCATCGCCCAGGTGACGCCGGGCCTCGAGAAGGGCGGCCTGCGCCGCATCTCCGCGGGCAAGGCCAAGAGCGGCGAGAAGGGCTACCTGGTGGACGTGGACCGCCGCGCCGCCATCGAGACGGCCGTGGGCATGGCGCGCGAGGACGACGTGGTGCTCGTCGCGGGCAAGGGCCACGAGACGTACCAGCTCATCGGCACCGAGAAGCGCCAGTTCGACGACCGCGAGGCGGCGACCAAGGCGCTGGCGAGCCGTCCCCCGGCCTGAGCAGTCCCCGGATCGCAACCCCGGATCCTCTTTATGGCCGCTCGATTCTCCGACGCAGACGTGTTGAAGGCGACCGGGGCCCACCGGCGGGGTGGGACCGCTCCCGGGTCCTACCCGGCCCTCTCCACGGACACCCGCTCCCTGCCGCAGGGGTGCCTCTTCGTGGCACTCCAGGGGGAGCGCTTCGATGCGCACACCTTCCTGGCGCAGGCCCACGCGGGCGGCGCCGCGGGGGCGGTGGTGCGCGCGGGGCAGGCGCTGCCGGAGCTGCCCGCGGACTTTCCCCTGTACGAGGTGCCGGACACACTGGCGGCCCTGGGCGCCCTCGCCCGGTTCCACCGCGAGCGCTTCCGCATTCCGGTGGGGGCGGTGGGCGGCTCCAACGGGAAGACGACGACGAAGGAGATGGTGGGCGCGATCCTCGCCACGCGGGGGCCCGCGCTGAAGACGGAAGGAAACCTCAACAACGAGGTGGGCGTTCCGCTCACGCTGCTGCGCCTGGAGGACTCCCACGTCGCGGCCGTCATCGAGGCGGGGATGAACCGCCCGGGAGAAATCACCCGGCTGACGCGCGTGATTCAGCCCCAGGCGGGCCTCATCACCGTGGTGCAGCCCGAGCACCTGGAGGGGCTGGGCAGCCTGGAGGGCGTGGCCGAGGCGGAAGGGGAGCTGTTCCGGGAGCTGTCGCCCGAGGCCGTGGCGGTGGTGAACCTGGATGACCCGCTCATCCCCGCGCAGGCCGCGAAGGGCCGGGGCAAGCGCCTCACCTTCGGACGCTCGGAGGACGCGGACGTGCGCCTCGCGCACGTGGAGACCCGGGGCCGCGAGGGGCTGGCGCTGACGGTGCGCACCCAGGGGCGGGACTGGGCGGTGCGGCTGCACTTCATCGGCGAGCACAACGCCCTCAACGCCACCGGGGCCTTCGCCCTGGCGCTGGCGCTGGGCTACTCGCCGGAGGAGTGCGTGCGCGGCCTGGAGTCGGCGCGGCCGTACGCGCGGCGGCTCAACGTGGTGGACGGGCTGAACGGCGTCACCGTGGTGGATGATTGCTACAACGCCAACCCGGCCTCCATGGCGGCGGCGCTGGATACGCTGCGCACGCTGGTGGGGCCCGGCGGCCGCGCGGTGGCGGTGCTCGGGGACATGCTGGAGCTGGGCCCGGGCGAATTGGAAGAGCACACGGCGCTGGGGGCCCAGGCGGCTGGCAAGGCGCAGCTCGTGGCCTTCTTCGGCCCGCGCTCGGAGAAGGGCTTTCAGGCGGCCTCGCGCCTGGGTGAGGCAACGGCCCACTTCACGGAGCCTGGAGCGCTGGTGGACTGGCTGAAGTCCCGGTTGAAGGTGGGGGATGTGGTCCTGGTGAAGGCAAGCCGGGGCATGCGTCTGGAGCGGGTGGTGGCGGCCCTCACGGGCGCCGCGGCACCCGGAGGAGTTCACTAGTGCTGTTCCTGCTGTATGAGTGGCTCAAAGACTCCGAGGCGGGCCGGTTCCTCAACTTCCTGCGCTACCCCACCTTCCGCATCGTCGCGGCCGGGGTGTTCGCGCTGGTACTGGGGATGCTCATTGGCCCCAAGCTCATCGCCCGGCTGCGCCTGAAGCAGCACGGCCAGAGCAACGTGCGCGAGGACACGCCCGACACGCACCAGAAGAAGAAGGGCACGCCCACCATGGGCGGCCAGCTCATCCTCCTGTGCATCGCCGGCGGGACGCTGATGTTCGCGGACCTCAAGAGCCGGGTGGTGTGGGTGATGTTGCTGCTCACCTTCGGCTACGGCTTCATCGGCTTCCTGGATGACTGGCTGAAGCTGTCCAAGCGCAACTCGAAGGGCCTGGCGGGCCGCAAGAAGATGGCGCTGCAGACCTTCTTCTACCTCGTGGCCGTCTTCGGGCTGATGTGCACGTGGACGCAGCCGGATGGCTCCTTCGGCCCCTCGCTGCTCATCAACACGAAGCTGACGCTGCCCTTCGTGCCCACGCACTGGTTCAACCCGGACCTGGGCTGGTTCTACGTGGTGTTCGGCTGGTTCGTCGTGGTGGGCACCTCCAACGCGGTGAACCTCACGGACGGCCTGGATGGCCTGGCCATCGTGCCCACCATCGTCGCGGCCACCACCTTCGCGGTGCTCTGCTACGTGGCGGGCACCACGCTGAACATCGCGGACTCGGCCACGGTGAACGGCGTGACGCGCGTGGTGGCCAAGCCGCTCTACGAGTACCTGGGCATCCTCCAGGTGCCGGGCGGCGCGGAGCTGTCCGTGTTCTGCGCCAGCATCGTGGGCGCCGGCATCGCGTTCCTCTGGTTCAACACCTACCCGGCCTCCGTGTTCATGGGCGACGTGGGCTCGCTGGCGCTCGGCGGCGCGCTGGGCGGCCTCGCGGTGCTCTCCAAGAACGAGGTGGTGTCCGCCATCATCCACGGCATCTTCTTCGCGGAGATCCTGAGCGTGATGATTCAGGTCGTCTCCTTCAAGACGACGGGCAAGCGCGTCTTCCGCATGGCGCCCGTGCACCACCACTTCGAGCTCAAGGGCATGGCCGAGCCGAAGATCATCGTCCGTTTCTGGATCGTCGCCATCCTGTGTGGCGGCGTGGCGCTGCTGTCCCTCAAACTCCGCTAAGCCAGGAGCCGCGTCCCATGGAGCTCTCGCTGTCCGGTCAGAAGGTCCTGGTATTCGGGCTGGCGAAGAGTGGGGTGGCGGCCATCCGGCTGCTGTGCGCGCACGGCGCCCAGGTGACGGCGCTGGACGAGCGGGACGCGGCGGCGCTGGGCGCGGTGGCCGGGGAGCTTCAAGCGCTGGGCGTGACGCTCGTCCACGGCCCGGTGCCGCCGGGGCTGCTGGAGTCCCAGCGCCTCATCGTGGTGAGCCCTGGCGTGCCGCTGGCCCGGCCGGAGCTGCGGGCCGCGCGCGAAGCAGGCGTGCCCATCTGGGGCGAGATCGAGCTGGCGTGGCGCTTCCTCGCGAAGGTGCCCCTGTTCGGCATCACCGGCACCAACGGCAAGAGCACCACCACGGCGCTGACCGGCGAGCTGTTCGCCCGGGGCGGTGGCCGGACGTTCGTGGGCGGCAACCTGGGCCGTCCGTTCTCCGAGGCCGCCCTGACGCCGGGAGAATGGGACGCGCTGGTGGTGGAGCTCTCCAGCTTCCAGCTCGAGGGCATTCAGGCGATGCGCGCCCGGGGCGCCGCCCTCCTCAACCTCACCCCGGACCACATCGACCGATACGAGAGCCACGCGGCCTACGGCCAGGCCAAGACGCGCATCTTCCTCAACCAGGCCGCGGGCGACTTCGCGGTGGTGAACGTGGATGACCCGGACGTGGTGGCGCTGGCACGCCAGGCGAAGGTGCCGGTCTACGGGTTCAGCGTCACCGGCAAGCCGGTGGGCGCGCTCGCGCTGGCGGGGCTGGCCGTCGCCCAGCAGGGAGGCTTCCGCCTGGACTTCCTGGGCGAGGCATACACGCTGACGAACCGGGCCCTGCGGGGGGCCCACAACGCGCAGAACGCGATGGCCGCCACGCTGCTGGCCCGGCTGGGCGGCGTGCCGCGCGAGGCGGTGCAGGCGGGGTTGGAGGGTTACCCGGGCTTGCCGCACCGGCTGGAGAGCGTGCGTGTGCTAGACGGGGTGGAGTGGGTGAACGACTCCAAGGCCACCAACGTGGATTCCGTCCTGGTGGCGTTGCGCGCCTTTCCGGGAAACCTGCTGCTCATCGCGGGGGGCAAGGGCAAGGGAGCGCCCTACCAGCCCATGGTGGACGAGGGCCGGGGCAAGGTGACGGCGGTGCTGACCCTCGGCCAGGACGCGGAGCTGCTCGCCGCCGCCTACCAAGGGGTGGCCCCGGTGCATGCCTGTGGAACGCTGGACGTGGCCGTCCGGAGAGCACGCGAGCTGGCGAGGCAGGGGGACACGGTGCTGCTGTCGCCCGCGTGCGCGTCGTACGATCAGTTCAAGAACTTCGAGGACCGGGGCGAGACGTTCAAACGCCTGGTGAAGGCGCTCTGAGGCCCCGCGCATGAAGACATCCGCTGCCGCGCCCGTGCGGTTCGATCCGCTCCTGCTGTGCGCCGTGCTGGCGCTCGTGGCGCTGGGCCTGGTGATGGTCTACTCGGCGAGCGCCATCCTCGCGCAGGACAAGCTGGGCGACAGCCTGTACTTCCTCAAGCGCCAGCTCATGGCCGCGGGCATGGGCGTGGTGGCCATGGCGGTGGCGATGAAGGTCGGCTGGCGCCGCCTGGCGCGCCTGGCCTACCCGCTGCTGCTCGTCACGGTGGTGCTACTCGTGCTGGTGCTCATCCCGGGCATCGGCACCACGGCGGGCGGGGCGCGGCGGTGGATCCGCTTCCCGGGCTTCGGCTTGCAGCCAGCCGAGGTGGCCAAGTTCGCCTGGGTCGTCTACCTGTCCTACTCGCTGGCCAAGAAGCGCGAGAAGGTGGCCACCTTCTCCGTGGGCTTCCTGCCCCACCTGGCCCTGTGCGGCGTGCTGGTGGCCCTCTGCATGCGCCAGCCGGACTTCGGCAGCAGCGTGCTGCTCGTCTTCCTCCTGTTCGTGCTGCTGTTCGCGGCCGGCACGAAGCTCAGCTACCTGGTGGGCTCGGTGCTCCTGGCGCTGCCGCTGGCATACGTGGCCATCGCCACGAGCCCCTACCGCATGAAGCGCGTGCTCGCCTTCCTGGACCCGTGGGCGCACCGGCACGACACCGGCTACCAGGTGGCCGAGTCGCTCATGTCCATCGGCTCGGGCGGGCTGACGGGGCTGGGGCTGGGGGATGGGCGGCAGAAGCTCTTCTTCCTGCCCGAGGCGCACACGGACTTCATCTTCGCCATCATCGGCGAGGAGCTGGGGCTCATCGGCGTGGCGCTGCTGGTGACGCTCTATGCCATCGTCATCTGGCGCGGGGTGCGCGTGAGCCTGGCGGCGCCGGAGACGTTCGGCACGTACCTGGGGCTGGGGCTCACCTCCATCGTCGCCTTCCAGGCGGCGGTGAACATGTGCGTGGCCATGGGGCTCTTGCCCACCAAGGGGTTGACGCTGCCGTTCGTCTCCTATGGAGGCACCTCGCTGGTGGTGCTCATGGGGGCGGCCGGGGTGTTGTTGTCGCTGAGCACGGGGGCCCAAGGGGCCAGTAACCGGGCCGTCCGTACGGGCGGCGATATGCGGGAGGTAGCGGCGTGAAGGTCCTCATCGCTGGCGGCGGTACGGGGGGGCACCTCTTCCCAGGCATCGCCCTGGCGGAGGAGGTGGTGACGCGCCACCACGCCAACCAGGTCGTCTTCGTGGGCACCGAGCGGGGCCTGGAGGCCCGCGTGGTGCCGCAGGCGGGCTTTCCGCTGGAGTTCATCCAGGCGCAGGGCCTCAAAGGCAAGGGCTTCTTCCAGCTCCTCAAGGGGCTGCTGGCGCTGCCGATGGCCCTCCTCGCCTCGTTCCGCATCCTCAAACGCCACAAGCCGGACGTGGTGGTGGGCGTGGGCGGCTACGCCAGCGGGCCGGTGGTGCTGGCCGCGTGGATGCTGGGCATCCCCACCGCGGTGCAGGAGCAGAACGCGCTGCCCGGGCTCACCAACAAGGTGCTCGGCAAGCTGGTAAAGGTGGTGTTCGTCGCCTTCGACGAGGCGCGGCGCTTCTTCCCCGAGGGGAAAGTCCAGCTCGTGGGCAACCCCATTCGCCGCAAGCTGATGGACAACTACCTGCGCTCGCACGTGGCGCACGAGTACTTCACCGTCCTCGTCTTCGGCGGCAGCCTGGGCGCCCGGGGGCTCAACCAGCGCATGGTGGACGCGCTGGAGCACCTGAAGGACTTGAAGGATCAGATCCGCTTCGTGCACCAGACGGGCAAGAACGACGTGGAGAGGGTGCGCAAGGGCTACGCGGACCAGGGCTTCCAGGCCGAGGTGGTGGAGTTCATCGAGGACATGTCCGCGGCCTACGCCCGCGCGGACCTCGTGGTGTGCCGGGCGGGCGCCACCACCCTGGCGGAGCTGACCGTCTGCAAGAAGGCCAGCATCCTGGTGCCGTTCCCCTTCGCCACGGATGACCACCAGGCCGTCAACGCCCGGGCGCTGGTGGAGGCCGGGGCGGCGGTGATGTTCCGCGAGGCGGAGCTGACGGGGCAGAAGCTGGCCGAGCAGATCCGCCTGCTGAAGAGCGAGCCGATGCGGCTCAAGCAGATGGAGAAGAAGGCGGGCCTGCTGGGCCGGCCCGAGGCCTCCAAGGAGCTGGCGGACGTGTGCGTGGACCTGATGGTCCAGACCTACGGGGCGGCCGGCCGCGAGCGCGAGCCGCAGGATGCGGCGCCGAAGACGTCCAAAGCGAGCAAGCCATGACGAAGACCGGCGGCAAGGTGCAGAGCCTCTTCAAGACGCGCCACGCGGCGCACGTGCACTTCGTGGGGCTGGGCGGCATCGGCATGAGCGGCATCGCCGAGGTGCTGCTCAACCTGGGGTACCGGGTGTCGGGCTCGGACCTGAAGGAGAGCGACATCACCCGCCGCCTGGCGCGCATGGGCGCCACCTTCTTCGAGGGGCACCGGGCGCAGAACCTCGTGCACGCGGACGTGGTGGTCATCTCCTCGGCGGTGAAGAAGGACAACCCCGAGGTGGTGGCCGCGCGCCAGCGCAAGATTCCCGTCATCCCCCGCGCGGAGATGCTCGCCGAGCTGATGCGGCTGAAGTACGCGGTGGCGGTGGCCGGCAGCCACGGCAAGACGACCACCACCTCCATGGTGGCCACGGTGCTCTCGGCGGCGGGGCTGGACCCCACGGCGGTGGTGGGCGGCAAGGTGAACGTGCTCGACTCCAACGCCAAGCTCGGCAAGAGCGAGCTCATGGTGGTGGAGGCGGACGAGAGCGACGGCAGCTTCCTCAAGCTGCACCCGTCCATCGCGGTGGTGACGAACATCGACCCGGAGCACATGGACCACTACGGCACGCTGGAGGTGCTCCAGACGGCCTTCGTGGAGTTCTGCAACCGGGTGCCCTTCTACGGGCTGAACGTGCTGTGCCTGGACCACCCGAACGTGCAGGCGCTCCTGCCGCGCCTGGAGAAGCGGGCCGTCACCTACGGCAGCTCGCACATGGCGGACTACCGGCTGGAGGGTGTGACGCTGGAGGGCTTCACCACGCGCTTCCAGGCCTTCCGGCGCGATGAGCCGCTGGGCGAGTTCCGCGTGCGCATGGTGGGCGCGCACAACGCCCTCAACGCGCTGGCCGTCATCGCCGTGGCCGAGGAGATGGAGATTCCCCTGGACATGGTGCGCGGGGCGCTGGCGGAGTTCGGCGGCGTGCAGCGGCGCTTCACCGTGCGCGGGGAGGTGGGCGGCGTCACCGTGGTGGACGATTACGGGCACCACCCCACCGAGGTGATGGCCACGCTGGCCGGGGCGCGCAAGGCCTTTGGCCGCCGCCTGGTGGTGGCCTTCCAGCCGCACCGCTACACGCGCACGCATGACCTGTTCAAGGAGTTCGCCACCTCCTTCAATGACTCGGACGTGCTCTTCGTCACCAGCGTCTACGGCGCGGGCGAGGAGCCCATCCCCGGGGCCACCGGGGACGTGCTCGCGGACGCCATCCGCGACCACGGCCACCGGGACGTGACGTTCGTGGAGAAGCGCGCGGACCTGTCCGCGGCGCTTGCCCAGCGCGTCATGGAGGGGGACCTCGTCCTCACCCTGGGCGCGGGCGACATCACCCAGGTGGGTCCGGAATTGTTGGCCTTGCTGGGCAAGCCGGGAGCCGCTAAGGGCGCGTGAGCATGGTTCCGCGCACCCCATCCCCCCTTCCGGAGCGCCTCGCGCTCCTGGAGGGCTGCGAGGTGAAGGCCCACGAGCCTCTGGCGCCCCTCACCAGCATCCGGGTGGGAGGGCCGGCCGAGGCGCTCGTCCGTCCGCGCACGCCCGAGGCGCTCGTGGCCCTGCTGAAGTGGGCCCGCGGCGAGGGCACCCCCATCACCGTCCTGGGCGGCGGGGCGAACACGCTGGTGGGCGATGGCGGCATCCCCGGCATCACCGTGCGGCTGCCGGGGGACCTCTTCCCGGAGACGGCCGAGGTGAACGAGGCGGAGGGGCGGCTCACGCTCGGGGCGGGCGCGGCCATCGTCCGGCTCATCAACCTGATGCGGGCCCAGGGGCTGGTGGGGGCCGAGTTCCTCGCCGGCATTCCGGGCACGCTCGGGGGCGCGGTGGCGATGAACGCCGGCACCAAGAACGGCGAGTGCTTCCGGGTGCTGGAGGCGGTGGAGGTGGCCACCGCGGACGGGGTGGGGTGGCTGGCGAAGGCCGAGGTGCCCCATGCCTACCGGCACTCCGAGCTGCCTGCGGGCGGCATCGTCACCCGGGTGCGCTTCCGGCTCCCCAAGGGCGACGTCGTGGCCTCCAAGCAGGCGATGGACACGGACCTGGGCTACCGCAAGCGCACCCAGCCGCTGAGCCAGCCGAACTTCGGCAGTGTCTTCACCAACCCGCCAGGCGACTTCGCCGGACGCCTGATTGAGCGGGTGAACCTGAAGGGCCACACTCTGGGGCGCGCGCAGGTGTCCCCGCTGCACGCCAACTGGATCGTCAACCTGGGCGGCGCCACTGCCCACGACGTGCTCTCGCTCCTCACCCTGATGCAGACGCGGGTGCGGGAGCAGGAGGGCGTCGAACTCAAACCCGAAGTCAAGCGCGTAGGAGTGTTTTGACCGTGAGCGTCCTGTCCAAGTCCGAGCTGAAGACCAAGCGCGTCGGTGTGCTGCTGGGAGGGCTGTCCTCGGAGCGCGAGGTGTCCCTGCGCACGGGGGCCGCGGTGTCGAAGGCGCTGCGCTCGCTGGGCTACGACGTGGTGGAGATCGACGTGGGCAAGGACGTGGCCGCGCGCCTCGCCGCCGAGAAGGTGGACGTGGCGTGGCTGGCGCTCCATGGCCGCTATGGGGAGGACGGCGCCATCCAGGGGCTGCTCGAGTCGCTCTTCATCCCCTACACCGGCAGTGGCGTGCTCGCCTCGGCGGTGGGCATGGACAAGGTCTATGCCAAGTGGATTTTCAGCACCCACGGCATCCCCACGCCTCCTTATAAGACGTTCCGCGACGCGGCGAGCGCCCGGGCCGAGGCGGACACGCTGCCCTTCCCGTTCCCCGTGGTCGTCAAGCCCAGCCGCGAGGGTAGCAGCGTGGGCGTGCACGTGTGCAAGACGAAGGAGGCCTACCTCGCCGCCGTGGACGACGCGTCGAAGTACGCGGGCACGCTGCTGGTGGAGCAGTTCATCCGGGGGCGCGAGGTGCAGGGCGCCGTGCTGGATGACGAGGCCCTGGGCGTCATCGAGGTGGTCGTCGCGCGTGAATTCTACGACCACGCGGCGAAGTACACCTCGGGCAGTGGCACGAACTACCTCTTCCCAGCACCCCTGCCCGCAGATCAGTATGAGCGCGTGAACGCGGTGTGCCTTGCCGCGCACCGGGCGCTCGGATGCCAGGGGGCATCTCGCTCGGATGTCATCATCACCGAGGGAGGAGATGTGTTCGTGCTGGAGACCAACACGCTGCCGGGCATGACGGAAACCAGCTTGTTGCCGAAGATCGCCGCGGGTCGAGGCATCGACTTCCCCGCGCTGTGCGAGCGGATTCTGCTCGGGGCCTCCCTGAAGGCCTGAGCGGTCCAACCCTCCATTCTCTCAAAATCCGGGGGGTTGTTGCGGCCCCCCCGCTACAGCGACGTGGCTGTAGCCAAAAACTGGCGCGGCGCTCTTTCCGCGCGCAGCATGCGCACCTGTTTTCTATGGCCTTCGGCAAATCCAAGAACCGCCGCCGTCAGGACACCGCCCACCAGAAGGAGGCGGTGAAGGGCGCGGTGCGGGCCCATGGGCCTTCGGTGGGCAAGGGTTTGCTGGCCGCGGCGCTGACCGCGGCCCTGGTGTGGGGCGGGGTGGAGCTGCGCGCCTGGGCGCTCACGTCGCCCCGCTTCCAGCTGCAGGAGGTGTCGTTTACCGGACTGTCCCACGCCTCGCGCGCGGAGCTGGTGCGGCTGTCGGGACTGGCCCCGGGGCAGAACCTCTTCTCGCTGGACGTGACGGCGCTGGAGCGGGCCATGCTCCAGCACCCGTGGGTGCGAAGTGTGGAGGTGACGCGTCACTTTCCCACCGCCGTTTCGATTCAAGTGGTAGAGCACGCGCCGTCGGCGCTGGTGGTGCTGGGGGATTTGTACGTGCTGGACGAGGAGGGCGAGCCCTTCAAGCGGGTGACGCCCGGAGACGGGCTGGATTTGCCCCTCGTGACCGGCGTGGTGCGAGAGCAGTACGTGGCGGACCCGGACGCGGTGCGTGAGCGCATGCGGGAGGCGCTCGGCGTCTCACGCGCCTACGCGGCGCTGAAGCCCGGACGCCACGAGCGGCTGTCCGAGGTGCGGCTGGAGGCCACGGGGCTGTCGCTGGTGACGATGGCGGGCCAGGTGGTGCGGTTGGGGGAAGGGGAGACGGAGGCCAAGCTGTCGCGGCTGGAGCGCGTGCGGCGCGAGCTGAGCGCCAAGGGCCTGGCCGCGGATGTCATCCACCTGGACAACCGGGTCCGGCCCGGCTGGGTGGCGGTGAAGATTTCGAGCCCCGCGTCCGAGAGGAGCGGGGGTTCGGTGCAGTAGGGCTTGCCCTTCACGAGAGTGAGGGCAACGGGAGGCAGTGGTCATGGCGAAGCAGAAGTCTGGGGAGATCATCGTCGGCCTGGACATCGGCACGACGAAGATCTGCGCGATCGTCGGTGAGCTGACGGACAGCGGCATCGACATCATCGGGATCGGTACGCACCCGTCGAAGGGATTGCGCAAGGGCGTGGTCGTCAACATCGAGGCGACTGTGGCCTCCATCCGCCGCGCCGTGGAAGAGGCGGAGCTGATGGCGGGCGCGGAGATCTCCCACGTCTACACGGGCATCGCCGGGGGCCACATCAAGGGCTTCAACTCCCAGGGCATCGTCGCGGTGAAGGACAAGGAGGTCCGCGAGGCGGACCTGGCGCGCGTCATCGACGCGGCCAAGGCGGTGGCCATCCCCCTGGACCGCGAGGTGATTCACGTCCTGCCCCAGGAGTTCATCATCGACGACCAGGGCGGCATCAAGGAGCCCCTGGGCATGGCCGGCGTCCGCCTGGAGGCCAAGGTCCACATCGTCACGGGCGCCGTCTCCAGCGCGCAGAACATCGTCAAGTGCGCCAACCGCACCGGCCTCAACGTCTCGGACATCGTCCTTCAGCCGCTCGCCTCGGCCGAGGCGGTGCTCGGCGATGACGAGAAGGAGCTGGGCGTGTGCCTGGTGGACATCGGCGGGGGCACCACGGACATCGCCATCTTCTCCGGCGGCTCCATCGTCCACACCGCCGTCATCGCCCTGGGCGGCAACAACCTCACCAGCGACATCGCCATTGGCCTGCGCACCCCGGCGCACGAGGCCGAACGCATCAAGCAGAAGTTCGGCTGTGCGCTCGCCTCCATGGTGAACAAGGACGAGACCATCGAGGTGCCGAGCGTGGGCGGCCGCCAGCCGCGCGTGCTGGGCCGGCAGATCCTCTGCGAGATTTTGGAGCCGCGCGTGGAGGAGATCTTCCAGCTCGTGCACCGCGAGATCCAGAAGTGCGGCTACGAGGACCTGCTCGCCTCGGGCATCGTGATTACGGGCGGCTCCACGCTGCTGGCGGGCATGCCCGAGCTGGCCGAGGAAGTACTCGGACTGCCCGTGCGGCGCGGTATGCCCCGGGGTATCGGCGGGCTGGTAGACGTGGTGAAGAGCCCCATGTACGCCACGGGGGTGGGGCTCGTCGTCTACGGGGCCAAGCACCTGGACCGGCGCATGTTCCGGATCCGCGAGGAGAACGTCTACAAGAAGGTGAAGGGCCGCATGCGGGAGTGGCTGGAGGAAATTTTCTAGCTCGGCTGCTTGCTGAGTCCCGGAAAGCAAGAAGAGGGATCCCTCCGGGGGTCCCTCTTTTTTTTATCTGACAGTCCTCGGGTAGAATCAGGGGTGTAACGCCGCGGGTAGGAGCTTTCCCTCCGACCGCTGACGTCGTTACTCATCTTCGACTGATCGCAGGAGGAGGCTGCTCGCCACAGCCCCTCGCCGATCCTGGAACATCGCCCATGATGGGTTCTTCCGAGCCTTTCTTCCGTCCCCTGAACTTCCGTCCCCTGCTGGCCATGCTCCTGGTGAGCGCCCTGGGGACGGCCTGTGGTCCCGACGAATCCGATGAAGCCTCCGCGCGCGGCGCGTTGAGCGCTCAGGCCCTGCAGGTGCCCCGCGTGGACACCGTGCCGGACTTCTGGCGGGTCGCCCCGGATGTGCACGTCCAGCCGATGCTGGCGGGCCCCGCCAACCTGCGCATCACCCTGCTGGACTCGGCGGATCCGATCGCCGAGGGGGCCTTCGTCGACTACCTCATCGACGTCCAGAACCTGGGGCCCAACGCGGCGGACAACCCGGTGGTGGTGGTGAACCTCCCCCGGGACTCCTTCTTCCAGAGCAACGCGCCACCCACCGGCTGGAACTGCGGCACCCTGGGCGACGTCTACGTGTGGACGTGCAGGGCGTCGACGCTCGGGGTCAACGTCTCGCAGACCCTCAAGTTCACGATGATGGCGAAGTACCAGGATGACATCCTGCTCACGTCGAGCGTCACCATCAGCTCGGACAACACGGATCCCACGCCCGGCGACAACACCTCGTCGCAGGAGACGGTGGTGGGCCAGAACGACGCCCCGGTCAACAAGCTGCCGGTGCCCGTGGCGCAGACGATGGACGAGGACACGGAACTCGTCTTCTCGGGCGCGAACAAGACGCTCTCCACCTCGGACGTGGACGTGTTCAACCGCAAGCTGCGCGTGACGCTCGCCGCCAACCAGGGTGTGACCACGCTCAGCGGCGTCGCGGGGCTGACCTTCCTGGGCGGAGATGGCACCGCGGATGCGGCCATGTCCTTCGAGGGCAAGCTGGTGGACATCAACGCCGCGCTGAACGGGCTGAAGTACAAGCCCAAGGCGAACTTCTACGGCTCCGCCTCCATCGTCATCACGACCCTGGACCTGAAGAACAGCGGTCTGGGCAACGTGCTGAGCGACAACGACGTCATCCCCATCACCGTCAAGGACATCAATGATCCGCCGGACGCGGTGGATGACTCCGTCGGGGTGCCGGGCGACAGCACGAACTACGCCATCAACGTGCTGGCCAACGACACGTACCTGCCCGACAGCCCCGAGACGCTGACGGTGACGGCGGTGACCCAGCCCTCCAGTGGCTCGGTGACGTTCACCGCCACGGGCGTCTCCTATACGGCCCCGGCGGGCTTCCAGGGCACCACGACGTTCACGTATACCATCTCGGACGGACGGGGCGGCACGGACACGGCCACCGTCACCGTGGCGGTGGGGCAGCCCAACGAGCCGCCCACGGCCACCAACGACAGCTACACGGTGGCCGAGGACAGCGCCGCCACGGCGTTCAACGTGCTGGCCAACGACTCCACGCTGCCGGACACGGGCGAGACGCTGTCCGTGGTGGCCGTGACGCAGCCGGCGAACGGCACGGTGACCTTCACCCTCACCAACGTCAGCTTCAAGCCCACGGCGGACTTCGAGGGCATCACGACGTTCTCGTACACGGCGTCGGATGGGCGCGGCGGCACGGCCACCGCCACGGTGACGGTGACGGTGACGCCGGTGAATGACCCGGTCCGCGCCAACAACGACGCGTTCACCGTGGAGGAGGACAGCATCAATGCTGTGCTGGACGTGCTGGCCAACGACTCCACGGCGCCGGACCTGAACGAGACGATGACGGTGACGGCGGTCACCCAGCCCCTGCGGGGCGTGGTGACGTTGACCGGGGGCGTGGTGCGCTACTCGGCGCCGCTCAACTACGCGGGCGTCACGTCGTTCACCTACACGATGACGGATGGCAACGGCAGCACGGCCACCGCGACGGTGAACCTGACCATCACCCCGGTGAATGATCCTCCGGACGCCGTGGACGATGCGTACACGGTGCTCGAGGACAGCGCGCTGGCGACGTTCAACGTGCTGGCCAACGACCTGGTGGGACCGGAGACGGGCGAGACGCTCTCCGTCGTGGCGGCGACCCAGCCCGCGCACGGCACGGTGACCTTCACCACCGGCAACGTGCGCTTCACGCCCGCCCCCAACTTCGCGGGCGTCACCACGTTCACGTACACGGCCTCGGATGGCAATGGCGGCACGGATGTCGCCACCGTCACCGTCACCGTCACGAACGTGAATGACCCGCCGGACGCGGTGAACGATGCCTTCACCGTGGACCAGCAGAGCACCGGCACGGTGCTGGACGTGCTGGCCAACGACTCCATGGCGCCGGACACGGGCGAGACGCTGATGGTGACGGCGGTCACCCAGCCCTCCAACGGCACGGTGACCTTAACCGCCACCGGCGTCACCTTCACCCCGGCCGCGGGCTTCCGGGGCACCACGACGTTCACCTACACCATCTCGGACGGCAACGGCGGCGCCGACACGGCGACGGTCGTCGTGACGGTGTCGGACGTGAATGACCCGCCCACGGCCAATGACGACACCTTCTCGGTGGCCGAGGACAGCGCCTTCACGGAGCTGGACGTGCTGGCCAACGACACCACGGCACCCGATGTGGGCGAGACGCTCTCCATCACGGCGGTGACGCAGCCGGCGAATGGCTCGGTGAACTTCTCCTCGACGAAGGCCCGCTTCCGGCCGGCCGCCAACTTCCACGGCTCCACGACGTTCACCTATACGGTGTCCGATGGCCGGGGCAGCACGGACACGGCCACCGTCACGGTGACGGTGACGCCGGTGAACGACCCGCCCACCGCGGTGAACGACGCCTTCACGGTGGACGAGAACAGCCCGGGCGCGGTGCTGGACGTGCTGGCCAACGACTCGTTCGCGCCGGACACGGGCGAGACGCTGACGGTGACGGCGGTGACCCAGCCGGCCAACGGCACGGTGACCTTCACCGCCACCGGCGTCACCTTCAAGCCGGCCCCGAGCTTCCGGGGCACCACGACGTTCACGTACACGATCTCCGACGGCAACGGCGGCACCAGCACGGCGGCCGTCAACGTGACGGTGTCGGATGTGAATGATCCGCCGACGGCCAATGACGATGCCTTCACGGTGGCCGAGGACAGCGCGGCCACGGTGGTGGACGTGCTGGCCAACGACACGGCGGAGCCCGATGTGGGCGAGACGCTGTTCGTCTCGGCGGTGACGCAGCCGGCGAATGGCACGGTGACCCTGAATGGCACGGTGGTGCGCTTCCGGCCGGCCGCCAACTTCCATGGCACCACGACGTTCACCTATACGCTGGCCGACGGCCGGGGCGGCACGGACACGGCCACCGTCACCATGACGGTGACGCCGGTGAACGACCCGCCCACCGCGGTGAACGACACCTTCACGGTGGCCGAGAGCAGCGGCGCCACGGCGCTGGATGTGCTCGCCAACGACTCGTTCGCGCCGGACACGGGCGAGACGCTGACGGTGACGGCGGTGACCCAGCCGGCCAACGGCACGGTGACCTTCACCGCCACCGGTGTCTCCTTCACGCCCGTGGCCAACTACAACGGGACCACGACGTTCACGTACACGATCTCCGACGGCAACGGGGGCACGGCCACCGCCACGGTGACGGTGACGGTGACGCCGGTGAACGACCCGCCCACGGCCAACGACGATGCCTTCACGGTGGCCGAGGACAGCGCCGCCGCCCCGTTCAATGTGCTGGCCAACGACACCACGGCGCCGGACACGGGCGAGACGCTCTCCATCACCGAGGTGACGCAGCCGGCGAACGGCACGGTGACCTTCACTCCCTCCAACGTGAGCTTCAAGCCGGCCGCCAACTTCCACGGCACCACGACGTTCACGTACACGGTGTCCGACGGCAACGGCGGCACGGACACGGCCACCGTCACCGTGACGGTGACGCCGGTGAACGACCCGCCCGACGCGGTGGACGATGCCGTCTCGGTGGCCGAGGACAGCGGGGCCACGGCGCTGGACGTGCTGGCCAACGACTCGTTCGCGCCGGATACCGGTGAGACGCTGTCGGTCAAGTCCGTCACCCAGCCGTCGCAGGGCTCGGTGACGCTGACGGGCGGCGTGGTGCGCTACGCGCCTCCAGCCAACTACAACGGGACCACGACGTTCACGTACACCCTCTCCGATGGCAACGGGGGCTCGGATACCGCCACGGTGACGGTGACGGTGACGCCGGTGAACGACCCGCCGGTGGCGGCCAATGACAGCTACACGGTGGCCGAGAACAGCTCCGCCACGGTGTTCAACGTGCTGGCCAACGACACGTTCGCGCCGGACACGGGCGAGACGCTCAGCGTCTCCGCGGTGACGCAGCCGGCTCACGGCACGGTGACGTTCACGGCCACCAACGTCAGCTTCACCCCCACGCCGGGCTTCAGCGGGACCACGACGTTCACGTACACGGTGTCCGACGGCAACGGCGGCACCGCCACGGCCATCGTCACGGTGACGGTGACGAACGTGAATGATCCGCCGGTGGCCCAGGACGACAGCTTCACGGTGGCCGAGGACAGCGTGGCCACGGTGCTGGACGTGCTGGCCAACGACACCACGCTGCCGGACACGGGCGAGACGCTCGCCATCACGGCGGTGACCCAGCCGGCCAACGGTACGGTGACGTCGACCACGAGCGTGGTGCGCTTCACGCCGGCCGCCAACTACCACGGCACCACGACGTTCACGTACACGGTGTCCGACGGCAACGGCGGCACCGCCACGGCGGCCGTCACGGTGACCGTCACGCCGGTCAATGACCCGCCGGATGCCGTCAACGACAACTTCACGGTGATGGACACGTCGGGCACCACGGTGCTGGACGTGCTGGCGAACGACACGTTCGCGCCGGACACGGGCGAGACGCTCTCCATCACGGCGGTGACGCAGCCCGCCAACGGCACGGTGACCTTCACCGCCACGGGCGTGAGCTTCACGCCGGCCACGGGCTTCCGGGGCACCACGACGTTCACGTACACGATCTCCGACGGCAACGGCGGCACGGACACGGCCACGGTGACGGTCCGGGTGGTGGCGCAGAACAACCCGCCGGTGGCCACCAACGACAGCTTCTCGGTGGCCGAGGACAGCGCGGCCACGGTGCTCAACGTGCTGGCCAACGACACCGCCGCGCCGGACCTCGGCGAGGTGCTGTCCATCACGGCGGTGACCCAGCCCGCCAACGCCACGGTGACCTTCACGGCCGCCAACGTGAGCTTCACGCCTGCGCCCAACTACAACGGCACCACGACGTTCACGTACACGGTGTCCGACGGCAACGGCGGCTCTGCCACGGCGACCGTCACGGTGACGGTGACGCCGGTGAACGATCCGCCGGTGGCGCTGGACGATGCGTTCACGGTGGTGGAGGACAGCGCGGCCACGGCGCTGGACGTGCTGGCCAACGACACGCTGGCCCCCGACGTGGGCGAGACGCTCTCCATCGCGGCCGTCACCCAGCCCGCCAACGGCACGGTGACGCTGACGGGCGGCGTTCTGCGCTTCGCGCCCTCGGCCAACTTCAGTGGCACCACGACGTTCACGTACACGGTGTCCGACGGCAACGGCGGCTCTGCCACGGCGACCGTCACGGTGACGGTGACGCCGGTGAACGATCCGCCGGATGCCGTCAACGACAGCTTCACGGTGGCCGAGGACAGCGGGGCCACGGTGCTGGACGTCCTGGCCAATGACACCACGCTGCCGGACACGGGCGAGACGCTCACCCTCACGGAGGTAACGCAGCCGGCGAACGGCACGGTGACGCTCGACGCGGGGAACGTGAGCTTCACGCCTGCGCCCAACTACCACGGCACCACGACGTTCACGTACACGGTGTCCGATGGCAGCGGGGCCATGGACACGGCGACCGTCACGGTGACGGTGACGCCGGTAAACGACCCGCCGGTGGCGCTGGATGACGCCTTCACGGTCGCGGAGAACAGCGGGGCCACGGCGCTGAATGTTTTGGCCAACGACACGCTGGCCCCGGATGTGGGCGAGACCCTCTCCATTGCGTCCGTCACCCAGCCCGCGAATGGCACGGTGACGCTGACGGGCGGCGTGCTGCGCTTCACGCCCGCCACCAACTTCCGTGGGACGGCGACGTTCACGTACACGATCTCCGACGGCAGCGGGGGCACGGCGACCGCCACGGTGACGGTGACGGTGACGCCGGTGAACCACCCGCCCGACGCCAGGAACGACAACTTCACGGTGGCGGAGAACAGTGGGGCCACGGTGCTGGATGTCCTGGCCAACGACACCACCACGCCCGACCCGGACGAGACGCTCACCATCACGGCGGTGACGCAGCCCGCGAATGGCACGGTGACCTTCACCGCCTCCAACGTGAGCTTCACGCCCGCCGCCAACTTCAACGGCACCACGGCGTTCACGTACACCGTCTCGGACGGAAATGGCGGCACGGACACGGCCAACGTCTCGGTGACGGTGACGCCGGTGAACGATCCGCCCACGGCCAACGACGATGCCTTCACGGTGGCCGAGGACAGCGGCTTCACGGCGTTGGATGTCGTGGCCAACGACACCACGGCGCCGGACACGGGTGAGACGCTCTCGGTGATCGCCGTGACCCTGCCCACGCATGGCTCGGTGACGCTGACAGGCGGCGTGGTCCGCTTCCGGCCCGAGGCCAACTACAACGGCACCACGACGTTCACGTACACGGTGTCCGACGGCAATGGCGGTACGGACACGGCGACCGTCACGGTGACGGTGACGCCGGTGAACGACCCGCCCCGCGCGGTCAACGACAGCTTCACGGTGGCCGAGGACAGCGGGCCTACGGCGCTGGACGTGCTCGCCAACGACTCGTCCGCGCCGGACACGGGCGAGACGCTCTCCATCATCGCGGTGACGCAGCCCGGCGGGGGCACGGTGACGTTCACCGCCTCGGGCATCACCTTCACGCCCTCGGCCAACTATTACGGCACCACCTCGTTCACCTACACCCTCTCCGACGGCAACGGGGGGACGGCCACGGCCACGGTGACGATGAATGTCTCGCCGGTGAATGATCCGCCCACGGCGAACAACGACGCCTACTCGGTGGCCGAGGACAGCGGCACCACCGTGCTGAACGTGCTGGCGAACGACTCGTCGGCGCCGGAGCCGGGAGAAACCCTGACCCTCACGGCCGTCACCCAGCCTGCCAACGGCGCGGTGACCTTCACCTCGGGCAACGTGAGTTACGCGCCGCCGGCCAACTACTACGGCACCACGACGTTCACTTACACGATCTCCGATGGCAACGGGGGGACGGCCACGGCCACGGTGACGGTGACGGTGACGCCGGTGAACGACCTGCCCACGGCCAACGACGACTCCTTCACGGTGATGGAGAACAGCGGGACCACGTCGCTGGACGTGCTGGACAACGACTCGACGGCGCCGGACCTCGGCGAGACGCTCACCATCACGGCGGTGACCCAGCCGTCCTCCGGCTCGGTGACGCTGACCGGAGGGGTGGTGCGGTTCACCCCCGCGACGGACTTCAACGGCCTCACGACGTTCACGTACACGGTGTCGGATGGCAATGGCGGCACGGCCACGGCGACGGTGACCATCATCGTGAATGACGGCGGCAACCGCCGGCCCGACGCCGTGAATGACAGCTTCACGGTGGCCGAGGACAGCGGGGCCACGGAGCTGGACGTGCTGGCCAACGACACCACCGCCCCGGACACGGGCGAGACGCTCTCCATCGTCGCGGTGACGCAGCCAACCCGCGGCACGGTGGCCATCACCGGCAACACGGTGAGCTACACGCCCCCGGACAACTACTTCGGCGCCACGGCCTTCTCGTACACGGTGTCCGACGGCAACGGCGGTACGGACACGGCGACCGTCACGGTGACGGTGACGCCGGTGAACGACCCGCCCACGGCCAACGACGACGCCATCACGGTGGCGGAGGACAGCGGGGCCACGGTGGTGGACGTGCTGGCCAACGACTCGACGGGCCCCGAAACGGGCGACACGCTGCGGGTGTCGGCGGTGACGCAGCCCGCGAACGGCACGGTGACCTTCACCCATGCCCACGTGAGCTTCACGCCCGCGCCCAACACCTATGGCACCACGACGTTCACCTACACGGTGACGGACGGTGGAGGCGCCTCGGATGAGGGCACGGTGACGGTGACGGTGACGCCGGTGAACGACCCTCCGGATGCCATCAACGACACCTTCACCATGTCCGAGGACCTGGGCACGACGGTGCTGAACGTGCTGGTCAACGACACGTTCGCGCCCGACGTGGGCGAGACGCTCACCATCACCGAGGTGACCCAGCCGGCCAACGGCACCGTGTCCTTCACGGCCACGGACGTGACGTTCACGCCAGCCATCGGGTTCCGCGGCACCACGACGTTCACGTACACGGTGTCCGACGGCAACGGCGGCACCGACACGGCGACGGTGACGGTGACGGTCACGCCCGTGAACCGTCCGCCTACGGCGGGCGACGATGCCTTCACGGTGGCCGAGGACAGCGCCGCCACGGAGCTGGACGTGCTGGCCAACGACTCGACGGCGCCGGACCTCGGCGAGACGCTGTCGGTGGTGGCCGTGACGCAGCCCGCGAACGGCACGGTGGCCATCACCGGGGACAAGGTCAGCTACACGCCTCCGGCCGACTTCTTCGGGACCACCTTCTTCACCTACACGGCCTCGGATGGCCGGGGTGGCACGGACACGGCCACCGTGGTGGTGACGGTGACGCCGGTGAATGATGCGCCCACGGCCAACGACGACAGCTTCACGGTGGCGGGCAACAGCGGCCCCACCGCGCTGAACGTGTTGCTCAACGACACCATCACGCCCGACGTGGGAGAGACGCTGCGGGTGACGGCGGTGACACAGCCCGCGAATGGCACGGTGACCTTCACGGCCGCCAACGTGAGCTTCACGCCCGCAGCCAACTTCAGCGGCACCACGACGTTCACGTACACGGTGTCTGACGGCAACGGGGGCACGGACACGGCCACGGTGACGGTCATCGTGGGCGGGACCAACCGGCCGCCAGTGGCCAACGACGACAGCTTCACGGTGGCCGAGGACAGCGCCGCCACGGTGCTGGATGTGCTGGTGAACGACTCGTCCGCGCCGGACACGGGTGAGACGCTCTCCATCGTCTCGGTGACGCAGCCGGCGAACGCGGCGGTGACCTTCACGGCCTCGAACGTGAGCTTCACGCCCGCGGCCAACTTCAACGGCATCACGACGTTCACGTACACGGTGTCCGACGGAAACGGGGGCACGGACACGGCCCTCGTGACGGTGTCGGTGGCGCCGGTGAACGACGCGCCCACGGCCACGGACGACGCGTTCTCCGTCCTGGAGGACAGCGGCTTCACGGTGCTGGACGTGCTGACCAACGACACGGTGGCGCCCGACACGGGCGAGACGCTGACCGTCACGTCGGTGACCCAGCCGGCCAATGGCCAGGCGGCCCTGGTCGGCGGAGCCGTGCGCTTCCGGCCCGCGACGAACTTCAACGGCACCACGACGTTCACGTACACGGTGTCGGACGGCAATGGTGGCACGGACACGGCCACCGTCACGGTGACGGTGACGCCGGTGAACGATCCGCCCACGGCCGTCAACGACAGCTTCACGGTGGCCGAGGACAGCCCCGCCAAGGTGCTGGACGTGCTGGCCAACGACAAGAGCACGCCCGACACGGGCGAGACGCTGACGGTGACCTCCGTCACCCAGCCCGCGAACGGCACGGTGACCTTCACGGATTCCAACGTGAGCTTCACGCCCGCGGCGAACTTCTTCGGCACTACGGCGTTCACGTACACCATCTCCGATGGCAACGGGGGGACGGCCACGGCCACGGTGACGGTGACGGTGACGCCGGTGAACGACCCGCCCACGGCCAACGACGATGCCTTCACGGTGGCCCGGAACAGCGGGCCCACGCTGCTGGACGTGCTGCTCAACGACACGATCGCCCCGGATGTGGGGGAGACCCTGACGGTGGCGTCGGTCACGCCGCCCGCCTCCGGCACGGTGGCGCTGACCGGAAGCGGGGTGAGCTTCACGCCCGCGGCCAACTTCAGCGGGACCACGACGTTCACCTACACCGTGTCGGATGGCAACGGCGGCACGGACACGGCCATGGTGACGGTGACGGTGGAGGGAGAGAACCACCCGCCGGTCGCCAACGACGATGCGTTCACGGTGGCCGAGGACAGCGCGGCCACGGAGTTCGACGTGTTGAGCAACGACACGTCCGCGCCGGACACGGGCGAGACGCTGACCGTCACGTCGGTGATCCAGCCGGCCCACGGCACGGTGACGGTGACGGGCACCGGGGTGAGCTTCACGCCGGAGCCCAACTTCAACGGCACCACGACGTTCACGTACACGGTGTCGGACGGCAATGGCGGGGTGGATTCCGCGCGGGTCACCGTGACGGTGACGCCGGTGAATGATGCGCCCACGGCCAACGACGACAACTTCACGGTGGCCGAGGGCACCACGAGCACGCAGCTCAACGTGCTGGCCAACGACACGTTCGCGCCCGACACGGGCGAGACGCTGTCCGTGGTGTCGGTGACCCAGCCGGTCAACGGCGTGGTGTCGCTGACGGGCGGCCTGGTGCGGTTCACGCCGTCCACCGGCTTCAACGGCACCGCGACGTTCACGTACACGGTGTCGGACGGCAACGGCGGCACGGACACGGCCAACGTCACGGTGACGGTGACGCCGGTGAACGATCCGCCGGATGCCATCAACGACAGCTTCACGGTGGCCGAGGACAGCGGGACCGCGGTGCTGGACGTGCTGGCCAACGATACGTCCGCGCCGGACACGGGCGAGACGCTGATGGTGACGGGGGTGACGCAGCCCGCGCACGGCTCCACGTCTCAGTCGGGCGGGGTGGTGCGCTTCACGCCCGAGGCCAACTTCCACGGTGTCACGGCGTTCACGTACACCATCTCCGACGGCAACGGCGGCACGGACTCGGCCACGGTGACGGTGACGGTGACGCCGGTGAACGACGCGCCCACGGCCGTCAACGACAGCTTCCGGGTCGCGGAGAACAGCAGCGCCACGGTGCTGGACGTGCTGCTCAACGACACCTCCGCGCCGGACGACGGCGAGACGCTGACGGTGACGTCGGTGACCCAGCCTGCCAATGGCACGGTGGAGCTGGCGGGGGGCGTGGTGCGCTTCACACCGGCGGCCAACTTCGCTGGCACCACGTCCTTCGACTACGAGATCTCCGACGGCAACGGGGGCACGGACACGGCCACGGTGACGGTGGTGGTCTCCGGCTCGAACAACCCGCCGGTGGCCAACGACGACAGCTTCACGGTGGACGAGAACAGCGGCCCCACGCTGTTTGACGTGCTGGCCAATGACTCGACGGCGCCCGACACCGGCGAGACGCTCACCGTCATCGGGGTGACGCAGCCGGCCCACGGCTCGGTGACGTTCACGACCACGGGGGTGACCTTCACGCCCGCGGCCAACTTCTACGGGACGACGACGTTCCTCTACACGGTGTTCGACGGCAACGGCGGCAGGGACCAGGCGCGGGTGACGGTGACGGTCACGCCGCTCAACCGGCCGCCCACCGCGGTGGATGACGACTTCACGGTGGTGTCGGATGGCATGGCGCATCCGCTGAACGTGCTGGCCAACGACACGACGGCCCCCGACGTGGGCGAGACGCTCTCCATCACGGCGGTGACCCCTCCCACGAACGGGACGGTGACCTTCACGGCCACAATGGTGACCTTCACGCCGGCTGCGGGCTTCACGGGCACCACGGGCTTCACCTACACCGTGTCGGATGGCCGCGGCTTGACGGACACGGCCAACGTGACGGTGCGCGTGCGCCCGGTCAACCGGCCGCCCGTCGCCGAGGACGACACCTTCGAGGTAGCGGAGGACAGCGTGGCCGTGGTGTTAGAGGTCAAGGCCAACGACACGGCGGCGCCGGACGTGGGTGAGACGCTGACGGTGGCGTCTGTCACTCAGCCGGACCACGGCACGGTGACGTTGATGGATGGCGTCGTGAGCTTCACGCCCGAGGCCAACTACAACGGCACCACGGCGTTCACGTACACGCTGTCGGACGGCAACGGGGGCACGGACACGGCCACCGTCACGGTGACGGTGACGCCGGTGAACGATCCGCCCACGGCCAACGACGACAGCTACACGGTGGCCACGGACAGCGGTCCTATGCAGCTGGATGTCCTGGCCAACGACACCATGGAGCCGGACACCGGAGAGATCCTCACGATCATCTCGGTGACGCAGCCTAGCCAGGGCACGGTGGCAGTCACCGGCCGCCAGGTGACCTTCACGCCGCCGGAGGGCTTCAAAGGCACCACGACGTTCACGTACACCATCTCCGATGGCAACAGCGGCACGGACACGGCCACGGTGACGGTGACGTCCGTCGACGACTCCGACGGTGACGGGCTTCCCGACGACGTGGAAGACCGGCTGGGAACCGATTCGAATGATGCCGACTCGGACGATGACGGTCTGCTGGACGGCTCCGAGGACGCCAACAGCAACGGCGTGGTGGATGCCGATGAGACCAGCCCGCTCAAGTTCGACACGGACGAGGATGGCCTCAGCGATGGCCTGGAACTGGGCCTGACGGCGCCGGAAGGCACGGGCACGGACACGGACATGGCGAAGTTCAAGCCGGATGCCGACCCCGCCACGAAGACGGATCCGCTCAACAAGGACACCGACAACGGTGGCGTGTTCGACGGCATCGAGGACCGCAACCAGAACGGCCGCGTCGATGAGGGCGAGCTCAATCCGCTGGATCCGTCCGACGACCGGGATGGTGACCGGGACGGCGTGGACTACGAGCGCGAGCTGGAGGTGGGCACCAACCCGTTCGACAACGACACGGATGACGACGGCGTTCCCGACGGCTCGGATGGTCTGACCGACACCGATGGGGACGGCCGCATCGATGCCCTCGACGAGGACAGCGACAACGACGGCATCCTCGATGGCACCGAGCGCGGTGTGACGTCGGCCACGGCGCCTTCCGGGACCGACCAGAACTCGCCGAACTTCAAGGCGGATGCCGATCCGCTGACGAAGACCGATCCGCGCAAGGCGGACACGGATGGCGACGGCTTGAGCGACGGCGATGAGGACGAGAACCACTCGGGCGCCATCGATCCGGGCGAGACGGATCCGAACAAGGCGGACACCGACGAGGGTGGGGTGAACGACGGCGACGAGGTGGCCAGCGGCGGAGATCCGTTGGACCCCACCGATGACTTCCTCGTCGGCGGCAGCGGTTGCGGCGCGGCGGGCACCACGAGCCTGATGCCGCTGGCGCTGCTGCTCGGGGCGCCGTTGCTGCGGCGCCGTCGGCAGGGCCTCCGGGGCGCCGGTGTCTGGGGCGTGGTGGCGGTCCTGAGCGGCCTGGGCAGCCTGTCCGCTCAGGCCCAGACCGTCGCCATTCCGCAGTCCAACAAGATCGATGCGCAGCAGTACAAGCCCGCCCCGGGCCTGCACGATCTGCTGGGCCTCCACAGCGCGAGGGTAGGGCACCACCTGGACTGGAACGTGGGGCTTTCGCTGGGTTACGCGAAGGACCCGCTGACCCTCTCCAAAGGGGCCTCGAAGGAGGTCGTCGCCAAGCTGGTGGAGTCTCAGCTCACCGTGGACCTGATGGGAGCCATCGCCCTGTTCGACCGGTTCGAACTGGGCGTGGTACTTCCCATCACCTCGCAGACCTCCTCGGTGCAGTCGGACACGGGGCCGGACGTTCCGGGCGCGGACTCGACGGGTCTGGGGAATCTGCGGCTGGTGCCGAAGGCCCGCCTGTTCTCCTCGGAGGCCCTGGAACTGGGCGCTGCGCTGCCGATCCACCTGCCCACGGGCAGCGCGGACTTCCGGGGAGGCCCCTTCTCGGTGCACCCCCGGGCGCTCGGTGAGTGGCGCCACGGCAGTGGGCTGCGGGTGCTGGCCAACCTGGGCCTCGCCTTGCGTCCCAAGGAGCAGCTGCGCAACCTCACCGTCTCCAACGAGTTCACCTACGGCGTGGGCGCGGAGGTGCCCTTCGGCAAGCTGACCGCGGGGGGCTCGCTGGCGGGCGCGCTCGGGCTGGGACAGGAGGGCGCCGAGGAGCGGCCGCTCGAGCTCCTGGCCACGGTGAAGTACCGGTTCCTGAATGCGTTCGACGCCCACGTGGGCGGAGGTCCAGGCTTCACCAAGGGCTATGGCACCCCGGAGTTCCGCCTCTTCGCGGGGATCTCCTACTGGTCCCTGTCGGAGCCGAAGGCCCCGGCGCCCGTGGAGGCGCCGCCCGTGGTGCCCGCAGCGCCGGTGTGCCCGATGGGCCCGGAGGACGTGGACGGCTTCCAGGACGAGGACGGCTGCGCGGACCCGGACAACGATGGGGACGGCCTGCTGGACACGAGCGACAAGTGCCCCAACGAGAAGGAGACGCTGAACGGCTTCCAGGACGAGGACGGTTGCCCGGACGAGGCGCCCCCTCCGCCGCCGGTGGACACCGACGGGGACGGCCTGACGGACGACGTGGACCGCTGCCCGAATCAGCCCGAGGACAAGGACGGCTTCCAGGATGAGGATGGCTGCCCGGACCCGGACAACGATCTGGACGGCGTCGCGGACGCGGCCGACCAGTGCCCCAACGAGAAGGAGACCATCAACGGCGTGAAGGACGAGGATGGCTGCCCGGACAAGGGCAAGGTGAAGGTGCTCGTGGAGCGCGAGAAGATCGTCATCCTCGAGAAGATCTTCTTCACCTCCAGCATGGACGTCATCCTCCCGAAGTCCTTCAGCCTGCTGAAGCAGGTGGCCCAGGTGATGAACGCCCACTCAGAAATCGAGAAGATTCGCGTGGAGGGCTACACGGATGATCAGGGCGCCGACGAGGAGAACCTGCGCCTGTCCGAGCGCCGCGCGAAGGCCGTGCTCGACCGCCTCGTCCAGGAGGGCGTCGCGGCGGAGCGGCTGGAGTCGGTGGGCTTTGGAGAGGCGCGTCCCTTGGCCAGCAACAAGACCAACAAGGGCCGCGAGAGCAACCGCCGCGTGGAGTTCTCCGTCGTGAAGGTCAAGCCGATGGAGGTGGAACGCTCCGCGCCTTGAGCATGCTCGCCTGGCCAGCGTCATCGCGGGGCCAAGCGCGGCTCGAATCGCGAGTCAAGATGTGAGCGGGGCCCGCCGGTGCCGGCGGACCGGGGGCATGGGCTCCGCGTAAGTGCCTGTCAGGACTTGAGACCGCAACGTGGCGCTACATCCACGTTGCGGAATACTTGCCAAAGAGCGCGACTTGCTGATGATGGATGACCTGGGGACCCCCGCGACGGGCGACGCGTGGCTCCCGTTGAAAGGATCACCATGGACCAGTTCGAGCAGAACAAGCAGGCCGCGAAGATTCGTGTTGTTGGCGTGGGGGGAGCTGGCTGTAACGCCGTCAACACGATGATCTTGGCCAAGCTGGAACGGGTCGACTTCATCGCCGCGAACACCGATGTGCAGGCCCTGGCCGCCAACAAGTCGCCCACGCGGCTTCAGATCGGCCAGACGCTGACCAAGGGCCTGGGCGCAGGCGCCAACCCGGAGATGGGCCGCGAGGCCGCCCTGGAGTCCCGGGACCAGATCGCCGCCGTGCTCGAGGGCGCGGACATGGTGTTCGTCACCGCGGGCATGGGCGGTGGTACCGGCACGGGCGCCGCGCCCATCATCGCGGACATCGCCAAGAGCCTCGGCTGCCTCACGGTGGGCGTCGTCACCAAGCCCTTCCTCTTCGAGGGCAACAAGCGCCGCAAGCAGGCCGAACAGGGCCTCGTGGAGCTCAAGGCCGCCGTTGACACCCTCATCACCATCCCCAACCAGCGGCTGCTCACCCTGAGCACCGAGCCCATGCCGCTCCTGGAGACCTTCAAGCGCGCCGACGAGGTGCTCCTCAACGCCGTGCAGGGCATCTCGGACCTCATCCAGTACCACGGCTACATCAACGTGGACTTCGCCGACGTGAAGACCATCATGAGCGACAAGGGCCTGGCGCTCATGGGCACCGGGTCCTCGTCCGGCGACAAGCGCGCGCTCATCGCCATGCAGCAGGCCATCTCCAGCCCGCTGCTGGAGGACGTGTCCATCGACGGCGCCACCGGTCTGCTCATCAACATCACCGGCGGCCGCGACATGACGCTTCAGGAGGTCAACGAGGCGCTCACCCTGGTGCATGACGCCGCCGACAACGAGGCGGAGATCATCTTCGGCTCGCTCATCGACGAGCAGATCCAGGACGAGGTGAAGATCACCATCATCGCCACGGGCTTCGTGCACCGCGAGATGAAGCAGCAGCGCGTGGTGGCCACACAGACCACGCCGGTGCCGCTCGTCAACCGCCCGTCCTCCTCGGTGCTCAGCGTGGCGCGCGAGGAAGTGGCCACCCTGGTGCCCACCAAGTCCGGCGGGCGCTCGCTCTCCTCGGTCGAGAACAAGTCCATCACCAGCTCGCGCACCGCGGTGGTGAAGGACGCGGCGCTCCCGCTGGACGAGGATCAGTTCGACATCCCCACCTTCCTGCGGCGGCAGGGACAGACCGAGATGCCCTGAGAGGGGCTAGCGGTGGGGGAGGCGGGCCACGCTCGCCTCATCCCGGCCGAAGAGCGCGTCGCTGCGCGCCATGAGCGCGTCCAGCTCTTCGTAGACTTCCTCGATGCGCTCGGGGAGCCGGGGTGCGGGCACCACGCCCTCGCCGGCCAGCATCTCCACGAGCGTGCCCGCGCGCTGCAGCATCTGGCGGGCTTTGAGCAGGGCGCGGCCGCGCAGGGTGCCCTCCGGGGAGAAGAGCGTGCCGGCCTGGGAGAGCGTCTCCAGCGTTTGCCGGTTGGCGCCCAGGCGGTCCGCCAGCCGTGCCCGGTACAGCTCCAGCCGGCGCTCGCGGCGTGCGCCCTGGAGGTCCACCACGCGTCCTGTGTCGTTCTCGGTGTGCTTCACGAATCGGACGGTATGCCAGGGTTGCGGAAGGCCGCAACTGAACCGCCCTGTGTGAACCTGTTCACCCCTGTATCACTCCCTTGGCTGCCTGCTTGTCAGGGCAGGAGGCGGCGATTAGGTTGGCCGCCCTTCGCAAGCCGGGGAGCCCAGCATGTTCAAGAAGCTGCTCATTGCTAACCGGGGTGAAATTTCCCGCCGCATTGGAGCCGTCGCACGGAGCATGGGCGTGTCCACCGTCGCCGTCTACTCGGACGCGGACGTGGACCTGCCCTTTGTCCGGGAGGCGGACGAGGCGGTGCGCATTGGCCCTGCCCCCGCCAAGGACAGCTACCTGAACATCGCCGCCATCCTGGAGGCGGCGAAGAAGACGGGGGCCGAGGCCATCCACCCCGGCTACGGCTTCGTGTCGGAGAACGCCGAGTTCGCCACCGCCTGCCAGGCCGCGGGCATCACCTTCGTGGGCCCGCCCCCGGAGGCCATGCTGCGGATGAAGGACAAGAGCCAGGCCCGGAAGCTGGTGGCGGCCGCGGGGGTTCCCGTGGTGCCCGGCACCGAGGGCGTGGTGCCGGACGTGGGCACGGCGCTGGCGCAGGCCGAGGGCATTGGCTACCCGGTGCTCTGCAAGGCGGCGGGCGGGGGCGGAGGCATCGGCATGGCCGCGGCGAAGGACCCGGCCGAGCTGGAGAAGGTGTTCCGCCAGTGCACGGACCGGGCGAAGGCCGCCTTCGGCCGCGAGGGCGTGTACCTGGAGCGCTACTTCCCGGCGCCCCGCCACATCGAGGTGCAGATTCTGGGGGACCAGCACGGCCACCTCATCCACGTGCTGGAGCGCGAGTGCTCCATCCAGCGCCGCCACCAGAAGGTGGTGGAGGAGGCGCCCTCGCCGCTGTTCGCGGGCGGGCAGCACCCGGAGGTGTCCCAGAAGCTGTTCACCGCGGCGGTGGCGGCGGCCAAGGCCTTTGGCTACGCGAACGCGGGCACGGTGGAGTTCCTCTACTCGGACGGGAACGTCTACTTCATCGAGATGAACGCGCGGCTCCAGGTGGAGCACCCGGTGACGGAGCTGACCACGGGGGTGGATCTCATCGGCTGGCAGCTGCGCATCGCCAGCGGCGAGCGCCTCACGGTGCGCCAGGAGGACGTGGTGCGGCGGGGCGCGGCGCTCGAGTTCCGCATCTACGCCGAGGATCCGGTGAAGTTCTTCCCCTCGCCGGGGCCGCTCAAGGTGTTCACGCCGCCCACGGGCGAGGGCGTGCGCCTGGACGCGGGTTATGCCGAGGGCAACATCGTCACGCCGAACTACGATCCCATGATTGCCAAGCTCATCGTCTCGGGCGCCACGCGCGCCCAGGCCATCGAGCGCTCCATCGCGGCGCTGGAGCAGTTCCGCATCGAGGGCATCAAGACGAACATCCCGCTGCACCTGCGCATCCTGCGCTCCGAGGCTTTTCAGTCGGGGGCGCTGGATACGCGCTTCCTGGAACAGCACGCGAAGCCCTAGGCTGCGCGCGGCGGCACCCATCTCTACTTTCGGCGCTCGGCAAGCGCGCGAGGAGGCAACAGCGTATGGCGGACGTGGCGGCGCATATCACCGGGACCGTGTGGAAGATCGAGGTGAAGGTGGGCCAGCAGGTCTCCTCCGGAGACACCCTGGTCATCCTCGAGTCCATGAAGATGGAGATGCCCGTGGAGGCGCCCGAGGGGGGTACCGTGAAGGAGATCCGCTGCAAGGAGGCCCAGCCGGTCAACGAGGGCGATGTCCTCGTGGTGCTCGGCTAGGCGCGCGGGGCGCTCGTGCAGCCAACGGTGGAAGTGGAGGACCGCGAGGGCGGCCTCCGGGTGCTGACGATCGTCAACCCCGCGCGGCGCAATGCGCTCGATGACCGGCTGCTGGGCCTGCTGGACGCGGCGCTCGCGGCGCCCGCCTCCACGCGCGCCTTCCTGCTCCGCGGGGCGGGTGGCACCTTCTGCTCGGGCTATGACTTGACGAACCTGGGGCCGTCCTCCGCGGATGGACGGCTGCCGGATGACCCGCTGATGGCCTTCCTGTCCCGGC
The DNA here is from genome assembly GCF_020103775.1 of Allostigmatella hybrida. Classification (NCBI taxonomy): domain Bacteria; kingdom Pseudomonadati; phylum Myxococcota; class Myxococcia; order Myxococcales; family Archangiaceae; genus Allostigmatella; species Allostigmatella hybrida. The sequence goes on from NZ_JAHXBH010000007.1 coordinate 258,722, forward strand.
TGGAGCGCCACCCGGTGCCCAGCGTGGCGCTGGTGCAGGGCGCGGCCTTCGGGGCGGGGTTCGACCTGGCCTCGGCGTGTGACTTCCGGGTGGGGACACCGGACAGCGTGTTCTGCATGCCCCCGGCCCGGCTGGGCATCGTCTACGCAGTGGACGGCATGGCGCGGGTGGCCCGGCGCGTGGGGCTGGCGCGCGCCAAGGCGCTGTTCCTCACCGCCCGGAAGCTGGATGGACAGACGGCGCTCGCCTGGGGCCTGCTGGACGAGTGCCCCGCGCCGGAGGCCGCCGAGGCGGTGGCCCTGGAGCTGTGCCGCACGCTGGCCTCCCACGCGCCGCTGGCGGTGTCCGGCATGAAGGAAGTGCTGGGCTTGCTGGGCGAGCCGGCGCTGTCCGAGGACGCGCGGGCGCGGGCGCGGGCCCTGCGCAGGGCCTCCTTCGACAGCGAGGATGTGAAGGAGGGGAGGGCGGCGTTTCTGGAGAAACGCGCCCCCCGGTTCCAGGGCCGCTAGGGCGGCGCTCAGGTATCGCCGAACAGCTCGCCCATGCGCAGCTGGAGCGCGGAGGCGATCTTGTACAGCGACGAGATGGAGGCCGAGGACTCGGCGCGCTCGATCTGCGACAGCAGGGACACGGACAGCCCCGTGCGGCGCGCGAGCTGCTTGAGCGTCAGCTCCTGCGTCTTGCGCGCATCGCGGATGACGCGGCCGATGGCGCGGTGGAGGTCGGCCTCCGGGTCCTGCGACAGCCCCTTCTTCTGCAGGGCGTTGCGGACGGCGGTGATGAACTGGTCCGGCTCCATCGGCTTCTTCACGTAGTCGGAAGCCTGCGCCTTGAGCGAGGCGACCGCCGTGTCCACCGTGGGGTAGGCCGTGGCGACGATGACCGCGATGTCCGTGTCGTACTTGCGGATCTGCTCCAGCACTTCCGTGCCGGACATCTGCGGCATCATCATGTCGAGGATGACGAGGTGGAAATCCGACCCCCGAAGGATGTCCACCGTCTGGGTGGGATCCGTGGTGGTGATGACCTCGTAGCCCTCCCGGGTCAGCACCAGCTTCAGGTAGTCGCAGTTGTCCTGCTCGTCATCGACAACCAGGATGCGAATCTGCACAGCCTCTCCTCGCCTGCGGTTAGGAAACTCGGGTGGAACGGATGGGCCGAATCCGTCTTATTGCTTGGGGGTCTGCTGGCTCTCGTACTCTTCCAGGCTCTTTTTGACCTTGGGAGCCTGTTTGTGGTCCGGGGCCAGCTTCAGGAACTGGCGGTAGTGCTCGGCGGCCGTGGTCATGTCCTTCTGGGTGGCGTACGCGGCGCCGAGCACCATGTGGCATTCACCGTTGCTGGAATCAAGCTCCACGCACTTTTTACCCTGCTCGATGGCAGGTCCGATTTGCCGGGCTTTGAAAAGCTTCACCGCGTCGTCATAGGCGGCCCGCGCCTGCTCCTGGGCGTTGGGGGTGGAGGGGCCGGCAGCGGGCTTTCCGGCGAGCACGGGCACCTTCGGCTCGGTCTTGGCCTGGGCCTCGCGGGCCTTGGCCAGCGCCGTGGCCAGGTCGTCGCGGTTCTTGGCAAACGCCGTGGTGTACTCGGCGAGCGCCAGCTGGCGGTCGACCTCGTCGAACTTCTTGTTCCGGAGGGCCGTGTTGCCGTCGCGGATGGCCCGGTCCGCCTTGCGCTCGGCCTCCAGCGCGGCGGCCACCTGCTGGGCCTCGGGCGGCAGCTTGCCGTCCTTGCGCGTCTTGCCCAGGGTGTCCTCGGCCTTGTCCAGGTTGCCCGCGTTCAGCGCCTGCTGGGCTTCCTGCACCAGCGCGGCGAGCTTCTGCTGGGCCAGCTCCGCCGGGGTGGGCCCGGGGGGCGGTGCCGGGGGCACCACCGGGGTGGGCTTCGGCTCGGGGGGCACCGCGGCCTGCCCGTTCTTCTCCGGCTCGGGCGGCGGCTCCTCCTGGGCCGGCGGCGGCTCGTTCTTCTCCGGCGTGGGGGTGGGCCGCTCGGTGATGACGGGCGGTGCCGGAGGGGTGTCCGGGGTGCCCGCGAACAGGAAGAAGGCGCCACCGCCCACCACCGCGAGCACCACCAGCGCCGCCACCAGGTACAGGCCCTTGCCCGAGCCCTTCGCCGCGGCCAGCTCACCGGGCCCGACGAAGCGCAGCTTCACGTGGCCCAGCTCGATGATGTCCCCGGCGTTCAGCGTGGCCTGGGCGTAGCTCTCGCCGTTGATGGTCATGCCGTTGGCCGACTGCATGTCGATGACGCGCCACTCCCCGTTGTCCTCGCGGACGATCTTCGCGTGGGTGCGCGACAGGGAGCGGTGATCAATGACGATGTCGTTGTCAGCGGTGCGGCCCACGCGCATCTCCGTGCGCAGGCAGGAGAACTCTTGGCCCTTGAGCTCCGAGCTCACCACGACGAGCCGGGGCGCCTGGGCGGCATCCAGCTCCTCCACCTTGCGCGAGCGCGTGGCCTCCACCTGGTCCATCCGGATGATGGAGGTGGAGTGCCGGCGGCCATCGGCGCCGGCGGCGGGGCCAGAGGTCTCCCCGACGGGCGCCTCCAGCTCCGTCTCGGCTTCCGTGCCCGGGTCGCTGGGCTCGTCCGAGCCAGCCCTGAGGGCCGGCGTCGCCGGGAGCGTGGGCCGGGTCGAGGCCGAGGTGGAAGGGGAGGCCTTGCTGGCCGCGAGCGCCGCCTCGTTCTGCAGGGCCAGATCGTAATCGCCGATCTGGAGCAGGTCGCCGTCCTTGATGGCCGACTGTCCGCTGATGCGCTCGCCGTTGATGCGAGTCCCGTTGGAACTGCCGAGGTCCTCCACCACGACGCGCCCATTCTGGCGCAGCAGCCGGGCGTGGCGGCGCGACACGTTTCGTTCCGTCAGGCGGATGGTGTTGCCTTCCTGACGGCCGATCGTGATCTCTTCACGCACGAAGGGAACAACGGTCTTGCGCCCCTCGTCGTCTTCGATGATGAGCTTCAGCACGGGTCGGATCCGCTTACAGCTATAGCAGAAGGGGCTGAACCGTTACAAGACATGCATCCCCTCCAAATAACAGGGCTTTTCGGCATTGTGTGGCCACGGAGGGGAGTGTTGTCCATCCGGCGAATGGCCGGGGCGCTGCCCTTCTGGGGGGAAGAGCGGCGGGGCGGGCTCTCGTGACGTCCCCTTCGGGAGGAGCCCTGGTACCAGACGGTACCCCGGGGGGCGGCTGGAAGCACCTGCCCTGGGTAACATTGGGTGTGGTGCTGGTCCAGTTTGGCGTGTACGCCTGGACGGCCGCCGCGGGGCCCCTGGACGTGGATGCCATGGTCCGCTGGGGCGCCAAGGTCGGCCCCCTGATGACGGAGGCGGGCCAGCCCTGGCGGCTGGTGACGGCCAACTTCCTCCACCGGGACCTGGCCCATGTGGGCCTCAACATGCTGGTGCTGCTGGCGGTGGGCTGGGTGCTGGAGGGGGCCTGGCGGCGGTTGGACTACGCGGCGCTGCTGGTGGCCTCGGGGCTCGCCACCATGACCGCCTCCTTAATATGGGCCGAGGAGGTGAGCGTGGGGGCCTCCGGCATGGCGTACGGCTGTGTGGGCGGGCTCATCGTCCTGGGACGGAGGCACCGGGCGGTGCTCTCGCCGCTGGCCCGGCGGATGGCGGGCGAGGGCGTGCTGCCCACGGTGCTCGTCTTCCTCTGGATGGGCTGGACGTCGGTGGGCGTGGACAACGCCGGGCACCTGGGCGGCTTCCTGGCGGGCTTGTGGGCCGGGGTGTTCCTGGTCCCCCGGAAGCTCGCTCCCCAGGAGCCCCGGCGCGTGGGCCTGCTGCGCGCGGGGGGCCTGGTGGGGGTGGCGTGCGTGGGCGCGGCGCTCGGGGTGTGGGGCCGCTCCTCGTGGCGGGTGGAGCGGGATGGCGTGTTCGGCGTGTCGGTGCCGATGCCCCAGGGGTGGCGCCAGGGCGCGGACCGGTTTGGCCGGGTGGCCTTCTCCAACGGGCTGCCGGGCGTGGGGCGGGCCAGCTTCGCCGCGGAGGCCCTCGATATGGGCGAGCCCGGGGATGGAGAGCTCCAGGCGCGGCGCTTCCTGGAGACGGCGCTCGGGCCGCAGGTGTCTGGGCCCGGGGGGCCCCCTGTCCGCGGCCAGGGGCCGGAGCCGGCGCGGGTGAACGGCCGGCGGGCCCTGCGCGTTCGCGCGGAGCTCCCGGGGCCCGAGGGGCTCACGCACCTGATGGCGTTCTTCGTGCCGCAGGGGGACTTCGTCTACCAGCTCGTCTTCACCTGGCCCGAGGCCTTTCCCGGCTACGCCCGGGTGGTGGAGCGCATGGTGGCGGAGCTGCGCCTGGATGAGCCGGCGGTGCTGCGCGAGGCCCGGGCGCGGGCCCTGCTCGTGCCGGGGGCGGGCGAGCCGCTGCACGCGCTGGGGACGGCGCTGCGGCGGTGGGGGCAGCCGGCGCAGGCCGTGGCGCCGCTGGAGGCGGCCGTGAAGCTGTCGCCCTCCTGGGTGGGAACGCGGGTGGAGCTGGCGCGGGCCCTCTTCGAGTCCGGCCGCGTGGAGGAGGGGTGCCGCGCGGCGGAGGAGGCGCAAGTCTACGGGCCCACCGAGGCGATGGCCCTGGAGGCGGGGGTGCGCTGCGAGTTGGCCCGGGGAGATGCCGAGGGCGCGCTCCGGCGGCTGGAGGCCGCGCGGCGGATCGCCCCGTTGGATTCGAGGCTGCGGGCCGCGGAGGCCGCGCTGCGCGCCACGGTCGACCCAGGGCCAAGCGGCGGCTATAAGACCCGCCACCCGTGACGGGCGCGGGCCGGAGCTGGAGGCATCCTTGTCGTCCGAGGTGAGTGACAAGAACGAGCAGGCAGACACCTTCGCCGAGGCCATGCTCGGCGGAAAGCGCCTCCACGACGAAGCGTGGGTGAAGCGCTGGGTGGCCCTGCCGCTGACGGCCCGGGTGGTGCTGGTGACGGCGGGGTTGGCGGCGTTCCTCTTCTTGCCGTACCTGGGCGCGGTGGGGCTGTGGGACCCGTGGGAGACGCACTACGGGGAAGTGGCGCGCATGATGGTGCAGCGCAACGACTACGTGTACCCCTTCTGGGAGAGCGCGTGGTTCTTCTCCAAGCCGCCGATGACGATGTGGCTCCAGGCCCTGGGGATGAAGGTGGTGGGCTCGCTGGATGGGCCCGGGGAGCTGAGCCGCTACACCGAGTGGGGCATGCGGGTGCCGTTCGCCCTGATGAGCATCGCCGCGGTGGCGCTGCTGTCGCTGGCGGTGTCGCGCATCGCCACCGTGCGGGCGGGCCTGGCCACGGGGTTCGTGCTGGCCACCATGCCGCTGTACTTCCTGCTCACGCGGCAGACGGTGACGGACACGCCGTTCGTCACCACCCTGGTCTGCGCCATGGCGTGCGCGCTCATCGGCCAGCTCGACGAGACGACGAAGCAGCGGGCCGCCTGGTGGTACGCCTTCTACATCTTCTGCGGGCTGTCCGTGCTGGCCAAGGGGCTGCTGGGCGTGGGGCTGCCGGCCGTCATCCTCCTGCTCTACGCGCTGCTGGCGGTCATCCCCTGGAGCCTGGACGCGCTCGGGGCGCACGGAAAGTGGCTGGCGTCCCGCGCCTTCCGCAAGGAGGTGCGCGAGGGCCGCCAGCCCATGCCCGTGCTCTGGGGACAGATGTTCCGCATGCGGCTGGGGACCGGCGTGCTCGTGTTCGCGGCGGTGGCGGTGCCCTGGTACCTCACCCTGAGCCTGTTCGATGGGGTGGATGACGAGAGCAAGGGGTTCTTCTACCGCTTCTTCATCCATGACCACCTGAACCGGCTCACGGCGGGGGTGCACACCACCACGCCGGGCGGCACCTTCATCTACTTCATCGAGCAGGGCGGCTACGCCATCTTCCCGTGGGTGGCCCTGGTGCCGGGCGCGTTCGCGGCCGTGTCCCGGCTCAAGCTGCGCTCGGCCTCGCGGGCCGACCACCTGGCGCTCATCGCCGTGCTGTGGGTGGCCTTCACCTTCTGGCTGCTGGCCTCCAGCGCCACCAAGTTCCACCACTACGTGTTCCCCATCCTGCCGGGGCTGGCAGTCCTCATCGCCCTCTTCATCGACCGGCTGTGGCAGGACGGGCCCTCGGAGCACGCGGTGAGCCTGCTCTTTGGGCTGATCCTCTTCGTGCTGGTGGGCAAGGACCTGGCCGAGCACCCGAAGAACTTCACGGACCTCTTCGTCTACAACTACGACCGGCTGTACCCGGTGGACCTCGTCACCAAGCCTATCACCCTGTTCGCCTCCCGGCCGCTGTGGATGGGAGACCTCATCACCGCGGTGCTGCTGGTGGTGGGGGCCTACCTGGCGCTGGATGCGATCACCTCGAAGGAGAAGTCCTACGCGGGTCAGGCCATCGCCGTGCTGCTGGTGCTGGCGGGGGCCGGGGCCCTGACGGCGGTGGTGCTCCGGGGCAGCGTGTCCGCGCTGGGGCTGGCCGGTGCGGCCCTGCTGGGGGTGGGCGCGTTCACCGTCTGGCACGCCCTGACCAAGGGCCGCGAGGAGCGCAAGGGCCTGCTGCTGCTGACCGGCCTCTATGCCCTGGCGGGCGTGCTGCTCTGCTGGCGGGGCTTCCGGGGCGCGGCCGGGGAGGACGCGCTGCTGCGCGCCTTCATGGAGCCGGTGAACGTGAAGAAGGGGCTGGGGTTCGCCTTCGCCTTGAGCGGCGGGCTGTGCGTGGTGGCGGCGCTGCGGCAGACGCGCGGGGTGCTCTTCGGCAGCTTCTGGCTGTTCGCGCTGATCTTCGCGGTCTGGTTCAACTGGCACCACTGGGTGACCCTGTCCCACCACTGGACGCAGCGCGACCTGTTCTGGCGCTACTACGGCCAGCGCCAGCCGGGTGAGCCCATCGCGGCGTTCATGATGAACTGGCGCGGCGAGACGTTCTACTCGCGCAACACCGTGGAGCAGTTCCGGGGCGGCGACTCCTCGACGCGCATGCGCAACTACGCGGCGCAGCCCGGCCGGGAGTGGGCGCTCGTGGAGCACAGCCGGCTCAGCGTGCTGACCAACGCGGTCGGCGCGGGCAAGAACGTCAAGGTCATCGACCGCGACATCAACAATAAGTTCATCCTGGTAACCATCGATTGAGCGGCATTCAGGTTCGGGAGCTGGCCAAGCGGTTCGGAACGCGCCCGGCGGTGGAGGGGCTCACGTTCGAGGTCCAGCCCGGCGAGGTGTTCGGGCTGCTGGGGCCCAACGGGGCCGGGAAGACCACCACGGTGCGCATGCTCACCGGGCTGCTCCAGCCCTCCTCGGGGGAGGCCACCGTGGGGGGTCACTCCGTGCGGACCGAGGGCGAGGCGCTGCGCCGCGCGGTGGGCCTGCTCACGGAGCAGCCCGGGCTGTATGACCGGCTGACGGCCCGGGAGAACCTGCGCTTCTTCATCAAGCTGCACGAGCTGGACGAGGCGGCCGTGTGGCCGCGCATCCAGTCCTACCTGGAGCGCTTCGGGCTCGCGGGGCGGGAGGATGAGGCCTGCGGCGGGTTCTCCAAGGGCATGCGCCAGAAGCTGGCCATCGTGCGCACGCTCGTGCACGGCCCCCGGGTCATCTTCCTGGACGAGCCCACCTCCGGGTTGGATCCGGAGTCGGCACGCGCGGTGCGCGACGCGGTGGCGGAGCTGGCCTCGGAGGGGCGCACCATCGTGCTCTGCTCGCACAACCTGGCCGAGGTGGAGCGGCTGTGCTCGCGCGTGGCCGTCATTCAGGGCCGGCTGCTGGCGCTGGCCCCGCTCAAGGAGCTGCGGCGCGCGGGCCAGTCCCTGGAGGTACGGGTGGAGGGGGAGGGGGAGCGCTTCCGGGCGGTGCTGGAGGCGCTGCCCTTCCAGCCCACGGTGCTGAGCGAGGGCGGCAAGCTGCGGGTGCTGCTCACCGAGGATGCCCAGGCCCCGGATGTGCTCTCCTGCCTGGTGAGTGCAGGGGCGCGCGTGCACAGCGCGGTGCCCGCGCACCGGCCGCTCGAAGAGGTCTACCTGGAGCTCATCCGGCAGGGGAGGGTGTGAACATGGCGTTCCGGCCGAAGCGCGCCCTGGCCATCTTCTGGAAGGACTTCCTGGACCTGCGCAAGAACGTGGGCCTGCTGCTGTCCATGGGGGTGCTGCCCCTGGTGTTCATCCTGGTCCCCATCGGCGTGGTGTGGGCGTACGCGGCGCGGCCGGATGACCCCAACCTCCGGGTCATCGCCCAGTACTACAACCGGGAGCTGCCCCTGGGCGCCAACGCGGCGCTGTTCCTCATCGAGCGGACGCTCACCGACTGGTTCGGCATGTTCCTGGTCATGCCCGTCTTCGTCCCCATCCTCATCTCCTCGCAGAGCGTGGCGGGAGAGAAGGAGCGGCGCACGCTGGAGCCCCTGCTCTCCTCGCCGGTGACGGCCGCCGAGCTGGTGGCGGGCAAGAGCCTCGCCTCGCTGGTGCCCGCGGTGGGCATCTCGTGGCTCGCCTTCTTCCTGTTCTGCGTGGGGGTGGACGTGGTGGCGTGGCCGCTGGTGCACGCGCCGCTGATGCCCAATGCGCTGTGGACCTTCGGCATCTTCGTCCTGGCGCCCCTGTTCGCCTTCTTTGGCAACGGGGTGGCGGTGCTGCTCTCGGCGCGCGTGTCCGAGGCGCGCACCGCGCAGCAGCTCTCGGCCCTGGTGGTGCTGCCGCTGGTGGGGCTGGTGGGGGGCCAGGTGGCGGGGTGGCTCCACGCGGGGGTGGGCTACTACGCCTTGCAGGGCGCCGTGGTGCTCCTGCTGGATGTGGCGCTGCTGGTGGCCAGCATCCGGCTGTTGGATCGCGAGCGGCTCATCAGCCGGTGGGGGTAAGCGGGGGGCGGCCTGTTGGGCCGCCTAGGCGATTTCGAATAAAAATGGCATCTTGCGGATAGGAAAAGGCTCGCCGAAGGGCGAGCATGCAATCCCCCTGGCCGCTATCCGTATGGAAGGCACGGCGGCGTGGGTTCTGGTAGGTGACGCGGTCCGGACGGAGGCTAAGCGAGCAAGATGGGTCTTTTCGACACGATCAAAGGCGAGACGAAGCGCAACTTCATTGCCCGCGCGGACGAGGCCAAGGGAGAGATCATCTACAAGTATCCGGAGAAGAACGTCCGGATGCTCACCCAGCTCACCGTGGACGCGGATGAGGTGGCCCTCTTCGTCAAGGACGGCAAGGTCGAGGGCAAGCTGGGGCCCGGCCGCCACTCGCTGGACACGAAGAACATCCCGTTCCTCTCCCGGTTGGTGGAGGGCTTCACCGGCGGGAACCTCTTCATCTCGGAGATCTTCTTCGTCTCCACGCGCGAGCACACCGGGGTGAAGTTCGGTGGACCCATTGGCGATGTGAGGGATCCGGAGACGGGCCTGGGCATCGGCACCATGGTGTACGGCGACTTCTCCATCCGCGTGACGGAGCCCGAGCGGCTGGTGGTGGGCCTCGTGGGCATGGGCCGCTCCAGCAACGAGGACTTCCTGGGCTGGTTCAAGGGCCAGGTGCTCAAGGTGACGCGGGACCGCATCGCCGAGCTGCTCGTGAAGAAGCGCTGGCCGCTGCTGGACGTGACGAGCGGCGCGTACACCGAGGAGATCGAGACCGAGGTCATCTCCGGGCTCAAGCCGCACGTGGATGGCTACGGCCTCACCGTGGTGCGCCTGGGCAACTTCCACGTGAGCATCAAGGAAGAGGACGAGCTCACGCTCAAGAAGTTCTCCAAGGACGCGGCCTACTCGCGCATGGCGGGCGGCTTCCAGAACTACGCCCAGGGCCAGGCGATGCTGGGCGCCTCCGAGGGCATGGCGAAGGGCGGCGGCCACGGCAGCGGCTCGGATGGCGCGCTCCAGGGCATGGGGCTCGGCATGGGCATGGGCATGGCGCAGATGTTCACCAACAACCAGCAGCAGGCGCGTCAGGCCCCCCAGGGCCCGCCGCCCGAGGCTGCCGGTGGGGGTGACTCCCGCAGCCCCGCGCAGCGCCTGAAGGAGCTGCACGAGCTGCACAAGGCGGGCGTGCTGTCCGACGACGAGTACAGCGCCAAGCGCGCGGAGCTGATGAAGCTCCTGTAACCGCGCACCCGCTGGGCTGAACCCGGGGCCTCCACCGTGAACGCGGTGGGGGCCTCTTCGTTTTCAACCTTGCCGGTTTTTCCGGCGTCCCTTCAAGATGGGGCATTCCCTTCCTCCCGGAGTTGCCCCATGAGCCTCTCGAAGAAGACGTTGGTGAGCCTGTCGCTGGTGTCGCTGGTGGCCTGCGGCCAGGACGTGCCGGCGGGAGAAGACGCCTCACCCGCTGCGGTGGGCACTGCGGAGAACTTCCTGCGGTCGGAGCGCGCCGTGGCCGGGCAGTACGTCGTGATGCTCAAGGAGGGGACGGGCGAGGTGGAGGCCCTGTCGAAGGAGCTCTCGCGCCGGTATGGGGGCGAGGTTTTCGAGACCTACACGCGCGTGGCGCGAGGCTTCGCCGTCCGCATGTCCGAGGCCGCCGCGAAGTCCCTGGCGCGCCACCCCAGCGTGGCGTTCGTCGAGGAGGATGGGCTCTTCCAGGAAGTGGAGGAGGGCTTCTCGCTCCAGACGGTCCAGCCCACGTCGAGCGGGGGGCTGGACCGGATTGATCAGCACACCCTGCCGCTGAACGGCACCTTCACCTATGTCCAGACCGGCGCGGGCGTGCACGCGTACATCCTGTCCACCGGCATCCGGAAGACGCACGCCGAGTTCCAGCCGAATCAGGCCGTGCTGGGCTACGACGCCATCACCCCGGGCGGGGATGCCAACGACTGCGCGGGCGTGGGGACGCACTCGGCGGGGATCGTGGGCGGCGCCCAGTACGGCGTGGCCAAGGGGGTCAAGCTCTGGGCGGTCCGGATCCTCGATTGCCAGGGCGCCTCGACCACCTCCCGGATCATCTCGGGACTGAACTGGGTCATGGCCAACCACCTCAGCCCGGCGGTGGCCCATCTTCCCATCGGAGGAGCGGTCTCCGCCGCGCTGGACAGCGCGGTGGTGAACCTCATCCATTCGGGTGTCCCCGTCGTGGTTCCCGCGGGCAGCAGCGGCGCGAACGCGTGCAACTTCTCGCCGGGCCGCGTGCCTCAGGCCATCACCGTGGGCGCCAGCAACCTCAACGACACCGTGCAGGCCTCGTCAAACTTCGGAAGCTGCATTGATCTCTACGCGCCCGGGGTGGCGACCGCCGCCTGGCACACCAGCGACACGGCCTTCCAGGTACTCAGCGGCGGGACGCCGGCCTCCGCCTTCGTGACGGGGGTGATGGCGCTCTACCTGCAGGGCAACCCCGGGGCTTCGCCCGCCGCGGCAAGCTCGGCCCTGATCCTCAATGCCACCCCGGGTGTGCTGACCGGGATGCCTGCTGGCTCGGCCAACCGGTTGCTCTACACGAACTACTGAGCCTCCCTGCAGAGGTGGACGTCATGCCTGGACGGGAAGGGAGCGGCCCGAGGGCCTTATCTATGTCCCGGACTTCCTCACGGAGGCCGAGGAGGCACTGCTGCTGGAGCACCTGCGCGGCGTGACCTTCTCGGAGATCCGGATGCACGGGCAGGTGGCCCGGAGGCGCACGGCGCACTTTGGCTGGCTCTACGGATACGAGAGCTGGAAGGTGGAGCCCGGACCGCCCTTGCCGGACTACCTCTTGCCGCTGAGGAACCGGTGCGCGGAGCTGATGGCGGAACCCCCGGAGCAGCTCGCGGAGGCCCTGCTGAGCGAGTACCCGCCGGGGGCCACCATCGGCTGGCACCGGGACGCGCCCATGTTCGGCCCTCAAGTCGTAGGCGTCTCGCTGGGAAGCGCGTGCCGCATGCGCTTCCAGCGGGGCCAGGGCGAGGCGCGGCGCGTGTACGCCCAGGAGCTGGCGCCGCGCTCGGCCTACGTGCTGGGCGGCGAAGCCCGGAGCACGTGGCAGCACAGCATTCCCGCCGTGAAACAGACGCGGTACTCCATCACCTTCCGCACGCTGAAGGCGCGGTGAGGCTTACGGGCCGGCCTCCGGAGCCGGGGCCTCGGGCGCAGGCGGCGCCGGGGCCTCGGGCGTGGGCGTGGGGGCGGGCGCCTCGGGCGCGGGCGCCACGGGGGCCGGGGGCGGGGGCGGCGCGGGGCTCTCCGCGGCCGGTTTCACGTCCAGGGTCATGGGGACCTGAAGGGTGGTGCCCAGGCGGAGCAGCAGCACGTCGGGCGCGAGGCCCTTCTCGCCGATGGCCTGGGCCACCTCGCGCGCGGACAGCGCGTTGCCGTGGGCCCAGAGTCCCTTGAGAAACTCGCCGGCTTCGGTGCTGCGCCACCACGCGGGCCCGAAGCGGACCTTGAGCTGCCCCTGGAGCTGGCCCGCGAGGAACCATGCCCGGAAGTTGTCCGCGGACTGGAAGAAGTCCTCCTGATCCACCAGGTAGCGCGCCTCGTCCTCGGGCCTCATGGGGATGGCGTCCGTGCGCTCCATGATGGCGCGGTACAGCTCGCGCGGCTCGGCCCCCGGCTGGCGGTGGAGCTCCAGCTGATAGAGCAGCCGCCCGGCGGCGCGGCGGATGAGGAACAGCTTGTGCGCGCTGGAGGCCGCCAGGTACTGCGCGCGCTCCTCGCCCCGCACGCCCGCGTGCTCCTCCAGCCAGACGGGATCCTCCAGCAGGTCCTCCAGGAGCGCCCCGTATGCCTCGCCCACGGTGGGGTTGCCCAGCTTGGCCAGCTCGAAGCGCGGCTCGCGGGTGAAGCCATAGTGCAGCGCGTGCCCCACCTCGTGCATCAGCCGCGCCTGCTGAAGGACGCCGGAGCCCGGTTTCAGGGACAGCCGCACGTCCGCGGGCACCTCGATGGGCAGCGTGAGCGAGCGGGAGTTCTTCCGGGGCAGCTCCCGGGAATCGAGGTAGATGTTGGGCATCGCGCTCAGGTCGATGCCCAGGCCCTGGAGCGAGGTGTGCACCCGCAGGAGCTGCTCCTCCTTCGGGAAGGCATCCTCCACCTCCCGGGCGCGGAACAGCCGGGGGATGTCGGCGCGGGTGAGGTTCGCGAACGGCATGGCCAGCTCGCGCTGCGCCAGCCGCTCCATCACCGTCTTGTAGGGCTCCTGGGTGGCCTGGAGAATCTCCTCCGCCAGGATGCTCAACTGGGCGAGATCCGCCTGGCGCAGCTCCCCACCGAAGGCCTCGTAGGAGCTGTAGCCCAGCTCCTTCACCAGCTCCGCGGTGCGCTCCTCTCGGCGGCGCAAGGACTGGCTGAGCCGCTCCAGGGCGGGCAGGGCCCCCTCGGAGAGCGCGCGCCGCCTCGCGGCGCTCTTCTCGTTGGCCAGCAGCCGCTCCAGGTCCCTGTAGCGCACCTCCCGGCCACCCACGGGGAAGGTGAGCGAGGCCTCCAGGTTGGCGATGGCCTCGTTCGTCTCGGCCAGGGCCTGGGAGAGGTACTCGCCGGCGAAGTGGGACTGCAGGGCGGTGAGGGCGCGCAGCTCGCGCGCGTCCTGGGTGAGCTGGCGGAGCCGGTCGATCTTCCGGATGTTCTCCACGCTGAAGAGCCCCTCCTTGCCCCGGTAGGTGGCGGCGATGTCCACCGGCTTGCCCTCCGTCCAGTGCTCCCAGACGAGCCGGTCCTGCATCTCCAGGAGCGCGCGCGCCTGGGCGGCCAGGTCCTTCACGTCGGTGGCGAGGCGCTGCGCCTCGGTGGGGGGCCCCGGCGGGGACGTGGGAGGCGCCTTGAGACAGGCGGTGAAGCAGAGCGCGGCGGCGAGGAGACAGGGAACCCTTGGGAGCATGGGGGGCGCAATGTAACTTCCGCCGCGCTCATGCCCAATCCAGTCCAGTGGCGGGCGGCCCGCGGCCGTCAAATGTTGTATGCAGCCCTCCGGCGCTTCTTCGGGGGCCAGGGGTACCTCGAGGTGGAGACCCCGCTGCTCGTCCCCACCCCCGGCATGGAGCCCCACATCACCGCCTTCGAGGTGCCCTTCGTCCCCGAGACGGACGTGGGGCGCGCCCGGACGCTCTACCTGCACACCAGCCCCGAGTACGCCATGAAGCGCATGCTGGCGGACGGGGCCCCGGGGCCGCTCTTCCAGATTTGCAAGGTCTTCCGGAACGGCGAGGTGTCCGTCACCCACAACCCCGAGTTCACGATGCTGGAGTTCTACCGGCCGAACGCGGACTACCACGCCATCATGGCGGACCTGGAGCAGGCGCTGGCGGAGGCGGGCCGCTCGGCGGCGCCGGGCGAGCCGGGGGCGGATCCGGCCTTCTTCACCCGGCTGCCCTACGAGCGGCTCACCGTGAGGGATGCCGTCCTGCGGGCCACGGGGGTGGATCTCCGGGCCTGTCCGGATGGGCCCTCCCTCAAGCGGGCGGCGGAGGCGGCCGGGGTGCGCACCGGGGACGCGGTGAGCTTCGACGACGTCTTCTTCCACCTGTTCCTGCAGAAGGTGGAGCGGGGGCTGGGCCACGAGCGGCCCACCTTCCTCATCGAATACCCGGCCTCCATGGCCTCCCTGTCGCGGCTCAAGCCGGGGGAGCCCGCGGTGGCCGAGCGCGTGGAGCTGTATGCCAAGGGGCTGGAGCTGGCCAACGGCTTCTCGGAGCTGACGGACGCGGTGGAGCAGCGGGCCCGGCTCGTGGAGGAACAGGCCCTGCGCCGGGAGCTGGGCCGCACGGTGTACCCGCTGGACGAGCGCTTCCTGGCCGCCGTGGGCCAGATGCCCCCGTCGGCGGGGATCGCCGTGGGGCTCGACCGCATCCTGATGCTGCTGATGGGAGTCAACAGTATCGACGGCGTCCTGCTCTTTCCCGCGCACGAGTTCGTATGAGCCTGTTTCGGATGCGGGTAGAAGGGGCGCATGAAAAAGCCGAAGTCACCCCCCATGGCTTATCAGGCCCATCCCTGGCACGGCGTCAGCGCTGGCGAATCGGCACCCGAAGTCGTCACGGCCTATATCGAAATCGTCCCCACGGACGCCCTGAAGTATGAAATCGACAAGGAGACCGGCATCTTGATGCTGGACCGGCCGCAGCAGTTCTCCAGCCAGTGCCCCACGCTCTATGGCTTCATTCCGCAGACGTATTGTGGCGAGCAGGTGGCCCAGCGCGCCGCGGACCGCACCGGCCGCAGGGACATCCAGGGCGACGGGGATCCAATGGACATCTGCGTGCTGACCGAGAAGTCCATCTCCAGCGGCAACCTGCTGGTGCGCGCGGTGCCCATCGGCGGCTTCCGGATGATCGACGGCGAGGAGGCCGACGACAAGATCCTCGCCGTGCTGGAGTCGGATCTCGTCTACGGCGAGATGCAGCACGTGGCCCAGTGCCCGCGCGCCATGGTGGACCGGCTCAAGCACTACTTCCTCACGTACAAGCAGATTCCGGGAGAGGGCAAGCGCCGGGTGGAGATCGCCGAGGTGTATGACCGGTCCGAGGCCCTGGAAGTCATCCGCCGCAGCATGAAGGACTACCAGCGCCTGTATGCGCCGGCGGCGCCGAAGGCCGCGAAGCCGCGCCGCCGCAAGAAGTGAAACAAATCCGTTGTTGAACGGATTCATGCCTTGAGGGGCCGCGGCTCGGGGAAGACAGACGGCGCGACATAGGGGCGATTGTCGCGCATTCCCACGATTACCATCATTGCTTTGCCTTTATCCACAGGGAGGATAGGCAATGAACGCGAACATGAAGAAGAGCTGGAAGTCGATGGCGGTGGCCTGCGCGGTGTTCGGTGCGACGACGGTGATGGCCCAGCCGCCGGTGTCCAGTGAGGCCGTTCCGGTGGAGGAGGTGGTCCTCGTCTCGAAGACCGCCGAGGGCACCGAGCCCGTCTCCACGGGCGACGACTTCCCCGAGTGCAACGTGGTGGGCTGCAACCTGATCGGCAACTTCCTCGGCACGCTGATCGGCAACTTCCTCGGCGCCCTGTAAGGCGCGCCGCAGGAAGACAATCGCTGCACGCTGGCAGTCCCTCCGCTTTGAAATGAACTGATTTCCTGTGCGCCGGCGGGTGAGACCTCCACCCGCCGGCGTACGGAACTTGGAGCAGCCATGAGCTCCCCCCGCAGCCCGGTACCCCTCAAGTATCAAGTCGCGGTGCTCCTCGCCGGGGTTCATCTGGCCCTGGCGGCGTGTAGCGCCGCCAACCTGAAACCTTTCAAGGACTGGGGCACTCCCGGACGGTTCGTCCAGGCGTACGCCCAGCTCACTGGAGCCAGCAGCCGCTTCAGCTTCTTCGCCCCCGGGGTGGCCCCGGAGACGAAAGTCACCTTCGAGGTCCGCAAGGCCTCCGGTGAAGTCATTCACGATGACTTCACCTCCGAGAACGAGGAGATGAACCTGCGGGTTCACTCCATGCTGATCCGCTTTGCCCTGAAGGACATCCAGGACTCGCTGGCCCGGTCCTGGGGCGCGGCGATGTTCGGGCGCCACCCGGATGCCCGCTCGGTCACCGTCATCGTCTATGCGTTTGCCCTGCCGTCGATGGAGGGCTACCGCGCCGGTGAGCGCCCCGAGTGGAAGGAGCAGTACCGGGCCGTGCTCGAGCGCCGTCCCTCGTCCCGCAGTGCGTCCCTTTCCCCGGTGGCCCCATGACCCTTCGACACACGTTCTCCCAGGTGCTGGGGCAGCGGCTCGCCTCGTTCGCGCTGGCCCCCTCGTCGCCCCATCCGCTGGGCGCCTTCCGGATGGGCGTGGCGCTGATCCTGCTGGCCCAGACGTGGATGCTCTCGGATGGCGTGCTGGCCCTTTTCGGCAGCAAGGGGCTCATCCAGTGGGCCATCTCCGAGCCGATGTCGGCCCCGTGGCTGCCCCGGATCGGCACGCTGGCGCCCGTGGCGCAACGCTTGGGCCTCTCCCCGGATGAGTGCGTCTATGGGGTGGGCGTCCTGTATGTGCTGAGCCTCGTGGGGCTGCTGCTCGGATGGCGGACGCGGCTGTCCGCGTTCGTGGCCTGGCTGACCCACACCACGCTCATCAACAGCGGGGGCATGTTCGCCTATGGGGTGGAGATCTTCGCGCACATCAGCCTCGCCTACTGCGTCCTCATGCCCGTGGGCAGCGCCTTCTCACTGGACGTGAAGGCGGGGCGCGAGTCCGATGCGCCCTCGCCCCTGGCGACGCTGGCGCTGCGCGTGCTCCAGATCCACCTGTGCCTCGTGTACCTGTCGACGGGCGTCGAGAAGGCGCTGGGCCAGCAATGGCAGGACGGGGAGGCGCTGTGGAAGGCCCTGATGCAGCCGCTGTATGGGCAGTTCGACTTCGCCTGGATGGCCTCGGTGCCCCTGCTCACCAAACTCGTCACCTGGAGCACGCTGGTGATTGAGATTGGCTACCCGCTATTTGTCTGGCCGCGGCAGACGTGCCTGCTCTGGGTGGCGCTCACCCTGGGGCTGCACCTGGGCATCGGCCTGTTCATGGGGCTGTGGCTCTTCAGCGGCATCATGGCGGTGCTGACCTTCACGGTGTTTGGTTTTGCACCGCTGTACCAGGCCTGGCTGGCGTTGCGCGAGGACCTGGCACGAAGCAAGCCCGCCATCATCGCCTAGCGTCTGAGGGCGCGGCACGTCAAGTCTGACGTGTCGTCTTGGGTGGGATCATTCCCTCTATTGAGCTTTGCTCGGAGTGAAACATCCTGGACATCAAACGAGAGGGAAACCCGGAATTGTCGCTTTCTGAGCGAATCTCAGTGACAGGAATTTGTCTTCTGGGTCATCCTTGAGGATGCGCTCCGCCCTTGCGGCTGGAGCCTTTCAAGGATGGCCACCATGGTCCTGTCTTGGCCGGAACGGCAGTTCTGTCGAACTGCTTTTCTCCCGTTGCTTCTATTGGTGTTGGGGTTCGGTTCAGGACCTGCGTGCACGGGGGATGTCTCTCCTGAAGAGGAGACCCCGGCGGCTTTTTCGATGCATTCGCAGGAATTATCCGCGGGCGTTTTCACCTTCCAGACGACCACCACCTGGTCCACGGGCTACTGCGCGCAGCTGCGCTTCACCAACACCTCCGGGGCTGCCTTGTCCCGGTGGACGGTGACGTTCGAGCTGGCGCCCGGCATGCGCATCACGTCCCTGTCCAATGGCCAGTGGTCCGCCCAGGGGCAGGTTCAGCGCGTCACGGATCAAGGCTGGAATGGCTCCGTGCCGGTGGGCGGGACGGCGTCCTTCTCCTTCTGTGGGCATCACACGGGCACGGTGAGCCCGCCGTTCAATTACACGCTCAACTCCGTGCCGGTGGGGCCCACCCCCCCGCCGCCCCCGCCGCCCTCGGACATCCAGGCGCCCTCGGTGGTGCAGGGCTTGAGCGTGGTGAGCAAGACAGCGCAGAGCGTCGAGTTGTCCTGGCAGGCCGCCACCGACAATGTCGGCGTCACCGGCTATGAGGTCTTCCAGAACAACGCCAGTACGGCCGTGGCCACCC
The DNA here is from genome assembly GCF_020103775.1 of Allostigmatella hybrida. Taxonomy (NCBI): domain Bacteria; kingdom Pseudomonadati; phylum Myxococcota; class Myxococcia; order Myxococcales; family Archangiaceae; genus Allostigmatella; species Allostigmatella hybrida. The sequence continues at coordinate 277,071 of NZ_JAHXBH010000007.1, forward strand.
CCTCGGGGACCAGCGTGAGCGTGGGCGGGCTCCAGCCGGGCACCTCCTATGTCTTTACCGTGAAGGCGCGGGATGCGGCGGGAAACCGCTCCGCGGCCAGCGCCCCGCTCACCGTGAGCACGGAGGCCCCGGCGGCCCCCAAGCGCATGGTGGGCTATTTCGTCAGCTGGGGCATCTATCAAAGGCAGTTCTATGCCAAGAACCTGGACACGACGGGCTCGGCGGCGAAGCTCACCCACGTGAATTATGCCTTTGGCCGGGTGGTGAATGGCCGGTGTGACGTGGCCGCGGGCAATCCCGAGGCGGACTACACCTGGCACCACACCGCGGCGATGAGCGTGGATGGCGTGGCGGACAATGGCCAGGCGCTCCAGGGCAACTTCAACCAGCTCAAGAAGCTCAAGGCGAAGTATCCCCACCTGAAGGTGCTCATCTCCCTGGGGGGCGCGGAGTGGTCCACGGGCTTCTCCGACGCGGTGAGCACCGCCGAGAAGCGGCGCGTCTTCGTGCAGTCCTGCATCGATGCCTACATCCGGGGCAACCTGCCGGTGGGGGCCGGGGTGGCCGCGGGCATCTTCGATGGCATCGACGTGGACTGGGAGTTCCCCGCGGTGAACTGGGGTGGCCAGCCGGGCAAGCCCGAGGACACGGCGAACTTCACGGAGATGATTGCCGAGTTCCGCCGCCAGCTCGACGCGGTCCGTCCCGGCCTGCTGCTGACCATGGCCTCGGGCTCGTCCTCGGATGTGTTCTCGAAGATCCAGCTCAACGTGCTGCCCACGTACCTCGATTTCATCACGGTGATGACCTACGACATGCACGGTGGGTGGGACCCCACGGCGAACTTCCACGCGGCGCTCTACAACCAGGCCGCCAACCCCGCCAAGGCGCGGCGTGACAGCACGCACGAGGCGATTCAGGGCCACCTGGACGCGGGCGTGCCCCCGGCGAAGCTCGTGCTGGGCGTTCCGCTCTACGGGCGCGGCTGGCAGGGCACCCAGGCGGGGCCCAACGGGGATGGGCTCTACCAGAACACCTCGGGCGCGGCCTGGGGCAACTGGGACGTCCACAGCAGCTCCGGGATGTTCGACTATTACTACATCAAGAACGTGCTGGAGCCCGCCGGCGTGAAGCGCCGCCATCCGGAGGCGCAGGTGCCCTACGTCTACAACCCCGCCTCCGGGCTGTGGGTGAGCTACGACGATCCGGTCTCCATCGGCGTGAAGGGGCAGTACATCAACAGCCGCCAGCTCGGCGGCGCCATGTTCTGGGACTTGAGCAGTGACGATGCCCAGGGCTCGCTGGTCGCCGCGATGAAGGCGGCGCTCGCCCCGTAAGGCGGGGAACGGCTCCTGCCAGCCGGGGAGAGAGGCCCTCGGCTGCTTCGAAGAAATCTGGGCGGCCTTCCCTATTCAGTGGGCTGCCCCCTGATACGCTGCGGTGTCAGGAGGCAGATACATCGATGGGGACCTCGCTGCTCGCGACGGACGGCTACAAGTTCAGCATGGCGGAGGCGGGGTGGCCCCTGCGCCAGGAGACGTTTTACTACACGCACCGCAAGGGCGGGATCCAGGTCATGCCCCTGGACGTGGCGTCCTTCGTGCAGAGCCTGCTGCCCGATCCGAAGCCCGAGGACTACGACTTCCTCTCGCGCAATGACTACGAGATGGGGGTGGGCTTCAAGGCGGCCATCCAGCGCAAGGAGCGGCTCGCCGTCAAGGCCATCCCGCGCGGGGCGCTCTTCTACCCGAAGGAGCCGGTGCTCTCGCTCACGGGCTGCTCGGCGTTGATCTCCTGGCTGGAGCCGCTGCTCATCCAGCTCAACTTCCGCATCCAGGTGGCCACGCAGGCCCTCATGGACCGGGAGGGGCTGGCAAGGGAGCTGGCGTCCGTCACCTGCGAGGAGCAGAAGCGCATCGCCCTGGAGACGCTGGACGCGGTGGGCGTCAAGGGCGTGCCCATCCGCGTGGATTCCGAGCGGTACTACCAGCGCGTGCTCACCCAGGTGCGCGAGCTGGTGGACATCGTCGAGGATCCGAGCCGCATCTTCGAGGTGGGGCTGCGCGCCGCCACCTGCCTGGAGCAGCACGAGCTGGCCCTGCGCGCCTGCAAGGAAGCGGGCGTGCTGCGCACCAGCAACGTGGAGGGAGCCCGGAGGCTGGGGATGATTCCGGTGGGCACCATGGGGCATGAGCACGTCCAGCGCTACGGCTCGGACGACGCGGCCTTCCGGGCCATCCGCGAGCGCAGGCCCCAGCGCTCCAGCTACCTGCTGGACACCTATGACACGCTGAACTCGGGGCTGCCCGCCGCCTTCCGCCTCATCCGCGAGGATCCGGGCGCCAAGGACTCCATCCGCTTCGACTCGGGCAACAAGAAGCTCCAGTACCTCTACGCGGTGACGCAGGCGAGAGACTTGGGGATTCACCCGGTGCTCATCATCGAGGACGGCCTGGATGCGGCGGCGACGCGCGAGTTCGAGGAGCTGCGGCGCCAGGTGGGCTGGGAGCCCTCGGAGCAGTTCTACGGCTACGGCGGGCACATCGTCTCGCGCACCATGGCGTGCGCCTTCACGCGCGACCGGGTGGCGGCCATCTTCAAGCTGTCGCAGACGGGCCCCCAGCCGACGATGAAGTTCGGCAACGAGCTGGCCGAGGGCAAGCAGAGCATCCCCGGCAGGCCCATCCTCTTCCGGCGCCGGCACGGCTCGGGCCCCATTGGGCTCATCGGCCAGGAGGGGGAGCCGGTGCCCGAGGGCTACTTCCCGCTCACCGGCAGCGCGCCCGAGGCCCCGTCGTTCGTGGCCGCGGACGCCGCGGCCCAGGACGCCCGGGTGGGCGTCACGCCCGCCACGCAGGCGCTCGTCGATGCGCTGCGCCGCCGTCACTTTCCCCAGGCCGGTTGACACGGCCGCCTGAGCTTTCCGCCGGAGTCCGCCATGCCCTTGCCCCTGCCGCGCTTTCATGAGGACGCCCTCGCGGGCCAGCTCTACCTGGAGCGCGGGGCCCTGGTCGCCGAGGAGGCCCGGCGCTATGCCGCCGAGCACCGCATCCGTCCCGCGCGCGAGGACCGGGTGCGCATCGCCGCCTTCGGCATCGACGTGCAGGTGGCCTTCTGCAGCCCCGGGGCGAGCCTCTTCGTCCCGGGCGCGGTGGAGGACACCCAGCGCACGCTGCGCTGGCTCTATGGCGCGCTGGACCGGGTGACGGAGCTCGTCTTCTCGCTCGACACCCACCGCGCCTTTCAGATCTTCCACCCCGCCTGGTGGCAGGATGCCGAGGGCCGACCGCCGCCGCCCCTGACGGTCATCTCCCCCGCGGACGTGCGCTCGGGGCGCTGGCGCCCCACGCGCTCCCCCGAGGAGAGCCTGGCCTACTGCGAGCGCCTGGAGTCGAGCGGCCGGTACGTGCTCACCATCTGGCCGTACCACGCGCTGCTGGGCGGGCTGAGCCATGCGCTCATCCCCGCCATGTACGAGGCGAGCCTCTTCCACGCGCTCGTGCGGGATACGCCCACGTGGTTCGAGCTCAAGGGCGAGCACCCCCTCACGGAGAACTACTCCGTCATGGCGCCCGAGGTGATGGAGGTGCGGGGCCAGAAGGTGGGCGAGTTCAACACGCGCCTGTTCGAGCACCTCATGTCCTTCGACCGGGTGTACGTGTTCGGGCAGGCCAAGTCCCACTGCGTGCTGTCCACGCTGATGGACCTGCGCCAGCACATCGAGCGCACGGACCGCACGAAGATGGGGCGCATCTTCATCCTGGAGGACGCGATGAGCCCCGTGCCCGCGCCCCCCTTGAACCCACTGCCCCCCACGCTCGACTTCCCGCGCGTGGCGGACGCGGCCCTGCGCACCCTGCGCGAGGCGGGCATGCGGGTGGTGCGCACGCAGGACGTCATCGAACCCTGAGGTGAGCCCTGCGCCGGGCTCAGGACGTCCAGGTGCTGGCCGCGTCCTCCTCGGCGTGCACCGTCTCACGCGCGTCGTAGGGCTTGATGTGCCGGGCGGTGGCGGCCCACCGGGCCGTGGCCGCTTGGAGCGCCTGGGCGGCGGCGGCCTTGGTCAGGGGGCGGCTGCCCGCCTCGACGATGGTGCTGAACAGGGACAGGTCCAGCCCCTTCTCCCGCAGCACCGAGCCTGCGAACATCACCACGGGCCGGCCCAGCGCGCGGCCCGAGTAGGCCAGGGCCGCGGGCCCCTTGCCCAGCGCCGTCTGCCGGTCATAGCGGCCCTCGCCGGTGAGCACCATGTCCGCCACCGCCATGCGCCGCTCCAGGTGGAGCGCCTGGGCCACCAGCTCGTACCCCGAGACGATGTTGGCGCTGGCGAGCACCGCGAGCCCGTACCCCAGCCCTCCCGCGGCGCCCATGCCGGGCATCCGGACGAACTCCTGGCCGACGGTCCGCGCGAAGTGCATGAGCGCCTCTTCCAGCTCCTCCACGGTGTCCGGGTCCGCGCCCTTCTGGGGGCCGAACAGCCGCGAGGCGCCGTTGGGGCCCAGCAGGGGGGCGGTGACATCCGTGGCGGCCAAGAGCTCCACCTCGGCGAGCCGGGGGTGTTGTGCGTCGGTCTCCACGCGGGCCAGGTGCCGCAGCGCGGCCCCTCCCGGGGGCAGCACGCGGCCCTTGGCGTCCAGGAAGCGGTAGCCCAGGGCGGTGAGCGCCCCCGTGCCCGCGTCGTTCGTGGCGCTGCCTCCCAACCCCACGATGATGCGCGTGCAGCCCGCGTCCAGCGCGGCGCGCATCAGCTCCCCCGTGCCATAGGTGGAGGCCTGCCGGATGTTCAGTTGCTCCGCGTCCAGCAGCGACAGCCCCGAGGCCGTGGCCATCTCGATGACCGCCGTCTGGCCGGACTCCAGCACGGCGTAGGCGGCCTCCACGGGGGTGCCCAGGGGGCCTTGCACCGTCATCACCCGCCGTTCGCCCGGGGTTCCCGTCAGCAGCGCATCCACCGTTCCGGGCCCCCCATCCGCCAGGGGGGCGAGATCCAGCAGCACCTCGGGGGCCGCCTCTCGAAGACCCGCCTTCATGGCTTGGGCGGCCTCGGCGGCGGTGAGGGTACCTTTGAACTCCTGGGGGGCGACCAGCCAGCGAGGGATCACGGTTCGGTACTCTCCTGTTGAGAGGCCACGAGGGCGGTGGCGTGCCATTCCATCAGGGGCCGCGGCCCGGTCAGGCCGGGCCTCACGGCCTGGGAGACGCGCTCCAGCCGGCGCAAGAGCCTGTCGACGGCCTCCGCGGGTTGCCGGGCGGGGCCTTGGATGCGCTCGCAGAAGAACGTCCGGCAGCCGAAGGGCCGGTCCGCATAGACGGAGCACCGCTTCCCGGTGGCATCCAGATAGGGGCAGCCCCCATCGGCGCGGGCCGGGGGCAGGGGGTGGTGGCGCGTCAGCAGCCGCCACTCCGGGTACCACAGCCAGGGCTGGCGCTGCGTCCGGGCCAGCTGGCAGCACTCCCCGCTGGCCGGGCATGAGAAGGGGGCGTAGGCGGCATCCGCCTGGCGGTAGAGCACCCGCAGCTCCTGGAGCGCGCGTGCCTCCCGGCGCGCCTCATGGGCCTGCGGGGCCTCGTCCTCGTCGTCCCAGTCCCGGGGTAACATCCATTTCTTCTTTTCTCACAACCCGGGGGGCTTGGTCGAACCCAACCGTGTCACAAGACCCGCAGGACGAAGCATTTCAAATACCGCGTCTCTCTTAAATTCAGGATTACCGGGTGATCCTTGCCCGCACCCCGCCGCTCAATGATTTGCACGCGGCGTCGGGCGTCGGCGGCGGCCGAAGCGAGCATGTCTTCGAAAGCCTGCTCGTCTACATGGTAGGTGCAGCTGGCGGAGATGAGGAAACCGCCCGGCCGGAGCAGCTGCATGGCGCGCAGGTTGATTTCCTTGTACCCGCGCAGCGCGGCGGCCACCGCGTCCTTGTTCTTCGCGAAGGAGGGCGGGTCCAGGACGATGGTATCGAAACGTTTGCCTTCATCCACCGAGTCACGCAGGAAGTCGAAGGCGTTGGCGGTGACGACCTCCAGGTTGCTCAGGCGGTTGGCGGCGGCGTTGTCCCGGAGCTGGGCGGAGGCGGCCTCTGAAATCTCCACGGCGGTGACGTGCTGGGCGCGCGTGGCGAGCTGCAGGGCGAAGCCCCCCACATAGGCGAAGCAGTCGAGGGCCTCTCCCGAGGCGTACTGCGCGGCCAGCACGTGGTTCTCGCGCTGGTCCAGGAAGGCGCCCGTCTTCTGGCCCTCCAGCAGGTCCGCGCGCATGCGCACCAGCCCCTCGTCGAAGGAGATGGGCCCGGGCAGCTCTCCGCGCAGCAGGCCCTTCTCGGGGACCAGCCCCTCCAGGTTGCGCACCCCGACGTCCGAGCGGTTGACGATGCCCCGGGGCTTGAACAGCTCGGTGAGCAGGTCCGCGATGAGCGCCTTGCGGGCCTCCATGGCGGGCACGAGGAACTGCACGCTCAGGTAGTCGCCATACCGGTCCACCACCAGGCCGGGCAGCTGGTCCGCCTCGCCGTGGACCACCCGGTAGGTGCTCTCGCCCGGCAGGGCGCGGCGCCGCAGCGCGTCTGCGGCGGCCAGCCGTTGCCGGAAGAAGTCCTCGTCCACCGCGACGTCCTCGTAGGAGAGCCAGCGCAGGGCAATCTTCGAGAGGGGCGAGTAGAAGGCCTTGCCGAGGAACCAGCCCCGGCCATCGGTGACGCGCACCACCTCGCCCTGGTTCAGCCCCGGCGCCCCGTTGAGGTCCGCGCGGTAGATCCACGGGTGGCCCGCCTGCCAGCGCTCGACACCGCGGCGCAGGATCGACACTTGAGGCAAACCCTCCGGGCCCCGGTCCGGCACCTCGCGGTCCGGGGCGGGTTTCTCCGGGCGGTGGGGTTTCCCCCGGCCGGGATGTGGACGGGTGGGCCTGGGCCTCTTGTCTCCGGGCTTCATGGGCATGGTCGTGGCGCGGCGTATACTGCCAACCCGCGTGAGATACGAGTTGCTCCTTCAGACAATGGTCCCTGGCACCCCCTACGACGGGGCCCGGGTGGATGTGCTGCTGGCGGAGCGGGGTGTCCGGGTGCGGCCGGACGGAACCCGGGTGTGGCCCCTGAAGGCAGGGGAGGTGGAGCTCGGCGAGCTGCGGGAGAACGGCCAGCTCGTGGCCACGGAGCTCCGGGTCCCGCTTTCCGAGAAGACCGAGCTGGTCCGCGAGGCCGTGGGGGAGGCCCTCATGCTGGCCGCGCTGGCGGAGGTCCGGCTGGTGGACCCCCAGCTTGGCCGCCCGGTGTCCCTTCAGGACGACGGGACGGTGGCGGAGCAGTTCCTGCGCACGGCGCGGTACGCGGGGGAGATGCTGGGGTTGCCGGAGGCGGTGGCGGCCCGCTACGAGGCGCCTTCCGAGGGGATGCAGGCGGGCACCAAGGTGCTGCTGGCCCTCGTGGGTGCCTTCGCCTTCCTGTACCTCGTGAGTTCGTTCCTGCTGGAAAAGCTCCGGGGGTAGGCCGCCCGGGGGCCCTGCCGGGAGAGCGGAAAATGGAGGGGCGAATCATTAGGGTGAGGGGGTGGCCAAATACCTTCTCCTCGCCCTGGTGACCGTCCCGTTTCTGGAGCTGTACCTCCTCGTCGGCATGGGCCGGCAGCTGGGGCTGCTGCCCACCCTTGCGCTCGTCGTGGCGATGGGGCTCATCGGGGCGTCCCTGGCCCGGCGGGAGGGGCTCCGGGTCGTCCGGCGCTGGCAGGAGGCCATGGCACAAGGCCGGCCGCCGGAAGAGGGCATCCTGAGCGGGGCCCTCGTGCTGCTCGCCGGTCTGTTGCTCGTCCTGCCTGGCATTCTCACGGATGTGGTGGGGCTGGTCCTGCTGGTTCCCGCGGTGCGGCGGCGGGTGGCCGCCCGGGTCCGTGCGTCGCTCGAGCGGGGGATGCGCAATGGCTCGGTGCGGGTCTCCTCCTATGGCTGGGGCGGGTTTCGGGGGACTGGCCCCCGCGAGGCCGCGCCCACATCCCGGCTTCCTGGGGAGGTGGACGCCGAGTTCACCGAGGAGAAGCCCGGGCGGTGACGCCGGGGGCCACCATGCGCCAGCAGCGGTGGATCTCCTTGCGCTGGAAGTCCTCGGGGATGGAGGCGGGGGTCAGCTCCTCGACCTCCAGGTTCCGGACGGCGGCCTCGTTGAGCGTGAACCCCAGGAAGTTGGTGGAGAAGTAGAGGACGCCCCCGGGGGCGAGCACGGCCTGGAGGGCCTCCAGCAGCCGGGACTGGTCCCGCTGGACGTTGAACGAGCCGCTCATGCGCTTGGAGGTGGAGAAGGAGGGGGGATCGCAGACGATGAGCTCGTAGCGGTCCGGCTCGTCGCGCTGCGCGTCGAGCCAGGCGGGGACGTCGGCCCGGATGAGCGCGTGGTTCGCGTGGGCCAGGCTGTTGAGGGCCAGGTTCTCCTCCGCCCAGTCGAGGTAGGTGTTGGACAGGTCCACCGTGACGGTGCGCGCGGCGCCCCCGTCGGCGGCGTAGACGGTGAAGGCGCCCGTGTACGCGAAGAGGTTGAGGAAGCGCTTGCCGCGCGCCTCGGACCGGACGCGGGCGCGCGTGAGCCGGTGGTCCATGAAGAGGCCCGTGTCGAGGTAGTCGCCGAGGTTCACCCAGAACTTCAGCCCCTGCTCCTCCACCACGAAGCGCTCACCGCCCTGGCCCATCCGCTCATACTGCTGGCGGCCCCAGGGCTGGGGCGTGTGCGTCTTGACGAAGATGTTCGTCGGCGCCGTCTCGAGCACGCTCGACACCGAGGCGAGCACCTCCTCGCGCTGCTGCGCCACCGCGCCCGTCTTGAGGGCGCGCCGGCGGGGGTACTCCACGAGGTGGATCCGGTCTCCGTACAGGTCCACCGCGTAGGGGTACTCGGGGATGTCGCGGTCATAGACGCGGAAGCAGGTGAGGCCCCGGGCCTGCGCCCACTTGCGGAAGTGCCGGGCATTCTTGCGCAGCCGGTTCTCGAACATGCCGTCTGGTGAGGGAGGGGAGGGGTGTTCAGGGGGAGGGGTCATGTCCATGCGTCCTTCTGGCCAGCTTAGAGCACGCAAGCGCTGAGTAGAACGCTCAAGGAGCAACTGTCACAGGAGCGCCGTGCCCTTGCTTGGGTATTCGCTGGCTCAATCACATCCTTGGCTCACGGTGTGCAACTGGCCCGCCTGGTGAGCAAGCCACCGAGCGGCAATATCAAAATATGTAGCGCCCGGGGCCACAGCGGGACGCGGATTTGCAACACATCAAGCTACAAATCCATAAGTCTCCGGCTTGAGAGCCTTCTGGGAAAGACAGGCATGGGGAATGCAATCCCTCTCCGCATCACCCGCTGACCTTCCCGGAGCACAACTCATGACCATGAAATGGAAGAAGAGCCCTTCACCCGCTTGGACCGCGCTTGGACTCGGCGCCGGTCTCCTGCTCACCGCGACGCCGAGCGCCGCCGCGGAGTGCCAGGAGTTCGCGGGCCTCCAGCACTGCGCCGTGGGAGAGGCGTCCTTGATTCCCACGAAGAACGGACTCGCCGTGGAGACCTACGGTGAGGACTCCGGCGTCCGCATCTCGACCCCTGGGCTGCGCTCCTGGGGCGCCAAGTTTGATCCGATCGCGCTGGAGAAGGGCGCCTCCATGAGCGTGAGGGGCTATGGCATCCAGGCCGACGGCACCGAGCAGCGGGTCGCCGAGGTCGCCGTGGCCCCCAATGAGGCCTCGCCCGAGGAGAAGATCATCTATCTGGACCTGTCTGCGAGCCGTTCCCAGACATTCTCCTATCGCGGTTACCTGCAAGGACAACTGGTCTGTGAGGAAAACGGCCTCTCGGCGATGACCACGGCCGGTCGGCCCGGGAAGACGCTCCCACTCTGGCTGATCCCAGTGGGCATCTACATCCTCAACCACGCGGATGGCCATGTGGAGTACAGCCAGAAGGAGGGCTGGTCCGGGGGCGTGAGCTGGAACGGCAAGGCCACCGTCAAGACGGGCAAGAAGGGCGAGAAGTCGTGCGTGGCCGACCTGATCATGTTCACCCCGGAGAATGCGGAGGTCCGGGCCACGGAGCTTGAGGCCACCGAGCTCACGGGCACCCACCTCAAGGGGCTCCACATCCTCCGCGAGGATCTGGACTGCACGCGCTTCTCCGGCATGGATCACTGCCCGGTGGGAGCCTCGGTGCTGGAGTCCACGGACGAGGGGCTGACCGTCAAGAGCACGGATGGGCAGGGCGCCGGCGTGCGCATCGATACGGCGGGCGCGTCCGGCTGGGATGCCTGGCTGACCCCCCTGGAGCCGCAGCCGCACACCCGGATGGAGGTGACCTTCCGGGGCGTTCGCGCGGACGGCTCGCAGGAGCTCCGGGAGCGGATGACCGTGGCCTTCTCTCCGAAGCACGGCCAGGGCGCCCTCTACGTGGATCCGTCGGTCCATGGCGCCGCCACCTACACCGTGAGGGGTTACAACCAGGGCAAGCTGGTCTTCGAGCGCGCCCGCGTGGCGCCCGTCCGCGAGGAAATCGGTGAGGGCGTGACCGCGGCCCAGCTGCTCTCCTTCCCGGGACCCTGGAGCAGCAACCACGGCATCATGGGCCCTGGCGGCTGCATTCCGGGCTTTGACTTTCCGTGGCCCAAGCCGGTCCGCTTCCCGGACTTCAAGGACACGCTGGCCGTGGATCTCGTCACCATTCAGCCCGAGGGCGTGAAGTTCAACTCGACCACGCTCAGCGACGTCACCTTCCAGGCCGCCGGCATGGACAGCTTCACGCTCCAGCGGGAAGTGCTCTCTCCCTGAGCGCCCGCTTCGGGCTCAGGGCCTTCGGACCCCGGGGACTTCCGCCAGCACGATGGCGTCCCCGGGACCGGGCCAGCCGATGCCGGGAAGGTCCATGGGTTGGAGTTCCCGGGGCGGCAGCGCGCTGGGTCCCCAATAGGGCCAGGTGCAGTGGATGAAGGGACTGTCCCGCCACATGGCGGGGTAATCCAGCAGGTAGCCCACCCCCCGCTCCTGCATGTACGGGAGCAGCTCGCCCCGCTTCAGGGCCCGCGCGGCGTCCTCGTTCACCACCCCATCGAGGTTCACCACGGTGTGGGGGCTCACGTACCCCATGATGCCGGAGTTGAACGCGCCGACCACCGCGCCCGGCGGCACGCTCTGGGAGAGTTTCCGGCCCGCGTGCAGCATCTCTGCCTGCCAGGGATAGGCGGGCACCTTCCGGGTGGCGAGGGTCTGGGACACGTCGCGGAAGAGGGTGGTCCCGCTGGCCGCCAGGAACAGCGCCACCAGGCCGAAGGACAGCCCCCGCGGCGCGGAGGCGGGCAGGCACAACCGGAAGAGGGCGGCCGGGGCCAGACACGCCACGAGCGAGACGGAAGGAAAGTACCAGGGCCGGGGCAGCCACCGCACGTAGCCGTGGATGAAGTGGAGCCCGGTGAGCCCCACGGCCAGCCCCAGCACGAGGGCCGTGGCCCAGGCGCCCCGCGGCTCGGCGAGGCGCTGGCGGCACGCCTGGACGAGCAACACCCCCAGGGCTGCCAGGACGCAGAGCCACAGCAGCGCCAACTGGGAGCTTCCCAGGAGGTTCTGGGTGAGGCGCAGCGCCTCGGTGAAGACGTCGAGGCCGTGCTGGTGGAGCTGCTCGGCGCTGGCGCCCGGGTGGAGGCGTTTCCAGTTGGCATGGAACAGCCAGGGCACGGCGGTGGCACTGCTCTGGAGAAACGAACCGGTCCGCAGCCAGTGGGTCAGGCTCAGGAGGACCACCCCGGCCGCGGTGCCTCCCGCGACGCGCACCGCATCCGGCCATGTCGCGCGGCGCAGCAGCAGCACCCCGCAGGCGGGCGCGAGCACCACCAGGGCATCCGAGCGCGCCAGCAGGGTCAGCCCCAGCAGCAGCGTCAGCCCCCAGGCCCGGCGCGAAGAGGGAGCCTCCAGGTAGCGCACCAGCGCCAGAACGCTCCCGGCCATGCAGGCCAGAGACAGGGCGGTCTCCAGTCCATTGAGGGACTCACGGACCACCCAGGGATTGGCCCCCAGGCACGCCCCCAGGACCAGCGCCAGGAGCCAGCTCCGCGTCCAGGCACGCACGATGAGCGTGACGCACACCGAGGCGAGCGCGATGAAGCCCGTGCCCAACCACAGGGCCCCTGTCACCGCCTGAGGGTCTCCCACCTCCGAGAAGGCGAACACCGGAAGCAGCAGCAGGAGCCACAAGTAGTGCAGCCCCGTGGCGGGAGCCGTGCCATCGAAGGTGATGCCTTGCCCGGCCCACACCCGGCGGGCGATCTGGAAATAGTAGAAGGCGTCATCGGGGATGACCCCGGCCACGAGCGCATCCAGGTCCGCGCGCAGCCAGTTCCACCTCAGGACTACGGCGAGCACGAAGTGGCCCACCCACAGCCCCACGAGCCCTGCGCCCACGAGAAGCCGCGCCCGGGTGCCCGGGCCCTCCGCTGGGTTCCTGACCGTCACAAGGAAGCGGAGATAGCACAGGCCGGTGCGGGCCCTGTCGCGGCCCGTTCCGGGAGGATGCAATCTTCCTGGCCTTTTCGCGTACGCTCTGAAGAGGGACGAGGCGGTACCGCCCGAGGAGCCGAGGACCATGAAGAAGGTGTGGGTGTTCGCCGTGCTGCTGGCCCTTGGCGCTGGCGCCGCGTATCACTTCGGCTATCTGGCGCGCTGGTTGGAGGGCCCCCGGTTCATTCCCAAGGATCCGGCGCTGCTGTCCTACTTCCGGCCGGACACCAGTGAGTGGCTGCTCGTGCAGGCGACCGAGCTGGACCTCCGGTTCTCGGGGGAGTCCCAGGCCAAGCTCGCGCAGCAGCTGCAGGAGTTCCATGCGAAGACGGGGATCGACGTGCGCAAGGACGTGGATGCGCTCGCCGTGTCCCTGGGGCTGGTGGCCGTGCGGGGACGCTTCGATTGGGAGCGGCTCTCGGCCCATCTCCAGTCCCAGGGGTATGCGCTCACCGAGCTGGGCGGTGTGCCCGCGGCGGTGAAGTCCGAGGCGGTGGATGTGGCGCTCGATGGGCGCTACCTGCTGCTCGGTCCCCAGGGGGAGCTGGAGCTGGCCCTCTCGCGCAAGCGGCGGGGCGAGGGCCTGGGGAACGGCAGCCCCATGGTGAAGGCGCTGGACGAGCAGGGCTGGGAGCACGCCCTGCTCGGGGGCATGGTGTCCGGTCCGCTGCTGTCGCTCCTCCAGGAGACCGTGGCCCTGCCGGCGCAGTCCCTCCTGGGCGTGCTCAACCTGAACGCGGAAGGCGCCGAGGTGCGCGGCTTCGCCACCACCAACGGCCGGATCCAGGCGGAGCTGCTGCGCGCGGCGCTGGAGGTGGCGCGCAAGGCGCTGCTCGTGGGCGCGGCGCTGGATTCGACTCCCGAGAGCCGCACGCTGCGCGCCTCCCTCGAGGCGGCCACGCTGGAGACGGATGCGCAGGGCCGGGTGCGCGGCACCCTTCGCTTTCCCCATGCGCTGGCGGAGCAAACCTCCGCGAACCTTTCCCAGTACTCGGTCCCGGAGCCGCTCCAGAAGTGGTTCCAGCTCTTCACGGGAGGGACACCGGCCGCGGAGGGAGCGCCTACCGCCGTCCCCCCGCCGGCGGTGTCCTCACCGGTGGCCGCCGCCACCGCCGGGGCGCCTGTGCGCTTGGACTGGAAGCCGCCCGTGCTCGGGCTGGTCCTGCTGGTGTTCGCGCTGGTGACGATGGGCGCCCAGACACGGCCGGGCATGTTCAACGTCCTGTTCCATCCGCTCTTCCTGCTGCCGTTCCTCGTCTCGACCCTGGGCGTGTTCGTGTTCCGGTGGACGGGGCACGCGGGCGGCGCGTTCGACGTGCTCGCCCTGCCGATGCCCGAGTGGCACCGCTTCGCCGCATACCCCGTGGCCCAGACCGTGGCGCTGAGCGCGGCGGTGCCCCTGGTCCTTGCCCTCCTCGCGGCGCCGGTGCGGTTCCTGCGGCCGTTCGCGGCGGGGCTCGGGGTGGGCTTCAGCGCCTACCTCGCGGTGAAGGCGCTCGCGGCCCCCTCCGTGCCGCTGATTCCTCCGGCCTACACGCTCTATTGGTACGTGGGCAACGCGGTGGCTGCCCTGCTCATCGCCCGGCTCGCGCTGCCCCCTCGCCGGGCGAAGGAGCCGCAGCCTCGGCGCGGGCCAGGATCTCGGAGATGACCGTTGTCTTGGCGTCCGCGTAGTGCTGCACGTACTTCCACGTGCGCGCGGCCAGCGCCTGCTTGGTGGTGGCGTACAGCGCGCGGTCCGCTGCGTTCGCGCGCAGCCAGTCCCGCATTCGCAGCATGAGGGTGATTTCGCGCGCGCCGGCGGAGAAGACGTGCAGGTTCACGTCAGGCTGGCGCCCTGTCAGGAGCCGGTGCTCTTCCCAGGCGGGCTCGCGAATGAGCAGCCGGTAGCCCGCCGCCTCCAGCGCAGGGACGTAGGCCGCTTCATCGGCGGAGTCCGCCACGGCGAGGACGAGGTCGAGGATGGGCTTGGCCGCCAGGCCCGGCACCGAGGTGGAGCCCACGTGCTCGACCGCGAGCGCCCGGCCTCCCAGCGCGGCGCGAATCTTCGCTTCCTCGCGCGCGAACTGGACCGGCCAGGCCGGATCGGAAGGGGAGAGGAGGATGGGACCGTTGAGCTCGGTGGGCCCACCGAGGGTCGCCGCGCGCAGCTCCTCCTCGGTCGTGGGGTTCTGCGCGCGGTCCGGGCCTCTCATCGGAGCGTCAGGCCGCGCTGCGGTGCAGGTAGTCGATGAGATCGATCTTCGTGAGGATGCCGACGATCTTCTCGCCCTCCTTCACCACCGCCACGTTGTCCTGCGCGAAGATTTCGCGCAGCCGGTTGAGGCTCGTGTCCGGAGAGACCACGCCCTGCAGCGGCGTCACGATGGCGTCGATGCTGTCGCCAAACCGCGTCTTGTTCGCCACCAGCGCGTTGAGCAAGTCGTACTCGTGGATCATCCCCACGGCCTGGCCCTCGGCGGTCAGCACGGGCATCTGGCTGATGCCGTGCTGGCGCATCTCCTCGACGATGCGGTCCACCCGGTCGCCCTTGCGCGCGGTGCGCACCTCGCGCCGCTTGTCCCCGAGCAGGTCGCGCACGGAGCCCGCGCCCTTCTCCTCGAGGAAGCCGTTGTCGCGCATCCACTCGTCCGAGTGGAACTTGCTGATGTAGACCATGCCGGAGTCGGGCAGCACGACGACGATGGTCTTGCCCTTGCCCACTTCCTTGGCGAGCTGCACGGCGACGTGCACCGCCGCGCCGGCCGAGCCGCCCGCGAAGATGCCCTCCTCGCGCGCCAGCCGCCGCGCCGCGATGAAGCACTGCTTGTCATCCACCTGCCGCACGTCGTCCACGACCTTGAAGTCCATGGCGCCGCACAGCATGTCCTCGCCGATGCCCTCGACCTTGTAGACGTGGGGCGTGGTGAGCTTGCCCGTCTTGAAGTAGCCCTCGTACACCGAGCCCATCGGGTCCACGCCCACGTTCTTCAGGCCGGGGATCTTCTCCTTCAGGAACTTGCCCGCCCCGCTCATCGTGCCGCCGGTGCCCAGGCCCGAGACGAAGTAGTCCATCTTCCCCTCGGTCTGCTCGTAGATCTCCGGGCCGGTGATCTTGTAGTGGGCCTCGATGTTGTCGGGGTTGTGGTACTGGTTGAGCATGAACGCGCCGGGCGTCTCGCGGTGGATGCGCTTGGCCGTCTCGTAGTAGCTGCGCGGATCCTCGGCCGGCACGTTCGTCGGCGTCACCACCACATGGGCGCCCAGGGCCTTCAAGCGGTTGATCTTCTCCAGGGACATCTTGTCCGGCATGGTGAAGATGCACTTGTAGCCCTTCACCGCCGCGGCCAGGGCCACGCCCATGCCCGTGTTGCCTGAGGTGTTCTCCACAATGGTGCCGCCGGGCTTGAGCTTCCCCTCCCGCTCGGCCTTCTCGAGGATGTAGAGCGCCATCCGGTCCTTGATGGACGCGCCGGGATTCATGAACTCACACTTGACGAGCACCGTTGCGTCGTTGGGCCCGACGAGCTTGTTGAGCTTGACCAGCGGCGTGTGACCAATTGCGGAAAGGATGTTCTCGTGGATGTCCATCGTGGCTTCCTGAGGGGATTCTGCTGCGAGGCGGGCCTTATACGCCGCGAACCCGGAGCGGGTCGATAGCCCCTCCGTCCGGGGGCAACACGCTGGGGGCCATGTCCCTTCCACCTCGTGTGAAGGGGTTCCATGACATGTCGCGTAACGGTCAGCCTGGATGCCTGCTGGCCGGGCCATCATCGCCTCTTTTGACCCATCTTTGGGGGACTTGGGTAGTGTGCGGCGGTCTTCCAATCTCTCCGGAGTGCGTTTTCGATGGAACTTGAGGCCGCCCTGCGCGACCAGGTGGGTCAGGCTGTTGGCCGTCCCTTTCCCCAGGCCCCCATTCAGAAGCTGAAGGGGGATGCGAGCAATCGCTCCTACTACCGCGTCGGCAAGCCCCCGGAGAGCTGGGTGGTGATGGTGATGCCCCCGGACGCGACGAAGAAGAGCGAGGAGGCCTCCAAGGGAGAGCCTCCGAAGGAGCTGCCCTTCGTCAACGTCCACCGCTACCTGGAGAAGCTCGGGGTGCGGGTGCCGCGCATCCTGCGCTACGACGAGCCCGCGGGGATGATGGTCCTGGAGGACCTGACGGACCTCACCTTCGAGGCGGCCCTGGAGGGCGGCAAGAACCAGCAAGCGCTCTACGGGCGGGCCGTGGAGCTGCTGGCGCGGCTGCGCGTCCAGGCGGAGCGGAACGCGGACCCTGAGTGCCTGGCCTTCACCCGGGCCTTCGACGAGGACCTGTACGACTGGGAGCTGCACCACTTCCGCGAGTGGGGCCTGGAGGCCTGGAGCGGGAAGAAGCCCACGGACGCCGAGCGGGCCGAGCTGGACCGGACCTTCCGGGAGATCGCCCAGACGCTGGCGGCCGCGCCGCGCGGCTTCACCCACCGCGACTACCAGAGCCGCAACATCATGGTGAAGGACGGGGAGCTGGTGGTCATCGACTTCCAGGACGCCCTGCAGGGCCCCCGGCAGTATGACTTGGTGGCGCTGCTGCGCGACAGCTACGTGGAGCTGGACCGCGGCTTCGTGGACCAGATGCTGGACCGCTACATCCAGGCGTTCCACGAGGCCGGGGGCGAGCGCATCGAGCCGGGGCCCTTCAAGGACTTCTTCGACCTGCTCACCATCCAGCGCAAGCTCAAGGACGCGGGGCGCTTCGAGTTCATCAACCGCGTGAAGGGCAACCCGGGCTTCCTGGTCTCCATCCCGGCCTCGCTGCGCTACGTGAAGGCGGCCTTCATGCGGCGCCCGGAGCTGCGCCCGCTGCAGGACCTGATCGCCCGGTACGTTCCCGAGCTCGCCGCCTGAGAGGGCTTCCATGAAGGCGATGATCCTCTGCGCGGGGCTGGGCACGCGCCTGCGCCCGCTCACCGAGCGCTGGCCCAAGCCCGCGCTGCCGTTCCTGGGCCAGCCCCTGCTGCGCTACCACCTGGCGGTGCTGAAGGCCGCCGGGGTCACCGCGGTGGGCATCAACACCCACCACCTGCCCGAGGTGATGGCGGCCACCGCCCGCGCGGAGTGTGCGCGCGTGGGGCTGCCGCTACACGTGGTGCACGAGCCCGTCATCCAGGGCACGGGCGGCGGCATCCGGGGCCTGAAGGACTTCCTGGCCGGGGACGACTTCCTCGTCTTCAACGGGGACATCCTCTTCCCGGTGGACCTGCGGCCGGTGGTCGCGGCGCACCGGCGCTCGGGGGCCGTGGCCACGATGGTGCTCATGCCCATGCCGCCCGGTGAGACGTATGCCGCGGTGGAACGGGACGCCGGGGGCCAGGTGCGGCGCATTGCCGGCCGGGGCCCGGGCGGCCCCGCGCTGAGCCCGTGGCACTTCACCGGCGTCCACGTCATGTCCCCGCGCATCTTCGGCTTCATGTCGCCCGAGGGCCCCGAGGACATCAACCGCGAGGTTTACGTGCGGGCCCTGGAAGCCGGGCAGTCCGTGCGCGGGGAAGAGGTGCGGGCGTACTGGTCGGACCTGGGCACGCCCTCGCGCTACCTGGCCACGGTGCGCGACGTGCTCCTGGGGCAGGTGCCGCTGGAGGGCCTGGGCGACGCGGCTCCCTTCACGGGGCTGGCCCGGGGGCCCGGCAACAGCTGGGTCCATCCGGAGGCGAACCCGGGGCAGGCCCAGGTGGAGGGCCCGGCGTACCTCGGGGCGGGCTGCGTCCTGGAGCAGGGCGCGCACGTGGGCTCCGCCGTAGCGGTCGGGGCGCGGGCGCGGGTGGGGGAGGGGGCGCGGCTTCAGCGCGTGGCCCTCTTCGAGGACACCCAGGTGGCCCCGGGCGAGACGCTGGAAGAGGTGCTGGCCTGGGGGCCTCACCGCATCCCCGCCCCCCTTTGAGGAAGGGGCGGGGCGCACCGGGCAGGACGGAGGCGTCCTGCCCGGCGTGGGGACATCAGAGGGACTTCAGGAACTTCAGCAGCGCGTCGCGCTCGGCGGCCGTCATGCCGACGAACTTCTGCTTGGCGGACTCGCCCTCGCCGCCGTGCCAGAGGATGGCCTCGGACAGCGTGCGGGCCCGGCCGTCGTGCAGGTACGCCTCACCGCCGCTGACACCCGCCGTCAGGCCGATGCCCCACAGGGGCGGCGTGCGCCACTCGGCGCCGGAGGCCTGGCCCTCGGACAGGTTGTCGGCCAGCCCCGTGCCCATGTCGTGCAGCAGCAGGTCCGTGTAGGGACGGATCGTCTGGCTGCGCAGCTCCGCGTGCGGGTGGTAGGCGCTGGTGGTCAGCGTCGGGGTGTGGCACTTGTCGCACCCGGCGCTCTTGAACAGGGTCTCGCCCTGCAGCGCCTGGGCATTGGTCAGGTCGCGCCGCGCCGGCACGCCCAGCAGCGCCACGTAGCGGGTGAGCTTGTCCAGGGACGCGGCATCCAGCTCCGCGCTGGAGCCCGAGCAGCCCGCCTGCGAGGCGCCGCAGTCCAGGGTGGGGAAGATGGACGAGGTGACGCCCATGTCTCCGTTGAAGGCCTCGGCGATCTGGTGCTTCACGCGCGCCGAGCCCGCCTTCCAGCCGAAGCGGCCCAGCCGCGTGGCGCCCGTCTCGGGGTCCCTCACGGCCTGGAGCCGGCCCGACACGCCGTCGCCGTTGCTGTCATTCGGATCCGCCAGCGCCGCGATGGCGCTCTCGGGCACCGCCTCCAGCAGGCCCATGCCGACCAGCTGCGGGGTGATGCGCGCCGAGTGGTTCGTGGGGGTGACGTTCAGGAAGCTGTAGGTGGGGCGGCGCAGCTGGTACGAGGCGCCATCCCGGAACGTCCCGGAGCTGAGCGTCCAGCCAGAGATGCGGACATCCGCCTCGGGGGTGCCGCTGGTGCGGCGGGGCTGCAGCTTGAAGCCGAGGCTCGGATCCGCGCTGCCATCGGCCCGTCCGACCTTGACCACGTAGTTGTTCAGCGTGGTGTTGGTGGTGGTGGGCGGCAGGCCGCGGCCGTTCTGCACATGGCAGGAGACGCACGAGCGCGCGACGTAGTCGGGCCCGAGCTTGTTCTGGTGCGCGGTGAGCGCGGGGTTGCCCTGCTCGGAGTGGGCGCCCGTGCCGAAGTCGGTGTGGTGGATGCGCCGGCCCTCGACGAACGTCTGGGTGTTCACGGGCGCCATGTTCAGCGCCATCTGGATGAAGCGGTTGTCCGGCTCATCCGAGAACGGCGCGTTGAGCGTCGTCCTGCCACCGCTCCAGCCCGCCTCGGGCATGGGGAAGGAGTCCCGGGTGCTGCCCTGGCCCTCGAACGGGACGATGCCGCCCTGGCCCACCATGTACAGCCAGGCGCGGGCGTAATAGTTGAAGCGGCCCTCCAGCGGCTGGGTCAGGAAGACGCCCACTTCGATTTCCATGCGGTCGCCCACCCGGATGGCGCGGCCTTCCTTGGCGTTGTAGTTGACGCTGGCGGTGTACTGGTTCGTCCCGGTCTGGGTGAACGTGCCGTTGTGGAAGTACTCGGCCGAGGTGTTGAGGCCGCGGAAGAACGCGCGGAAGTTCGTGCCGGAGTGGGGCGCCACGGTGAAGAGGTTGACCTTGATCTGGCTGCCGCCCTTGGCCACCTCGTCGATGATCTCCACGTAGAAGGTCCGCTTCTCGAAATACAGCGGCAGGTAATGGTCATACGCCTGGAACTCGTTCTCACGGGCGTGGCGGTCGCGCACGCGCTCGCCCACGCGGGTGATGATGGCCTGCGCGGTGTTCTCCACCGTGGACGGCTCCAGCGCCGTGCTGCTGTTGAACAGGGGGACGATGTTGCCCGCGTCCACGCCGCCACCGGCGTCCGGGGTGCCCGCATCCGGGGTACCGGCGTCGGGGGTGCCCGAGTCGGGGGTGCCCGCATCCGGGGTGCCCGCGTCCGGGGTGCTGCTGCCATGCCTGTAAACAGCCCACGCCGTGTCGCGGGCACAGTTGCAGGAGGTATCCCAATACGTGAAGGAGTAGTCGACGGTGTTGCCCGAGCTCAGGCCCGTCACCGTGAACTGGTTGCGGCCCTGGGTGACGGTCATCCGCACGTTGAGCTGGGCGCCGCCGTTGACCTTGTAGTGGATGTCGGCCCACGAAGTGGTGTCGACATAGAAGATGGCGGAGGAGCCCGAGGGCGTGACGCCAGAGGTGGCGGCCATCGAATTACTGGCCAACAGGACAGCGGCCACGAGGAGGATGGCCGCCCCGGAGGAGTGGAATTTCATGGGGTTCTCGCTGGAAGTGCTTTCAAGCCGGTAGCAGGGAAACTTCTGCCACTGGAAAGAGCGAGGATACCACTGAAATAACAATAATATGAGTAAAACATGGCCGCGGCCTGTCGGGCGGGAGACGGAGCCCTCGCGTTTTCCGCTTGGGTTTGCGCAATGCGCCATGGCTGGTGCGCCGCGTCATGGCATTGGCTGGGGATGACAGTGTTTCAAAAATGCGCGGGAGAACCTGAGGACAAACAATTGTAACGTTTGCGGCGGGCCTGAGAGGAATTGAAACGTTTGCGGGCCCGGGGCTCACCGGCGCACGCGAAGAATCAAATCCTGACGCGGGCCGCAGCTGCCGCGGCCGTCACAGTTGCTGGTGGTGACGTAGAGGTGGCCGTCGGGCCCCATGAGCGTCTCGCGCAGGCGGCCGTGGGTGTTGTCCAGGTACACCTCGTGCTGGGCCACCTGGGTGGGGTTCTCCGCGGAGAACACCACGCGGTGCAGGTGCCTGGCGCCGAGCGTGCCGATGAGCAGCGAGTCCTTCCACTCGGGGATGGCGCTGCCCGTGTAGAGGGCGGCGCCTCCCGGGGGCGCCGCGTCGTGCCAGGTGAGCGCGGGCGTGACGAGCCCCTCGCCGGCCTCGCAGCGGTAGACGGTGGGCCAGCCGAGGTTGTCCCCCTTGCGCGCCACGCTCACCTCGTCATGGCCGCGGAGCATCCGCTCGCCACTGGGCCCGTGGTCGGTGAAGTAGAGCGTGCCGGCGTCCTTCCAGTCGAAGCCCTGGGTATTGCGCACGCCGAGGAGGAAGGCGGGCTTGCCGGGGAAGGGGTTGTCCGAGGGTACCTCGCCCTCGGGCGTGAGGCGCAGGAGCTTGCCCTCGGGCGCGTCCGGATTCTGGGCGAGGTCCGGCTCGCGCGCGTCACCCGTGCCCACGTAGAGCATGCCATCCGGGCCAAAGCGCAGGCGGCCGCCGTTGTGGTACTTGCCCGCGCGGATGCCGCCGAAGATGACGCGCTCGAAGGTGGCGCGCTGGTGGTCCTCGGAGAGCACCCATCGCTCGACGCGGTTCCGCGTCTCCTCCCCCTCGTCGTGGGTGAGATAGACGTAGAACTGCCGGTTGGCCGCGAACTGGGGGTGGGCCGCGATGCCGAGCAGCCCTCCCTCGGTGCTCTCGCCCACTTGCAGGGTGGCCACGGGCGTGGGCTGGAGCGCGAAGTTCCGCAGCAGCCGGATGCGGCCCGGACGCTCGGTGACGAGCGCGTCCCCTCCAGGCAGCCAGGCGATGCCCCAGGGCACCTCCAGCCCCTCGGCGACGACCTCCACGGTGATGGGCACGGTGCCCGCGGGGCCAAAGCCGTCCTCGATGAGCAGACAGTCCGGGGCGCTCAGCTGGGTCTTGCCCGCGCGGCAGCTTGCGCAAGCGGTGAGGAGGAGGCAGGAGATCCGAAAGAGGAGCGGGCGCATGCGCCACATCTATGATGGGTGGACGCGGGTGCCGCCCCCTCCCATGCGTGCCCCTCCTTGGGGCGTCCACCTTCGGACAGCCCTGGAGGGCCATTGTCCTGGAGGGGCATAGACATTCGCCCCAGCACCTTGTAATCGGCGCTTGCATCCCTGATGCCATCAGTCCCGAGCCTCCATGCCCGAGCGGAACATCCATCAAGAGGCCGTCAGGGGATGGCGCGAGGGCTGGGAGGGCGTCCTGGATCATCTCGCGTTGCTGGACGTCTTCGAGCGCGCCCTGGATGCGCTCTGGCGCCGCGCGCACATGAGCCTGGGGGAAATTACCCTGATGGCCATCGTGGACCGGGTCATTCACCAGGGCCATGAGCTGTTCCCCCACCTCGGGATGCTCAAGGTCGAGCCGAGTGGGGTGCATTTCGGGGAGCTGCGCCAGACCGCACCTTCCCTCGACCGTCAGCTCCTCGAGGACTCCTTCATGTTCCTGGTGCCGGAGTTGCTCCGGGTGTTTGGGGCGCTGACGGGAGAAATCCTTACCCCGGGGCTTCATGCGGAGCTCCGCAAGGTGCGGGTGGTGTTGGCGGAAGCGCAGCGAGGAAAACCATGAGCGGGCCCGGTGAACCCTATTCGATTCCCAGGCTGGAGACGGGCATTCCCAACCTGGATGCCATCTTCCACGGCGGCCTGCCCAAGGGGGTCATCTCGGTCATCGCCGGTCCCCCGGGCTCGGGCAAGACCACCCTGGCCCAGCAGATGTGCTTCCACCACGCCGCCCAAGGGGGCCGCGTCCTCTACTTCAACACCCTCTCCGAGCCCACCGCCAAGGCGCTGCTCTACCTGCGCTCCTTCGGCTTCTTCGATGCGGCACTGCTCGAGGAGCGCATCCGCTTCGTCGACCTCGGCCTGAGCCTGCGCACCATGGGCATCGAGCTGACGTGCAACCTGCTCATCGAACAGCTCAAGCTGTTCAAGCCCTCGATGGTGGTCATCGACAGCTTCAAGGTGTTCGATGACCTGGCCAAGTCGGCCGAGGAACTGCGCAAGTTCACCTACGAGCTCACCGTGCGGCTGATGGCCTGGGAGTGCACCACCTTCCTGCTCGGCGAGTACAGCCCCAATCAATTCGAGCACCCGGCCTACTCCGCCATCGACGGCATCATCACCGTCAAGCAGCACCAGTTGTCCGGCGAGCAGCAGCGGCTCTTGCAGGTCGTCAAGATGCGCGGCACCGCGCACAGCCGTGACGAGCACCCGTTCGTCATCACCTCGGCCGGTGTCGAGGTGTACGCCCCGAGCATCACCCTGCGGCGCATGTCACGCTCCGCATCGGGTCCGGAGGGCATCCGCCGGATGAAGACCGGCATCTCCAAGCTCGATGCGCTCCTGGGGGAGGGCATCCCGCTGGGCTCGAGCATCATCGTCTCGGGCGTGGCGGGCACCGGCAAGACGGTGCTGGGGCTGGAGTTCGTCTACCGGGGCGCCCGGGATCTGAACCAGAAGGGCATCTACTTCTCCTTCGAGGAGACCGAGACGCGCCTGCGCGACACCGCCCGGGCGCTGGGCTGGGAGCTGGACCGGGAGCTTGAGCAGGGCAGGGTGCAGATCGTCTTCATTCCCCAGCCGGACATCCTGGTGGACCGGGACTTGTTGGAGATGCAGCGCCGCATCGAGGCGTTCGGCGCCCAGCGCGTGGTGGTCGACTCGATGTCGGTCTTCCTCCACAAGGTCGACGACCCGAGCATCACCCGGGACAAGGTGTTCTGGCTGGCGAACATCATCCAGAACCAGAACGCGGTGGGCTTCTTCGCCAACGACGTTCCCGCGGGAACGCAGCAGCACAGCCGCTACGGGGTGGAGGAGACGGTGATGGACGGGCTCATCCTCCTGTGGTCGGAGGCCCAGGGGCTCGAGCGCCACCGCTATCTCGAGGTGAACAAGCTGCGCAACACCGGGCACGCCTCCGGCCGGCATTCGATGACCATTGGTGTCGGGGGCCTCCAGGTCTTCCCGCGCCTCGATGACGTGCCCCCCCTCGCGTCCCCGGATCCGCTCGTGCCGCGGCGCGAGCGGGTGTCCTCGGGGCAGCCGCAGCTCGACACCCTGCTCGGCGGGGGGCTGCTGGACGGCAGCGTCACCCTGGTGTCGGGCAGCCCCGGCACCGGCAAGAGCACCCTCGGCATTCACTTCGTGCTCGAGGCGGCCCGCCGCCAGGAGCGCGCGCTCTACATCACCCTGGAGGAGGGGCCTCATCAGCTCGTCTGGGACGCCGAGGCCCTGGGGCTGCCGCTGCGCGAGGCCGTGGCGAACAAGCAGGTGGAGATCCTCTTCCTGCCGCGCGAGCACCTGCACGCCTCGCGTTTCCTGAGCATGGTGGAGCAGAAGATCCAGGAGTCCCAGCCCACTCGCCTGGTGCTCGACAGTGCGAGCGACATCGAGGTGCTCGGGTTCATCTCCGAGGAGCTGCGGCGGCTGCTCTATGGCCTCGTCATCCGCCTGCGCACCCTTCAGGTGACGAGCCTCTTCACCATCGAGGCCCGCTCGCTCTTCGTCTCCAACACCCTGAGCGAGCGGGGGTTGTCGCCGCTCGCCGACAACATCCTCATGCTCCGGTACCTCCAGGAAGGGCAGGGGCTCGTGCCGGTGCTCACGGTGGTGAAGACCCGCGGCAGCGCCCATGAGCGGTCGAGCCATCGCATCTCGATTGGAGCGGGCGGCTTGAAGTTGGGTGGCGCGGTCGAGGCGCAGGTCACACCTTCTGACGAGAAGCCGTAGCGCCGCCTGGGCCTCAGGCCTGGCAAGAGGTCGCCCCATGGTGGAATCAAGCTCATCCTCCCCGCCTTCCCCGGGCATGTCCCCGGAGGCCCAGCGGGAGGCTCGCTTGCAGGGCCCGCCTGGGGTCTTCCGCGAGTTCGAGCATGCCTGGCGTCACCTGGGCTACCTCTATGAGATCAGCAAGCTGCTCAGCCGCTTCGAGGACATGGAGCGCACATTCCCCCGGCTGATGACGCTGGCCACCCAGGTGCTGCCCGTGCGCACCGCCCTCGTGCTCGAGGGCGTGGGCGCCGATGGCCAGGCACTGCGGGAAGGGCCTCGCTTGAGCGCCTGGCGGGAGGACGGCGTGACGGACGTCCAGTTGGCCGGAGCCCAAGAGCAGGCCATCGCCAGCTATGGCTACCTGGTGGGCATGGGCCGGAGAGACCCCAAGCGGGGCGCGGTCAACGGACGGGACGCGCTGCAGGCTTGGGACGTTCCGGTGCCTCCCGCTCCCGGGGCGCCGACGCTCGTCACCCTGCCGCTGGTGGGCAAGGCGGGCATCTTCGGAACGATTCAGATGGAAGTGGCCGGGGGGGTGGCCGAGGAGGGGCTCGCGTTCATTGACGCGGTGGCCACCCAGCTCGCCACGGCCCTGGACCGGGCGCATGCGCTGCGGCGCGAGGTGGGCCTGCGCGAACGGGCGGAGGCGAGCGAGGGGGCCCAGCGCGAAATCCTGGAGCGTGAGCAGCGGGCGCGCCTGGAGCTGGAGAAGGCTCACCAGCGCCAGGCCTTCCTCGTCGAGGCGAGCGCGCGGCTGGCCCAATCGCTCGACTATCGCGCGTCGCTTCCCGAGGTCGCGAGCCTGCTGGTGCCCGCGTGGGCCGACGGCTGCGTCATGGATCTCTTCCCGGAGGACGCCAAGGACCCGCGCGGCACCGAGCGCGCCGCCCTGGTGGTCATCCAGCCTCCGGATGCCGAGCCCGCGAGCACCTCCTTCGTCGCCCGGACCTTCCAGGACCACCCCTGGGTGGTCCTGCCCGCGACCCCCGGAAGCCTGGTGGAGCCGCCCGGGGCGGTGGAGCAGACCGAGTGGTCCGGGTTTCCCTCCAACCTGCGTCTGCGCCTCCAGGTGCGCGGCCGCACGCTCGGGGTGTTGAGCCTCATCTCCGCCCGGCCCGGACGCTATGCGCCCGCGGACCTTGCCCTCTTCGAGTCGCTGGCCCAGCGCATCGCCGCGGCGGTGGACGCCGCGCACCTCTACCAGCAAGCCCAGGAGGCGGTGCGCTGGCGTGACGAGCTGCTCGCGGTCGTCTCCCACGACATCAAGACGCCCCTGCTCGTGGTGAGGCTCAACGCGGAGATCATCCTCCGGGCTTCCCAGGAAGGCAGGATGCACGCGCGGCAGTGCCGCCTCCTGGAGTCCATCCTCCACTCGGTGGAGCACATGGGCGCGCTCATCGGGGGATTGCTGGACCGCTCGCGCTTGCAGGGCATGCCCGTGCCGCTCACGCTCCAGCCACAGACGGTGGAGGCGCTCCTCGAGCAAGCGCTTCAGGTGCTGGAGCCCATCGTCCACAACAAGTCCCAGACGCTGCGGGTGGAGCTGTGCCCGGGGCTCCGGCGGGTGCATGCCGACCGGGAGCGCGTCCTCCAGGTGCTCACCAACCTGGTGGGCAACGCCATCAAGTTCACGCCCCCCGGGGGCCTGCTCACCCTGCGGGTGAAGCAGATGGACGGGATGGTGCGCTTCTCGGTGAAGGACAGCGGGCCGGGCATCTCGCCCGCGGACCTTCCCCACCTCTTCGAGCGGTTCTGGCGCTCCTCCAGCGCGGCCGAGCGGGGGACGGGGCTGGGGCTGACCATCGCCAAGAACCTGGTGGAGGCGCACGGCGGCACCCTCTGGGTGGAGTCCCACCTGGGCGAGGGCAGCACCTTCTTCTTCACCCTGCCCGCCGTGGACGCCCCAGCGCCGGCCTAGACGCGGCCCCGGGCGCCGGGGGCTCAATCGCCGTGGTAGCGCGCCAGCACGCAGGTGACGTTGTCGTTGCCCCCCGCGGCGTTGGCCAGGTCGATGAGCTGGGAGCAGGCCTTCTCCAGCTCCGAGGTGCGGCCGAGCACCTCCTGGATCTGCGGATCCGTCACCATGCCGGACAGGCCGTCCGAGCAGAGCAGGAAGACGTCGTTCTCCTTGGGCTCCAGCCGGGTCACGTCCACGAGGACGGATTCCTTCATGCCCAGGGCGCGGACGATGACGTTCTTGTGCGGGAAGTTTTCGATCTCCTCCGGCGAGAGCTTCTTGGCCTTGAGGTAGTCGTTGAGCAGCGAGTGGTCCTCGGTGATCTGCCGCAGGGTGCCCTCGCGGAAGAAGTAGACGCGGCTGTCGCCGACGTGCCCCACGTAGGCCGTGGCGTTGGCGAAGTACACGGTCACGATGGTGGTGCCCATGCCCTTGTACTTCGTGTCGCTGCTGGCCCGCTCGAAGATCTTCGCGTTGGCCAGTTTGATTCCGGTGGCCAGGCGGTTCTCATCGTAGTTGCGCGTCTTGTCCATCTTGAACGGCCAGGTCGCCTCCGCGTCCCGGGACGTCATCCGGAAGAACTCCCCCAGCTCGTCCACCGCGATCTTGGAGGCGATCTCTCCGGAGGAGTGCCCGCCCATCCCGTCCGCGACGCAGCAGAGGCTCTCCTCCGGCAGCAGGAGGTAGTTGTCCTCGTTGTGGTTGCGCTTCATCCCGACGTGGGTGATGCCGGCTACTTCGATACGCATGCGCGGGAACTCGCAGTCAACGCGTGGCGATGGACGCGTGGAAAACGCCGGGCAGGTTAACAAAGCGCCCGGATGGGGGCAAAACCCATGAAGTGTGGCCCCCGCTCTTTCCTCAGAGGGGCTCCGGGCCCGCCGGGGCCGCCGGTTCGAAGGCGAGCCGGTCGCCCTCCTGCGTCCCGCTGGCCGCCAGCGTCCCCGCGGGCAGCTCCAGCACCGAGTGGGCCTTGAAGACCAGGGAGCTCACGCGCCAGGGGGGCATCGCCAGAAGCTGCTTGACGACGGTGCCTTCCGGATCCAGGAAGGCCACGTCGATGGGGATGCGCATGAAGAAGGTGTGGATGGAGTTACACGGCACGATGTGCATGCCCTCGCCGAAGGCCAGCGAGCGGCGGCCCATGAGCCCCAGGAAGCGGTCCACGAACGAGGTGGCCCGCTCGGCGCGGTCCGCCAGGAGCTTGCCCCGGGTGAGGTTGTTCACCTTCCATCGCATGTGGAGGGTTCTACCCCATGCTTGAGCCGCTGGCGCGTCCGCTGCACCTGGTCCTGGTTTCTCCCCAGATTCCGCCCAACACGGGCAACGTCGCCCGCCTGTGCGCGGTGACGGGCAGCCGGCTCATCCTGGTCGAGCCCCTGGGCTTCTCCATCGCCGACCGGGACCTCAAGCGGGCCGGGCTGGACTACTGGGACAAGGTGTTTCTCAAGCTGTATCCGACGTATTCCGCCTACCTGGAGGAGTTCCCGGACGCCCGGCGGTGGCTGTTCTCGGCCCGGGCCGCCACCTCGCTGTACGCCGCCCGGTTCGAGGCGGGGGACCACCTGGTGTTCGGCTCGGAGGTGACGGGGCTGCTTCCCGAGGTGATGGAGGGGGGCTCCGGGCAGGCGGTGACGATTCCCATGCTGGAGGCGCGGCGCAGCCTCAACCTCTCCACCTCGGTGGGGATTGCCACTTATGAGGCACTCCGGCAGGTCCAGCTGGGGAGGGCGGCCGGTCAAGCGTTCCCGACAAGTTGAGGGAAGGGGGGGAGGGACTAGACTCGGTGGGGTTATGACGACCTCGTCCGTCGCCGAAGCGCTGTACTCCGCTCATAAATCCCGGGCCACGGGGCAGCTGACGCTCCATGCGGGGGGGCGCGAGTCGCTGTTGTTCCTGCAGGAGGGGAACCTGGTCGGCACGCGGCTCGGGTTCGGCTTCCAGAGCCCCGCCCAGGCGCTGCTGCAGTCCGGGCGCATGGGCGCCGAGGCGCTGGATGCGCTCTGGGCCCGGGGTGGCGCGGGCACGCCGGACGAGGATCTCCTGGAGGCGCTGGGGGTGGGGACGGAGACGGTGACCGAGTGCCAGGTGCTCGCGCATGTCCGGAGGCTGAGCCAGCTTGCCGAGCGGTCCGCGTTCGAGCCCGGGGGCGTGGAGGAGATGTTCCGGCCCATCGCGGGGATTCGGGTGGTCCGGGCCGCGCTGGAGTCGGTGCAGGGCCGGGGGGGGCCGTCCCGGGTGTACCGCTGCCTCGATGTGACGGCGTGTGCGCCGTGGCTGGCCCGGCCAGAGGAGCGGGCGCTCCTGGAGTCGCTCGTGGAGTTCCGGCCGCTGGAGCCTTCGGAGGCAGGAGAGGAGGCACTGCTCCACCTTCTTGAGCGCGAGGGGCTCGTCGAGTCACTTCGCGTGGAAGAGTGGGAGGCACGGGAGCGCGCCCGGATCGAGGAGGCGCGGCTGGCGGAGGAGGCACGGCTGGCGGAAGAGGCGCGGCTGGCGGAAGAGGCCCGCTTGGCTGAAGAGGCGCGGCTGGCTGAAGAGGCCCGGCTGGCGGAAGAAGCCCGCCGCTCGGCCGAAGAGGCGCGACTGGCGGAAGAGGCGCGGCTGGCCGAAGAGGCGCGCTTGGCTGAAGAGGCGCGGCTGGCCGAAGAGGTGCGGCTGGCCGAGGAGGCGCGCCTGGCCGAGGAGGCGCGGCTGGCTGAAGAGGTGCGGCTGGCCGAAGAGGCGCGTCTGGCCGAAGAGGCGCGTCTGGCCGAAGAGGCACGGCTGGCTGAAGAGGCCCGCCTAGCGGAAGAAGCCCGCCGACTGGCCGAAGAGGCACGGCTGGCTGAAGAGGCGCGACTGGCCGAAGAGGCACGGCTGGCCGAAGAGGCGCGGCTGGCCGAAGAGGCGCGTCTGGCCGAAGAGGCACGGCTGGCCGAAGAGGCACGGCTGGCGGAAGAGGCTCGCCTGGCGGAAGAGGCTCGCCTGGCCGAAGAGGCTCGCCTGGCCGAAGAGGCACGCCGCCTGGCGGAAGAGGCGCGTCTGGCCGAAGAGGCACGGTTGGCGGAAGAGGCACGCCTGGCCGAAGAGGCCCGCCGCTCGGCCGAAGAGGCTCGCTTGGTCGAAGAGGCCCGCCTAGCGGAAGAGGCCCGCCTGGCCGAAGAGGCTCGCCTGGCTGAAGAGGCGCGGCTGGCCGAAGAGGCGCGACTGGCCGAAGAGGCCCGCCTAGCGGAAGAGGCACGGCTGGCTGAAGAGGCGCGGCTGGCCGAAGAGGCACGACTGGCCGAAGAGGCACGCCGACTGGCCGAAGAGGCACGCCGACTGGCCGAAGAGGCGCGTCTGGCTGAAGAGGCGCTGCTGGCCGAAGAGGCCCGCCTGGCGGAAGAGGCGCGCTTGGCTGAAGAGGCGCGACTGGCTGAAGAGGCGCGACTGGCCGAAGAGGCACGCCGACTGGCTGAAGAGGCGCGACTGGCTGAAGAGGCACGGCTGGCTGAAGAGGCGCGCCTGGCCGAAGAGGCGCGCCTGGCCGAAGAGGCACGCCGCTCGGCCGAAGAGGCGCGCCTGGCTGAAGAGGCGCGCCTGGCCGAAGAGGTGCGGCTGGCGGAAGAGGCGCGACTGGCCGAAGAGGTGCGGCTGGCTGAAGAGGCCCGCCGCTTGGCCGAAGAGGCACGGTTGGTTGAAGAGACGCGACTGGCCGAAGAGGCGCGCTTGGCTGAAGAGGCGCGGCTGGCCGAAGAGGCCCGCTTGGCCGAAGAAGCGCGGCTCGCGGAAGAGGCCCGCCGCTCGGCCGAAGAAGCGCGTCTGGCTGAAGAGGCGCGTCTGGCCGAAGAAGCGCGACTGGCCGAAGAGGCGCGTCTGGCCGAAGAGGCACGGCTGGCGGAAGAAGTGCGGCTGGCGGAGGAGGCGCGCCTGGCCGAAGAGGCCCGCCTAGCGGAAGAGGCCCGCCGCTCGGCCGAAGAAGCGCGGCTGGCCGAAGAGGCGCGCTTGGCTGAAGAGGCGCGCTTGGCCGAAGAGGTGCGTCTGGCGGAGGAGGTGCGTCTGGCGGAGGAGGCCCGCCGCTCGGCCGAAGAAGCGCGACTGGCCGAAGAAGCGCGGCTGGCTGAAGAGGCCCGCCTGGCCGAAGAGGCACGCTCCCTTGAGCTGGCGAGATTGGCCGAAGAGGCGAGGGTCGCGGAGGAAGCTCGCCGGGATGAAGAGGTTCGGCTCGCGGAAGAATTGCGTCTCGCCGCTGAAGCGCGCCACGCTCAGGAAAATGCCCGCCAGGAAGAGGCGCGGCTGGCCGAAGAGGCGCGTCAGGCCGAGGAAGCCCGCCAGGAAGAGGAGCGGCGGCGCGCCAAGGAAGCCCGGCTGGCCGAGAAGGCCCGCCGCATCGAAGCCGCCGCTCTTGAAGAGGATGCACAGCAAGCCGAAGCGGAACGTCTGGCTCAGGAAGCACGGCTGGCCGAAGAGGCGAGACGGGCCGAGGAAGACCGGCTGGCCGAGGAGCTGCGCCAGGCGGCAGAGGCTCGCCGGATAGCGGAGGCCGCCCATCCCTTCGAGCCCACGGAGGCCCCTGCGGGGCTTGGGTTGGACGAGGAGGCCCGCCAGGAAGAAGAGCGGCGCCGCGCCAAGGAGGCCCGGCTGGCGGAGAAGGCCCGCAGGGCCGCGGCCATGGCTCCTCGCGAGGAGGAAGACACGCGCGAGCCAGCGCCCGAGGCGATTCCCTTGGTGCAGGAGGCTCCCAGGGCCGAGGAGGCTTCGCTCGTCGAGGCGCAGCGGCTGGCGGAAGAGGCTCGCCTCGTGGAAGAGGCCCGTCTGGCGCAGGAGGCGCGCCTGGCCGAAGAGCAGCGTCTGGCCGAGGAGCTGCGTCTGGCCGCGGAGGCTCGCCAGCTCGCGGAGTCCCACGCTCCTGCCGCGGAAGCGAACCCCGCCGAGGATGCACACCGGCAGGAAGAGGCCCGGATCGAGGAGCGGCGCCGCGCCAAGGAGGCCCGGCTGGCGGAAAAGGCCCGTCAGGCGGCCGAGGCGGCCCGTCTCGCGGAAGAGGCTCAACAGCAGGAGCAGGACGGGCGTGTCGTCGAGGAGGTGCGCTTCGATGATGCGATGCTCTTGATGGAAGAGGCCCAGCAGGCTGATGGGGCCCGTCAGGCGGAAAGCCCCCCGGCAGCGCCAGAGGCGCCTTCCCTCGATGAGGAGTTCCTGCTGGTCGAGGAGGCGCCTCCGCCCGCGAGCGCGCCCACCCCGCTCGCGGCGGAGCCCATCACCGACTTCTCCTGGTCCGATGCCATTCCCGCGCCGGCGCAGCCCCAGGACGTGCTGCCCCCGGAGGACCGGGAGGCCCTGCGTCTGGCGCGGCAGTGGGCGGAGAACGAACTGCTCCACGACATGGAGGAAGTGCAGCGCCGGTTGGTGGCCTCCCCAGCCGAGGAGTGGCTCATCGACGATCTGGAGCCGTCCTCCTCCGCCGGGCGCACCCCGCCGTCTCCTGCCCGGAGCGCTTCGGCCCCGGCCCCCGGGGAAGTCGACCTGGAGCAGGACGTGTGGAGCGATCTGGTCCCCCCTGGCGAGAACGCGGCGCCCCCGGCAGCCCCTCCAGCCCCTGTGGCGGCCCTCGCGCCGCCGGAGACGGTCTCCGAGGACGTGGCCTTGGCGCCCCCTGACTCGAAGGCGGGCGGGGCGCCTGCCCGGGCCGGAGAGGATGACCTCTGGCGCATCGTGACCTTCGAGCAGGGCGAAGGCCCCGAGGACTTCTCGTCCTCGTTCGAGGCCGCGCTGAATCAGGTGGACTCCCACCTGGAGAGCCTCGTCAACGCGGGGGCGGCCGGGTTCGAGTTGCCCGTGGAGGCCACCGTCGAGGCGGCGGCCGAGCCCGCGCCTGGAGGTTTCCTGTTGCCCCCTGATGACAAGGGAACGGCAACTGGACAGACTGCATCGGGCATCCCTGCCGGAACCGCTCAAGATGCCGATGACGACCTGAGCGGTCTGGATGATTGGGACTTCAACGAGGACGACGTGGCGGGAGACCCCTCCAATCCGGACGACGAGGCCAAGCTGAGGCGCCAGCGCCTGCTGCGCCGGGCCATGGAGAACATGGGGGCCCTGGGCGCCCGGCCCGAGAGCCCCTCTGGCGCCGTGGCCGAGAGCCCCGTGCCGGTGGCCAGCCCTCCCGAGGCCCCGCTGGCGGCCCCGAGCGCCGCGGAGCTGGGGCTGGCGCAGCAGATCGAGCAGCGCTACGCCGAGCTGCAGAGCCGCAGGGACCACTTCACCGTGCTGGGGATTCCCCAGGACACCCCGAAGGATCAGGTGAAGGCCACCTTCCTGAGCATGGCGAAGGTGTTCCACCCGGACCGGCTGCCCCCGTCGCTGGTGCACCTGGCGCCGAAGATGACCGCCGTCTTCGATGCCATCCGCGAGGCCCACGAGGTCCTCCACGACGATGCCAAGCGGGCCTCCTATGTGGAGGGCTTGAAGGCGAAGGCCGCGGCGGCCAAGTTCGCGGGCACGGGGTCCGCGCCTGCGGTGCGCTCGGGCTCCAGCGACAACCCGGACGACCTGTTCAAGATGGGCGAGGTCTACTTCCGCAAGCGGGACTTCGTGGCGGCGGCCGAGCACTACGAGCGGGCCTACACGCTGGCGCCCAAGGCGCTGTACCTGGCCGCCCGGGCCTGGGCGCTCTACATGGACCCCCAGCGCAAGGCCGAGGTGGCCAAGGCCAAGCAGATGATGGCCGATGCGGTCCAGGCGGACCCACAGTGTGACCGGGCCCACTACCAGCTGGGCGTCATCGCCCGGGTGGAGGGGGACATGGACCGGGCCGAGCGCCACTTCCGCGAGGCGGTGCGCACCAACCCGAAGCACCTGGAGGCCAACCAGGAACTCCGTTTGATTGAAATGCGGAAGAAGAATACCCCGTCGCCCAAGAAGGGGCTCTTCCGCTGAACAATCGCAGCCTGGCCGCCTGTTCGCCGGCCAGAGCGGCGGGGCGTCCGGGGGGCTCAAACCATTGACATGCCTGGAGAGGGGGCGTGATCATCACGCCACTCCTCGGCGCCCGGCTCACCTGAAGCCGTGGGCAGCGAAAGGCAACCGAACGTGGCCAAGCAGCACCTGCTCCTGGTCGATGGTGACGCGAAGAGCCTTC
Organism: Allostigmatella hybrida; assembly: GCF_020103775.1. Taxonomy (NCBI): domain Bacteria; kingdom Pseudomonadati; phylum Myxococcota; class Myxococcia; order Myxococcales; family Archangiaceae; genus Allostigmatella; species Allostigmatella hybrida. The sequence goes on from NZ_JAHXBH010000007.1 coordinate 311,120, forward strand.
GCGTGATGGAGGTCAGCCTGAAGAAGGCTGGCTTCTCCGTCACGACCGCGATCCATGGCAAGGACGCGCTGGAGAAGGTTCAGATCAGCCCGCCGGATCTCGTGCTCGCCGATACGAAGATGCCCGAGATGGACGGCTTCGAGCTCTGCAAGGCGCTCAAGTCCGACGAGCGCTTCAAGTCCATCCCCTTCGTCTTCCTCACCAACCAGAAGTCGGTCGAGTTCAAGGTCCGGGGTCTGGAGCTGGGCGGCGACGACTACCTGACGAAGCCGATCTACATCAAAGAGATCGTCACCCGCGTCCGGATGATCCTCCAGAAGGCGGAGAAGGAGCGGATCGAAAAGCGGGAGACGACCAAGGGCGGCTTCAGCGGCAGCCTGGCCGACATGGGCGTGGTGGACCTCGTCCAGACGTTCGAGATCGGCCGCAAGACGGGCGCCATCTCCATCCAGGGCGAGCGCATCGGCGCCATCTACTTCAAGGAGGGCCGCGTCATCGACGCGGAGCTCGGGCGCCTCAAGGGAGAGAACGCGTTCTACCGGATGTTGAACACCTTCGAGGGCCAGTTCGAGGTGCAGTTCACCCCGCTGGACCGCCCCGAGCGCATCGAGGTCTCCACCCAGGGCCTGCTCATGGAGGGCATGCGCCGGCTGGACGAGTGGGGCCGCATGCTCGAGCAGCTGCCGCCGCTCGAGACGGTGTTCGAGATCGACTACCACCAGCTCGCCGAGCGCCTGTCGGAGATCCCCGACGAGGTGAACGGCCTGCTGCGCCTCTTCGACGGCAAGCGCACCTTGAGCCGCGTGGTGGAGGACTCGGACTTCGAGGACCTGGCCGCCCTCGGCATCATCAGCAAGCTCTACTTCGAGGGGCTGATCCGCGAGCTAGGCAACATCTCGCAGGAGCCCGTCCAGAGCGGCAAGCCGGGCATCGAGGCGTGGCTGCACGCGGTGGCCCCGCCGGCGCCCGCGGCCCCGGCCACGCCCCCCGCCGCCCCGGAGCCCGTGGCCCCTCCGGCCCCGGCTCAGGCCGCGGCGCCCGTGCCCGCCGCGCCGCCCCAGCCGCCGCCGCCGGTCGCCACCCCCGTGCCCCTTCCGCCCGTGGCCGCTGCGGCCGCCGAGGTGCCCGCGCCGCCGCCCAGCATTCCCGCGGTGGTTCCTCCGGTGGCTCCCGCCACGCCTCCGGCCGCGGCGGCGCAGCCGGCCAACGTCGTCGTCTTCCAGCCGAAGCCCAAGCGGCCCGGTGCGCCCATGGAGCCGGAGTCCGCTCCCAGCGCCGCCGCGCCGAAGGGCGAGTCTTCCGCGTTCCTCGTGGAGCCGCCTCCCGAGCACCGTGCCCAGGAGCACGCGCGGCGCAGCCTGCTGCTCGACTGGAGCCGCGTGGACACCGATGGCCTGGGCTCGGCGAGCACCTGGGCGCCCATCCCCTCGTGGTCCCCCTCGGGCCGGAGTGCCCCTCCGTCCAGCGGCCCGGCCCCGCAGGCCGCCGCCCCGGCCCCGCAGCCGTCTCCGGAGCCGCCTCCGGCGGTCCCTCCGGTGGGCGCCAGTGAGGCCGATGCCGCCGCGTCCCGTCCTCCCATCTTCGGGGGCGCCGCCATCGGGCCCAGCGCGGTGCCTCCGGTGCCGCCGCCCACGCCGGCCCCGCCCTCGTCCGAGGTGACGCTGGTGAGCGCCCCGGAGCCAGAGTCCGTGGCCGAGCCGATCAGCGTGGATGAAGTGGCCCCGCAGCTGGCGCTGCCTCCCTACCCGGGACACGGCGCCCCCGCGGCGTCTCCCTCCACCGCCAAGGCGCCCGAGACCAAGCCGTCCGAGCCGCCCAAGGCATCCGAGTCCAAGGCGTCCGAGTCCAAGGCCCCCGCCAAGCCCGCGGCGAAAGAGGACACGGCCTCCCTGCCGACGCTGGACCTCAAGCCCGCCCCGGAGCCGCGCCCCGCGCCGCCCAAGAAGGACGCTCCCGCGAAGGAGGCGCCTCGCGCGTCACCTCCGAAGAAGGCCTCCGGAGAGAAGAGCGGTGGGGTGGATGAGCAGGCGCTCTCCCAGGCCGTGAAGCCCAAGCGCACGGGGCTCTACATTGGCCTGGGCATCGTGGCGATCGCCGTGGCTGCGGCGGTGGTGGGGCTCAGCGGCTCCGCCGAGCCGTCTCCCGCGCCGCCTCCTGCCAAGGGGTCCTCGCAGGCCAAGCCTGCCGAGGCGCCGCCGAAGCCCGAGGAGAAGGCGGGCGCTGCCTCACCGGACACGGCCCTCGCGGCCAAGCCTCCGGTGGAAGCGCCCCCTACGCCTGGCACCACGCCCCCTCCGCCCACGCCTCCGGCGCAGGCCGCCGAGGCGGCCGAGGCGGCCGAGGAAGAGGACACGGCCGAGCCCACGCCCCAGGATGCCTCGAAGCCCGCGGATCCCGAGCGGGACTACTCGGACTTCATCAAGCAGGCGCGCTCGGCCATCATGAACGAGCGCTACAAGGCAGCCTCGAGCAAATACCGCAAGGCGCTGCGGCTCAAGCCGTCCTCGGACGAGGCCCGCGAGGGCCTGGGCTTCTCGCTGGTCATGGGCAGCACCAGCGATTCCGCCTACCGCGAGGCGGTCCGGCTGCTGCAGGACGTGGTGAAGGAGAAGGACACCAACTCCCGGGCGTGGTTCGCCCTGGGCATGGCGCTCCAGGTCACCAGCCAGAATGCGCAGGCGGTGAAGGCGTATAAGAAGTACCTTGCGCTGGAGCCCTCCGGGAAGTTCGCCTCGGATGTCCGCCTGGCCCTCAAGCAGTTGGGGAGCAACTAGGCGGCAGAGGGCTCGGGCCCTGGAGGGCCTGGGAGATCGCCGCCTTGCTCGTACTCGGACTGGAAACCAGCTGTGATGAGACCGCCGCCGCCCTCGTGGAGGACGGCCGCCGTGTGCTCTCGGACGTCGTCTCCACCCAGGTGGACATTCACCGGCGGTGGGGTGGGGTGGTGCCCGAGCTCGCCAGCCGCAACCACATCGTCCAGGTCATGCCGGTGCTGCACGAGGCGCTGACGCGGGCCGGCAAGACGCTCGACGACGTGGACCTCATCTCCGTCACCTCGGGGCCGGGGCTCATCGGCGCCCTGCTGGTGGGGGTGCAGGTGGCCAAGTCGCTCAGCTTCGCCACGGGCAAGCCGTTCGTGGGCGCCAACCACCTGGAGGGGCACCTGCTGGCCATCCGGCTGCTGGAGGATGCGCCCGAGCCGCCGTTTCTCGGGCTGGTGGTCTCCGGCGGGCACACCAGCTTCTACGAGGTTCAGGACTACGGGCGGTACCGGCTCGTCGGCAGTACCCGCGACGACGCGGCGGGCGAGGCCTATGACAAGACGGCGCGCATCCTCGGGCTGCCGTACCCGGGGGGCCTGCCCATCGACCAGCTCGCGCAGAAGGGCAACCCGGAGGCCATCCACTTCCCCCGGGCGCTGCCCCAGCAGGACACCCTGGACGTGTCCTTCTCGGGGCTGAAGACCTCCGTGCTGAACCATGTGCGCAAGCACGGCGTGCCCGAGGGGCAGGCGCTCGCGGACCTGTGCGCCTCGTTTCAGGAGGCGGTGGCCGATGCGCTGTCGCGGAAGTTCGTCGCCGCGGCGCGGCGGCTGGGGCTCCAGCGGCTGGTGATTTGCGGCGGGGTGGCGGCCAACTCGCGGCTGCGCTCGCTGTGCCAGGAGCGGGCCCAGGAGCGGGGGCTCCGGCTCTACCTGCCGCCCGTGCGGTTGTGCACGGACAATGGGGCGATGATCGCCGTTGCAGGGTATGAGGCGTGGCGCCGCGGGCTTCGCGGCGATGTCCGGCTCGCCGCCGATCCGGCGTGGCGGATGTAAGAAAGGAACACGTGGAATCTCCGCGCGACATTCTCAAGCGGCACGGGCTGCACGCGAAGTACAGCTGGGGGCAGAACTTCCTCGGGGACGCGCAGGCCCTCGAAGACATCGCCGATGCGCTGGAGCTGCGCGCGGGCGAGCCCGTGGTGGAGCTGGGCCCCGGGCTGGGGCACCTCACGCGGTTCCTGGCGGCCACCGGGGCGCAGGTCACCGCCGTGGAGCGCGACCGGGACATGGTCTCCGTGCTGGAGAAGGAGGCCATCCCCGGCGTGCGCGTGGTGGCGGGCAACGCGGCCACCGTGGACTTCGCGCAGGTGGCCGGGGTGCCGCAGGTGGCCGTGGTGGGCAACCTCCCGTACCACCTGACGAGCTCCATCCTCTTCCAGGTGTTGGACCAGCGCGCGAAGGTGTCCCGGGCCGTCTTCACCCTCCAGAAGGAAGTGGTGGAGCGCCTCGCCGCCAAGCCGGGCACGCGGGACTACGGGCTGCTCTCCGTGCTGCTGGGGCTCCACTTCGGCATCGAGCACCTCTTCACGCTGGAGTCCCACCTGTTCCACCCGCCGCCCAAGGTGGACTCGGCGGTGGTGCGGCTCACGCGGCGGGCCTCGCCGCTCGCCCCGGTGGTGGACGAGGAGCGCTTCACGCGCGTGGTGAAGGCCTCCTTCGCCCACCGCCGCAAGACGCTGCTCAACTCGCTCAAGTCCGACCGGACGCTGGCCACGCCCGAGCAGTACGTGAAGGCGCTGGAGACGGCGGGCATCGATCCGATGCGCCGCGCGGAGACGCTGTCGCCCGAGGAGTTCGCCGCGCTGGAGCGGGGCCTGGGGCCCGTGGCCCAAGGCGCCTGAGCGGGGCCGTTACCCCTCGCCCAGGCCGAGGTCCTTCAGCCGCCCGCCCTGCTGCTTCAGGAAGGCCTGGAAGTCGGCTTCCGGGATGCGCATGCGGGCCAGCACGCCGCGGAGGATCTCCTCCACGGTGCCCTCCTTGCGGCGCTTGAGCTCGAGCGCCACCTTGAGCAGCACCACGCCGTAGAGCGGGTCCGTCCCACCGGGGGGCGGGGGCGGTGCCTTCTGGAGCGGCGCGGTCTTGCGCGGCGCTTCCAGGTTCACCACCGTCTTGGCCCGCTGCTTTCCGCGCATCGCCGGCGGACCCTACGGAACACGCCCCGGGAGCGTCAAGCGCAGCCCCGAAGAACCCAGGAAAGTTGCTGGAAAAGCGGCCCCGTGCTTTGTGGTGCCGCAGATGGACAACCGCTACATCGTCGTCGAAGGGCCCATCGGCGTGGGCAAGACGAGCCTCTCCAACCTCCTGGCCGAGCGCTTCCGCGCGCGCCGGGTGCTGGAGGTGGTGGAGGAGAACCCGTTCCTCTCCCACTTCTACACGGACCGGCAGAAGTACGCCTTCCAGACGCAGACGTTCTTCCTGCTGTCGCGCTTCCGGCAGCAGCAGGAGCTCTTCCAGCAGGATCTCTTCAGCTCGGTGACGGTCAGCGACTACCTGTTCGCCAAGGACCGCATCTTCGCCTGCCTCACGTTGGACCCGCAGGAGCTGGCGCTCTATGACCGGGTCTTCGAGGCGCTGGGGCCCCGGGTGACCAAGCCGGACCTGGTCATCTACCTGCAAGCCCGCCTGGACGTGCTGCTGCACCGGATCAAGAAGCGCGGCCGGGAGTTCGAGCGCAAGTTCGACGCCGGGTACCTGGAAGAGCTGGTGCACGCCTACAACGAGTTCTTCTCGCACTACACCGAGACGCCGCTGCTCGTGGTGAATACCTCGGACATCGATTTCGTGAACAGCGAGACAGACCGGGAAGCGCTCGTCCAGTCCATCCAGAACGCGCGCCTGCCCGGCATCCACCACCACGAGGCGGCGCCAGGCAGGCGGGCGTAGCGCCGGGAGGGCGGTGCCCAGGGGGCGTGGCGGTGAGAGAAACCCCCAGCGGCCCCGGAAGGGCGTTAGAGTGCGGGTGGAAGCCTCGCGGATCCCTCAGGGACGGCGAAGGCCGACACCGCAGCACCTGACACCCTCACCCCACAAGGAGGTGAACCGTGAAGGACAAGGTCACCATCCATACCCTGAAGCGCATGAAGCAGGGCGGCCAGAAGATCTGCATGGTCACCGCCTATGACGCCACCTTCGCACACATCCTGGACCGGGCCGGCGCGGACGTCCTGCTGGTGGGCGACTCCCTGGGCATGGTGTTCCAGGGCCATGACTCCACGCTCCCCGTGACGATGGACCAGATGGTCTATCACTGCGCCGCCGTGAGCCGCGGCGCCAAGCGGTCCCACATCGTGGGGGACCTGCCCTTCATGAGCTACCAGACGTCGGTGGAGAGCGCGGTGCGCAACGCCGGCCGGCTCGTGGCCGAGGGTGGCGTGGGCAGCGTGAAGCTGGAGGGGGGCGCGGAGTTCGCCGATGCGGTGGCCGCCATCACCCGCGCCAGCATCCCCGTCATGGGGCACCTGGGGCTCACCCCCCAGTCGGTGCACAAGATGGGCGGCTACGTGGTGCAGGGCAAGGATGAGCAGGCCGCGGAGAAAATCCTTCAGGACGCGCTCGCGCTGGAGCACGCCGGGGCCTACGCGCTGGTGCTGGAGGGCGTGCCCACGGAGCTGGCCCAGCAGGTAACGCAGCGCCTGAGCATCCCCGTCATCGGTATTGGCGCGGGCGTGCACTGCGATGGCCAGGTGCTCGTCTGTTACGATCTCCTGGGGATGAACCCGGACTTCAAGCCCAAGTTCGTCAAGCGCTACGCGAACATGCACGGCTCCATCACCGAGGCGGCGGGCGCGTTCTTCTCCGAGATTCGCGCGGGCGCCTTCCCGGACGCGGAGCACTCCTTCCACTCGAAGACGCTGCGGCTGGTGCCCAGCAAGGCCGCCCCGGGGCTGGAGCTTGCCGAGCCCGCGGAGAAGGTGGGCCCCGTCTACGGAGTTCCCGTCTAGTCCCATGGCCCCCCTGGTTCTTCGTACCGTGGCGGAGGTGAAGGCGTGGGGGGCAGCCCTGCGCCGGGACGGGCGCACGCTCGCGCTCGTTCCGACCATGGGGTACCTGCACGACGGGCACCTCTCGCTCATGCGCGAGGGGCGCCGCCGCGCAGACGGGGTTGCCACCTCCATCTTCGTCAACCCCACCCAGTTCGGTCCCAAGGAGGACCTGTCGCGCTACCCGCGGGACTGGGAGGGGGACCTGGCGCGGTGCGCCAGCGCCGGGGTCGACGCCGTCTTTGCCCCCGAGCCCTCCGTCATGTACCCGCCGGGGTATGAGACGTATGTGGAGGTGACGGAGGTGAGCCAGGGGCTGTGTGGGGCGCGGCGCCCCGGGCACTTCCGCGGCGTGGCCACCATCGTCACCCAGCTGCTGTGCCTCTTCCGCCCCGAGGTGGCGCTGTTCGGGGAGAAGGACTACCAGCAGCTCCAGGTCATCCGGGCCATGAACCGGGACCTGCACTTGGGCGTGGACATCGTCGGCATGCCCACGGTGCGCGAGCCGGACGGCCTGGCGATGAGTTCCCGCAATGCCTACCTCTCGCCGGACGAGCGCAAGCGGGCGCTCGCCATCTCGCGCGGGATGGGCAAGGCCCAGGCCCTGTTCCGGGCGGGTACCGGGGAGGTGCCGGCGCTGCTGGAGGCGGTCCGCGAGGAGCTGCGGGCCGCGGACCTCCGGGAGGACTACGTGGAGCTGGTCGACGCGGAACGGCTGACCCCCCTGGCCTCTGTCCGGCCCGGCCAGCCCGCGCGTCTGTTGGTGGCCGCCTTCTGTGGGGCGACACGGCTCATCGACAACCAGCCTCTGGGCGGTTAGGGGAACATCAACTTATGTCGGGTGGTAAGGCGAAAGGGGCAGGGGGCGCGTCCGCGGTGAGGATCATCACCGAGAACCGCAAGGCGCGCGCGGCCTACTCGGTGGACGAGAAGCTCGAGGCGGGCCTGCAGCTGCTCGGCAGCGAGGTGAAGTCCCTGCGCGACGGCACGGCCAACCTGTCGGATGCCTATGCCCTGCCCAAGGGCAACGAGCTGTATCTGCTCAATGCCCACATTGGCACCTACAAGCCCGCCAATGTGTTCACGCATGAGCCCACCCGGGGGCGCAAGCTGCTCCTGCACCGGGAGGAAATCGAGCGATGGGCAGCGAAGGTGCGTGAGCGGGGTTATTCCATCATCCCGCTTATGCTGTACTTCAAGAACGGGCGGGCCAAGGTGGAGCTGGGGCTCTGCCGGGGCAAGACGCACGAGGATCGGCGCCAGGACATCAAGGAACGGGAGACAAAGCGGGAAATGGATCGCGCCGTGCGCCGCCGTTAGGGCCCGGGCATCCCCCGCGAACAGCAGGATGGACAAGACGGTTCCCGACAAGAAAGAGCGGCTGCTGGCGGCACTCGAGCAAGGGCTGGTGATGGTCCACCTGGACGCTCGCCGCCCCGGGGTGCTCGTGCCGACGCACCTGCGCAACGAATCCCACCTGCGCCTGAACATCTCCTACCGCTTCGATCCGCCGGACCTGGCGGTAGGCGAGTGGGGCGTGCGCTCCACGCTCAGCTTCTCCGGGAGCCGCTTCACGGTGGCCGTGCCCTGGTCCGCGCTGTTCGCCATCACCAGCCACGTGACGAAGGAGTTCTGGCTCTACCCGGATGACATCCCCGTGGAGTTCCTCCAGCAGACCATGGTGACGTCCAAGGCCCCCATGCCCGAGGCGGCCACCCCGTCCCCGGCCCCGCAGGCGGAGCCCCGGGCGCGGACGTTCCTCCGCGAGGTGCCCGTCGAGCGGACGGAGCCCGCGCCGGACGAGGCGCCCAAGGCCCAGGCCGAGGAGCCTCGGGAGGAGCCTCGGGACGAGCCCCCGTCTCCCTCTCCGCGCCGGGGCCACCTGCGCCTGGTGAAGTGAGCCGCCTCAGCGTTTCTGGAGGCGCTCGTCGAGCGTGGCCGGTGCGCCCCCGGTGAAGGTGCCCTTCCACGGCTTGTAGCCCGGCAAGGTTGGCGGGAGCCTCCCGGGCCACCTGTTCAGCCGGGCGGGAGGCCAGCCCTTCCAGGAGCGGCAGGGGCTCGGCGTGAAGGGCGCAGCCCTGGGAGCGAGCCCGGCGCCGAGCGTCGTGGAATTCATCTCCGGCGCGGGTAGCGTTCGTTCATGGGCCGCTTCCGGGCTCAGCTCGCCGGCTGGGTGAGGTCCCGGAGCAGGGGCCAGGGGTAGATGCCCGTGGCGTGGCCGTCGCTGAAGACGGGGCTGAGCGCGTAGTTGCCCACCGGGTGCAGCTGCTGGATGCGCAGCTCCGCGGGCACGCGGGACGGGTCCAACGTGCGCTGGTTCGTCCACTCATCCACGCACCCCGCGCAGGGGCACTGCTGGCGCAGCACCTGGGCGGTGGCGGAGGTACTCGTCCCATCGTCCCAGACCAGCGTCAGCCGGGCCCCGTCCGGCGAGAGCCGGACATCCGTGGCCGAGATGGGCTTGGGGGCGGGTTTGATGCGATCCCAGAAGCTCAACGGTTCACCTTTCCGCGCCACAATGGCGTTGGTGCGTGCTTACCACCCCCGGGCACGGGGCGGGAGCACGCACACCGCTCAGGAGGCGAGCTTCACCGGTTGGCGGTGCCCCTCCAGGCGGACGCCCTTCTTCTGCAGCACCCGGCGCAGGGCCTCCACCACGGCGGGGTCCAACTGGGCCCCGCTGAGCTTGTCGAGGATCTGCACCGCCTGCTCCAGCGGCATGGCCTTCTGGTAGGGCCGCGTGGAGGTGCAGGCATCGAAGGTGTCCGCGCACGCGACGATGCGCGCCAGCATGGGGATGTCCTCGCCCTTGAGCTTGTCCGGGTAGCCGGTGCCGTCCCAGCGCTCGTGGTGGTTGCGCACGCAGGCGCGCACCCCGGTCAGGAAGCTCACCGCGCCGATGATGGAGTCGCCGATGCCTGGGTGCTCGCGCATGATGTCCATCTCCGCGTCCGTCAGCCGCGACTGCTTGCAGAGGATGGACTCGGCGATGCCAATCTTGCCGATGTCGTGGAGGATGCCGCCGTACTGCAGCTGCTTGAGCTGGCGCTCGGGCAGGCTCAGCTCCTTGCCGATCTCCACCGCCACGTCGCCCACGCGCTGGCTGTGGCCGCGGGTGTACGCGTCCTTGGAGTCGATGGAGTTGGCCAGCGCGACGATGGTCTCCAGATAGCCCTGCTCCAGGCTCTCGTAGAGGCGGCGGTTCTCCATGTCGTAGGCCATGAGCTGCTTGCTCATGTAGTTGAAGGTCTGCGCCAGCTCCCCCAGCTCGTTCTTCTGGGGCAGGCTCACCTCGGCGCCGAAGTTGCCGTTGGCCAGCTCCAGCGCCTTGGCGGTGAAGTTCTTCAGCGGCCGGGTGAGGTTGCGCGAGAAGATGTACGCCAGCGCCACCGCCACCAGCATGGCGCCGCCCACCCCCAGCAGGATGCGGTCCTCCATCACCTTCACCTGGCGGTAGGCCTGCACCACGGGCTGCTCGGAGAAGATGGTCCAGCCCAGGTCCTGCACCAGGTTGTAGGCGGACACCGTGGCGTCCGTGCCCTGGCCGAAGTTGCCCACGTGGAAGTGCTCCGCGTCCGGGGAGTGCGCCACTTGCTCCAGCAGGTGGCTCACCGGGCCGCGCTGGGACACGTCCGTGCCGGGGCTCAGCCCCGCGCCCCCCGCGACGACGCGCCCATGGCGGTCGGCGACATAGAAGAAGCCGTTGGAGCCCACGCGCTCCTGCTGGAGCATCTCCTGGAGCCCCGCGAGGGACACGTCCGCGGCGATGTAGCCCTTCACGGGCTCGCCCACGGAGATGGCCAGCGTCATCACCGGGGCGCCCTGGACCTGGGGGGCCACCTCGCCGTAGCGCAGGCCGTTGAGCCCCTCCAGCAGGGCGCGCGCGCGCGCCTCGTGCTCGCCCACCGCGCTGGGCGGCAGCTCATGGACGGCGAAGGCCTGCAGCCCGGGCAGCCGCTCCTTCTGCGCGGAGAAGGCGGTGATGGCCAGCACGTCGCGGCGCTGGGTGAGCACCGAGGCGATGAGCGCCTGCTGCTCGGCGGGAGACTTCGCGAAGAAGGGGGTGTTTGTCAGGCCCACCACGGCTTGCACCGGGCCGGACAGGACATCTTCCAGCTTCAGCCGCAGCTGCTTGACCCGCTCTTGGGCCAGCTCCTGCGCATCGCGCACGAGCAGCTCCCGGGTGTGGGACACGGACAGCCAGCCCACCATCACCGTGGGGATGATGCTGGCGACCAGCATCAGAAGGAGGATGGCTTTGAACAGGCGCACGTGGTGTCAACCCCTTGGGACTACTTCCAGGCGGGACTTCCGACCTGGAGCTTCACCGCATCTTCGACCAGCTCGAACAGGCGCTCGGCCGCGGGGGCCGGCTTCTGGCCCTCGCTCAGGGCCCTGACACTCCACCGGTAACGGCCTGCCGGCAGCGGCGGCAGCTCCAGCTGCAGCTGCGCCGGTGAGACCGTGCCGTGGTGGACGGGCGTCCCCTGTGCCGAGAGTACGTCCACCCCATAGCCGGTGGCACCCTGCACGGCGGTCCACGAGAGTGTCACCGGGCCAAGCTTTCCGCGCACGGGCACGAGCTTGAGCCGGGCGTTCGCGTCGGGCTTGCGCAGCGTGGGGGCCGCCAGCGGGCGCCGGGGCGCGGGCGGCGGCTGGCCCTTCTCCACGCGCACCTCCTCGCCGGCGTGTACCGGCTGGGTGACGTTCTCGGCGGTCACGCGCACGGCGGGACCGGTCTGGACGGCGACGGTGGTGGCGCCCTCCGCGTCCACCGACACCTGGAAGGACGAGCGGCCCGCCAGGGCCGGCGTCACCAGCCGCCAGGCCCCATCGGCCGCCTGGGCCGCGGACTGGTACTGGGCGGTCTGGAAGTGGGCCTCGGCCTCCCGGAGCCGCGCCGCGGCCTCCTCGTGCTTCGAGGCCTCCGCGCCCGCCTGCGCCATGGCCTGGCGCGCGGCGGTGAGCGCCCCGAGCGCCTTGGCGCGGTCGGCCTCGGGCGGCAGCTTGAGCACGGTGCCCGCCGGAACGGCATCGGAGGTGAGCCCGTTGAGGGCCTTCAGCTCGCTGGCGCCCAGGGGGTCTCCCAGCAGACGTTCGGCGAGCTGGGACAGCGATTCGCGCTCGCCCACCACCACCTCGGTCACCGGGGGGGTGGCACAGAGATAGGCCAGGAGCAGGAGTGCGGGTTTCATTGGAAGACGATCTCCCGGCCGGCCTGGATGGTGGCCGAAGGCGTGGAGACGGAGAGCGTCTGGGTGGCGGGGGCCTCCAGGGTGGCGTCCACCTTGCCCTTGCGCACCGTGACGTCGGCGCGCCCCTGGCCGGGCCGGGGCCGCGTCTCGGCGATGCCGATGAGCGCATCCTCCGCCAGGTTCACCGAGCCGCCGTGAACGAACACGATGTGCGCGCTGGCGCCGCCCGCGGTGCTCACCTTGTCGTTCTCGAACAGGGGCAGCCCCTCGCGGGCCGCGAGCCACTCGTCGCCCGAGGCGCGCTTGAGCTTCACATCCCCCTTCACCTCCTTGAGGTGCGCATGCGGCGTGGGGGGCCGGAGGGGGGGAGGAGGGGGAGATGACGCCTGCGGCTTCCCGTCGGGGCTACAGCCGGCGGGGAGGGCCGAGAGCGCAAGGGCCATGAGCATGTAGGTCCAGCGTCCGTTCACGAGCGGTTCCGGGTCCGGAGTCTAGCCGGGGTTCATCCCCGCTCGCACGTGCCGGGGGAAGCCCTTGCTAGTCCAGTAGGCGGCGGTGTTCGAGGCAGGGGAGGTTGCGGCGGATGCGCTGCTGCAATTCATCATCCACCGGGGCCAGGGCCAGCCCTTCACCCTCCGAGGCGCGTGCCGTCACGAGCCCCCAGGGGTCTACCACCATGGCATGGCCATAGGTGATGCGTTTGTCGGAGTGGCGCCCACCCTGGGCGGGGGCGAGCACGTAGCACTGGTTTTCGATGGCGCGGGCCCGGAGCAGCACCTCCCAGTGGTCCTTGCCCGTCATCAGCGTGAAGGCGGCGGGGACGGCCAGGAGGGTGGCCCCGTCCCGGGACAGGCGCCGGTACAGCTCCGGGAAGCGCAAGTCGTAGCAGACCGAGAGCCCCAGCCTGCCCACATCGGTGGTTGCCGCGACCACCTCCGTGCCCGGGGCGACCGCCGCGGACTCGTGGTAGGTGGCCCCATCGCCCACCTCGACGTCGAACAGGTGCATCTTGCGGTAGACGGCGAGCCGCTCGCCCTGGGGGCCGAGGAGGACGCTGGTGTTGTACAGGCGCCCACCCGGGGCGCCGGTCTCCAGGATGGAGCCCGCCAGCACCGTGACGCGCAGCTCCCGCGCCAGCTCCGCCATGCGCCCGAGGGTAGGGCCCTCCAGGGACTCGGCGGCCGAGGCGCGCTCGGACTCGGAGCCCATCCAGCTGAAGTTCTCCGGGAGCCCGACCAGGCGGGCGCCCAGCTGGGCGGCCTGCCGGACGAGCCGGGTGGCCACCTCCAGGTTGTGAGCCTTGTCTGCGGTCGACACCATTTGAGCGGCGGCGATGAGGTGCATGGGGGCCTTATAGAAGGTGTCCGGTAAGCATGGAACCCTTGGGAATCATTGTCCTTGGGTGCTCTGTTCTCCCCGGCACGTGGGCGCGTCATCCTTTACACTCCGTCAGGCCGTGTGGTAGGGGACCCGCCCGACATTTTTCGATGGCCGTTTTTCGAAAAGTGGGCCGCCGTGCCCGCTTTTCTTTTTTTGGAGCCAGGTAGACCGGACGCGTATGGCGGAAAGCAACTTCAAGCAGACGGTGGAGGCCCGGGCGCTGAGCCTGCTGGAGCCCATCGTTGCGGGCGAAGGGCTCGAACTGGTGGATCTCGAGTTCGTCCGTGAGCGTGAGGGGTGGGTGCTTCGCCTGTTCATCGACAAGCCGGGCGGCCGGGTGGGGCTGGACGAGTGCAGCCAGGTGTCCCGCGCGGTGGATCCAGCGCTGGACGTCGAGGATCTGGTCCCCAACGAGTACAGCCTGGAGGTCTCCAGCCCCGGGGTGAACCGGCCGTTGAGGAAGCCGTCGCACTACGAGCGGGTGAAGGGGCAGAAGGTGAAGGTGAAGACCTTCGGCCCCATCGGCGACCCGCCCCGCAAGAACTTCTCTGGCACCCTCACCGAGGTGTCGGCAGAAGAGATCGCGGTCGAGGTGGAGGGGGCGGGCGCTTTCCGCATCCCCTTCAAGGACATCGCCAAGGCGAACCTGGAGTTCGAGTTCTAGCCGTCCCACATACAGGGCGCGCCCGTTTCGGCGGGCCCGTGGACCATTTAGGAGAGAATCATGCCTGCTCAAGCCAACCCCAACATCAACCTGAACCTCGTCCTCGACCAGGTGGCCAAGGACAAGGGCATCGAGCGGAGCGTGCTCGTCGCGACCCTTGAGGACGCGATGAAGACCGCGGCCAAGAAGCACTTCGGCCAGGACCGCAACCTCGAGGCCAAGTACGATGTGGACAAGGGCGTGGTCGAGCTGTTCCAGGCCATCACCGTGGTGGAGGAGATCGTCGACCCCGTGCAGGCGGTGAATCAGATCACCATCGCCGAGGCGCACAAGAAGGGGATGGAGGTGGAGCAGGACGACGAGCTCGTCTTCCAGATCTTCTACCGGGATGAGGACGCCGCCGAGGCCAAGGCCCAGGACGACCAGTACGGCGACATCCTGCGGCTGAAGACGTTCCGGCGCGGCTTCGGCCGCATCGCGGCGCAGACCGCCAAGCAGGTCATCCTGCAGCGCACGCGGGATGCCGAGCGCGAGAACGTCTTCAACGAGTACAAGGACCGCAAGAACGAGATCGTCACGGGCATCGCCCGCCGGTTCGAGCGCGGCAACATCATCGTGGACCTGGGCCGCGCCGAGGCGGTGCTGCCGGTGCGCGAGCAGGTGCCGCGCGAGACGTACCGCCCCGGGGACCGGGTGCAGGCGTACGTGCTGGACGTGCTGCGCGAGTCCAAGGGCCCGCAGATCGTCCTCAGCCGCGCGTCGGTGAACCTGCTGACGAAGCTCTTCGAGATGGAGGTGCCGGAAATCGCCGAGGGCATCGTCGTCATCGAGGCGGCGGCGCGCGAGCCGGGTGGCCGCGCGAAGATCGCCGTGAGCAGCCGGGACTCGGACGTGGACCCCGTGGGCGCGTGCGTGGGCATGAAGGGCAGCCGCGTGCAGGCGGTGGTGCAGGAGCTGCGCGGCGAGAAGATCGACATCGTCCCCTTCGACGAGGACCCCGCCAGCTTCGTGTGCTCCGCGCTGGCGCCCGCCGAGGTCAGCCGCGTCATCATCGACGAGGCCAACCACGCCATGGAGCTCATCGTCCCGGATGACCAGCTGTCGCTGGCCATCGGGCGCCGCGGCCAGAACGTCCGCCTGGCGGCCCAGCTGACGGGCTGGAAGCTGGACATCAACAGCGAGAGCCGCGTGCGCGAGATGCGCGAGTTCGCCAACCGCTCGCTCGGCTCGCTGCCGGGCGTCAACGAGATGCTCATCGAGACGCTCTACGCCCACGGCTTCCGCCAGTCGAAGGACGTTGCCGAGGCGAGCCCCGAGGTGCTCTCGCAGATTCCGGGCCTGGACCCGACGCGCCTGGCCGCCATGCAGGAGGCCGCGCGCAAGCAGATGGTGGACGACGCGGCGGAGCTCTCCCGCATGGACCACGAGCGGGAGGCGGCGCGCATCGCCGAGGCCCGCCGTCATCCGGACGAGCTCAGTCAGCCCGAGCGCATGGCGCGCGTCCGGGGCCTGGGCGAGAAGACCATCGAGGCGCTCATCGTCAGCGGTTACAAGACGGTGGAAGACATCGCCAACGAGAAGGACCTCCAGAAGCTCGGCGACGTGCCGGGCGTGGGCATCAAGAAGGCGCGCCAGCTCAAGAGCGCGGCCGAGAACTATCTGGTGGAGGAAGCCAAGCTTCGCGTGGAGTTGAACGCCGAGCGGGGCCTGCCTCCGCCCTCCGCGTCCGGGAGCGCGGAAGTCGCCAAGTCGCCGTAAACTCCTGGGCCGGATGATGGGAACGCGCTCGAAGTCCCGTTCCGGCCCTCCGCAGGGCTCGCTTTTTGAGGGGCCCATCCGCAGTTGTATTGGCTGTGGGAGCCGTAAGGCCCAGGCCGAGTTGACCCGGGTCGCCTTGGACCCAGCGGGCGAGGTGGTGGTGGACAAGGAGAGGCGGTTGCCCGGCCGGGGCTCCTACCTCTGCGGTGCCGGATGTCTAACGGCAGCGCTCAAACGAAAGGCCTTCGGGCGTGCTTTTCGTGGGAAGGCGGGCAAGGTTGACCCGTCGAAGCTCGGGCAGGCGTGGGAGCTTGTTCCGGGGCCTTGAGGGGTGGGGTGGGGGAGTGGGTGTTAAAGACCACTCACACACATTTTTGGATTAGGGTGCTGCGCCCCGGAGTCGGCGGAGCAGAAGGCCAAGCAACGTATGTCGAAGAAGCGCGTTCACGAAATCGCGAAAGAGCTCAAGGGCCACGGCATTGAGCTCGACAACAAAGAGGTCGTCACCGAGCTGGCGGGGCTTGGGTACGACGTCAAGAGCCATTCGTCCTCTCTCGATGACGATCAGGCGACGGCTGCGGTCCAGAAGATCTTGGACAAGCGCAAGCCCAAGCAGGCCGCCGCGCCTGTCACGGCCAAGGGGTTCGTGGTGCGCCGCAAGGTCGGCCCCCCCACGGGCTCGGGGGCTTACGACGCCTCTCAGGAGCAGCAGCAGGCCGCCCACGAGGCTGCTTCGCTGCCTCCCGAGCCTGCCTACGAGGCTCCCGGCACCGAGGCCTCGGCCCCGGAGCCCGTGGCCGAGACGGCCCCTGCCGCGCCGCCGGAGCCCGTGACGGAGGCTCCCAGGGCCGCCGCGCCCGTGGCCCCGCCGGAGTCTGCTGCCGAGGCTCCCAAGGCCGCCACGCCCGTGGCCTCGCAGGAGCCTGCCGCCGAGGCTCCCAAGGCCGCCGCGCCCGTGGCTTCGCAGGAGCCTGCTGCCGAGGCTCCCAAGGCCGCTGCGCCCGTGGCCTCGCAGGAGCCTGCCGCCGAGGCTCCGAAGGCCGCTGCGCCCGTGGCTCCGCCCGCGGCGCCTGCGGCCCCCGTGCAGCCGCCCATGGCGGCTCAGCCTCGCTCCCCTGTTCAGGAAAGGACCCACTTGCCCACAAACCCTCCTTCGCGCAATCCAGTAGCGCCTTCTGTCCGGACGCCCGGCACGCAGGCGACTGTGATTTCCCGTCCTCCTCCGGGAGGCGGTATGCCGGGCCGCCCTGGCGGCCATCAGGGAGGCCGTCCCACGGGACCGGGAGGCCGTCCGGGAGGACCGTCGCACGGCGGCCGTCCGGGAGGACCTGGGCAGCGTCCGGGAGGACCGCCGTACAGCAGCAGCCGGCCTGGCAGCCAGGGCCCGGTGCGTCCCACGGTCTCCACGGCGCCGGGTTCGCCCTCGGCTCCGGGTGCGCAGGCCTCGGGTCAGCCCCAGAACGTCACCATGGTGGGCGGCATCCCGCACGCGCCCACCGCGCCGGACGCCCGCGCGCTGCGCCCCACGGCCACTCAGGCCGTCGTCATCTCGCGCCCGCTCATCCAGGTGCGCCGCGTCACGCCGACCACGTCCTCGGCCAAGCAGTACCCGATGGCGCCCGGCAAGAAGGCCATCGGCGAGGTGCGTGAGTTCAAGGTCGTTCCGGATCATGCCGGCCGGGGCCGCGAGCTCGTCGACGTCTCGAAGAACAAGGACAAGACGCCGCGCAAGAGGGGCGGTCCGAACGACACGTCCATCTCCAAGCAGGAGCTGACGGACCTGGCCTGGGGCCGCGTCAATATCCCCCTGCGTGGCAAGAAGAAGAAGCCCACGAAGAAGGGCGCCAAGACGCAGATCACCCAGATGGCCGAGGACAAGAAGGTCATCAAGCTCCAGGAGGGCATCAGCGTGTCCGACCTGGGCCAGCGCATGGGTGTGCGCAACTCGGACATCATCAAGAAGCTGATGGGTCTGGGGAAGATGGCGACCGCCAACCAGATGGTCGACGCGGACACGGTGGAGATCATCGCCAGCGACTACGGCTGGAAGGTGGACCGCGTGGGCTTCGAGGTGGAGGACTACCTGCCCGAGGTGGAGGCCCGTCCCGAGGATGCGCGCACGCGTCCCCCGGTGGTCACCGTCATGGGTCACGTCGACCACGGCAAGACGAGCCTCCTGGACGCCATCCGCGCGGCCAACGTGGCCTCGGGTGAGGCCGGCGGCATCACCCAGCACATCGGTGCCTACAGCGTCACCACGGCCCGCGGCGACATCACCTTCCTGGACACGCCGGGCCACGAGGCCTTCACGTCCATGCGCGCCCGCGGCGCCAACGTGACGGACATCGTCATCCTGGTGGTCGCCGCCGACGACGGCGTGATGCCTCAGACGATCGAGGCCATCAAGCACGCCAAGGCCGCCGAGGTGCCCATCGTCGTGGCCCTCAACAAGATGGACGTGCCGGGCGCCAACCCGGACCGCGTGAAGAAGGACCTGGCCAACCACGAGCTGGTGCCCGAGGAGTGGGGTGGTGACACCATCATGGTGCCCGTCTCCGCCAAGCAGAAGATGGGCATCGACCTGCTCTTGGAGAACGTCGTCCTCCAGGCCGAGGTGCTCGAGCTGACGTCCAACCCCAGCCGTCCGGCGGTGGGCGCCATCATCGAGGCCAAGCTGGACCGCGGCCGGGGCCCCGTGGCCACGGTGCTGGTGCAGGAGGGCACGCTGCGGCTGGGCGATGCCGTCGTCACCGGGACGGACTACGGCCGCGTGCGCGCCATGAACAACAGCCGCGGCGAGTCGGTGAAGGAAGTGCTGCCCGGCTACTGCGCGGAGGTCATCGGTCTGTCCGGTGTCCCTACCGCCGGCGACACCATCAACGTGGTGGCGGACGAGAAGGCGGCCAAGCAGATCGCCGAGCACCGCGGCATGAAGTCGCGCCAGACGGAGCTCAGCAAGGTCAGCCGCGAGACGCTGGATCAGCTCTTCGCCAAGACGAAGGCGGGCGGCGGTCCGAAGGAGCTGCGCGTCGTCATCAAGGCGGACGTGCAGGGCTCGGCCGAGGCCGTGAAGCAGGCGGTGCAGAAGCTCACCACCCACAAGGTCAAGGTGGAGGTCATCGACACCGGCGTGGGCGCCATCACCGAGTCGGACGTCATGCGTGCGGCCGCCTCGAAGGGCGTGGTGCTCGGCTTCAACGTCAAGCCGGAGTCGGGCGCGGAGTCCGCCGCCAAGGCCGAGGGCGTGGATCTGCGCAGCTTCAGCATCATCTACGAGCTCATCGACGGGGTGCGCTTGTCGATGGAAGACCTCCTGGAGCCCATCCGCACCGAGCGGAAGCTGGGCCGCGCCGAGGTCCGCAACACGTTCAACGTGCCGAAGCTGGGCACCATCGCGGGTGCGGCGGTGCTCGACGGCGTCATCAAGCGCGGCTCGTTCGTGCGCCTCATGCGCGAGAACAAGCAGCTGTTCGCCGGGAAGATGGCGTCCCTGCGGCGCTTCAAGGACGACGTCAAGGAAGTGGCTCAGGGCTTCGAGTGCGGTATCGGCATCGAGAACTTCAATGATCTCAAGGCCGGCGACATCATCGAGGCGTACGAGATCGAGGAGACCCGTCAGAGCCTGACGTAACCCTTCGTTGTTGCCTTCGGAGCTGTCCACCGGTGGCCCCGGCGGCTGGCCTTGTGCCGCCGCCGGGCGGAGGGTTTTTTCATGTTCGTGTGTGTCGCGCGTCTGACGCTGCAAATTCCCGAGAGCGGCTCCCTCAAGGCGAAGCGCCAGGTGCTCCGCCGGGTCACGGACCGGGTGAAGGCCCGGTTCAACGTCGCCGTCGCCGAGGTAGACGACCAGGACCTCTGGCAGAAGGCGTCCATCGCGCTGGCGGTGGTGGGCAATGAGAGCCGCCACGTGGATGAGCAGATGGAGAAGATCATCCACTTCGTGGAGGAGATGTACGTCGCCCCCCTCATCTCCCGGCAGAAGGAGATGATGGCCTTTGGCGACCAGCTCTACCCGCACGAGGTGGCGGCCTTGCCCCCGTCCTCCCGTGGGGCCGGGGCGGAGGACGAAGAGGACGGCGGGGAAACAGAAGCAGAGCCGCAGGGCTTGAGCCCGGATGAGCTGATTGCCAGCTTGAACCGGGGAGAGCGGTCCATGGCCGAGGCGGAAGGCCTGGGCGACTGGGAGCGGCGGCACGATGGGCGGGAGGGCGCGAGCAAGCCCGCGCCACCGGCGGGAGCGCCACGGACGTTGGATGAAGCCCGGGCACGCGCGCGCTCCCTGCGCAACCCCCGGGATTGGGAGAAGAAATGACGACGCATTCCCGACCGGAGCGTGTGGGCCAGGAAATCCAGGCCGCTATTGGCCAACTGCTCACCCGGGGCGAGCTGAGAGATCCACGCATCGGTTTCATCACCATCACCGGGGTGAAGGTGTCCCCGGACCTGCGCGTGGCCCGCGTCTTCTATTCGATGATGGGCACCGACAAGGAGCGCGAGGAGACCCAGAAGGGGCTGGAGGCCGCCAAGGGCTTCGTGCGCCGCGAGGTGACCTCCGCGGTCAACCTGCGGGTGTCCCCCGAGATTTTCTTCTCCTTCGATGAGTCCGTGGGCGAGGGCGACAAGATCGACCGCCTGCTGCGCGAGGTGAAGCAGAAGGAAGGCTGGTAGCCACGGCGCCCGGCATCCGGGAGGATAGGCACGTCATGGACGGAGTCCTGGTCGTCGATAAGCCCTCGGGTCCCACTTCTTTCGACGTGGTGCGTCAGGTGCGCACGCTGTTGAAGGTCAAGAAGGTGGGGCATACCGGTACCCTGGACCCCATGGCCACGGGCGTGCTGCCCATCTGCCTGGGGGAGGCCACCAAGGTGGCCGGCTTCGTCACCGAGGGGGACAAGGCCTACGAGGCCACGGTGCACCTGGGGGTGGAGACGGATACCCAGGACGCCGAGGGCAAGGTGGTCGCCGAGGCGCCCGTGCCCCCGCTGACGGCCGCGCTGGTGGAGAACGCGCTGGCCTCCTTCCGGGGCACCTTCGCGCAGGTGCCGCCCATGTACTCGGCGGTGAAGGTGGCCGGCAAACGGCTCTATGAGCTGGCGCGCGCGGGCGAAGAGGTGGAGCGGGCCAGCCGCCAGGTGACGGTCTACGAGCTGACCCTGCGGGACTTCTCCGCCACGCAGCTGCGGCTCTCGGTGCGCTGCTCCAAGGGGTTCTTCGTGCGCACCCTGGCCTATGACATTGGCCGGGCGCTGGGCTGCGGGGCGCACCTCACGGCGCTGCGCCGCACGGCCAGTGGGCCCTTCGTCCTGGCCCAGGCCCTGCCCCTGGCGGAGCTGCCCGCGCTGGCGCAGGACCGGGAGGCGATGGCGCGCAAGCTGCTGCCCCTGTCGGCGGCGCTGACGCACCTCCCCGAGCTGCGGGTGAGCGCCGAGGCCGCCGTGCGCGTCTCCCACGGCGTGCCGCTGGAGGCTCTGCCCCTGCCCGGCCGCATCCGGGTGGTGGGGCCCGAGGGGGCGCTCCTGGCCGTGGCCGAAGTCATCCGGGGGCGGTTGAGTTACCTGCGCGTGCTGGTCTGACTCAGGGGGGATGTGGCCCGGGCACTCGACATCACCGTGGTGCTCTCGCCGGTGCTCCGGAGCGTCTTCGACGGCCGCTCCACGGTGAGCCTGAGCCTGCCCGCCACGGCGCAGGTGGGGGACGTGGTAGAGTCGCTGCTCAACCTCTACCCCCGGGCCAAGGCGTTCCTGGCCGGAGACCTGAAAAACCCGGGAGGCCGCTTCCTGCACGTCGCGACGGCCTCCGGCGGCCAAGGGCTCGCTGCCGGACAGAAAGTGTACCTGCTGACCTTGTCCTGCCGCCCAGGAGACAACCGGGCAGGCCTGGAAGGTTGACCGGTTACGATGGCGAAGCTTATAAGCCCCCCCGCCCGTTAGTAGGCAAAGGCCCTGTCTGTACCCCTCCGCGGACTGAGGCGCCTCGGCAGTACCCCCGGAGTGGGAATCAAGAGAGAAGCCATATGTCGTTGCATCAGGAGCGTAAGTCCGAGCTGGTCACGAAGTTCCGGACCCATGAGTCCGACACGGGGTCCCCCGAGGTGCAGGTGGCGCTGCTGTCCGAGCGCATCAACATGCTCACCGAGCACTTCAAGACCCACAAGAAGGACCACCACTCCCGCCGCGGTCTGCTGAAGCTGGTGGGTCAGCGCCGCCGTCTCCTGGACTACCTCAAGTCCAAGGATACGAACCGGTACAAGAAGCTCATTGATGGCCTCGGTATCCGCAAGTAGGCACATCGCAGTTTTCGGGGCGCTGGTGAATGCCAGCGCCCCGTTCGTTTGTTGGTAGCGGGTTCGTTGAAAAGAGTCGGGGCGGCGAAGGAGCAAGGGCGGGGTGGGGCTGGAGGTTTTGGTTTCCGTTCGAGAGGGCTGACCTGTGGGTCGGCCCCTTCGATCAGGGATCAAAAGTTCCGCAACATCCCTCCGGCGCACCTCCAAGCGCCCCCAGTGCAGTCAGGTTGCGGTTGCCCGATTCCGCCTGTCCAAGGCCCGGCGACCGCTCATCACGTGAGGCCCTTCTGGGGCGTGGACTCCCCTCGCGGGTGCGAGGCGGGACGCGCCGGATGGAGCCTTCAGGAAGCAAAGGCAAGGACATGCTGAAGAAGAGCGTCAAGATTGGTGACAGTGAGCTGAGCATCGAAGTGGGCCGTCTGGCCAAGCAGGCCGACGGCGCCGTCGTGGTGCGCTACGGCGACACGATGCTGCTGGTGACGGCGGTGAGCGCGCGCGAGAAGAAGGACATCGACTTCCTGCCGCTCACGGTGGAGTACCAGGAGAAGCTGTACTCGGCCGGCCGCATCCCCGGCAGCTACTTCAAGCGCGAGGGCCGCCTCACCGAGAAGGAGACCCTGGCGAGCCGTCTGGTGGACCGCTCCTGCCGGCCGCTGTTCCCGGAAGGCTACGCGTACGAGACGCAGATCATCGCCAGCGTCGTCTCCGCGGAGCCGGACAACGAGGGTGACATCCACGGCATCACCGGCGCCTCCGCGGCGCTGTGGGTCTCGGACATCCCGTTCAACGGCCCCATCGCCGGCATCCGCGTGGGCCGCGTGGACGGCAAGTTCGTGGCCAACCCCACGATGAAGCAGCGCGAGCAGAGCGACATCGACCTGGTCATGGCGGTGAGCCGCGAGGCCATCGTCATGGTGGAAGGTGGCGCCGAGGAAGTGGGCGAGGCGGACATGGTGGCCGCGCTCGAGTTCGGCAAGCAGGCCGTTCAGCCCGCGCTGGACATCCAGGACGAGCTGCGCCGCGAGCTGAACAAGACGGTGCGCGCGTACGACAAGCAGGTCTCCATCGACGAGGGGCTCAAGGCCAAGGTGCGGGAGCTGGCCTGGGACGGCATCGTCAAGGGCTACACCATCAAGGAGAAGGCGGCCCGCTACGACGCGCTCGGCAAGGCGAAGAAGGAGACCATCGCCAAGCTCAAGGAGCAGCTCGGCGAGGGTTACACCCCCACCCTGGAGAAGCACGCCAAGCAGGTGGTGGAGGACCTGAAGTACGAGCACATGCGGCAGATCACCGTGGACGGGGGCCGCATCGGCGCCCGTGGCCACGCCGAGGTGCGCTCCATCACCTGCGAGGTGGGCGTGCTGCCGCGCACCCACGGCAGCGCGGTGTTCACCCGTGGCGAGACGCAGGCGCTCGTGGTGGCGACGCTGGGCACCAGCGACGACGAGCAGCGGCTGGAGCTCTTGGGCGGCATGGTCTTCAAGCGCTTCATGCTGCACTACAACTTCCCGCCGTTCAGCGTGAACGAGACGAAGCCCCTGCGCGGCCCCGGCCGGCGCGAGGTGGGCCACGGCGCCCTGGCCGAGCGCGCCCTGCGCAACATGGCGCCCAAGAGCGACAGCTTCCCGTACACCATCCGCCTGGTGTCGGACATCCTGGAGTCCAACGGCTCCTCGTCCATGGCCTCGGTGTGCGGTGGCACCCTGGCGCTGATGGACGCGGGCGTGCCCATCAAGGCCCCCGTGGCCGGCATCGCCATGGGCCTGGTGAAGGAGGGCGACAAGATCGCCATCCTCTCGGACATCCTCGGTGACGAGGACCACCTGGGCGACATGGACTTCAAGGTGTGCGGCACCTCGAAGGGTATCACCTCCATCCAGATGGACATCAAGATCACCGGCCTCACCACGGAGATCATGAGCCGCGCGCTGGAGCAGGCGCGTCAGGGCCGCCTCCACATCCTGGGCGAGATGCTCAAGACGATGGCGGAGCCGCGCAAGGAGATCAGCCAGTACGCCCCGCGCATCACCACCATCCAGATCCGTCCCGAGTACATCAAGAACGTCATCGGGCCGGGCGGCAAGGTCATCAAGGACATCATCGCGCGCACGGGCGCCGCGATTAACATCGAGGACTCGGGCCGCGTGGACATCGCCAGCGCGAACTCGGACTCGGTGAAGGCCGCCATCGCGATGATCCAGGCGCTCACGCGCGAGGCCGAGATCGGGAAGATCTACACCGGCACCGTGCGGAAGATCGCCGAGTTCGGCGCCTTCGTGGAGCTGTTCCCGGGCACCGACGGCCTCATCCACATCTCCGAGCTGTCCGACAAGCGCGTCAAGAGCGTCTCGGACGTGCTCAACGAGGGCGACGAGGTGCTGGTGAAGGTCGTCAGCATCGACAAGACGGGCAAGATCCGCCTGTCGCGCAAGGAGGCGATGGCCGAGCGCGCCGCCGCCCAGCAGACGCCGCCCCCGGGCGAGGGTGCCCCTACGGCCACCCAGCCGGACGCGAAGGCCTAAGCGGCCCTGCCGGCACGCTCCCTCCGGGGAGCCACCGCGCCCTCTCCTGCTCCGGCGGGGGAGGGCGTTCGCGTTTCCAGGGGGGGCTTGGCACGCGGGAGGAGGGCGGGGAAAGATCCTCCCGGCCGCTCGCGCGTTGAAGGCGGGCCCGCTCCTGGAGCCCCCGTGTCCCTGCGCCCGTTGACGCCTCCTTCCGCGCCCGCCGGTCCCCTGGCGGGGCTCTCGCGCTTCGTGGGCGGCTTCCGCTGGGCCTTCATGCCGCTGGGGCTGCTCAGCCTCATCGCCGTGGGCGTCCATGCCGCGACGGACACGGTGGATGACCGGCTGCTCACGCTGGTGGATGGGCTGGATGCCGCGTTCGACCGGTGGGTGGGCGGCTCCTCGTGGACGGAGGGGTGGGTGGACCTCCTGTCGCTGGAGCGGCGCACCCAGCTCGCGCGGGGCCTCGCCCTGGCGTGGGAGCTGGCCGTGGACCTGGTGCTGGCCCTGCCCGCGCTGGGCTACCGGGAGTCCCGGCCCCCTCAAGAGGAGGAGGAGCCCTGGCGCAAGTACCTCCCGCCCCGGGCGGGGAAGCCGGGCTGGAAGGCGCTCTTCGCGCGCTCGCTGCGCCAGCCCACCACGGTCCGGTGGGTGCGTCCGCTGGCCACGGCGGCCGTGGTGCTCGCCGGGGCGTGCTCGGTGGCGCGGCTCGTCCAGGGCACGGTGTATCTGTCCTGGCGGGAGCTGTTCGGGGAGGGCGCGGCGGATGTGGCGGCGCGGGGGCTGGCGCTCGCGGCGCTGGGCGGCCTCCTGGCGACGCTGGGCTGGCGCGCGGTGCTGCGAAACCTTCAGCACGCGGATGCCGCCTCGCAGGCGCATGTCCGCTCCCGGTGGCAGGCCTTCACGTATGGCCTGGTGGGCTCGGTGCTGGTGGTGCCCCTGGCCCTCGCGGCGGTGCGGGATGCCGCCCCCGTTCTCTCGTTCCTGCGCTGAGGAGGGGGCCCGTGTTCTCGCACCGTGCCAGAGGGCTGCTCGACTTCACGATGGCCCTCCTCTGTCTCTGGGCGGCCTACCACCACACGCCCGCGGGGGCGCTGGTGCGGCGGGGGGCGGCCTGGGCCTTTCGCACCCAGAGCACCGCGCGCCCCTTGCTGGCCTACTACGAGGGGGTGAGCAGCGCGGGCGTGGCGGCGGCCGCGCTCGTGCCGGAGGCGCCCTTGTCCCGGGCGCTCTCCCACGAGGAGGCCCTCGCCTATGGCACCCACCTGGCGCTGAAGGGGCTGAAGCCCTCCGCGCGCCGGGAGGTGATGGCGCTCGCCCAGGAAGTGGGGGTGCCTCCGTTGTCGCTGCTGGATGCCGAAGGGGGCCCGGCGGCGGCCCGGGCGCTCCACGAGGCCCTCGGGGCGGACTTTCCCGACCCGCAGGCCCGCCTCACGGCCGTGTTCGCCGGGCGTGTTCCCGCGCGCTACGCGGTGGAGCGGGTGGGGGCGGAAGGCGGGGCCCTCACGCTGGAGCGGCTGGCCCAGCAGCTTCCCCCAGGGTTCGAGGACGCGAAGGTGGCGGCCACCCAGACGCTGGCGCTCACCACCGCGTTCGGGCTGGGGTGGCCGGTGCCGGAGTCCACCCGCATCTCCAGCCCCTTCGGCTACCGCGTCCACCCCACGCTGGGCACGCGGAAGCTGCACACGGGGGTGGACCTGGGCGTCCCCATCGGGACGGAGGTGCGCACGGTGGCGGAGGGCACGGTGCGCCGCGCGAGCGAGGACGCCGTGAACGGCAAGGTGCTCCTCATCGACCACGGCAGCGGGGTGACGACCGCCTACTGTCACAACTCGGAGCTGCTGGTGCGCCCGGGGCAGCGCGTGGCGCGCGGCGAGCCCATCGCCCGCTCGGGCAACACGGGCCGGTCGACCGGCCCCCACCTGCACTACCAGCTCGAGCTGTCCGCGCAGGCGGTGGATCCGCTGCGCTTCCGGGTCCGGAAGCAGGCGGTCGCCGGCTCGCCCCCGCCCTGAGGCCGCGAATCTGACAGGTGTAGGGACGTGTGTTACTTGGAATGACATGCCTTCGTCCTTGAGCCTGCAGGTGCGCCGTGTGCGCCCGGACCACCCCACGCCCTTGCCGTTGCCGCGCTACGAGACGGCGCTCGCGGCGGGGATGGACCTGCGGGCGGACATCGAGGGGACGCGGACGCTGCGGCCCTTCGAGCGCCTGGCGGTGCCCACCGGGCTCGCCCTCGCGTTGCCCCCGGGCTACGAGGGGCAGGTGCGCCCGCGCTCGGGCCTGGCGCTCAAGCACGGCATCACCCTGCTCAACGCGCCGGGCACCATCGACGCGGACTACCGGGGCGAGGTGCAGGTCATCCTGGTGAACCTCTCGCAGGAGCCTTTCACCCTGAGCCGGGGGGACCGGATTGCCCAGCTCGTGGTGGTGCCCGTGTCCACCGTGGAGATTCAGGAGGTCTCCGTCCTGGAAGTCACGCCCCGGGGCGAGGGGGGCTTCGGCTCCACTGGACGATGAAACACGGCCGTTCCTTGCGGACCTGGGTACGGGCAGGATAGGGAATGACGCGGGCTGTCGGCCAAGGGCCCGTATGGATTTTGGAGCCCCCCCTCCGTGCTCTGCTACCGCTGCGGCAGCCACGTCCCTGACACGAGCGAGACCTGCCCGACCTGCGGCCAGAAGTACGACGCGGCCCGGCAGGCGGCGGGAGGCCCCGCGCGCCGCCGCAGTGGCTCCGAGAACGCGCCCTACAAGCCGGGAGACATCATCGCGGGACGCTTCACCATCCAGGAATGGGTGGGCAGCGGCCCGCTGGGCCACGTCTTCCGCGTGCTGGACCAGGCGCACGGCGTGGAGGTGGCCCTCAAGGTCATCAGCCCCCGGCTGTTGCAGGAGCCCGAGGAGCGGACCCAGTTCGCCCTGGCGCTCCGGGTGGGCAAGAAGCTCAACCACCCGAACCTGCTGCGCGTGTACGAGGAGGGCACCGACCGGGAGCGGCCCTTCTTCACCACGCAGATCGTGGAGGGCATGACGCTGCGCCGGATGATGGAGGGGCGCGCGGCGAAGGGGCAGCCCTTCACGCTCCGGGAAGTGGAGCCGCTGCTGGCGCAGCTCGCCTCCGCCATCGACGCCGCGCACCGGTACGGCCCCCACTCGGACCTCAAGCCCGAGAACATCATCGTCCTGCCGGACATGCTCAAGGTGACGGACTACGGGCTCGCCCTGGGGATTCCGCGCCCGCCGTTCGTCCAGGCCCAGAAGGGCCACCGCGTGGAGGGGTACATCGCCCCTGAGTACGTCTCCGGAGGGGAGATCGACACGCGGATGGACCTCTACTCGCTCGCGGCCATCGTGGGCGAGATGCTCACCGGGCTCACCCCCGATGGGGATGGGGTGCCGGAGCTCCTGGCGAAGAATCCGGACCTTCCGCCCGCCTTCGAGGCCATCTACCGGCGGACGCTCAACGCCAACCCGCTCGCCCGGCCGAAGACGGCGGGGGAATTCTCCGCCGAGGTCTCCGCCATCGTGGCGCGCAGTCCGGGGGCCCCGAGCCGCCCCTCGCGGAGCATGCCCCCGGTGCGCCAGGCGGAGAAACCGCCGCCGCCGGTTCCCACGGATCAGCTCCCCATCCCCTCCATGTCCCCCCGGGGAGGACAGCGGCCGGAGCCTCCCTCCGAGGCCACCCAGCCGATGGACGCGGAGATGCTGGCCGCCATCATGGCCGCCACCCCCGCGGCTTCCAGTGCGCGCAAAGCGGACGTGCCGGAGCCGCCGGTCCGCGCCGGTGGGGCCAGCGCGCCGGTGGCCAGTCCTCCCGGGGAGCCCCGGCCCGCGCCCGAGCCGCGTGCCAGCAAGCCTCACCCGGCCCCTCGGCCCGCCGTGGCCGCGCCGCCTCCCGCCGCCAGCCCTCCCATGGTGCCCCCGGCGCCTCCTGCGCCCCGGGCGCGCCCGAAGGGCCCGGCCCGGGGCAAGCGGGACACGGGGGAGCGCCGCCGCTTGCTCCTGTGGCTGGCGCTGCTGACCGTCGCGGGGTTGGTGACGGGCTCGGCCGTGGGCTATCTGCTGCTGAAGCGGCTGCGTCCGGCGCCCGCGCCCGGGGCGGTGGGGACGCCGTCCCTGCCCGCGCCTGCGGCCCCGCGTCCTCAGGCGCCGCCGCCCCGGCAGAGCCCCCCGGCCGTGGCGATGGCCCCCTCGGGGAGCTGTCCTCCGGGGATGAAGCTGGTGAGCGGAGGGGCCTTCAAGATGGGCACCGCGCCGGATGATCCGGACCAGGCCTCCGATGAGCGTCCGCTCGAGAGCCGGCAGGTGCCCTCCTTCTGTGTGGACGAGTTCGAGCACCCCAACCAGGCCGGGGCACTGCCCACCGTCAACGTCAGCTGGCTGGAGGCGAAGGATGCCTGCCAGAACGCGGGCAAGCGGCTGTGCACGGAAGAGGAGTGGGAGAAGGCGTGCAAGGGCGCGGGCAACGCGCGCTTCCCCTACGGCAACACGTTCGATGCGGACCGCTGCAGCACCGACGACGCGGCGGGCACGGACCGGGTGCTGGCCGAGGCGGGCCGGTTCCCGCAGTGCCGCTCCTCGTACGGGGTCGCGGACCTCTCGGGCAACGTGGCGGAGTGGACGGCCACGCCGTACGCCGGGGGCGCGGACATGACGCAGAAGGGCGGGGCGTTCAACCGCTCGGCGTTCGCGGTGCGCTGCTCGGCGCGGCTCAACGGGCTTCCCTCGGCACGCTCGGGCACGGTGGGGTTCCGCTGCTGCGCGGGGCTGCAGCCATGACTCTGGCAGTCCATTCATTTCCATAAAGGTCGACGCGTGATTCCTCGATACAGCCGGCAGGAGATGTCCTCCCTTTGGTCCGATGTGGCCCGCTTGCGCCGCTGGCGCGACGTGGAGCTCACGGCGCTGGAGGGCATGGTGGAGGCAGGGCTCGCCCCGCGCGAGGCGCTGGACGACTGCCGGGCCAAGGCCGGGGACTTCACCCCCGAGGACGCCGCGCGCATCGAGGAGATTGAGCGCACCACCAAGCACGACGTCATCGCGTTCCTGACGTTCATGGAGGAGCGGGTGGGGCCGAGCGCCCGCTGGCTGCACCTGGGCATGACGTCCTCGGAC
The DNA here is from genome assembly GCF_020103775.1 of Allostigmatella hybrida. Classification (NCBI taxonomy): domain Bacteria; kingdom Pseudomonadati; phylum Myxococcota; class Myxococcia; order Myxococcales; family Archangiaceae; genus Allostigmatella; species Allostigmatella hybrida. Next base: position 340,823 of record NZ_JAHXBH010000007.1, read on the forward strand.
GTGCTGGACACCTCGCTGGGGCTCACGCTGCGCGACGCGTTGGATCTCATCCTGAAGGGCCTGGGGCGGGTGATGGCCGCGGTGGAGAAGCGCGCCTTCGAGCACCGGCTCACGGTGATGATGGGGCGCAGCCACGGCATCCACGCCGAGCCCATCACCTTCGGCCACAAGCTGGCCATCTGGTACGACGAGCTGAGCCGGGGCCGGGCCCGGCTGGAGCGGGCGCGGGAGAGCATCGCCGTCGGCAAGATTTCCGGCGCGGTGGGCACCTTCGCGCACCTGCCGCCCGCGGTGGAGGAGACCGTGTGCCGCAAGCTGGGCCTGCACCCGGCCCCGGCCTCCAGCCAGATTGTCCAGCGGGACCGGCACGCGGAGTTCTTCGGGGCGCTGGCCCTCCTGGGCGCCAGCATCGAGAAGTTCGCGGTGGAGATCCGCCACCTGCAGCGCACGGAGGTGCGCGAGGTGGAGGAGGCCTTCACGCCGGGGCAGAAGGGCTCCAGCGCCATGCCGCACAAGCGCAACCCCATCCTGTCGGAGAACCTGTCGGGGCTGGCGCGGCTGCTGCGCGGCTACGCGGTGAGCGCGCTGGAGGACGTGGCGCTGTGGCACGAGCGGGACATCTCCCACTCCTCCGTGGAGCGGGTGATTGGGCCGGATGCCACCATCGTCATGGACTTCATGCTCCACCGCTTCGCGGGGCTGATGGAGAACCTGCGCGTCTACCCCGAGCAGATGCAGAAGAACCTGGAGCTGCTCGGCGGCGTGGTGAACTCGCAGCGCATCCTGCTGGAGCTGGCGCGCAAGGGCATGGACCGGCAGGCCGCCTACGTCATCGTCCAGCGCAACGCGATGAAGATGTACGAGGAGGGGGCGGACTTCCGCACGGCCCTCCTCGGGGACGCGGACCTGCTGAAGGTGATGACGCCCGAGGAGATCCGCGACTGCTTCTCCACGGGCTACCACACGCGGCACGTGGACGACATCTTCCGCCGGGTGTTCGGCCGCACCGCGTAGCGGCTACAGGTAGCGGCCCGCGCGCAGGTTCTTCTCGATGCGCGCGTGGACATCGCCCGGCTCCAGCGGGAGCGCGCCGCCGGTGATGCGCGCGTAGGCCGAGAGGTACTTCTCGGCCAACTCCACGCGCACGCCGTCGGGGATTGGCGGGGGCGTGCCCTGGCCCGAGAAGTTCCGCTCGCGGATGAGCCACTGGCGGATGTTCTCCTTGTCGAGCATCCGCTGGTCCTCGCCCTGGGCGAAGCGCGCCTCGTACTCGTCCGCCACCCAGTAGCGGCTGGAGTCCGGGGTGTGCATCTCGTCGATGACGTAGATTTCGTCGCCCACCTTTCCGAACTCGTACTTGGTGTCCACGAGGATGAGCCCCTTCTCGCGGGCCTGGCGCTGGCCCTCGGCGAACAGCCCCAGGGCGGCCTCGGAGAGCCGGGCCCAGTCGCGGGGGCTCGCCAGCCCCTTGGCGAGGAGGGCCGCCTCGGAGATGGGCTCGTCGTGCTGCCCGTACTCGGCCTTGGTGGAGGGGGTGATGAGCGGGGTGGGGAAGCGCTCGTCCTTGCGCAGCCCCTCCGGGAAGGGCAGGCCGTAGGCGGTGTGCGTGCCCTTCTGGTAGTCGCGCCACAGGCTGCCGGTGAGGTAGCCGCGCACCACCATCTCGATGGCGAAGGGCTGGCACGCGCGGGCCACGGTGACGTTGGGGTCCGGCACATCCAGCACGTGGTTGGGGATGATGTGCCGGGTCTTCTCGAACCAGAACGTCGCCAGCCGGTTGAGCACCTCGCCCTTGAAGGGGATGGTGGTCAGCACGTGATCAAACGCGGACAGCCGGTCGGTGGTGACCAGGATGAGCCGGCCGTCCTTCCGGTAGGTGTCGCGGACCTTGCCCTGGTAGTGCGTGCCCAGCGCGGGCAGGTGGGTCTGCCGCAGGGTGTGAGAGAGCTGCGCGTGGAGAGCGGACGTGTTCACGAGGCGCCTCGGGACCCGCGGGTTTGCGGGTGGCGCGGACTCTACTGGACGCCCACCGCAGGGGAAGCAGGACCTGAGGCCGCCGCCAGATAGAGGAAGGCGGGGTTGATGCGCAGGATGCCGTCCACGTAGGCGACCGCGTACGGGGCGCCCGGGACACGCTCCACCTGCACGGGCCCGGCGGGCTGGATCTGCCAGTGGGTCAGCAGGGTGCGCGCCACCAACTCGGCGGCCTCGCGCTCGGACAGCCCCTGGAGGCTGTCCCGGCGGTCATCCTGCCAGGGCTCGCCCACGCGGCCATCGAAGGCCAGCTGCATCGCCCCGCCCGTCTCGGGCGACTGGAGCAGGTCCATCCGGGCCTCGAAGCCCGGCGCCGCCACCAGCTCCCCGTTCTGGGTGATGGGGAAGAGGACGAGGGCCTGCGCCGCGCGTCCCGCCTCGTGCTCGGACAGCCGGGCCAGCTCCCGGAACAGCTCCAGGCGCGTGGAGGCGGACTCGAACTCGAGCGCTTCCGGCGAGCCCGTGAGGGCCTGGCGTGCGCTGGGCGCCGTGCGCGCGGGGGAGCCTGCGCCGCCACAGGCGACGAGGACGAGAGACATGAGAAGTGCGGGGACCCAGCGACGCATCAGGCGGGAATATACCGATCACCGCCCGGGGCATCCAGCTAAACTCCAGGGTATGGGGCTGGGCGAGCAGTTGACCGTTGTCCTTCATCAGACGCGTTCTCCCGACAACCTGGGGGCCGTGGCCCGGGTGATGGCGAACTTTGGGTTTTTCCGCCTCGTGCTGTCGGATCCCGCCACCTACGCCTTCCGGGGCGCCGAGCGGCTCGCCGTCAAAGGGGAGCAGGTGCTGGAGCGGATGGCGGTGGCCCGGGAGCTGCCCGAGGCCTTGGCGGAGTGCGTGTACGCCGTTGGCACCACCTCTCGTACCCAGCTCAAGGGCCGCGTTCCGCTCACGCCAGAACAGGCGGCGCGGCGGCTCTCGGAGGAGAGCGCCCGGGGCCGGGTGGCACTGGTGCTGGGAGGAGAGCAGCGGGGCCTGTCCGACGCGGAGCTGGCGGTGTGCGCGGATGTCCTCGTCATCCCGACGAGTGAGGTGCAGCCCTCGATGAACCTGGCCCAGGCGGCCAGCGTGCTGCTGTACCTGTGTGGCCGGGAGGGGGCTCAGCCCGCGCCGCCGCCCGAGCCCGAGCCGGGGGCGCGCATGGGCACGCTCACCGCGCTGGGCACGCGAATGAACGAGGTGCTGCTGGCCTCGGAGTTTCTCAACCCGCAGGCGCCGGAGCACGTGCTGCGCGAGATGGAGCGGACGCTGCTTCGGGCGAAGCTGACCCAGCGCGAGGCGGAGCTGTGGCTCTCGGCCTTCAAGCACCTGGGGCGGGGGGTGAAGCGGGGCGCCTCGGCTTCCTGAGGGAAGGAGGCGCCCGGAGCTACAGGTGGGGCAACGGCGCTAGGCCGCCGCCTCCTTCTTGTAGGTCTCGGCGTAGTGCTTCTCGCACAGGCCGCCCTTGGAGGTCTTCGCGCGGCACTCCGGCTTGGAGCAGGTGCGGTAACGGGAGTGGGGCAGCTCCGCCTGACGCCACTTCTTGAAGTGGAAGAAGCAGTAGCCCTTGGCGCGGTAGGGGCGCTTGCAGCCCTCGACAGTGCACGCCTTCTTGCCACCGCCCTTGGCCGTACGCGGCCAGCTCTTGTGCGGATTGGTCTTCTTGGCTTCCTCGGCCATGGGATTCCTCTCTTGCGATGCGCGCCCGGACGCCACGCCAGGTGGCCCGTCAGGGTACGAAAAAGGCGCACTGTGTAGCGCCCATGCAAGGGGAACGCAAGCCGCGTCGCGGCCTGGAGGCCTCGGAAGCGCCGATCAGGGCGACCGGACGGGCTTGCTGGGGGGCGAGGGCCTGGCGGCCACGGGGGCCACGGGCGCCTGCTCCTCTGGCAGGTCCTCCAGGGTGACGCGGAGCTTCAGGGGGTGTCCGCCCCGGCGGACCTGCAGCACCACGCTCCGGCCCGCGCCCCGGGAGGACACCTGCCAGCGCAGCTTGTGGGCCCGGGCCACCGGCTGGGCGTTGACGGCCACGATGACGTCCCCGGCGCGCAGCCCCGCCCGGCCTGCGGGCCCTTCCTCCGCCACGCCCGAGACGACGACGCCCGGGCGCGAGCCCGCCAGCCCGAACTCCGAGACCATGCCCGGGGAGAAGTCCTCCACGGTGATGCCCATCCAGCCCCGGCGCACCTTGCCGTGGGCCTTCAGGTGCGGCAGCACCGCCTTGGCGATGTCGATGGGGACGGCGAAGCCGATGCCCTGGCCGGCCACGTTGACGGCGTTGGCGATGGCCACCACGTGGCCCTTCAAGTCCAGCACGGGCCCCCCGGAGTTACCCGGGTTGATGGACGCGTCCATCTGCATGTAGTCGAAGTCCCCGTCGCGCCCGTTGGGCGTCACCTCGGTGCGGCCCTTGTAGCTGACGACGCCCACCGTGACGGAGTGCGCCAGCCCGAACGGGTTGCCGATGACGACAATCCAGTCGGCCACCTCCACGCGCGAGGCCGAGGAGAGCTTCAGGGCGGGCAGCGGCCTGCCTGCCTGGATGCGCAGCAGCGCACAGTCCGTGCGGGCATCCGCGCCTACCACCTCGGCGGGAAACTCCTCGGCATACCCCCCGGGCGAGAGCACCGAGACGGTGATTTCCGAGGCCCCCTCCACCACGTGGTCGCTGGTGAGGATGTAGCCGTCCGGGTGGATGATGAAGCCCGAGCCGATGCCCTTCTGGGACTCCTCCTCGCCGGAGGCCTCGGTGCTCACCTGCCGGGTGGTGATGGAGACCACGGCGGGCATGGCGGACCGGGCCACCTGGCTGAGGGTGGAGCGCTGGGTGTGCACTTCCTGACCCTTCGCCTCGAGCCAGAGCCGTTCGCTGCCCCGGCGCTGTGCTGCCACTGCGGGTGCCGCCATCCCCAGTGTGCATGCGACTGCCAGCAGCACGCCCTTCGCCTGAGTCCTCACCATGGACCGCCTCCACACCCCGACCGACCACCGTCTCGATCAAGCTAGGGAGGCGGACGCGGGCGCGGAAGCGGGAGGCGCCTGGGCGGCGGGGCTGCTTACTTCTTCTGGGCAATGATGCGATTCACCGCCGCGCGGTCCTCCGCGGTGATGCGCTCCCGGGGGCCCGCGGCTGTCTTCTGGCCGACAGCTTCCTGCGCATCGCCCAGGGCGCCCTCCAGCCCGCCCTTCACCCGCTCCACCCCATTTTTCATGCGGTCCATCTGCGAGGGGTGTGTGGTGCGCTTCCATGCCCGGTCCATGTGGTCCAGCGGCGTCCGCCCGTCGATCCGTCCCTTGGCCAGGAAGATGCCCAGTCCCACCGCGCACGCCGTCCACACCAGGAACTTCAGAATCCCCATGCGTTTACAGCCTCCTACCTCCTCGTACATCAAGGGGGCGGCCGGGGCCAGTTTTGGGGCACGGCGGGTTTCGGCGCTGACAGGGCCGGGAGGCACCCGTAATGTGGGCCGCCTTGCTGCCTGAAGACTTGTTCCAGGCCGCCCAGGCGAGGGCGGCACAGATGGGGGTGCGGCGGGAGGAGCTGCCCGTGGCGTTGGAGCGCTTGCGCGCGAACGCCTCGGCCCTGTTCGCCCGCATCCCCGAACCTCCCCTGTACCGGCGCGCCGAGGATCCGGCCCGCAAGGCGGCCGAGGCCCTGCTGCCGGACGTCGAGAAAGTCCTGGCCGAAGCCCTGGCCGTGACGCGCGAGCCGGAAGCCCCCGCGGCGGCGCACGGCATCCTCGCCGCGGTGCGGGCGCACGCCGAGGGGCTCTGCCACACGGTGGCGGGCCGCCTGGGGCCCGCGGAAGCGGCATGGCGGCTGGCGCTGACGCTGGAGCGGGCGGCGCACCCCACGCGCAACCTGGGCACGCGGCCGCTGGAGCTGCCCGCCGTGTACAACAAGCACACGGGCCTGTCGCGGTACGATCCCCAGTCGGCGCCTCAGGCGAAGGTGAAGCTCGCCTGCCCCAACACGGGGTGCAAGCGCATCAACGACTATGCGTTCACGGCGAGCCACGCCTACCACCGCCTCCTCTGCCCGGCGTGCAACACCCCCTTCAAAGCGTACTTTGGTGAGCTGCGGGGGCTGGAGGTGGAGCGGCTGAGCAGCTCCAACCGCTTCCGCTTCACGGTGGAGGAGCTGGGTAGCGGGGGCAACACCCGCATCGACTTCGAGGAGGCCAGCGGCGCCGAGTTCCCCGCGGCGCGGCGGGACTTGCTGGCGTTCCTCTACACGGAGGAGCCGAAGCTGAAGGTGGTGGTGAACGTCACCAACGGCCGGTTGATGTGGATCAGCCCGGCGGCCTCGTGCTTCGTGGCGACGGCGGCGTTCGGGCCCTGTGCGCCCGAGCTGGTGGCCTTCCGGGCCTTCCGGGACGAGGTGCTGAGCCAGCACGGGAGCGGCCGGGCCTTCATTCGGGGTTACTATCGATATGGCCCCTGGCTCGCGGGGTGGGTGGTCCGCCATCCGCGGGTGAAAGCGGGGGTGCGCGCGGTGCTGACGCTCGTGCACCGCCGCCTGACGAGGAAGGGTGACGCGTGACGGAGCCGGTGATGCAACCCCAGGAAACGCCGCCGCCCCGCCAGGGTGGGGGCGGTGGGAGCATGCCCAAGGCCCTGCTGGTGCTGTCTGCGGGGTTTGGGCTCGCGGGGATGGTGTACTTGGGCGTGATGGAGGCGCGGCGGGCCCGGCTGGTCCCGGATGGCGCCGCGCCCGAGTTCACGATGGAGCGCTACGAGGGCGGCTCCATGGCGCTGGAGGACCTGCGCGGCAAGGTGGTGATGCTCGACTTCTGGGCGACGTGGTGTGGCCCGTGCCAGGAGGAGATGCCCTCGCTGGTGAAGCTCGCCAAGGAGTACGAGGGCCAGGGGCTGGCCTTCGTCGCGGCCAGCCGGGATGACGCCGACGTGGCGCCCCGCGTGGTGGCGGACTTCGTCAAGCGGCGCCTGCCGGATCTAGGGCCTTACGTGGTGTACGCGGGGGATGACATCGCGCGGGCCTACCGCGTGGAGGCCCTGCCCACGCTCTACTTCCTGGACCGCGAGGGCAAGGTGACGGACGCGGTGCGCGGCGCGATGTCCGAGGCCGCCATCCGTCAGCGCATCGAACGGGCGCTCAAGCCCTGAGCGTCCGGGCCCCCCGCCCGAGCCTCACGGCTTGGGCGCCGCGGGGGCCGGGCTCGGAGCGGGCTTGGCAGGCGCGGGCGCCGCCGGGGCCGGGGCCGGGCTCGGCGCGGGTGCAGGCGCCGCCGGGGCCGGACTGGGCGCCGGTGCCGCGGGAACCTGAATCTCCCGGGGCGCGGTCTCCACCTCGGACTTCACGAGACGGAACTCGACGCGGCGGTTCTTGGCGCGGCCCAGCGGCGTGTCATTGGTCGCGATGGGCTGGTCGAAGCCGAAGCCCTTGGAGCTCAGGCGCTTGCGGTCGATGCCCTTGCTGACGAGGTAGTCCAGAACGGCCTTGGCGCGGCGCTGGGACAGGTCGACGTTGTAGTTGCGCGAGCCCACGTTGTCGGTGTGGCCCTCGATGAGGACGGGGCCGAGCGTGGGGTTGCGCCGGAGCACGGTGGCCACCTCGTCCAGCAGCTTGAACGACTGCTTCTGGATCTTCGCCTGGCCCGTCTCGAAGAGGATGTTGCCCTTGATGCGGATGCGGTCGGACTCGACGAGCACGAAGGGCGGCGAGTCATAGGGGCACCCGTTGTTCTCCGGCGGGCCGGACAGCTCCGGACAGTCATCCACGTTGTCGGGCACCTCGTCGCCGTCGGAGTCCGGGCACCCGTCGTACTCCTTGGGGCCGGGCTTGTCGGGGCACGCATCCAGCACGTCGGGGATGCCGTCACCATCGGTGTCCTGATCCTCGGGGCACCCGCGATGCTCCACGGTGCCGGGCTTGTTCGGGCACCGGTCCTCGCCGTCGGAGATGCCATCGCCGTCATTGTCCGCATCGAGGCAGCCGTCATCGTCCTGGTACCCGTCGCGGTCCTCCCGCTCGGTGGGGCACTTGTCGACGGAGTCGGGGACGCCGTCGCCATCGCTGTCGGGCTCGAAGCCGGACCGGTCGTAGTTCACGGCGAAGGTGATGCGGAGATCCTCGCGCCCGTACCCACCGCGCAGGCCCATGCCCCGGCCCACGTTCAGCGCGATGCCCCAGGGGCCCGCCACCCGGGTGCGCACGCCGGCGAGCACCTCCCAGGGCGTCTTCAGCGAGTCGGCCTGGCTAAAGTTGAAGGGGGCGGAGGCGGGCGTGGACAGGTGCATCTCGCCCACCACCTGCACGTCGGTGAACCGGCCCATGTTGGGCAGGTCCACCACGGCACCCGCCCCCAGGGTCAGCTCGTCATCCACGTAGAGGTTGAGGTACTGCGTGGCCTTGCGGAAGCGCCAGCCCAGGTTGCCGAGCAGCCGCACCGGGCCAAAGGCCCGCTCCACCGCGAGCCGCGGGGCCACGAGCACGCCGCGCTCGCCCATGAAGCTGCCGCCATTGCCGGTGGGCAGCCGCACCTCGCCCACGAGGGCCAGGCCCACGGGGAACGTCTCGGGGTCCAGCAGGGAGACCCGGGGGAGCAGGCGCACATCCCCCATGCCGGCACGGCTCACGCCCGCGGCGCCCGGGAAGTCCGGCGCATTCAGCGCCTCGCCCAGCAGTCCGAACCGGTTGCCCTGGATGACCGTGAAGGGCAGGTCCAGCGCCAGCTCCAGCCTCCGGTTCAGCTGGTAGGCGAACAGGGCATGTGCGTCGAGCCGGTAGGGCAATAAATTGCCCAACTTCTCGTCCCCGAGCTTGAGCGACAGGACGTGAAGGTTGAAGTCGAGCGCGATGGCAGCATGCAGGCTGCCAGGGGGCAGAGACCGGGCACCCTCCAGTGCGATGCCGCGCGACTGCGCAGCGGCAAGCTTGACGGGGACAATGTCGAAGCTCCGGGCAAAGGGCTCAGGGTCAGCCCAGGCCGCCATACCTCCAGTGAAGCAACACAGGATCGCGAGCGCCGCCGCGATGCCGCGAAGGAGTGGCCGCCGGACGGGCTCAGGGAGCAGACCTCGCATGGAGGGCGCTTATAGCGCCCGTCTCGCAGGGGCGGAAGAAAAGGGCTCCCGGGACACAACGGAAATCGCCGGTCGGACGGTGGAGAATCAAGCAATTCAGCTTGGTGTGGGGGGATGGATCAATGGGGATGGGAAGAGGTCTGATCATCATCGCGGCTACGAAGGTGTTGCTCACGGGGTGTCAGACCGGAGGGCCGGAGGCCCCGGACGCGCCTGAGGCCCAGCAGGCAGCCCTCAAGGGCTATCAGGGCAAGAAGTTCCGCCGGAGCGTGGATCCGGTGCCGGGCCAGTACATCGTCGTCCTCGGCAAGCAGGGCAAGGACATGAGCGTCCAGGAGGACGCGCTGCGGCTGGCCTCCACCTACGGCGGCGAGGTGGGCCGGGTGTACCAGCAGGCCCTGCCGGGCTTCATGGTCCAGATGAACGAGGAGTCCGCGCTCAAGCTGGCCGAGGACCCCAGCGTGGCGTACGTGGAGGAGAACGGGCGGGTGTATGCCTCGGGCTCCATGGACAACGCGACCTGGGGGCTGGATCGCATTGACCAGGTGGAGCTGCCGCTGGACACGACCTACACGTACAACTCGGTCGGCAGCGGGGTGCACGCGTACATCATCGACACCGGCATCCGGAATACCCACGCCGAGTTCTCCGGCCGGGCCAGCCTGGACTACAGCGCCATCACGGACGGCCAGGGGGCCAATGACTGCCACGGCCACGGCACGCACGTGGCGGGCACGGTGGGCGGCGCCACGTGGGGCGTGGCGAAGGAAGTGAGCCTGCACGCGGTGCGGGTGCTGGATTGTGGCGGCTCGGGCACGTACGACGGCGTCATCGCCGGCGTGGACTGGGTGACGGCCAACCACCTCAAGCCCGCGGTGGCGAACATGAGCCTCGGGGGCGGCGTGTCGCAGGCGGTGGATGACGCGGTGACGGCCTCCATCGCGGCGGGCGTGGTGTACGCCGTGGCCGCGGGCAACGACAACGGCAATGCCTGCAACAAGTCGCCCGCGCGCACCCCGGGGGCCATCACCGTGGGGGCCACCACCAACGCGGACGAGCGCTCCTCGTTCTCCAATTATGGCCCGTGTGTGGACCTCTTCGCGCCGGGCTCCAGCATCACCTCGGCCTGGTACACGGGGGACTCGGACACCAACACCCTCAACGGCACGTCGATGGCGTCGCCCCACGTGGCGGGGGCTGTGGCGCTGTACCTGAGCGCCAACCCCACCGCGACGCCCGCGCAGGTGGCCGAGGTGCTGGCCAACATCGCCACCTCGGACCACGTGGCCAATCCCGGCACGGGCTCGCCCAACCTGCTGCTGTACATGGCCTCCCTGGGCAGCGGCTCTGGAGACACGGTGGCCCCCACGGCGCAGCTGACCGCTCCCTCGAATGGCTCCAACGCCTCCAACAGCCTCTCCCTGACCGCGGTGGCCAGCGACAACGTGGGCGTCATCCGGGTGTCCTTCTTCGTCGACAACGTCCTGCTGGGCTCGGACGCCACGGCCCCGTATGCCTTCGACTGGGACACGACGCGAGGGGGCAACGGGGCGCACACCGTGATGGCCAAGGCGTATGACGCGAGCGGCAACGTGGGCTCCAGCGCCGCCGTCACGGTGAACGTGAGCAACGAGGGCTTCGCCACCTACGACACGGCCCTCCAGGTGCCCCGCTGCGCCACGCTGGGCTCCTTCTGCGACACGGGCTCCCTGGTCGAGGGGCGCGGCACCATGGGACCGGAGGCCAACGCGCCCAACACGCTGGGGAGCACCTGCGCCGATGGCGACAGCGGGACTTACGAGACGGACGAGTCCCTGGAGCGCATCCGCGTCTCCACAACGGATGGGACGCCGATGGCGCCCGGCAAGACGGTGCGCGTGGAGGTGGCGGTGTACTCCTGGGGCTCGGGCTCCGCGGACAAGCTGGACCTCTATTACACGGCGAACGCGAACGAGCCGTCCTGGACCTTCCTGACGACGCTGATGCCGTCGGTGGGGGGCGCGCAGGTGCTGTCGGCCACGTACGTGCTGCCGGAAGGCACGCTGCAGGCGGTCCGGGGCAACTTCCGCTACAACGGCTCAGAAGGCTCCTGCAGCACGGGCAGCTACGATGACCGGGACGATCTCGTCTTCCCGGTGGCGGAGGCGGCCAAGGCGCCCGTGGCCTCCTTCTCCTTCTCCTGTACGGACCTGACGTGCGGCTTCACGGATGCCAGCACCAGCGCCCAGGGCGCGGTGACCGCCTGGACGTGGGACTTCGGAGACGGGGGCACGTCCACCGAGAGCAGCCCCAGCCATGCCTACACGGCGGGAGGCACCTACACCGTGTCGCTGTCGGTGAAGAACAGCGCGGGAAAGACGGCCACGAAGACGAAGAGCGTGACCGCGACGGCGCCGCCGCCTCCTCCTGTGGTCATGTCGCTCACGGCCCAGCAGCGGCGGGAGATCACCGGCAAGCACGTGGATCTCATCTGGTCCGGGACCACGGCCTCCAAGGTGGAGATCTTCCGCAACAACAAGCGCCTGACCACCACGAACAACGACGGCGAGTACTCGGACCGGTTCTTCCTGGCAGGCACCTACAGCTACAAGGTTTGCGCGGTGGGGAAGAACACCTGCACGAACACGGTGACGGTGCAGTTCTAGCCCTGCGGGGAGGAGCGAGCAGCCCCGGGATGGCGTGGGCCATCTCCGGGGCTGCCGTGCGTCCGGGGGTTACTGTTCCATGAAGGTGCTCGCGGGGAGCACCTCGATGGCGTCCGGGCGGAGGGGAAGCGGCTGCTGGAGGATGGCCTGGTCCGCTTCGAGCACGGCGGGGGGCTTGGCGGAGGCGTAGGTGAGGGGCGTGGGCGCCTGGGCCGTGAGCCCGGTGACCAGGGCCGGCGCATCCTGGGTGACAAAGACGAAGGACAGGGCCTCGGGGCGCAGCCGCCGGCGGACGGCCTCGTGGACGGACTCGGGCGTCATCTGCTCGAGCGCCTTCCGGTAGCTGCCCAGGAAGTCCGGCGTCCCATAGAAGAGGGAGTCGAGCGCGTAGCCCAGGCGCCGCGGGTCCGTCTGCTCCCACAGCCGGGTGTAGCTCAGGAGGAAGCCGCGGGTCTGCTCGAAGGCATCCCGGGGGATGCCGTGCTGGACGAGCTGGCCGAGATAGTAGAGGGCGCCATGGGTGGCGAACACGGCGGTGGCGGGCACCACGGGGCGGAGCCACAGGGAGATGTCCTGCTGGGTCCGCGCGAGGTTGGGCCGGGCGAACGTGGTGCCGGACTGCTGGATGAAGTGCTCGGCATAGGCGTAGTCGCCGTAGTTGAGGCCCCGCTTCTCGCGCAGCTCCTGGAAGAGCAGGCCATGGGTCTGCCGGTGCTCCCCCAGGTACGAGAGGGCGAGCGCCACCGGGAAGAAGTCGGGGTCGCCGCGCCGCAGCGGGGTGGCGAAGCCCAGGGAGATGGCGGTGGAGAGGGTGGACTTCTGAAGGACGAGCGCGGCGCCGGGCCGGGCCGTCACGGGAGGCAGGGCCACGCGGGGAGCCCCCGTGGCGGGCAGCGCGGACAGCCGGGAGGTGAGGGTCTGCTTCAGCGCCTCGTCCACGGGGCCGGCCAGGCCGATGACGAGCCGGTCCTGGGTGAAGACGCGGCGGGCGTGGACCTTGAGCTCGTCGAGCGTGATGGCCTGGAGCCCCTGAGCCGTCCCGCCCACGAAGTGGGCATAGGGGTGCCCCCGGAACAGGAGCGCATCGAGGCCCACCTTGCCGAGCTCTTCGTCATCCTCGTTGCGCAGTGTGTTGCGTAGGGTGTTGAGGGCATCGGTGCGCAGCCGCTCGAACTCGCTCGGCTCGTAGCGGGGCTCGATCAGGACATCGGTGAAGACCTTCAGGAACCGGGGCAGGAAGTCCTTGTGGACGCGGCCGGAGAAGGTGGTGAACTCCTTGTCCGTGAAGGCCTCGAGCTCGGCGGCCATGGGGAAGAGCACCTCCAGGAGCTGCGAGGAGGTGAGCTCGCGCGTGCCGCCCTGGGAGAGCAGGTTCGCGGTCAGCGCGGTGAGCCCCTCCCGGCCAGGGGGATCGTCCACGGAGCCCGTGTGGAAGACGAGCCGGAAGCTGACGATGGGGCTCTGGGGGTTGCTCAGGACGACGGTCTCCAGCGGGGCGGGCCGCCGCAGGGGCACCGCGGGAACGGTCATCGCCGCCGGTGGCGCGGCCGGGGCGGCGGGCGTGGGTGGGGGAGCCGTCTCCGGGGGCGTGGGCGGCGCGGTGCGGGAGGTGGCAGCACAGCCGCCGAGCCACACGCTGGCGGCCAGGAAGAGACCGAATCGAGGGGACGCGTTCATCACGGCTTTCCTCCGGCGGCGGGGGTGAGGGTGAGGACGGTGAGCTGGGAGTCGACGAGGTAGCGCTTGGCGAAGGAGACGAGCTGCTCGGGCTGCACGCGGGCGACATTCTGAAGGTGGCGGGCGAGCGCGTCCGGCGTCCCGAAGATGCCGGCGTACCAGGCGAGCTGGCCCGCCACATCGTTGGGGGTCTCCAGGTTCATGAGGAGGCTGTAGCGGATGTTGCTCTGGATGGCCTTGACGCGCGCGGGGTCCACCTTGCCCGAGGCCAGCTCCTGGATGGCCTGGGTGAGGGCGGCCTCGGTGGCGGGGCGGCTCTCCTCGGCCTTGAGGGTCGCGTGGAGGCTGAAGAGGGACGGATCCCGGTGGGGGTAGAAGCCGCTGCCGAGCGACTCGACGAGCTGCTTGCCGAGCACCAGCTCCTTGTAGACGGGGCTGGTGGAGCCCACGAGGTAGTCCGCCAGCACGGCCTGGATGGCGGCGCCCGGGGTGGTGAGGGAGGCGGCCGGGGTGTGCCAGGCGAGCACCTGACGGGGCAGGGTGCTGGAGGGCCACTCGACGGAGACGGTGCGCTTCTCGGTCTGCGGCGGCTCGGCGGGGATGGGGACGCGGGCGGCCTTGCGGTTCCAAGGGCCGTAGTGCTCACGCACATCCGCCATGACCTCGCTGTCGTTGAAGTCTCCGGCGATGAACAGGAGGGTGTTGTCGGGGGTGTACCAGCGCTCGAAGAAGGACCGGCTGTAGGCATAGGCCTCGGGCATGGCCTGGATGTCCTCGTAGAAGCCGAGCGTGGTGTGGCGGTAGGGGTGCGCCTTGAAGGCGGTGCCCAGCAGCCGCTCCTCCATGCGCAGCCAGGGGTTGGCCTCGTTCTTGTGGTACTCGCCGAGCACGGCGAGGGCCTCGGTGCGGAAGGACGGCTCGGCATACTCGAGGTTCCGGAACCGGTCGGCCTCCATCTCGACGAGGGCATCGAGCCCCGCGGTGGGCCCGTACGAGTGATAGACGGTGAAGTCGTCGGTGGTGAACGCGTTGTCGTCGAAGCCGTAGGTGGCGAGGATGCGCTCGCGCTCGCCTTCGGGGTGCTTCTTCGTGCCCTTGAACATCATGTGCTCGAAGAAGTGGGCGAAGCCCGTCTTGCCGGGCTCCACCTCGTTGCGGGAGCCCACGCGCACGACGGTGTAGTAGGCGACCAGACCAGGGGAGTGGAAGGGCACGCGCACCACGGTGAGCCCGTTGGGCAGCGTGTCCGTCTTCACCGGGTAGGGGAAGGCGGAGGGAGGGGTCGGCTGGGCGGCCGAGGAGGCCGCCGCGCCCATCACGAGGAGCAGGAGGAGGGTTCGCATAGGGGACCTGACGGCCGGGCAAGGGGTCGCCCGGGCGGAGGAGAACCCTAGGATGCGGGGAGGGTTGTCAGGAGGATTGACGGGGCGCCGTCAGCGGTTACTGTAGGGAAGGTCACCAATGGGGGCGACCTGGTTTCGACGGGGGCATAGAAGTTCGAGACGCGTGCCGAGTGGGCCAATGGCTCGTAAAAACCGATGGCAAAGACACAAAAGCCAACGACAACGTTGAGCTCGCGCTGGCTGCCTAACAACAGTTCTTAGCGCGCGGTCCTCCCGCTCTCGGCCTGTGGGGTGGGGTAGGACCGTCACAATGCGGGCTGGCTGCCGAGGGTTCCTGGGACCGAGGTGGCGAGACTTTTCCAGGATCGGCTCGGAGGATCCCGTCCGTGGGAGCCTTCGGGACGTAGCAAAGCGCGGACTACGCACGTAGGGTCGAAGAACGGAAGGCTTTCGGACGCGGGTTCGATTCCCGCCGCCTCCACACTCACAAGCCCAGCAACCTGAACGGGTTGCTGGGCTTTTCTTTGTCCTCTCTTGAGGTGGCGAGAGGAAGGGCTACAGTTTTTAGGCGTCATGAAAACGCCCTTCAGGCTTTTGGCCTTGCTCCTGGTGTCTCTTGCCACGCCGCAGTTCTCCGGATGTGCCACCACGTCTCCTGCAACGCGCGCTTGGGAGGAGGTGGCGTCGGAGAGCGCCAGCGAGTGTGAGGATCCAGCCTCTGACCAATGCATCGTGCTCGCCTGTGAGGGTGAAGCAGGCGTGTGCGGCGTCTTCAGCTGTGAGGATGTAGAGCCGGAGGCAGTGGCGCGCTCATCCCTGGAGCATGGCGCTGAACTGGCGCGATACCGCCCTCCCATGCGCAGCCCCGGCTCCTCGCGCAACTGGAGGAACACGGGACTTCGGGAAGGTACTCGCCCACGGATGTCCTTCCACTTCCGCTATCGCGAGGGCTTCCTTCCTGCCTTTCCCAAGCTCGAAGGCAGGCTCGTCAAGCACCACTTTTTCCCCCAAGCGGCCGATCTGGCCAGGTGGTTCAAGGCCCAGGGCATCAAGGTTCACGATTGGACCATGGTCATTCCGGAGCATGTGCACTGGCGCATCCACAGCGGCTCCGCACGCGGCGGTCTGTGGAACCAGGCGTGGCGAGAGTTCCGGGATACCAATCCCACCCGTCGCTATACGCAGGAGGAATTGCTGGCCAAAGCCTTCGAGTTGGCTTTCCGCTTCGACGTCGTCGGCCCCATCATTCCCTACGGCAGGTCGCTCGTCCCGCCCGCGGGTCCTCAGCTGTTCGCCCAATAATAGCCAGCCCTGATCAGAGGCCGCTGTGAAATTCTATCGGGTCTGTGAAGACAGCTCGCCTTGCTACACAGGCAACTTGAACGCAGTGCACAGATGGGTACTGCCCGGCATCGAGCCATGCAATGTTTGTGGGCTTGGTGAAGCGATCTCGGTGACACTGTATCCCTGTGTAGATCTCTCTGGACTGCCAAAAGAAGAGCAAAAGAAGCTATCTGACCCGTGGCCTGTACCATTCGAAGAGTTCGCCCGGCTGAGGGAACTGGTGCGTCCACTGGCCCCCCAGGGGGCAGAACTGTCGTCAGGAACAGAGTTCGGGCCGCTGACAGGTACAGGCGCCGGGTACTTTGGCCAGCTCTTCATGCAGAATCCCTGGTCGCTCTACGTACGCCGCGAGGCGCTAGGGCAGTTGCAGGTAGCAGGCGTCCGCGGAATGCAGGGTTGCCCTATGGATGTGCGCTTCCGCACGAAACGCCCACCGGAACTCATGGACCTGCAACTTGAACTGTGTGGCAGGTTCCACTCTGACTGCCTACCTCGGGAACTCGATTCTCCATGCCCCACGTGCGGTCGAAACAAAGGCTTTAGCCTTCCGACTCCCATTATTCTCACCGCAGGAGCACTGCCCACAGAGGTAGACATTTTTCGGTTGGCCGACTCGCCAAATGTCATCGTCGCCAGCGAACGCATGGTGGAAGCAGTAAGGAGCCTGAAGCTGGATGGGGTGGTGTTCCGCGAGATTGAGACCCGCTGATGCCCACGTTTTGGTGCACTTTGAGCCTCCCCGGATTTTGTGGTTCTCCCGCACTTCGTGTGGTTCAGCGGCAGTAAGCAGGCGAATTCGCTCGTGCGCCCGTCTGCATGAGCCATAGGATCCACACAAGCTGCGGGAGAGCCACAAAATCGGGGAGACTCAGTCACCCTGAGCGCGGCCTTGAAGCAGGCCCGCAAGCGGGCAGGCATGACTCAAGCAGAAGCAGCCGAGGGCATCGGCATCGCTCCCGAGGTGTACGGGCGCATGGAGCGGGGGGGGCGTGCTGCCGAGCGTTCCAACGCTGTTCCGCATGTGTCTGATTCTCGGCAGCGGCCCCCATGAACTGATGGGGTTTGCCGAGGTGGAGATGGGGCAGAGCGCCCCCGGGGCAAACACGGTGCCCCCCCGGCTTGAGTGACACGCCCGAGAAGCGCCGCCTCTTGCGCCGCTTTGCTCGCCTGGACAGTCCGAGGCTCAAGGCACTGGCGCGGTGGGTCGCCTTCCTTCTGCCGGGGCGCTGAACGCCAAGGGCTGCGGGGCCGCCATCTTGGCGGGCTTCTACCGAGCCAGCATGCGAGCCTGGACACGCGCTGGCTCTACAGATTCCAGGTTCTAAGACAGATAGGAGCTGTGCTGAGGGTGAGGACTGGTGCAGAGGCTCCGCGGAGGGCCGAGGACGACCGCAGAGGGGGACATGTGGGCTGTGTGCCAAGCTGGTGGAGAGGCCGCGCAGCCACTTTGGGGTACACGCCTACCCCAGCCGCCTTCCCAGGAGGGGCGCGGCAGGTGCCTGGCTCTATTGGCTGGCTGTGGCGGCTTGAGCTTCAACACCCCGCGCTCTGGGGCGGCCCTCGCGCAGGGGCCAGGTGCGCACTCGCCGTGGGCAACCCCAGGTGCTCCACAATCGCTCTCACCCCTCCTGCTCCCTTCACGTACGCCAACACCCTTAAGCCTGCCTCCACACCTCAAGCACGCGAACACATCCAGGGCGAACGTCCTTTTCAGCAGCCCGGCCCAGTCCAAACGGGGGGGGCGCTCCTTCCTCGGCTCCTCCACCGTCGCGGCAAAGGCGGGGCTCTCCTCCTCCAGCCCCGGCTCCGCCCCTGCTTTTGAGGGAACCATCAACCGAGAGACCTGTGCGCACCACCACGACGGAGTCCCCCTCCGCGCATCTCAATATTAAGCCAACACCCGCACGAACGTCACCCCCATCTTATTCGCAGCCCACAAAGACAGGTCATTAAAAGATAACATGCAAATGATTATGATGGCCATTCCAGTACTTAACTCGAACATTCTTGGGATCATTAAACATCTTCGAAAGCTTAGTATCATTGAAAAGTATTTTCTTCGCTCCATGCGCAAAAAGATGTTTAACCAACACCGCAGTTCGCTCTCTACTGTAGGCAGACTCATTGATGGCAACACGATCATTCACTCCGTCAGTCCTCAGGGGACGAATGTCGACATCAATGCCAGCCTGATGAGAGTCGTGAGGTGACATTTTGCCACCTTCCTCGAAGCTGATATCACCTATCCCTATATCGATTCCGAGTTCACTCTTGACCGCCTGTGCCACCTTTTGCATCGCCGCAATTGTGAATTCTGTACCCCAAACCTTATCTGAAGCCGAAGGTCCGTACAGATAATATCCAACCCCCACATCAGGAAGCTGGTAGTATTTGCCCTTACCCTTTTTGGGGCGAGAAGGCTCAGGCGCCTTGGGGCGAGAAGGCTCAGGCACATTAGGACTGAGTCCCTTCGGAACCTGACTACCCTTCGGCTTGAGATAGCTCAGCGCGCGGTCCAACTCAGGTATCAAGTTGTTCGACATCTTGGACCGGATGTGCTCTTCAACATCCGAACGGTACATTGTTTTATAAACACTCTTGAACTCATTGATTAGTGTTTGGTCGTAATTCAATCTCACTAAATTGCTGTAGGCCTTTTCCTCATCGGTATCCTCGAACCCAAGAAAGTTATAACTATTGAGAAGAGCGTCATGAACTCTATGGGCAATGTCATTGAGGAGAACGTTCTTTGACGTGAGATAGGCCAGCGCACGGTTCAACTCGTACCCCCTTCTGTTCGAAAATTCGGACTTGATCTGCGTCTCGATATCCGAGCGGTACAGGCCTTTGTAGACAGCTTTGAATTGGGTGATGAGCCTTACGTCGTGGTTCAACTGTGCCAAGTTGGCGTAAACCTTTTCTTCATTCGTGTCCCGCAGCGTAGTCACACCAAGGTCGTAGTTGCGATTCTTGAACATTCCATCATAGACGCTGATGGCGATTTGCTTGAGTGCGTCAGCCTGGGGAGACTGCTTGGTGGGCGTGCCACCCTTGTTGCCCGAATCCTCCTGGGGAGGCTGCTTGGTGGACGTGCCACCCTTGGTGGACGTGCCACCCTTGGTGCCCGAATCCTCCCATAAGAGCTGGCCGAGCCTCATCGAGGTCACGTTTTCCCTGGCACGGCGACCGACCTGCCCATACCACAACGAGTCTTCCATCTCGCGAGCAGCGGTCGTGAAGTCGGCTTTCTGGATCGCTCGAATCGCTTTCTTGAACTTCGAGAACCCGTTCTCACCCAGATTGAAGATCATGTCGATCACGACGATCTTCCGCGCGTCATTCAGGGCCTCATAGGTGTCCCGTCCAAGGATGGATCGGGCGGCCTCGCGAGCGGACGCCACATCCTGCTGAAACAGCGTGTCGATTTGCTGGTCGGTGAGCTTCACGCGGCCCGCCCTGACCGCTGAGTAGTCGATCCCGAGCGCCTTCAAACATTGCTGAGCGTCTTCCCGGTCCAGATTGAAACCAATGCCGACAGTCGGATGCCCCTTGGAATCGTTATAAACCGTGTTGCGACGCCCTTCGTGCACCGTGAGCCACTTATTCAGCGTCGCATCGAAATCCTTGGCGACGGGCTCTGGCTTTCCTGGGGAGGGGGTCGAAACGACAGGATGGGGCTTGTCCTTGTTGCCGGGAGTACCTGTCTCGCTACCGCTTTGAGCCACCTTGATGGCGCTACGCACCCGATTCCAGTCGAAGTTGTCCGCCGGGTCCGTCTTGCGACCCGGAGCCACATCCCGGTGCCCGAGGATGTTCTCCATTGGCACCTCGTAGGTCACGGCTAGGTACGGGACGAGTTGCTCCAGAGCCTTATATTGAGCCTCGGTGAAGGGCGTCTTGCCTCGCCCATCGTTCGTGAGTTCGATGCCGATGGAGCGCGAGTTCACGTCGGGCGTTTTCTGACCATGGAGTTCTGACTTGCCCGCGTGCCACGCCCTCTTGTCGTCTTCCACGAGCTGGTAGATGGTGCCATCCGGCGCGATGAGGTAGTGCGCACTCACCTCAGTGCCCTTCTTGGTCAGCTGCACCAGATCCTGCTCCACGTTGTTGCTGGCGGTATGGTGCAGGATGATGGCGTCGATGTCCGTCGAGCCACGAGAGCCCTGGTTCACCGAGTGTTTTTTCACGACGGGGGGTTTGACCACCTGGGTCACGGACGGGCCCGGAGAGGTCTCTCCGCCACCTGACTTCAGTCCATCGATTCGCCTCCCGTTGACAAGAAGCTTTCCTTCCTTGTCACCCCGGAGCTGAAGATCTCCTGCATCCACCAGCTTCTGCAGAATCCTCACGCGGGAGCGCGAGTTTTCACGCAAGACGGCGGTTTTCTCGAAGGTCTTCTTTTTCTGGGCGGGTGTATTCGGATCCCTGGCGGCAGTTCTGGCCTCCTCCGCGAGCCGCTTCAGGCGCAGGTCACGCTGCGTGTTGAACTCCGTCAGCCATTCGGCCTCGGTGAACGTCTTGCCCATCAGCTTCTCGGCGGTCTCACTTCGTACTTTAGGCAGGCCTCCCTGGATGTTGGTGTCGTAATACAGGGCCAGGGCGAGAGGGGCCTGGAGGTTGTCGTTCCTGGCCCCCCTCTCGGCCTCGGGCCAGTAATTCTCGGCGAAGACGGTATCCTGGATGGTGCTCATCAGTGGCTCATCGGCCGCTGCCAGGAGCAGTTTCTTGAAACCCTCATCATCTCGCAGAGACTCGTCCTTCTTGTTGACCCTGTCCATGTAGGCGGCCAACTGCTTCGCCGTCGCGCTCCGAGACTGGGCGATATACTTCTGGAGAATGATGCCGAGCGTTCCAGAGTCCAGCGTCGCTTGGTGCTTCCCGTAGCTGACAATTCCCGTGTCCGCGTTCTGGAAGGACTTCGCCGAGCCTCCCTCGATGGCCCCGGTGATCCGGAAGGCAACCTCCATGACGGCGTTGTCCGTTGGGAGGTCACCCCTGGGGGAAAAGGTCTTCTCCACCTGATTCCACAGGGTCTTTTCGGTGGCGGGGGTCTTGTTCTTCTGCGGAAGGACCAACATTTGCCCCAAGAAGGCCGAACCCTTCTCCGGGAGATTGTTGGCCGCGCGCAGCTCTTTCTCCGGGACGGCGAAGCGGTTGGCGATACCCTCCAGGCTCTCTCCCGCGAAGACCCGGTGGGTCTGTGGCTGCTTCGGGGTGAGACGCTGGCGAGGGCTCGGCTCCGGGAGCTTCAATACCTGTCCCGCGTAGATACGATTGACATCACTGATGCCGTTGAGCCGGGCCAGTAGATCCATGGAGACATGGTGGCGCCGGGCGATGGCACTCAGCGTGTCTCCCGACTTGATCCGGTATTCGTTGTTAGGCATGGGCTTCTCACCGCCAATCGAGGCTCTCTCCGCCGAGGCGAAGTCTAGACCACTCAGGAGAAGTCCGTCAGGTGTGGCTCTTGGTGAGGTGGAAGCGCTCGTCCAGCCCACCGGAACATGTCTCGCGACGTCACTTGGGGCAGCCACTCGATGTAGAGCTGCCACTCGGCCAGGGTCCAGTCCTTCACCGTCCTCCACCGAAGGCAGCTGGTCCTTGAGGCGCGCCATCCGCTCCAGCTTCTCCGAGCGCGGCACGGGCGCCCCCTGGGAGATGCCTGGCTTGCTCAGGTACGCCTCCGCGTCCACCTTGGCCAGTGCCCTCGGCAGGCGCTTCTCTACGAAGGCGGTGGGCTGCTCCGTGGTCAGAGTGTCTGGAACGGTGCGCCTTGAGTGCCAGGTTAGTACGTAATCTGTACGTAATCGGCTGGCCGCTGGTGAACGTGGATGAACGCCAACGTCCAGTAATCTCGGGGGTTTAGCAGGGTGCTGAAAAAGTAAGAGTAGAGGGGCTGAACCTCTGTTGGGAGCATCCCACCTGGATGTCCGACTCCCTGCCGCAGGGTGGGGAGCTGCTGGAGGATATCGGCCGCGCGGCGTTACTGCCGCTGCGCGGCCCTCCCGCTCATGAGGTCATTGGCATGAGCTTGGCCATCCGCACCAAGTTGTAAGCGGCAGCCACGAAGTGCATCTGCAAGCCCACACGGCGCTGGCCCCGGTAGCGCGCCTTGCGCATCCCCGCCACCGTCTTGGCCCAGCCGAATATCTCTTCCACCCGTTTGCGGATGCGTTGGCTCACCGCGTGTAAGTGCTCGCCGTGCCCCGTCTGGCCCGCTCGGCGTCCAGACGGGGCACGGCGAGCTGATAGTGCGCCGGGATAAACCGGCATGGAGCGGAGGATGAAAGAGCCTTACATCGAAGGGCCAGCAACCCACGATGGCCCCGAGTCATGCGCCAACACCCGTGAGGGTGGGGGTGAAGCGTTGACAGGGGTACGAGCGGGCTGGGTATTGAGCCGCGAAATCAGCCGGTCCAGGGCGCCGACGCGGTTATCTGAAGCGGAAGGCCACACGAACAGGGACGCTCCTGCGAGTCCCTGGCTCGGCCCTGCGCGGTCGGAGACCCCATGCACGCCCAGAAGCTCCATGCGCGAGAACCGGGAGATCCTCTGCTCGCCCGCCGAAGCTGAGCGGGACGCATCGGGAAGGCCGGAAGGCCGTACGCCGATGATGAACGGGCAGAGGAAGTCGGACAGGCTCGTAGTACCGACGTATGAGTTCGCCGTGCCCCGTCCCCATGAAGGGGCAGGCCTGAGCCAGTTGCGAGAGGAAGCAGTCGTTAGTCTTGGCGAGTGGGAAGCGTGACGGTGCCAGGAGACTCGATAGCGGCCAGCGCTGCGCGTCGCAGATAGCGCCCTGGCTCCTCGCCGCGCAGGCGAGCCGTCTCGATGAGGGAGTAGAAGAGCGCCGCCACCTCGGTGCCCCGCTGAGATTTGCTGCCGTAGTGGTTCTTCCTGCCCAGCACCATGTCTCGCAGCTGGCGCTCGACGTGGTTATTGTCCAGAGGCACTACGGGGTGGCTCCTGAGGCATCCCCTCATAAAAGTCCGAAGCACTCGCGGAAGACGGGGTGCTCGCAGACGAGCTGAGCGAAACGCTCC